>NZ_JBBYHR010000002.1:0-605829 GCF_038289855.1 Flavobacterium arundinis
CCAAGTACGAGTTCGTGGAAGAATTAAATATGGAAATAATAAAAGAAATAGTGGTAATCTGCGATGGAGATCCAAGCAAAATACCACTATCTAATATGGTTTAAAGTCTTCCGAACACTTATGGGGCAGGGGCCCTTTTAACTAACTCAAATCCCCGGCCTCGTGGGAGCCATAACCTGCGGGGCTTTTTTTAACACAATCTATCATGAAAAAAATCATATTACTCTTTCTGCTGTTGGCATCCATAGTAAATGCTTCTGCACAAGAATTACCTAAACAAGAAGTAGAGCAAACCTGCGAGGTAAAACCCGATCCTGCATTTATTCAATCCTTACAGGGACAGGTACCCGGTTTGAATATTACTCCCGGCCAGACAGGCACTAATAACTTCCATGTATGCCGGTTCCCCAGTTCAGCTCCACCAAAGGATCCATTGTATGTATTAGACGGACTTCCAGTTGATCAAGAGATTATTATAACCATTAACCCCGAAGATATTGCAAGCATTAGTGTACTTAAAGATGCAGCCGCCACATCAATTTACGGAAGTAAGGCTGCCGGTGGGCTTATCATTATACAGACGAAAAACGGCCTCACAAAACGCGAACTCCGCAAACTGAAGCGGCAACAAAAAAGAGATGCGAAGGAACAGGCTAAAGCTTTAAAATAAAAGGATTCTATTTTTAACTAACTCAAATCCCGAAAAGTCCTGTGGGAGCCATAACCCGCGGGGCTTTTTAAAAAATTAATTATGAAAAAAATTATAGTATTGCTTTTGCTTTTCACGATTGTGCCGGATGCATTGGCACAATCCACAATTACTCCCGAAGTGCAGTTCCGTAAAGATGTTGCTAATAACACAATACATATTTATATTCTTGGAGGCCTTATGGACAGGATACAGGAAGGGGAAGCCGATTTTCAGAAGGAGTATGGAATTACCTATTACAAATTCGGTTGTCTTGCGCCACCAAATCTGAGCTTCTATTCTGATTATAACCTGCTGGTTTTTGAATACCTCAAAAATAAGTTTGGAGACGCCTGGGAAGACGGTATAAGGAAGGATGTAATGGCCTGGAATAAATGGAAGCCAGAAATTAAAAGTTAGGTTTAGTTGTTTATGTGAAGATCCGGTACGAAAAATTTCGTACCGGATTTATTTTTTTTGAAAAGATATTTTAATGATATAACAATTGCAATATCCTGCAAGAGTGGAATTCCCTCTTGGGGGGTTAGGGGGCCTAGTTCTTTTTCTCTATATCCCTTAGGCTCTCCATCTTTTTCATTTCAAGGAAACCTTTAATGTCTTCAAAATGCTCTTTCACCCTTTTGTGTCCGAATTCAAAAACTTTGGTAACCAACCCGTCAAGGAAATCCCTGTCGTGCGATACCAGTACCAGCGTACCATCAAAGGCTTTAAGCGCATCTTTTATAATGTCCTTCGTTTTCATATCGAGGTGATTGGTAGGCTCATCCAGAATCAGCAGGTTCACGGGTTCCAGCAACAGCTTGATCATTGCAAGGCGTGTCCGCTCCCCTCCCGACAGTACTTTTACTTTTTTGGTCGTATCATCCCCGCTAAACATGAAAGCGCCCAACAGGTTTTTTATCTGTGTACGGATCTCACCCACAGCGATCTGGTCGATGGTATCAAATACCGTAAGATTCTCATCGAGCATTGCTGCCTGATTTTGTGCGAAATAACCGATTTGAACGTTATGCCCTACCTCGAGTTTGCCTTCAAAGTCAATTTCGCCCATTATCGCCTTGACCATGGTTGATTTACCTTCGCCGTTACGGCCTACGAAAGCCAGTTTCTGACCACGCTCTATAACCATCGAGGCATCTTTGAAAACTACATGGTCGCCATAGGATTTAGACAATTCATTCACCACTATAGGATATTGGCCGGAACGCGGCGATGGCGGGAATTTCAGCTTAAGCGCAGAGGTATCCACTTCATCTACCTCAACAAGTTCCAGTTTTTCGAGCATCTTCACCCTCGATTGCACCTGTAGCGTTTTAGAGTATGTACCCTTAAAGCGCTCTATAAATTCCATGTTCTCGGCAATCATCTTCTGCTGCTCTTCATAGGCTTTTTGCTGATGCGCCCGGCGGTCTTTACGCAGTTCCAGATAGTGGGAATACTTGGCTTTATAATCGTATATACGGCCCATGGTAACTTCTATAGTCCTAGTGGTTATATTGTCGACGAAAGCCCTGTCGTGCGAAATTACCATTACGGCTTTGGCACTGTTTACAAGGAAATCCTCCAGCCACTGGATACTCTCGATGTCCATGTGGTTGGTCGGCTCATCCAGCAGGATTAGGTCGGGTTTTTGCAACAGTATTTTTGCCAGCTCGATACGCATCCTCCAGCCACCGCTGAATTCCGATGTTGGCCTTGTAAAGTCTTCACGTTCAAAGCCCATACCGATAAGCACTTTCTCTACTTCAGCTTCGTAATTTACCTCTTCTATTGAGTAGAACTTCTCACTAAGTTCCGATACTTTTTCTATGATCTTATAATACTCATCCGATTCATAATCGGTACGCACCGTAAGCTCTTCATTCAGCGCATCGATTTCGGCCTTCATTTTGAAAATACCTGCAAATGCCTTCGACGTTTCCTCAAAAACCGTAGCATCATCATGTGTAAGCAAATGCTGCGGCAGGTAAGCGATCACGGTGCCTTTCGGACTGGATATATTTCCTGAAGACGGTTTATTTTCTCCTGCAATAATTTTAAGGAGGGTCGATTTTCCGGCACCGTTCTTACCCATAAGGGCTATTTTATCGGTTTCATTTATCGAAAAGGAAACGTCGCTAAAGAGCGTTGTACCGCCAAATTGTACCGAAAGTGAATCTATAGTAATCATAGCTGTATTTTTTGAAGCCGCAAAGATAGCAGAATTAAGCGATTACACAATTGGCTTAATTGCCGGCAACTCTTAAACTTTTAGTATATTTGCTTTATAATATTCAGGAGTAATGAACAAGAGTTGGGTAAAGTTTGGTTTGATTTGGGGCGCCTTTATGGCGGTGGTAATGAATGTGGGCTTTCCGCTATTTGACGGGACTGGTGTGAACTGGACAAAATTTGCCGTAACGTTGCCGGTATGGCTTATATTCGGACTTATTTTCGGGTATGTTTCCAGAAAGAAAAACCCTAAGAAACAAATAGACCAATAGCTATGAAACGATGGATTAGATCGGGCCTCGTTTGGGCAGGCATATTGTATGTTATCACGATGATCCTGTTCCCGCTTATCGACCACGAGCGATTTGATACTACAAAAATACTTTTGGGCATCCCATTATGGATTGTGGTCGGCCTTATTATTGGCTATCTTTTCGAAAAAAGAAAAATCAAAAAAAGGCGGTAATCAGTCGCAGTTTATTTCCTTGTAATCACCTGTCGCCTCATCATATTGCAGGCACTTTTTCTCTACAACTACTAATTTGTTGTTCACCACTTTGTAGGTCGCATTCATAACGCTGGTATTCATGCAGCATGAATTGTGCTCATAAACCAGCTTCTTCTCCTGGTCGAAGTCAAATGTCGCACCCTCAAAGCCACTATTAAAGAATTGGCCCGTTTTCTTATCAAAAAGAAAATATAAACTTGACGTATTGGCTCCGGCATAGCTTTGCTCAAAAACCGAAAAATCCTCAAGCCCGTCAAAATTAAAGTCACCCACCTGTATGGCATTGATGCCCCACAACTGGCATTCCACCGGGATGCGCTGCACAAGTTTGTCGGTGCCTTTCTCATAAATATTTACAGCAGTGACCCTCGATGTCCAGTCATCTTTCAGCCGTGTCAACTCTTCCTTAAAATAGAATTTAGCCGTTGAACCCGACATCAGCAGCAACCTGTTATACCATTGTGACTCCGGTTCATCTTCAGAAAGGTCGAATTGTTTTTGCAATCTGACTTCCAGTTGCTTTCCATTTCCTGTCCAAAGGCCATGAACTACATCGGCACGCGTATTAAAATACGTAAAAGTGAAATTAGCTATGGTATCGCCAGCTTTGTTGGTCTCGAAAAGGGTAAGTGTCCTGTTTTTTAGTTCTCCATTAATGGTGATCGGCGTATCGTATTTTGAGTATGCATATAGCGCATTCACAGGCCCATCCGAATATACATGGGTAACAAGTTCTATCGGGTATATGTCGAGTGTACCCTTGTAAGAGGCCTGACCGTATACCGTACCGCAAACCAATAAAAACAAAGCAATAATTTTTTTCATGATTTTTTTAGAATTTCGGATAGTTTCTCCTTAAACAAATCGCTTTCGTTTATAGCGTTATGCCCTTCGCCCGGCAAAGGTATCAAAACGGCACGATCGCCGGCTTTCTCCTTTAATTTTAGCGAATGCTTATAGGGTATCAGCTTATCTTCCGTACCGTGGAAAAGATAGATGGGCGCTTTTACTTTTAGTATCTCATTACCTGTATTAAATTTATAGCGTTTTACAAATTCGGGGATCAGCGGCACCTTTTCACTTTCCAGTTCCGTAAGGCTGTAATAGGGAGCCTGAAGGATAAGCGCTTTTATATTTTTGGCCGCTGCCAAATGTGACGCAGGCCCGGTACCAATGGAGTATCCCACAATTATAATGGTGCCTTCCTTATATTTTTCCTGCATAAACGCGAACGCTTTTTCTATATCATCATTCATCTGTGCTTCGCCTTCTATAGCCCCACCGCTTTTTCCGTAGCCGCGATAATCCAACATAAAAAGGTCGTAACCCGATGATGTGAAATTTTCAGCAGAACCACCCCAACCGTCAACACAGCCGCCATTGCCATGCAGATAAAACACAAGCCCTTTGCTGTTCTTCGCCTTAAACAATACGCCATGCAGCTTTACATCGTCATCTACAGGAATAAAGATCTCCTCAAATGAACCGGAAAATGCAAATTGGTGCTTCTGTTCCAGGAACTGAGGATGGAAAAGCAATTTTTCCTGAAAGAAATACAAAAGGCATAATACCAGTAAATATAACCCCACAATTGCTATAAAAATATTCCTGACGATCCTCAACGGCTTCTTCATATTTTAAAAGGATTTGTCATTTCATACCATACCGATGGCACGCCCTCATCATCAAATGTTTCAATATATTTTAAGCCTGCTTTCTCCAGCACGGCATGTGAACCTTTATTGCCTGCATCGGCATAAGCATTGATCTTAGGCAACTTCATCACGTTAAAGCCATAGTCAATAAAAGCCTTTGCCGACTCAGTTGCATAGCCTTTGCCCCAGTGCTTTTGCATGAAGCGATAGCCCAGGTCGTAATAATTGACATTTCCATTCAATTCGTCCTTCGCCAGCTTAAGGCCTGCCCAACCCAAAAACTCACCTGTTTCTTTTAAAATAACAGCCATTCGGCCAACGCCATTATTACGGTACTGCTCCCTTATCATTGTTATAACCATCCTGATTTCATCCATAGACTGAACAGGGGTATTGCCAAGATAACGATGGACTTCGGGATCGGAATCAAGTTCGAATAATGCTTCTTCATCGGAAGGCTCAAGTTCGCGAAATACTAAACGTTGGGATTCGAAAGTTTCAGGCATAGATATCACGTTAATAATTGGAATAAAAATAGTAAATTTACGTGGCATGGGTAATTTCCATCATTTAAAAGTGAACCTTTTTTGGCTTTACTTCGTAAAAGGATATGGTAGTACCACTTTAAGAAACTAATCTTATAAGAGTTTGGTTTTCAAAACTGCAAATAATTAAATGCCTTTGGGTATTTTTGTAAAAATATTGACAGCTATGAACTTAAACGGGCAAATAATCGTTATTGACGATGATGTAGAAGACCTCGACATCATAAAAGAGGTACTGGAAGATGTAATTGCGGAAAATAGCTTTGCTAACGAAATTATAACATTTGATAATGGAGAAGATACTTTAAAATATCTGCGGGAAATGCCGTTTGCGCCTTTCCTGATAATTTCGGATATTAATATGCCGCGGATGAACGGCTTCCAAATAAGGCAGACCGTATTTGATGACCCGCCGTTACGCCAAAAATGTGCACCCTATATTTTCCTCACCACCTCTGGCGATAATACAGCGTTTATGAGGCAGTCGTACGAAATGTCAATTCAGGGATATTTTACGAAGCCCAACGACTATACTGCCTATCACCAGCTCCTTACCGATATACTACGATATTGGAAAGTTGCCAAACTGGCTAACAGGATATAGCATAGTTTGTCAATCTAAATTATATCAGAACTTAAAATAAAACGGGCGGCCCATATGCCGCCCGTTTCAGGTTTATATTTAATTTGTCCTTATTGTTTCAAAATCTTAATTGTTTTAGAAGCAGCATCGCTTACAACTTTTACCAGATACGTACCGGCAGCAAGCTGTGACATGTCAAGCCGGGCTTCATTTTGGTTCACCAATTTTACAATCACCTTCTGCCCTACGATGTTATATACTTCAATACCTGAAATATTTTTATCGTATGAAAGCGTAAGGATATCTTTAACCGGGTTAGGATGATAGCGGAATGAAGCAGCATCAAACTCGCCAATGCCCAATGTAATCGCAACTGTCACAGCAAAAGGAGCGCTTTGGCAATCATCAACAGTTTGGGTGGCGTAGTAGGTACCATTCGTTATTACAGTACCTTCTTCCAATGCATTTTCACCGGCTTCTGCATTTTCCTGTGAGGCATACCATTTTACAGTTCCATCAGCAGTTACTGTGATATCTTCTATAGTAGCATCTTGTGCGGCATCAACCGCAATTTCCTGCGTAGCGTCCCCGGTCGGGGCATCAGGAGCGGCAGGTACTGCATTTACAACAATATCTGAGGTAAGGCCGATGCATCCCTCTGCGTTTTTAACCGATATACTATGATTACCCGGCATCACATCATTAAATACAGGTGAAGCCTGGAAAGTGCCGCCATCTATAGCATAAGTCAGGTTTGCCCCAAGAGGCGACGTAATTGTAATACTGCCTGTAGCTACAGAACATGTTGGCTGGACTATAGTTACTACAGGTGCATCAGGTATAGCAGGTGCACCGTTAATTATAACAGGTACCGATGCTGTACAGCCCGATGCATTTTTAGCAGTGATGGTATAGGTACCCGGCACGAGGTTTGTAAACGTTGCCGAAGCCTGGAATCCTGTGCCGTTCGCATCATAGGTAAACCCTGCCCCCACAGGAGAATTTACTGTTATAGTTCCTGTAGGATCGCCACAGGCAGGCTGAACAACTGTAACCGTTGGTACCTGAACAGTTGTAATGGTCACTTCTACCATTGTCCTTGCCGTGCTTTCGCAACCCTCTGCGGGTGTTACAGAAGCATAGTAATTTCCGCTGGCAAGTACTGTTGTTGAAGCAAGTGCGGTACCGCCTGTTGCGGCGCTGTACCATAATATCACAGAGCCCGTAGCCTGAAGGTCGGCTACTGTGGCGCCTGAACAGAATGTCTGCGTGGCATCAGCATCCGGTGCAGGTGTTGAAGTTATAACTACTGTAACAGCTGTCCTGGTAGTGCTTTCGCAGCCACCCGCAGGTGTTATTGAGGCATAGTAGGTAGCGCCACCTGTAAGTACCGTGGTCGGGGCAAGGGCAGTGCCGCCTGTAGCAACATTGTACCATGATATCACAGCGCCGGTAGCCTGTAGGTTTGCTACAGTAGCACCGGAACAGAATGTCTGCGTAGCAGCGGCAACCGGTGCCGTTGTACTGCATGTCACCGTAAGCACACCGCTTACGTTTGTAGTACCGTCCCAGGTACCGCCACCTGTTGGGGTAAACCCGCCATAAGTATATGGGCCTCCGTTAAGCGTGAAACGGCTTGCATAGTAGTAGGTTCCCGGCGCGAGGCCCGCACCTATCGCAGCCATATATTCGTCATTGTTGCCTGCCTGTACATTAAAAGTAGCAGGCACCCAGTTTGTCCATGTATTCGGATTGGTATTGCTGCCCGCAGGGCTTATGCCTATCCATGCCATAATGCCCGCACCCGCGCCCGGAGCTTCGGTCAGGCCGCCTTTCCACGCCTGTGCATAAGCGGTATCTGACCCGCCCGCCGCAAATGTCATTGTAGCCGGCCATTGCAGGTTTACATAATCCAATGTTTCTGTTGAAGCAGCCTGTATGTTAAGCAGGTAATCTTCTGCCTGACCATAGCCGCTGTTGTCACTACCGCAAGGGTCGGTATATTGTGTACCACCAAAATCATCATACCACTGCTTTACAACCCTCATGCGGGCAAGGCCCGTCACAGCATCGGCAGGGATCGCAATAGTGCCTGTCAGCTGGACATCATCTTCACCATCAGAAAACTCAATATATCCCAGCTCGAAACCTTCTGCTGCTTCAAAAGTACCGTTATGGTTAAAGTCAATGTGCACTTTAAAGTAGTCCTGGTACCCATCCAAAAATTCGTCAACAGTATTACCCTGAAGGGTTATGGGATAGGTTTGCCCCTGGGTTATAACCCCGGGAGTTAATGAAGTAAAGTCTTCCAGTGCCGGTGTCCCGTCAGGCTCAGCAGAGGTGACGTTATTGATACCGGCAAAACTTACCCGTGTAATAGGCTCTATACCCTCAAGGAAATCGATATCACAGTAGCAAGGCCCTCCGGTAGAAGCTACCTGTACCGGTGCGCTTGTTGTGGTATCGCCTCCGGCGCCGCATGTTATCTGAGCCCTGTACCAGGTGGATGCAGACTGTGTAGCCGTATAAGTTGCAGCAGTTCCGCCCGTTGGCACATTAGTATAATCAGTTCCATTTGTAGAAGATTGCCACTGATAATTTAATCCGGTATTGGAATATCCCGGCGCCAGAGACAATACAACATTTTGCGTGGCGCAGGTAATTGTAGCCGAGGCTACTGCCTGTGATGCCGCAGGAGTACCTGCACAAGCTGTAGGCGTAGCCTGTGTAACCTGAACCTGGTCGAAATAAACATAGAAATCGTTATCCATGTCGCCAATTTCGGCTAAAACGCGTAGGTACACATTGCTTCCTGCGGGTGGCACAAACGTAACCGTTTTGGTCACGCAGTTGAGCGATTCAACGTGATTTGCAGGGTCCATTGTTTGTAACACGTTCCATGGGCCGGCAGCCGAAAGGGCATAATAGACGCGCAACGTTCCCCAGTTGCCCGCATTTTGAGTGGCATCATCCGGAAAGTTATCGTAGTTAAGGAGTTTATAGCGGTAGTTGAAAGTAACCACGCCGCCATTTGACGTGCCTATACTTGGCGACAGCAACTCTGCACTTGGCGTACTATCGTAAAGGTTTACTCTCAATGCACCATTTCCCATACACGGTTCGTCTGTTGTGTGATAAAATTCATCACTGTCCCAGTTGGACATTCCGTTATTGAAGGCGGCATTGTAGGCAATCTGCGCCACAGCGTCATTTGAAAATATGACAGTACTGCAAATGAGTAAGGCATAAAAAAGCAATTGTAGTCTTGTTTTCATATATAATTTTTTATAGGTCTTAAATTTAACAAAATATTTTATTTAAATATTAAATTCTGTTTATAGAAGTTGTAAAAAGCAAACTTTTAACATTTTTGTAACATTCATAGTCAAATAAGTGATTTTTAATACTAATATCTCATCTCCTAAGCTGTAATTTTAATATTATAATGCAAAAACGGGCAGCATAGAGCCACCCGTTCAAGACTTATATTGAATTTGCTTTTACTGTTTCACAACCTTGATTGTTTTAGAAGACGTATCGCCCATCACTTTTACCATATATGTGCCGGCAGAAAGCTGTGACATATCCAGTTGGGCCTCATTTTGGTTGACAGATTTCACGATAACTTTTTGCCCTACAATATTGTAGACTTCAATCGATGAAATGTTCTTTGCATACAAAAGTGTAAGCACATCTTTAACCGGGTTAGGATGATACATGAATGAAGCTGCATCAAATTCATCATTGCCTAATGTAACGCTTACCGTAACAGCAAAAGGTGCGCTTTCGCAGCCATCGATAGTCTGAGTCGCATAATAAGTACCATTCGTTAATACTGTACCTTCTTCCAATGCATCTTCACCTGCTTCTGCATTTTCCTCACTATCGTACCAGTTTATTGTACCCGTAGCTGTAACTTCAATATCTTCAATAGTGGCATCGTCAGCCGAATCAACTTCAATTTCCTGCACAGCATCACCTGTAGGAATAGCAGATGACGTGATGTTAACCATAATCCCCGTACGTGCAATACTTTCGCAGCCATCTATAGATTGTGAAGCATAATAAGTTGTATTATTAGCAAGTACAGTGTTACCCGGAAGTGCAGTTCCGCCTGTCTGTGCGATATACCACATTATTTCGCCATCGCCGTCTACCTCAAGGTCTTCAAGGCCGGCAGCATTACAAAATGTCTGTGTCGTCTCGTCAGCTGTTGGGGCAGGTGTAACAGTGATATCAACTGTAACCGGAGTCCTGGCAACACTCTCACAACCGCCCGCAGTAGCAGAGGCATGATAAGTAGTACCATCAGTTAGTACGGTACTTGCCGGAAGTGCAGTTCCACCCGTAGCAGCATTATACCATGTTATCATAGTACCTGTAATATCAATATCGGCAATGGTGCTTCCCTGGCAAAGTGTCTGTGCAGCATCAGCTACTGGCGCAGTGGTAGCACAAGTTACTGTAAGCACACCGCTTATATTTGTAGTACCATCCCAGTAGCCACCTCCCGTCGGGGTATATCCTCCATAGGTGTATGGGCCGCCATTAAGCTGGAAACGGCTTGCGTAGTAATAGGTGCCCGGCGTAAGGCCTGCACCGATTACAGCCATATATTCATCGTTGTTACCTGCCTGGGTGTTGAATGTAGCAGGTATCCATGTTGTCCATGTGTTAGGGTTGGTATTGCTGCCTGCCGGGCTGATTCCTATCCATGCTGTAATTCCTGCACCTGCGCCGGGAGCTTCGGTAACTCCGCCTTCCCAGGCCTGTGCATAAGCAGTATCCGACCCTCCTGCCGTAAAGGTCATAGTAGCTGGCCACTGAAGGTTTACATAGTCGAGTGTCTCTGTCGAGGGAGCCGCAACATTGACAAGATAATCTTCAACCTGACCGTAGCCAAACTCATCACCACAAGCCGCATCAGGGAAAGTATTGAAAAGTTTAAATACCCTCATATAGGTAAGTCCCGGCAAAGCGCCCGCAGGCACTTCAATCCCGCCTGTAGCCTGTACCCCATCTTCCCCATCTGAGAAAACAATAAAATCGATATCGTATTTCTCACTGTCATCTTCAAAATCACCATCCTGGTTCCAGTCAAAGAAAACACTAAAATAGGTTTCATAACCACCTTCACCGTCAGGATCATTGGTATTTCCCTCTAATGTAATTTCGTAAGTTTCGCCCGGAGTAACCTGTGCAGGAGGAAGGTTAGTAAAACTCTCAACGCCCGGAGTACCATTTATCGCGGCAGGGCTGGTATTATCTATCCCGGCAAATTCTACGTGTGTGATCGGTTCTATATCATCCGTAAAAGTAACATCGCACAGGCATGGCATTCCGCTATTTATTACATGTACAGGTGTACTGGTAACCGGTGTGCCCGCCCCGCAGGATATGTTGGCGCGATACCACATAGAAGCGGCCTGGCTTGTAGTATAGGTCGCCGATGTACCGCCTGTAGGTACATTTGTATAAGAAATACCATCTGGTGAAGACTGCCACTGGTAAATAAGGCCGGAAGCAGCATAAGCAGGAGAAAGCGACAGGTTGACAATGCTGCCGTTGCAAAGCAGCGGCTGGTCGGCCACAGCAGACGAGGCAGCAGGCGTACCTGTACAGGCTTCCAAAGTCTGCACTACTGAGAAGTTATCTATATTAATAAGTACATCTGTAAGAAGGCTCGCGTTAGGAGTTGCGGTAATCCTCATATAAACGGGGCCTACAGGAGGTGTGAACGTTACTGTCTTCACAGCGCAATCATCCGACTCTACGTGGTTGGACGGATTAATAGTTTGCAGGTTAGTCCACGGTCCCGATTGAGAAGAACTATACTCGATAGTGAATTCACCCCAGTCCGGTGAATTGGTCACACCCTCAAAGGTGTTCCAATCGATTAGTGAATAACTGTACGTGAGTGTAGCCTGTAAACCGTTAGAAGTACCCAACGAAGACGATATTGTCACCGGTGCAAAAAAATCCCCAGCATCAGGGTCGCTGTACATTTCAGCTGTCAGGGCATTTTCTCCTGTACATGGGAAGAAATAAAAGGCAAAAAAATCGTCATCAGACCATCCGCCTTCATCTATTTCAAAGTCCTGTGAATAGGTTAACTGCGCATACGTTTTATTGCTAAGACCTAGAATGCAACAGACCAAAATACTGAAATAAAGTAATCGTAATCTTGTTTTCATAATAATTTTTTTTGGTTAATAAAAATAAATTTAACGATTATTTTAATTGAAAATGTTAAAAACGTTACATTAACAGTGTTTGAATCTTAATTTAACACTTCTATAACATTTGATAATCAAAATGTTAAGCATTATAACGAAATTGATTTATACATAATTACCGTCTTGGCTAAAATTTCGCGTTATCAAATAATTAAGTATTCTTAGTATTACAAAATTTTCACCTAACTCACTGTATACCTATCGACAAACTCAATTTCGAAACAATTTGAGGCAATCATTAATACCGTTTTAACGGAAATGCCCCACATTTTCCCATAACTAAAAAATTCTTCAAAAAAATTTTTACGAAAACGTTTGAAATCTATACTTTTGCCACACAAACAACAAACAAATCTCTTCAGATGAACAACAATGTTTTATACGAAAAGGAACTTTCATTCCAGGCCGACAGGCGCAGGGCAGGCGTCGAATTCATAAAGATCGTCAGCGACCTCTGGTACGACAAATCCATCGAGCTTGTGCTCTTCCGCAACCAGCTTATCGACCGCAGCGTGAGCGACATCATGAACCTCCACGAGTATGCCGGCGAATTTGTACAAAAGCCTATAAACGTGTTCGATAGCGTCGAAATAGCCCGTGCTATCGAAGCCCTCGACCTCCCTCCTTCCCGCATAGACATTGGCAAACTTACCTACGAGTACCACCTTGAAGACGACAAATACAACGACGCCACAGCCTTCGTAATCGACAAGCTCAAGGGCGCCCGTACCTACAGTGCCATCCAGCCTAAAGACGTTGTCCTGTACGGCTTTGGCCGTATCGGCAGGCTCCTGGCCCGCGAAATGATGTCCAAGATCGGAAAGGGTAACCAGCTGCGCCTCAGGGCTATAGTAGTGCGCGACAAGAACGACGCTACCCTCCTCGAGAAGCGCGCCTCCCTCCTGCGCCACGACTCCATCCACGGGGACTTTGAAGGCTCCGTGAGCGCCGACTTCGAGTCTGGCTCCCTTATCATCAACGGGACTACCGTGCACATTATCACAGCCGCTCAGCCTGAGGACATTGACTATACAAAATACGGCATCAGCAATGCCCTGCTCATCGACAATACAGGCGCCTTTACTACCGAGGAAGCCCTCCGCCGCCACCTTACCCCCAACGGTATCGAGAAGGTCCTCCTGACCGCTCCCGGCAAGGGCGTTCCGAATATCGTATACGGCGTAAACCACAGTGAATACAGCCCTGACGAAGTCGACATCTACTCGGCGGCATCGTGCACGACCAACGCTATTACCCCGATTCTCAAGGCAGTAGAAGACACCCTGGGCGTGGTGAAAGGCCACCTCGAGACCATTCATGCCTATACCAACGACCAGAACCTGGTGGACAATATGCACAAGAAATACCGCCGCGGCCGTGCTGCCGGACTCAACATGGTCATCACCGAAACAGGGGCCGGAAGCGCCGTTGCCAAAGCCCTCCCGTCACTGGCTGGAAAGCTGACTTCCAACGCTATACGGGTTCCGGTGCCCAACGGATCGCTTGTGGTGCTTAACCTTGAGGTAGGCCGTACCACGACCGTACAGGAGATCAACGAGATCATGAAGCACTACGCCCTCGAGGGGGAACTGGTGGAGCAGATCCGCTACAGCATGAATAACGAGTTGGTTTCCAGCGACATAGTGGGTACAGCACAGCCTGCCATATACGACAGCAATGCCACCATCGTGAGCGCAGATGGCAGAAACATAGTACTTTACGTGTGGTATGACAACGAATACGGCTACAGCCACCAGGTGATCCGCCTGGCAAAATACATAGCTAAAGTGAGGCGATATACTTACTATTAATAGCTACCTAAACCAACCTTTTTTTTCCAATCCGTGCCTTGCGAAGGGCGCGGATTTTTTTAGGTGGTTTTTGGTCCGGAGCGGGTGATTTATGAGGACACATCGGGTGACTTTTGGTGCCTGGCCACAGGACTTTTAAGGGGTGCGGCGGGTGACTTTTTGTACCACCCCGGCAGCCGGCAGCAACCGACCTCCCAAACACAAAATTTTTGAAAATAATTTCTTACGAAATTGCAATTTTCATTTTTCCCGGGGAGCGTTCCCAACGTTGCCGAAGCAACCGCCGGAAACTAATTATATATAATGGAAAACCGCAGTTTTGTCTCAAAACTGTTTTTGTATCCCCGCCCGAAAATTTCCCTGCCCCGGTTTGCAATTTTTTAGCGCCTGCACACCAAAAAATCGTCAAGGTGACAAAAGGTTACCTGAGGGTGCTTTTACCTCCCTATATTTTTTGTAGCGGAAAGGCATGGGCATTCTTGGAGGCGTCGTTCCCGCTATCGCCTTTATCTGCCTCCCCCGCCGCGGCGGGTACGGCAGGATACCGGCTCTATCGGGGCTAAGGAGGAAAGGTGGGTTTGTATCGGTGTCATTCTGAACCGCAGCGCACAAGTATTGAATATTTAATTGCTTACTATAATTATTGTCGAATAAAACATTTTTTTTAATTTGCAAATAACCAGTCCTTTTGTAATAGGGCATTATAGCTATCATCACTCTCAAATTTCCCTCTCCATTCCTCTACTTTATTTATATGTTCAATATCTTTCCAAACTGAACTTGGAGCATGCTCAAGAATTATAATTTGTATATTGTTATTTGTTCTTTCCATAAATTTTGAGCATACCTCAAATATTTTTTTTGTATTTTCAAAATCATCTGAAGTTTCGTTTGCATCATCCTCAAGACCCTCAGGAAAATAAACCTGACTTGGTTGATCCAAAACTAAAAATGATGGTATATAATTCTTTTTATTTGTTTCGGGTAGTTTATAGAAAAACTCGTGAAGTCCTAACATAGTAGCTAAATGGTAACACATATAGTTTGAGCCACTTCCAATTTTATTAAGAAAACTGATTGTCTTAGTATTCTTATTTTCAATTTTTATTCCAATATATTTCTCTGGATCCAGAAGAACATTGCTTTCATTTCTATCTTCAATCGGTAAAATATTGACATAATTTTTAATTGTCTTAGTTAATTTATTCAATGAATTTTCTTTATCGAATTTCTTTTTTAATTTAAGTAAATCCTTATTTTTCTGAGCTAAATCTTTTTGAAGCTTTTCGAGTGCGAGATTGTATTTACCATCTGGTGCAAATATCTCAATACTTTCAATGACATTTGAAATTTTTCCAGCAAATTCATATATACCCTGATGTTTGAGATGGTAGTCCGTTTTCTCCTTTAACAAAACATCAATGCTCCTATCTATTTCAACGACTGATTTTTCAATGTCCCGAATTTCCTTTTTTAGTGTTTGTTTTTCCTTATCAAACGAAAAATAATTTGATTCTGATTGGGAGATTAACTTTGTGTTTTGTTCACGCTCATCGCTTAGTTTTTGTAGTTGAATTAAGGCTTTGTCGGATTTAGAATCACAAAATGGACAAATATCAGTTCCATTTTGGGAAAGAAACCAATCGACTGGTTTCAGTCTCTTCTCAATAACGTGAGAAACTTCACTAATATATTCATTCTTTGCTCTGTCAAACTGTTCAATTTTATTATACTCCATTTTTAAATTTTGGAGTTCCCTCATTAAATTAAGACGATTAAAATCATGCTCTTCCAGTTTTTCTGAAAATCGAATACCCGATCCTTCTTGATAAACTTTATTGTTTCTAACATTTTTGACAATACTTTTTAACTCATCTTTTATTAAATCCACACTGGAAGATTCTATATTAATGTCACTATTGGAAAGCCCTAAACTAATCGCCTCATTGTAATATTGGTAAATATCATACTTCCAATTTTCATATCTTTTTGATAAATCGTCAATTTTATTTTGTAGTTTCTTCTCTTCAGTTTCAATAATGTTCATTTCATTTTCCAAAAGTAAAATTTCGTATGACTTGTAACCTAATGCTAAAGGAAATAAAATTTTCAACCTATTTAGATGTTCAAAAGTATCTGTCTTATAAAAAATTGTATTCCCATTAGCTACTATACTTTGGGGCTGAAACTGAAAAGCCGAGGTATCCCTAAATCCAACTGTTAGTGATTTATCAGCACTTATTGATTCTTCTATATTTAAAAATCCTGCTTTTAAATTTAAGATTTCTTTTATTCTCGCCTTACTAACTTTATATTGTTCCGAATTTGCAATCCAATCATTACTATTCAATTCGACATATTCCCCTTTTTTATCGTACTCAATATAGTACATATTGTCAGAACTTTGTTGATTGCTTTTGGGACTGTCCCTAGCGATGAATACGTATTGGCCATTGATATTTAAATTTAAAGCAAACTTATCTACAAGATTTCTTATTCTACCTATTGGAATATTAGCATCAGTATTACCTAAGCAATAATCTATAATTTCTATTATTGACGACTTTCCCCGCTTACTATATCCAGTAATAACATTAACTTTATCTTCTTCAAACCTTATAAATCTTGGTTTAAGATTTTTGTCGACAGGATATAGAGCAATAGTTTTAATCTTTAAAATCATTAGAATCTTACATTAAGTGTTAGTTGAAGCATTTTTTCATCTTTTTTCGCAAAAATATTCCCTAATTGAAATGCGGCTTTCTCTATGTTTTTTAATGTTTCAGAATTATCTTTCATTATAATGAGAATTTTTTTGCTTTTGAAATTTTCAGTTAATTCAATTAATTTCTCATCTTGATTATATATTAAAACTTTTTTACTGAACCCTAAATTTATACTATCAAAAGTTTGTTTAGACATTTTATTCGCTCTTTCTTGCAGACCAAGTGTTATTGACTTATCTTTTGACATAGCTGTATATAATTCAAATGAGCTTCTAAAAGACATCATGGAATTCTTATCATATACTATAGGCAAAACAAAGAACAAAAATTCTAAAGGTGGAAATTTTCGTTTAAGATTATCTTTATTGATAGCAACTGAGTAATAGCCAAAAATAAAAGCATGAATTCCGATTAGTCCGACAGCAGGATTTTGTAAGATCTCAAATAAATTTAATTTATTATTTATTGTTTTTCTCATGCTTATAATGTCTTATACTTTTTTTGCCATTCTGGATGCCAACCTAACTTGGGCAAGTTTGAAAGTTTAAGAAAACATCCATTTTGAATATATTTATTATTGTCATTGAAACCAAAATTTTCTTGAAACTGAAGTTTTAAATTATACATCACCTCATTAAAAATTTCGATTCCAAAATCATTTAGTTGTTCAACGGTATATCTATTTAAATTATGTAAGACAATTTTTCTTCTAATTTCAAACCATTTTTGTTCGCATTTCATTTCGAATTCTTCAAAGTCAGCTTGAGTCAATCCAGAACTGTTCATTATAATGTTTGTTAATTCAACCTCAAATAGGATAAAATCATTTATCGCCTGCTTAATTATAAATTCTTTATCCTCATCATTCCGGTCAATATCATCTATTTGTCTTATATACAAATCATCTCTTGCAATTGTAAAATCGATTGGGTTCTCACTTTCAACTTCACCTTTAGTTCTAAATATTGCTTTTGTAATAGTATGATTATCTCGAAGCATATTATATTTATAGTTAAAATCATTCTTTGAAAAAATTGCTTCTTTTTTATTCTTCCAAAATTCTTTGCTCTTAATAAATAACCATCCACACATAGCCTCATAAAATAAATCTCTCTGAACTTCTAATGAATTACCATTGTCAAGATGAATTTCATTCAAAAATTTTTGCTTAACTTCTTCATGATCTTTGATTTTCAGATTTTTTATGATTACTTCCAATTCCTTTGGATGCTTCAAGCAAAAGTCAATTAGTTTAAGTATTAGTTTAATTGAACTACCTTTTTTTGCCGTCTTCAACTTTACAGTCTGTGCATCGTGAAGTTTTTGTATCTTATCAATTATTTCTTTCAGATTTTCTTTATTCTTCTCAAACTCTAATAATATTGAAGTGCTTATAATTTTTCTATTTGTTGTACAAACAAATTGTGTTTTATTATTAAGCGAACCATCTTTGAGTTTAAGTATCCATATTTCGAGTGTTCTCCATAAATCCTTTGAAGTACTACTAAAGGGCGAACCGCTACTTGAAATACTATGTTTTGCTTGCATAGTTAAAATTACGGTTCCATCACTACTAAGTTTTGCTATATCGTCAACATATTCAATAGATATAGATTCCGAATTTTCTAATCTAGATAATTCAAGTAATGCTTTCTCAAATTGAAATATGTAACCGGATGCAGGTCCTTTAGCTGTATCAGACATAGTCATTTACTAATATTTCAACTAATATATTAATTTAAAAGATATTCTTACACAAAATATATTATATCATAAGAATATTACAAAGATGAGAAATATTGTAACATCGTCAATAAGTAAAATTACCTGTTTTCACAAAACAGGTGTTTTCCGTAGTAGCCCCGATAGAGCCGATATCCTGCCGTAGCTTGCGGACGCAGATAAAGGCGATAGCGGGAACGACGTATAGCAATTGCACCAGGCCATTCGCTCCTTGTTATGGTTGCCGGTTGTCGGTTGGCGGTTGATGGGCTTACTCTGGTAGCTAAATCCGTGGTCATCTGCACAAATCCGCAGCCTGTCCCGCAGCAGGCGGATCATCCGTGTTCCATTAACACACCCCTGGCCCCTCTCGAGAGGGGAAAAGCTACACTCCTGCTGGCCCCCAAGTCCGCCGCGGCGGATTCACTCAGAATGACATAGAGGAGAGAAATCCGTGGTCATCCGCACAATCCGCGTCATCCGCGTTCCATAAACCACCCCGCCCTGCGGGCACCCCTCCAGAGGAGGGGAATAAAAAAAACTCCCCGACTTTCATCGGGGAGTTCACACTATATAAACTAAAAATTATTTACGCTTGTGCGGCTTCGGCGCCGGCGGCTGCGATAAGGTTCAGTGCCGACCCTGCTACGAACCAGCCGATCTGGCCTGCGTTGTAGCTGTGGTTGCACAGGATGATGTCGCGGGTACCGTCATCGTGTATCGCCTCGAGGGAAAGCTGCCTGTTTGGGGCAAACTCCTTCAGGTCGATAAAGTTGAAGGTGTCGTTTTCCTGTATCTTGTCGTAGTCGGCCTCATTGGCAAAAGTAAGCGCGAGCATACCCTGCTTTTTAAGGTTCGTTTCGTGGATACGGGCAAACGATTTTACCAGCACGGCCTTCACGCCAAGGAACCTCGGCTCCATAGCGGCATGCTCGCGCGAGGAACCTTCGCCGTAGTTATGGTCGCCCACTACGATGGTCGGTATACCGGCAGCCTTGTAGGCACGCGCCACGGCAGGAACGGCATCATACTCGCCCGTTACCTGGTTCTTTACGTTATTGGTCTTTTGGTTATAGGCATTCACGGCGCCGATAAGCATGTTGTTCGAAATGTTGTCGAGGTGCCCACGGAAACGCAGCCACGGACCCGCCATCGAAATGTGGTCGGTAGTACATTTCCCGAATGCCTTGATAAGCAGTTTGGCGCCCATAATGTTGTTGCCGTCCCACGGAGTGAACGGGGCAAGGAGCTGCAGCCTTTCAGAAGTCGGGCTAACAACTACCTGCACTTTAGAGCCATCGGCAGCCGGGGCCTGGTAGCCCGGGTCTTCGGCGTCAAAGCCTTTCGGCGGAAGCTCGTTACCGGTCGGTTCGTCCAGCATTACCTCTTCGCCATCCTCGTTGATGAGTTTGTCGGTGATCGGGTTAAAGCTCAGATCGCCCGCAATGGCAAGCGCCGTTACCAGCTCCGGAGAGCCTACGAACGCCAGCGTGTTCGGGTTACCGTCGGCACGCTTGGAGAAGTTACGGTTAAAGGAGTGCACAATGGTGTTGCGCTCTTCCTTCTCGGCGCCTTCCCTGTCCCACATCCCGATGCACGGGCCGCAGGCATTGGCAAACACGGTACCGCCCATCTTATCGAACGTGTCGATAAAGCCGTCGCGCTCTATGGTATAACGCACCACTTCCGATCCCGGGGTGATGGTAAATTCTGCTTTGGTTTTCAGTTTTTTGTCGACCACCTGCTTCGCAATTGATGCTGAGCGGGCGATGTCCTCATACGATGAGTTGGTACACGACCCGATAAGGCCTACCTGTATCTGTAAAGGCCAGTCGTTTTTAAGGGCTTCTTCCTTCATTTTAGAGATCGGCGTAGCCAAATCCGGCGTAAACGGCCCGTTAAGGTGCGGCTCCAGCTCAGAAAGGTTGATCTCGATCACCTGGTCGAAGTACTCGCCTGGGTTAGCATAAACTTCGTCGTCGGCAGTAAGGTAAGAGGCTACGGCGTTTGCAGCGTCGGCCACATCGGCACGGTTGGTCGCACGCAGGTAGCGGTCCATCGAATCGTCGTACCCAAAGGTAGAAGTCGTTGCACCCACCTCGGCGCCCATGTTACAGATGGTACCTTTACCGGTACATGACATGGCTTTTGCGCCTTCGCCAAAATATTCTATTACAGCGCCGGTTCCGCCTTTTACGGTAAGGATGCCGGCTACTTTAAGGATAACGTCTTTAGGGGCGGTCCATCCGGATAGTTTGCCGGTAAGGTGTACGCCTATGAGTTTCGGGAATTTAAGTTCCCATGCCATGCCGCTCATTACGTCTACGGCATCCGCGCCGCCTACGCCAATGGCCAGCATACCAAGGCCACCCGCGTTAACGGTGTGGGAGTCGGTACCGATCATCATACCGCCCGGGAACGCGTAGTTCTCCAACACTACCTGGTGGATGATGCCCGCACCCGGTTTCCAGAACCCGATGCCATATTTATTAGAGATAGAAGACAGGAAGTCGAACACCTCGTTACTTTGCTCTTTTGCGCGCTTAAGGTCGGTTTTCGCATCTACTTTTGCTTGTATAAGGTGGTCGCAGTGTACGGTTGTAGGTACGGCTACCTGTGCTTTACCGGCGTGCATGAACTGGAGGAGGGCCATCTGTGCGGTGGCATCCTGGCAGGCAACACGGTCCGGTGCGAAGTCCACATAATCCTTTCCGCGCTCAAAAGCTTTGGAAGGTGTGCCTTCCCAAAGGTGGGAGTATAAAATCTTTTCGGATAGCGTAAGCGGGCGCCCGACAAGCTCTCGTGCTTTGTCAACACGCTCAGCCATGTTAGCATACGCCTTTTTGATCATTTCAATATCAAAAGCCATAGTAAGTGTATTTGTTCGTTTGTAAAAAGTCTGTAAATTTAAGCATTCCAACTGCAATTAAAAAATTTTTATCGTTTCTTTAGTTTCAGGGAATTATTATTTATAAACATTCTATTTTGCTGACAAAACAATAACAAATTTAAGAAACAGCATCAAATTTTTAGGAATTCGTAAAATTTCCATTTTATATTGTCAAATTGCAAACAAACGCCTTAAAAAACAAAAAAAGCCACACTTCATATTTATATGAAACGTGGCTTTTCAGCTATTGCTTTAGGTAACTAATAGGTTACTGTAAGCACGCTCTCTTCGTCGTAATTTACTTTTACTGTAGCAAATTTGTACAGCATTGCACCCGCCATCAATAAGCCTGTACCGAATATTCCCCAACCCGCAAGTTGCAGCTGTATTGCCTCAGGAGTAAAGGATTCAAAATCGCTTACCTCAGAGTTTACCGCCAGAATCATAAATGCAGATACGAATCCTAATGCCACACCATAGGTAAGCCCCAGAATACGGTTCTTGTAAAACAACTGAAGGAATAAAAGCCACACAATCAGGAGAGCAATGTAATTAACGTTACCGCTGGCAAAATAATTTTCTGCCGCCCAGAACATCCCGACACCCATAAAATAGATCTCAGGGATAAATTTTAATATCCTTTTCATAATGTTTTTTAGTTGCGTGATAAATATATAACTAAAATGACACTATATTATTGTGTACTATATAATTTTTTCTTCATATTATTAACAAGTCAATAATTATTAGTTAATAAACTTACAGAATATCAATTAATTAACCCCTGGATAAATATTTATCACAAACGCATTTAATTTAGTTATGTTTTTAGGGCGCGCCCGGGCCTTTTCTTCGCCCAAAGCCGGGCCGGGCAATGCGCTATATCTGCCTTCGTTCCTCCGGCAGGATGCCGCTTCTGTCCCTCGCGCGAACGTAAATCATCATATTTACGTTGACTTCATACATAACGGTGTAGAGACGTTGCATGCAACGTCTCTACTGTGTATAAAAAAAGCTGTCCTAAAACAGCTTCTTTATTATCATTTCCTCGGTAATGCCTTCCGCATCCGCCTTGTAGTTCTTTATTATACGGTGCCGCAGTATTCCTGTGGCTACAGCCTGTACATCTTCAATATCCGGAGAGTACTTGCCATTCAGCGCGGCGTGGGTCTTGGCTGCCAGTATAAGGTTCTGCGAAGCACGCGGCCCTGCCCCCCAGTCAAGATAGTTATTTACGTACTCACTCGCCAGCGGGTTGCCCGGCCTGGTTTTGCCCACAAGCGTTACAGCATATTCCACAACATTGTCCGCTACCGGTATCCTTCTTATCAGGTGCTGGAAATCTAATATCTCCTGTGCAGTGAATAGCGGGTTCACCTTCACACTGCTATCGTTAGTCGTACTTTTTACCACCTGTACTTCTTCAGCAAAAGACGGGTAGTCCAACTTTATGGCAAACATAAAACGGTCCAATTGCGCTTCCGGAAGTGGATAGGTTCCCTCCTGCTCTATCGGATTTTGGGTTGCGAGTACAAAGTACGGCAGCGAAAGTTTATGGTGATGCCCCGCAATGGTCACTGCTTTTTCCTGCATCGCCTCAAGCAGCGCGGCCTGTGTCTTTGGCGGCGTACGGTTGATTTCATCTGCAAGGATAATATTCGAAAATATCGGCCCGCGTATGAATTTGAACTGCCTGTTCTCATCAAGTATCTCACTGCCCAATATATCACTCGGCATAAGGTCGGGCGTAAACTGGATACGCTTAAAATCAAGCCCCAACGCTTGGGATATGGTATTTACCATAAGGGTCTTGGCAAGCCCTGGAACACCCACAAGCAGTGCGTGGCCGCCTGCAAAGATGCTTAGCACGATCTGCCCAACAACCTCATCCTGGCCTACTATTATTTTTGCAATTTCCTGTTTTAGTTCTTTCTGCCTTGTGACTAAATTTTGTATCGCTGCTACGTCTGACATAGTATTTTATTGGGATAAATTAAAGGGCTGCTTCAGTGCTGTTTGTCATTCTGACGAAGGAAGAATCTCTTTAAAATCATAAATGAGATTCTTCACTTCGTTACTGTTCGTTCAGAATGACATAACGCTCCATAACAGCCCCTTCAAACTTATAAATATTTTTACGGTTTACCTAACCTTTAAAGGCATTGCCCAATTATTTTTTTACCCAGTGGTTAACAAAAGGAAAATTCTGGTATTCCGGGCTTATTTTTATATAGGTGCTTTTTATTTTTTCATCGCTCCATTTGCCTATAGCTTTCTTCTGCTTTTCTTTAAGGGCAAGGTCTTTGATCTTAGTATAATCCTTAGCGTAGTCTGCAATGTGCTGGTCGTAGCGGTTAGCAACTGTGTATAATTTGTATGTCTTCTCACCTCTCTGGCTTTCAGAAAGTATCGGTCTCGATACCTCACCATCTTTAAGGTCATTAACGTCACTGTAAATCTCCGGTGGAAGCTTGGTAAGCTCAAAGCGCGTTTCCAGTGTCCTTGGGTTCATAAGGAGACCACCGCTGTTTCGTGTTTCCTTGTCTTCCGACTCGGAACGTGCCGCATCGGCAAACGAAATTTCACCGCTCACAATACGCTGCCTTATCTTCTCAATTTTTTCCTTCGCTTTTTGTATTGCTTCGGGCGTTACTTTCGGCGATATCAATATGTGGCGCACATCCAGGTCCTGCCCACGTATCTTTTCCACATAAATGATATGGTAGCCGTATTCCGTTTCAAATGGCTCCGATATCTGCCCTTCATCGGTACTAAATGCAGCATCCTTAAATTCTTTCACCAATGGCGACTTCCTGTTCATTTTTATGAACCCGCCGCTGGAACGCGAACCGGGATCTTCTGAATAGAGTACGGCCTTACTGTAAAAGCTGGAACCATCCATGACCTCCTTTTTTATCTGCCGCAGCCGGTCGATAACAATCTGCTTCTCGGCCTGGGTAACCTCGGGTTTTATCACGATCTGGCCTACTTCCATTTCAGCGCCAAATTCAGGAAGGTCCTCTTTTTTAAACTGTGCAAAATACTGCCTTACTTCTTCGGGGGTTATCTCCACACCCTCCATGATCTTCTTCTGCATCTGCTCGGTCAGCTTCTGGTTCTTTATCATTTCAAAAAGCTCAGCCCTGAACGTCTCAATATTTTTCTTCTTGAAGTATTTTACCATCTTATCTTCCGATCCTATCTGCTCCACAAAGTAGTCAATCTGCCTGTTCATGGTCTCATTCACATCGGCATCGGTAACAATGATACTATCCTGTATAGCATGGTGGGCATACAGCTTGTCTTCCATCAGCTTGCCCAATAGCTCGCCGCGCGGTATATCTTTTACCGGCATTCCCTGCGCCTGCATCTCACGGTACATCAGGTCAATATCCGATTCCAGCACCACAAAATCCCCCACAACAGCTATAACGCCATCTACTTTTATCCTCCCTTGCGGAACGGACGGCTTAACCGTATCTTTCTGGGTTTCTTTTATTATCTCCTGTGCGGAGGCGGCAAACATGCCCAAAAAGGCAAAAATGACAAACAGGGACAACCTGTTATTTATAAATCTCATACTTCTTATCTTTAATCGCATCATCCGTTATTTCTTTTTCAAACTTTTTTATTAACTCCAGTTTCCTGTTATTTATTATCAGCTGTTCCAGGGTTGGCCTTATATATTCAAAAGGCGACACCTGGTTCCTGTCTATCACCCGTGCCACCTTTACAAGGTACACATCCGTTGAATCAGGGTACTGGTAGCTTATCCCGCTGCTTATGTATTTATCACGGTTATCAGGCGTAATGAACGGCAGTTTTGTATATACCTGGTTCATATCTACCCATGTCGTGTCGTTAAAGGCATAGCTTTTAAACTGTATCGCCATGTCATTTAACGCTTTCAGGTCTTTTTTATTGCTGCTCCCAAACCTGCTTCGTATCGTGGCAAACTTCGGGTGGTCTTTATCAAGGCGTATGTACTTCAGCCTCACCAGTGTTCCGGTTGTCCTGAAATTCTCTTTGTTGGCATTATAATATTTCGCAAGCTCGTCTTTTGTCACTACCGTATCAACCGTGGTCTTAACCACTTCTTCAATATAAGCCTTGGTATAAAGGTCTATTTGGTACTGCCTCACCAGCTCATCATATTCCGCCTGCTTCTCTTTCCCCAGGTTTACCTTAGCTGCATTATATAACAGCTTTTGCGATGCCCAGCGGTCAATATAGCTTTTCACTATGGCTATGCTGTCTTCCTTCGAAGTCCCCGCAGGCACTATACCCTTAAGGTCTTCTTTATAAAGATAGGCATCATTCACCCGAGCCACGGCCTGAGGCTTTTGCTCTTCCCTGAACGAATTACAGGAAAAAGCGGTAAGGGCAAATAATAGCAGCAGGCCTTTTTTTATCATTTATTTTTGGTTAAGCTCTTTCTTTACTTTTTCAAAAGTATCCTGGTTCACCTGTATCGTAAATTCTTTCTTAAGATCGCTTACCCATGTGCTTTCAAGGTACTGCTGGTAATCGTTTATTACACGGCCTTTGGCTTCCTCAAGGGTTTTCGGCCCGGCAGGAAGCAGCTTATTGGTTTTCACCACATAATAGTAGTTGCCTTCTTTAATAATATCCGAAATACCGATTTTCCATGAAGCCTGTTTCGGCAACGCATCGCTCTCCTGCTCAAAAGTACCCGATTTCTCGATGATGTTCACTTTTTTGTCCACATTCAGCTTTTCTTTTATGAAAGCCGCATCCTTGCCTTGTGCCAGATAATCCTTAGCCTGTTTTACCATTTTCTCGTCGGTAGATGAAAATACATCAGCATCAACCCTGGCTTTCCACTGGTAATTAGCCTTATTGGTATCATAAAATTTCTGAAGGCCTATAGTATCGTTTTTGGCTTTTTCCCAAATCTCTTTCTCCATAAGGTCAAACAGCAATAATCCGTCGCGGTATTCTTCCATTACTATGGCAAATTCCGGGAATTCTTTCTCGAGGTTATCGTTATAATAAACGTTAAGCTGGTCTTCTGTAAACTTGTCAAACAGCACCGATGCAAGCCTTGAAACCGGTTTTGCCGTCAGGTTTGCCCTTTGCTGGGTGTTTACATATTCGAGGAAGGATTTAGCATCAACCTTTTTGTCGTTATTAATAATAAGTACTGTTTTTGCTTTATAAGCATCTATGTTTGCCGGAAGGCTCCATGTTCCTGAATAAATACTGTCGTTAATCGCTTTTACGGCAAAATCAAATCCTGCCACGTCTCTTTTAACGGTATATTTTTTCTTAAGCTTTTGCGTTAACGATTCGGTGATCAGCTTCGAGCGGTCGTCCCTCCTTATGCGGTTTTCAAAATCAGGCTGCACTTCTTCAAGTGTCTTAACCGGGTGCTTCTCTACCAGTTTAACGATATGCCATCCAAACTGCGATTCGAAAGGCTCCGATATTTCGCCCGGTTTTTGCAGTGCAAATGCATGGTCTTCAAACTCTGTCGAGCTCAGCTCGCCGGAGCTGAACCTGTTCAGCTGACCGCCGTTCGATGCATTCGATTTATCCTGGGAAAATTGTTTTGCCAATGCAGCAAAATCCTCTCCCTGCTTTAGTTTTTGGTAAATCTCGTTGATGGTCGATTTCGCTTTAGCCGTTTCTTCCGCATTTTCTTTTTTAGGCTTCATTATCATAATGTGCGCCACGGTAATATCGCCCCTGTTGTTCCTTATATCGTTCACTTTTATAACGTGGTAGCCGTAACGTGTCCTTACCGGCATAGATATCTGGCCTTTCGTTGTTTTGAAAGCTCCCGTCTCAAAAGGATATACCATCCTGAAAACACTGAAGTAGCCCAGGTCGCCATTATTTTCTTTGGCCGAAGGATCCTCCGAATACTGCGCTGCCAGTTTCCCGAAGTCTTCCCCTGCCAATGCCTTTTTACGAACATCTATCGCCTTGTTGTAAGCTTTAAGCGTGTCGGCCGGCAGTGCATTCTCATCTACAAGGAACAGTATGTGCGATGCGCTTATTTCTTTTTGCGAACGCTGGTACGCCTCATCAATAAGGGCTTTGGTAACCTTGGTATCGGTAATGTAATTTTTGGAAAGCTGTGTGCGGTACGTTTTCAGCTCTCCCTGGTATTTCTTACCGTCCTGAAGGCCGAGCTTGTTCGCTTTGTTTACTTTTAATTTATAACCAATAAAAAGGTCAAGGTAATTGTCAAGGTCTTTTTGCGAATCATCCTTTACAAGGTCCAGGTTTTTGTTGTAAACCCTGATGAATTCGTCGGTATAATATGGTTTGTTGTCAACTGTAAAAAGGACTTCTTTTTTAGTATCCGGCGAAGTTCCTTTTGAAGATTTGCATCCTGTAATAGCGATGGCCGTGAATAAAAGGCCTGCAAGAACATGTTTTAATTTCATTATAACTATAATTTGTAATGTAACCGTTAGTTAACGCATTGTCAGGTGAAAAAGTATGCCTCACTTTTTGCGACCAACAAAAGTAATAATTCGCAAACATTATACAAGGATAATATTTTTAATATTGAGGCTATATGTCATTTTAATTGTCTAAATTTAAAGAAGGCAAACCAAAGGAGGCTACAAGCTCCTTCTCTAAACCAATTGCTCATGAAAAATATTGTTACTTTGCTTGCTGCCGTAAGCCTTCTCATTGCAGGCCCGGGCTACGAAGACGACGATTAGGAAAGCCTGATCGCGCAATCTGCAAAAGATAAGCACCTGACAGACCCAAAACTGCCAGGTGTTTGTGTTTTAAGTCCCTTTTATACTAAAAATATCTTTGTTTCATTTCGATCAACGGGAGAAATCACAATTTATTTTCGGGAATTTCCTGAGATTTCGCTCTCCGTTCCTCCGTTCGAAATGGAAAAAGTTTCATTTCAGGTTTAGGATGTTCCATTTCGAGTGAAGGGAGAAATCTCTCCAATCATTTATCGGCATGAGTGAAGCTACTCCCTCTCCTCTGGAGAGGGCTGGGGTGAGGCCTTCCTCACCGCTGCGCAAAGTCAGAGACATACTTTCGCTTTCACAAAGTCAGAGACTTTGCGCAGCGGTGTATCCGTGTCATTCTGACGAAGGAAGAATCTCTTTAATAGCTATAATTTGAGATTTCTCTATCCGCAAGTTCCGTTCGAAATGGAAAAACATTATATTCAGGTGCTGTGTTCCTCTACTCCTGTTTTATAATCGGCATGAGTGAAGCTACCCCCTCTCCTTTGGAGAGGGCTGGGGTGAGGCCTTCCTCACAATAATAAAATCACTCCTCCTGTTAAGCTGGTGTTCCTCTTCGGTACATTCCACATCGTTACTGCATTTGTTGCGCAGTTGGGTCTCGCCATAACCGTGCACGCTCTCAATACGTTTGGGGTCGATGCCTTTGGCCACGATATAGCTGTAGGTTGATTTTGCCCTGTCATCGGAAAGGCGCATGTTATAATCGTCCTTTCCGCGGGAATCGGTATGCGATTCTATTTTGATGACGATATCGGGGAAATGCTGCATCACATACACCACCTTGTCGAGTTCTGCAGCGCCCTGGGGGGTAACGTAATATTGGTCGAAATCAAAATAGATCGGGTTAATATCGATCTTCTCGACGTTATCTTCGATTTTTACCAGTTCTTCGTATTTGCCTAAAACAAAGTCGACATTTTTCAGTTCGCCGCTAACTTTTCCGGTTTCCACATCTTTTTCATCGGAAGAGAAACCTTCTTTTGAGGCCCTGAAGTGCAATTTTAACACACATGGCACGTCCATCGCGTATTTTCCGTTTTCGTCTGTTGATACTGCACCAACAAATTCGGTTTGACCCGTGGACACCCTTGCCCCCGCTATCGGCAGCCCGTCTTTTTTATTACGTACCGTTCCTGAGATCGTGTATGTACACGGCTTCTGTTTTTCCTTTTTAAAGAAATAAATATCATCATCACCCTTGCCGCCCTTTCTGTTGGAAGACAAATAGCCCGAAGTTTCCTTATCATTGATAATGAAAGCAAAATCGTCGCCATTGCTATTGATAGGCTTACCTAAATTCAGCGGAAGCGAGAACTCCAGCCCCTCACCTTTTGTACTGGCAAACACATCCAACCCGCCCAGGCCGTAATGCCCATCCGACGAGAAATAGAGTATGTTATCTTTAATAAACGGGAACATTTCCCTTCCGGCAGTATTTATAGTCGAGCCTGCATTCACAGGTGTGCCAAGCGTACCGTCGCTATATACCTCAACGGCATAGATATCCGTCTCGCCTAAACCTCCCGGCATATCCGAAACAAAGAACATCCACTTTCCATCAGCGCTAAGCGTGGGATGCCCGGTAGAATAATCCTCACTGCAAAATGCCAGCTTTTCCGGCTTCACGAGCTTCTCACCCATTATCTCTCCTCTTACAATCTGTATATTATTGGTACCCTTCTCATCATCAACCAGCTTGTTGTCTTTTTTCACATTGTTCTCACTGAAATAAACGGTTTTCAGGTCGGTTGTAAAAGTTGCCGCGGCATTGTGGTACGTGGTTTGGCCCTTCGGCAAAAACTTTTTATCTTTCGAAAAAGCCCCGGTTACAGTGTCCCTTTTTGCTTCATACATCACCAGGAAAGGCTGGTCATTCCACGAATAGTTTTTTTTGCCTACGGTATCCCGGCTCGAAGCATACACTATCTTGTCTCCATAAAATGCCGTACCGAAATCGGCTTTAGCAGAATTGACAGCAAGGTTATTCACAGCATAAACAGGTGGAGTAATACTAAGGCTGTCAAGGTGCATTTTTTGCTTATTGAACCTTTCAATCAATGTAGTATCGCCTTTTATTTCCAGACGCTTTAGCATCAGCTCGTCGGCCTTTTCGTATTTCTCTTCCGAACGCAGCGCCATTATATAGCGGTGGAAATGCTTGTCATCCATCTTGTCGCCCTGCAATTCATGGAGTTTGGAGTACCACCGCAACGCACTCCCCATATTATTGATGTAATAATAGGAGTCGGCGGCTTTGGTTATTACCTCAGGTCTCGCCTTTTTTGTGTCTGCCAGATATTCCTCATACAGCTTTGCGGCCTCCATATATTCGAAGGCAGCATAACGCCTGTCTGCCTTCATCAGTTTTTGTGCGAAGGCCGTGGTCATGCAAAAAAGTAAGCCGAATAAAAGTAATTTCTTCTTCATAGTTTGCATTTTTAAAAAAATCGGGGCGATTTGATACGGGAACCATTCGGCACCAACTGGAACCTCAGGATGATCTCGTGCGAACCGTCGTTGTACTTGTTCAGTTGGGTCACCGAGTAGTCGTAGGAGTAGCCCGCGAAAATGCCCTTGGTTATCTGAAAACCCGCCAGTGCGCTCACCGAGTCGTCCCAGCGGTAGGATGCGCCGAGTGTTACCACATTTTGTATAAGGAAATTAGCAGAGGCATCTACTATTATCGGCGAACCCGAAACAATTTTGGCCAATACAGCCGGTTTGAATTTCACATCTTCCGTAAGGTCAAAAACATAGCCGCCCATCACATAATAGTGCAGCCTGTCCGAAACTGTAGACTCCTGCACATCATCATAATAATCCGACCGCAGGAAATTCGGCACCGAAACACCCGCATACCATTTCTCATCGTACACATAAATTCCCGAGCCTATGGTAGGGTTTATCTTGTTATTAATGTTTGTATTAAGGAGCGGGTCGCCCTCTTGGTAGTACCGCCCTTTGGACCAGTCGATGTTCAGCATCCTGGCGCCTGCACGAAGGCCAAAAGCCAGTTTGGTATCAAGCCCCAACGGTATCGTATAGGAGAAATTTCCATTAACATACGTCTCATTCGAAGGCCCGAGCCTGTCGTTCACTACGCTTAGGCCCAGTCCGACATTATCGGCAAGCATGGGCGAATGGATGCTGAAAGCCTGCGTTTGTGGCGCGCCGTCAATGCCGACCCACTGCGTGCGGTGCTGCAAGGTAGCCTCAAGATTGCCGGTTGACCCCGTATAGCCGGGATTCACCGTGAGGGTGTTGTACATGTATTGCGTGTACTGCGGGTCCTGCTGCGCCCGTACGTGCAGTGCATTAAATATAAGTAGTACCGGCAGCCATCGCGCCAGCTTCTTTATCAGGTGGTTGGTGTTTATTTGTTGGTACACTTTTTCTTAGCAATTAAAACTGTAGCTGTAAAAATAGTGTTTTCAGGGATATGTGGGAAAATATTGAGGGTAAAGTTGTAAAGGGAACGCGGATGACGCGGATTGGGCGGGTTTTCGCGGATTTTTCTTTACCGGGGTTGTAACACACGTAGCACGTTTGAGTCTTTGCGAGGAGGAACGACGAAGCAAACTTTCCTGCAAAATTATTTTGCTTCAAACTTTCTCATTTCAATAATCGTTAAAATATCATTCCTGTCAACACCTCGCTCATTTAAGTTCTTTTCAAATGCTTTAGGCAAAACCGTATCTACTTCTATTTTTTCATAAACATAAGCCTTTTTATCCTGACTATATCTTACAACTTCCAGTTGCTGCAAATCGGCGCAGTAAAACCAAACATTTTCATCTGTATCCAAATAGATTATCCAATATTGATGATCACTAAAAGGAGAAAAAATACTTTGCTGGTGTTGCACCCTGTTGAATTTATCTGCAACACCATAAACCAGGGTGCCATCTTCAAACTCTCTTACTATTAGTCTGCCCTTTTTCAGATAATATCTACCTGGCTCATTTATAAAGCTATCGCCTTTTGCCGTACTTACTTCATAACCACGATTTGAGCATGAAACCAAAAATAAAAAAGTTACAAATAGAAGTATTCTGTTTACCATATGACAGGATTAGTTCTTCAAATATACCCAATTTCCCCAAAACTATGTTTTCCAAAATATAAACCCTATTTTTGCACGGTTTTATAAAAAGCATACCCATGAATTTTACAGAGGAAATTGAAAGAAGGCGCACCTTCGGCATTATATCCCACCCCGATGCGGGTAAGACCACGCTAACCGAAAAGCTGCTCCTCTTCGGGGGCGCGATACAGGAAGCCGGCGCCGTAAAGAGTAATAAGATAAAGAAGGGCGCGACGTCCGACTTCATGGAGATCGAGCGCCAGAGGGGAATCTCGGTGGCGACATCGGTGCTTGCGTTCAATTATAAGGACAAAAAGATCAATATCCTCGATACGCCCGGCCACAAGGATTTTGCCGAGGATACCTTCCGCACGCTTACCGCGGTAGACAGCGTTATCGTGGTGATCGACGTGGCAAAAGGGGTCGAGGAACAGACCGAAAAGCTCGTGCAGGTGTGCCGTATGCGCAACATCCCGATGCTGGTTTTCATCAATAAAATGGACCGCGAGGGTAAGGACGCGTTCGACCTCATGGACGAAGTGGAGCAAAAGCTGGGACTTACCGTAACGCCGCTCAGCTTCCCTATCGGGATGGGTTACGATTTCCAGGGCATCTATAATATCTGGGAAAAGAACATTAACCTCTTTAGCGGCGACAGCCGTAAGAACATAGAAGAAACCATCGCTTTTTCGGACATCAACAACCCCGAACTGGACAATCTGATTGGTAACAAACCCGCGCAACAGCTCCGCGAGGAACTGGAGCTTATCGACGAGGTGTACCCGCCATTTGACCGCCAGGCTTACCTTGACGGAAAATTGCAGCCGGTATTCTTCGGTTCGGCATTGAATAACTTTGGTGTACGCGAACTGTTGGACTGCTTTATCCAGATCGCGCCATCGCCAAGGCCGAAGGACAGCGACTCCCGCACCGTCGATCCTTATGAGGATAAGTTTGCAGGTTTCGTGTTTAAGATACACGCCAACATGGACCCCAAGCACCGCGACCGTATCGCATTCGTAAAGATCGTATCGGGCAAGTTTGAGCGCAACAAGCCCTACCTGCACGTTCGCCATAACAAAAACCTGAAATTCTCAAGCCCCAACGCATTCTTTGCCGAAAAGAAAGAGATCGTGGACGTGTCCTACCCCGGCGATATTGTCGGGCTGCACGATACGGGCAACTTCAAGATTGGCGATACGCTGACTGAGGGCGAGAACATGAGTTTTAAGGGCATCCCGAGCTTTTCACCGGAACACTTCCGCTACATCAACAATGCCGACCCGATGAAGGCCAAGCAGCTCGAAAAAGGTGTTGACCAGCTGATGGACGAAGGTGTGGCACAGCTCTTTACCCTCGAAATGAACGGCCGTAAGGTCATCGGTACCGTGGGCGCGCTACAGTATGAGGTGATCCAGTACCGCCTGGAACACGAATATGGCGCCAAATGTTCGTACGAAAACTTCCCCGCTTACAAAGCCTGCTGGATAAAACCAGATGATCCGAAGAACGAGGAGTTCGCCGAGTTCAAGCGCATCAAGCAAAAATTCCTGGCTAAGGATAAATTCGGGCAGCTTGTTTTCCTTGCCGACTCCGAATTCTCCGTACAAATGACACAATCCAAATACCCGAGCGTGAAGCTATTCTTTACATCGGAGTTTGATTAACTATAGTAAAGCTGTCTGAAAAGGCAGCTTTTTTTTTAAATTATAAATGTATTTTTTACTCTTGCCGCATAGGTCCTCTCCCCGTCCCTCTCCCAAGGAGAGGGTGACGTGACGTAACACTCCTGCCGAAATATTCTAATGTAAAATTCAGGATTTCTACGCAACGGTTAAACGCACTGTCGGCACATATCGCCCCCTCTCCTTGGGAGAGGGGCCGGGGGAGAGGACGAACCGGCAAGAGTGAAGCTTTGCTGCAACGTGTAATATCATAAGCAGCCCACTCTCCACCCTTTTGCCATCACCTGTCCTGCTATCGCCTTTATCTGCTCCGTGCCTCCGCAGGATATCGGCTCTGTCAGGGCTAAAAGGAGGGTTGGTTTTGTATTTGCAATCTGCCTCCGTTACGCAGAAATTGGCACAATTTTACTTACAGTAAGCAGAAATTTTACAAATTTCACTACAACACTGCACCTATACATAGTCAAAAAATAATTACAATTATTTGACTTTTAAATATATAGCACGACACGTGTCTATCCTTTGTCTATGCCTTATTTTACTGGGTTTGTAGTCTGTTTTCAATAATCATTTACTATATTGACGCTTTAAAGCTGTCAGATAATCTGTATGAAATATATCATAATTAAAGGGGCTAAAAGTTCGGGTAAATCAGCTACGGCCAAAGACATTTGTAAACGCCTCAACCCCTCCTCTATAAAACAGCTCTGCATTAGTGAAGACAGTATTGCAACCTTACGTCCCATCGGCATTTCTGACATGGAGAAAGACAATTACCTCTTAAAGGTCAGAAAGCGCGACATACTTGTGGTAGCCTGTGCTCCCACCGAACAGCGTAAAAAAGTTACAGCCATAGTACATGCCATACACAGCCTTAACATATACCCTGAGCTTGCTATTATAGCAATGTGCGGGATTGAGAAGCTAAAGGATTTTGCTACGGCAAAAGAACTGGAACTGCTTGGCGAATGCGTTCACGAAACGAAAATATGGAGAATCCCTTCCAACGAGTTTGCTAAAACTGAAGAATGGGATGCCAGGATATCTCATCTGACTACACTGACCCTCAAGAATATTTGATGGGATATCAAAAAAGGGGCTCACTTACAGGCCCCTTTTTACTGGCATCTGTCGCCAATCAAAAATTACACGCGCCAACTTTACCACAGTATCCAACCTATAGCTACTATGGGTCCGATGCCATGGCTTTACCCTTTGACGACTACAGAGCAGTCCTTTACGAACTTACTTTAAATAAAAAGGGTTCCGCATGTGCGGAACCCTTTACTAAAGAAATACATATAACCTTATTTCTTAATTACTTTTATGGTGGCTGTACTATCGCCCGATGCTACCCTCATTACATACGAGCCTGCTGCAAGCGATGACATATCGAGCTGCACCACAGCTGCATTTACATCTTTCGAAAGTACCACCTGGCCAAGCAGGTTGTAGACAATTACAGCGGTGATAGTATTTTTGTAGGACACGTTCAGCATATCATTTACCGGGTTAGGATAATAGCTTAGGCTGTTCCTGTCAAATCCTGTTGTGCTTAGTACTTCGTTTGCTGTAACCGCGATAGCTGATTCACCGGAACATTCACCCATTGTTGCAACTGCATAATAGGTAGTCTCGTCTTCAAGCACTGTAGTTTCCGGCAATACGGTTTCAAGGGTCTCCTCGGCATACCACACAATATTCTCACCTTCTACTTCAAGGTCGGCAAGCGTCTCACCTGCTTCAAAATCCTGGGTATCATCTCCCACGGGGCTAACAACTTCGTTTACTGTAACAACAACCGCTGTCCTTGGGCCTTCGCATTCGTTAAGCGTTTGTGAAACATAATACGTGCCTGTTGCAAGTGCAGCCGTTCCATCAAGCGGTGTTCCGCCTGTTTGGGCTGCATACCACTTAGGTGCTGTAGCTGTTGCTTCAAGGTCGGCCACAATGCCTGCATTACAAAATGCCTGTGCCTCTGCTGCAGGTGCAGGGGTTACATTTACAGTTACCAAAACCGCCGTCCTGGCGCTCTCGCATCCATTTATGGTTTGGGATACATAATAGGTACCTGTTGCCAAAGCCGTAGTACCAGCTAACGCTGTACCGCCTGTTTCAGCAGCATACCATTGTGCCGCAGTACCTGTAGCCATTAGCTGGCTTACAGTTCCTATACCACAGAAGGATTGTGGAGCAGCTACAGGAGCAGCAGTTATGTTAAGCTGTACTGCTACTGCCGACCTGGCAGCGCTTTCGCATCCGTTAATCGTCTGGGATGCATAATATAATGATGTACCCGCTGTAATTGCTGTGGTTTCTTCCAAAGCTGTGCCTCCTGTGGCAGTAGTGTACCAAAGTACATTTACACCGTCTGAATCAAGATCGGCAACAGTAGCCGTATTACAGAATGTCTGTACGCTCACGACTTCCGGTGCTGCAGGTATCGGGTTTACTGTTACTTCAACGGCCGTCCTGGCGCTTTCGCAACCACCAACGGTTTGCGATACATAATAGGTACCTGTTGCAAGTGCTGTTGTCATATCAAGAGCAGTACCGCCGGTTTCGGCAGCATACCATTTTGGTGCTGTTCCTGTAGTAACCACAAGCCCGCCTATTGTTGCAGGCCCGCAGAATGCCTGTGTAGCCGCTGTTGGCGCATCGGGTATCGGGTTAACCGTTACGGCCACCGGAGTCCTTACACTTTCGCAGTCCGTTACGGTTTGCGATACATAATAGGTACCTGTAGCCAATGCCGTCGTACCTTCAAGTCGTGTTCCGCCTGTAGCCGCATCGTACCATTTTGGCGATGCGCCTATAGTCACCTGTAATTCGCTTACCGTTGCAGTACCACAGAATAATTGTGCCGCTGCCACAGGTGCGTCCGGAATAGGGTTTACCGTTACAACTACCGGGATCCTGGCGCTTTCGCACTCCCCAATACTTTGGGAAGCATAATAAGTCTGGGTTGTCACTATATCAGTAGCGGCAAGGGCTGTACCTCCCGTCGACGCAGTATACCATTTAATATTTGTTCCCGATGTCGTTGTCAGGTTAGAAACTGTGCTCCCGCCGCATACTGCCTGTGCAGCGACTGCCTCAGGGAGCTCAACGATTATTGCAGATACCGAAAGCGGTGCGGCAGTGTTGTTCATTGTGTCGGTCAGGGCCACTTCAATAGTCAGCGTACCATAGCTAACCCCGGCTGTTGGGTCGAACCTTACATACACCGTCACGTCCTCACCTTCTTCAATATCTTCCAGTTGGAACAAGCCGTCTTCAAATGTACCGTTAGCGCTTCCACTAAAGCTGATGCCTTCAAGTTCTGCACCATCGGGGCCGCTGATTAAAACTGTACCAAGGCCCATGCCCGTACCGCTAAGATTTGTTGCTTCAAAAACAAAAGATCCAACTGCCCCATCCGGATCGGTGCTAAGGCATGCCGGCTCAAAATCAATTGAATTCGTAAGAAGCGTAAGGGTTGTTGGCCCCGGCAGCGGATTGGTGCTGCCCTGTGCTGTCGTGCTGAAAGGAGTCTGTACACCGGCACCGTTTTGGGCCGCAGCGCTAAATGTATAGGTAGTGCCCGGCATCAATACATCAACATTGATCACAGCGCCCCACTGGGCAGCCGTTTGCCAGACCGGTGTGTCGGAAACAGAACCGTTAAGGCCTACATATTCATTGGTAAAGCCTCCGCCATTTATCATTATGGCATAAAGGGTGTTGGCCGGGTTTGCGTTCACATCAAGGGCAAGATCCAGATTAAATATACCGGCATTGCTTATAGTAGGTGATCCCGGTGTATTGGCAAGTGTCCAAAAAGAATATTCAGTGCCATAGGAAGTTCCTGCACTGTTTACAGCATAGGCCCTGTAGTAATAGTGTGTATTTGGCGAAAGCCCGGAAAGGTTACTGGTAAATGTCCCTGTACCTGTACCGTCTGTAGTAACAGAAGAAGCCGTTGTAGGTGCTGTTGTTGTAGCCCATACCACACCACGCGCAGTAACCGACGCCATTCCGTCATTGGTCACATTACCTCCCGAAACCGCTGCCGTAGTGGTTATGCCTGCTGGCAGTACCTGTGTAGTAGTTACAGTAGCGGGCACCGGGTTGAGCGTTGTAGCCGAAATCGTATTCGAATTGGGAGACGCTGTTGCATTTATTTCTGCACGTACCCTGTAATAATAGGTAGTATTGGGCTCAATACCTATAGAAACAAATTGTGAGGTGCCGTTAACGGCAAAATTATCATATATCTCACTAATTTGGGTAAAGGCCGCATCGGTAGCCACATCAAGCCTGTAGCCAGTGGCGCCTGTCACCGCATTCCAGTTGGCGGTAAATCCTGTGGCGGCTATTGCAGTAGCAACTGTTGCGGTTGGAGCAGGAGGTTGGGCCAATACCACAGTACCATTTACGCGAAGGGCGTTATTGCCGTTGGTAACATAATAGTTGCCTGTCGATCCTGTAGGATTGATCCTGAATTTGATAACTGTACCCGCAGCAACATCCTGCAATTCCGTGATAGATGATAGCGAAATGGAGTTTGCTGTTCCGGTTGTACCGGTTGTCGATGAAGTTGTTGCCGTACCTGCGGCAGTAAATGCTCCTCCGTTAACGGAGTAATATAACGTGTACCCGGTAGGGCCGGAGTTAGACCGGCGCGTAGCCGTAGAAATTTCGGAAAGGCTTATTTTATAACCTGAATTAGCCGTTACTGTAAAATAAAAGCTGCTTCCATCGGAAGTTAGGCCCGAACCTGCGACCCAGCCTCCCGATCCGCCCCAGGCACCGCCTGCAGGGCTGCCGCTTGTAGCGATAGCGCTGCCTCTTACAAGTCCGGATGTTGTTACGTTAGCATTTTGTGTAGCGGCAGCCCATGGGCTTGCACCAAATCCCCCGCCGTTATTGGAAGCATCCCAGGCAAGGATTTGTGCCCCGGCCCCGAAAGAGCCAAAGACTACCATAATTACAAGCAAAACTTTTTGAAAAGTCCTTTGTACAATTTTCATCATAATTTTTTTTTATTGGTTTATTTTTCAATGCAACCAAAATTATGATTCCGATACCCTAAACAGGTTTCCTGTAAATAAAATAACCATTAAGGTTTTGTTAATCAAATTTTTACAATTAATTTTTATTAAGAAAACTTTAACAGGTATTTTTTTAATTACCTTATGTCGAAGCATTTTTTCACGCAAACCATTGCAACTTATCCTTAAAAATTAGTCGTAAAAACAGCGACGATCTTGCGCTGCTCTTCCCCTAAAATTTAATATCAGGAGCCTTTTGGGAATCTCCAGACCTGCACGGCATACGGTGTCATACTAAGGTTTTTCCCGTCACGGGGCAATATAACATTGGGTGTACCCGAAAGGAGTTTCAGCTTCGATATGTTATAATCCTCCCGGGGATCAATCATAACTTCTTCGGTATTGCCTGAAAGATTGATAACCACCAATATCTTTTCTTCTCCGTATGTCCTGGTAAACGACAACACTTTATCATTACTGGTCGGGATCGTTTTATAATCGCCAAAAGCGAGCGCAGGCTGTATCTTTTTAAGGCGGATGAGCTGCCTGTAATAATTCCAAAGGGAATTAGGGTCTTTTTGCTGCTCTTCCAGCGAAATCCCGTCATTGGGCTTCATATTCCGGTTATTCCACCACGGTCCGGTATCTTTATACCAAAGCGCCATACCGGGGCCGTTATCGGCAGCATACCATTCAAATGTCTCACGTATGGGAATTTCGCCACCATCGGTTGGCCGCTGTTCCGTTTTGCCCTTCATGCTAATCTCCTGCCCATAATATATTGAGGGCACGCCACCCATCAACAGGTTCAGCGCCGCCCCTATTTTCAGTTTCCCGATGTTCATACCGGGCTCCGATGCAAAACGGTCGGTATCGTGGTTCTCGATAAAAACCACCTGCTGCTTCCCTGCAGGGTTATACAGGAATGTGCTGTCGGCAGCCTTTTCAATTTTCTTTTTATCAAAAGATGTTATGGCCTGCTTTAGCCGGAAGGCAAAAACCCTGTCCACATTACCTTTGGTAAAATACTCATGCCCGTAGGAATTCCAGTCGGCCTGCTCGGCAACGATCTGCAATGCCGGGTTTACTTTTCTGAGATCGTTCAGAATAGGCGTCCAGAACTCCTTAAACAGGTTGGTGAGCTTGTTGGCATTATCAAGGTTATCCATCATATGGTCCAGCCTGTAGCCGTCCACCCCGTCGTTAAAGTTACCATCGCCATCCGGATCTATCCAGTATTTCAGCACTTTCAGCGTGTATTCTTTAACCTTGGGATCCTTCATGTTCACCATGACAATTTGCTCCTTTGTGTTATTGTAAGTAGTAAATTCCGGCACATCCCAAAAATAATGCGGTTTCTCGTTGAGCTTGTCGTTATAATAAACATACCTGCTGTACTGCGACTTCGGGTTCTTATATGAATCGGTAAACCACGGATGCTGATCTGCAACATACTGCATTTCCACGTCCTGGTAAAGCTTCATTTTGCGTTTGTGCACTTCCTGTATCAGGTTTCGGTAGTCCTTAAAGCTGCCATACTCCTTATCAATAGCCTCAAAATCCGTAGCAAAATAATTATGGTAAAAATCACTTTGGTATAATGGCGAAAGCAGTATCGTGGTAACACCCAGTTGCTGAAGGTAATCCAGTTTTTGCTGTATGCCTTTCAGGTCGCCGTTACCATCGCCATTACTGTCGAAAAAACTGCGCTGGAATATATGGTACATCACTTCCTGCTGCGCTGAGGCATTCAGGGTAAAAAACATTAATAGTATGATAATTAGTTTTTTGATCATAATTATTTTTAGTTTTTGATACGCTTTTGTCATTCTGACGAAGGAAGAATCTCTTTATATGATATAAGATTCTTCCTTCGTCAGAATGACAAAAAACACGATTATTTTTTCATACCCTCGCTCCACAAAATTGTGCAAACGGAAGAGTTAGCGATCCGAGTGAAGCTACCCCCCTCCTTTGGAGAGAGCTGGGGTGAGGCCTTCAATTTTCCTGCTTTTTGGTTGTAAAGCTTCGTTTCAAATATAAGGCTATTTCTTTTTGTGTTACTCTTCCACCGGCAAATTGATATTCTACTGTGAAACAATTCCCCGCGGAAGTCGCAGAGACGCTGTGGTAGTTTTTAAATCGTCTTGGAATTTATATTACATTTACAGCAAGCCTTAACTAACAGCCATGCAAATAGTCTTACTCGTCATACTAATTATTGTCGTTATTATTTTCCTGAATTCACTTTCCTCAAAGATAGAACGGCTAAAGGACAGCTTATTTGAAACCAACCGTAAGCTGGATTATCTGACCCGACTGCTTGAAAAGCTCGAAAAGCCTCCCGAAGTTACCAAACAGCCGGAAAGCGCATCTAAACCTGTCTCACCGCAACCCGAAGCTCCTCCCAAACCAATATCTGCTGACTGGCCCACCACAGAAAAACCGACACCGGCACCCGAACCTGCCCTTCGTCCTGTTGCCATACAGCGGCCGCGGCCTGCCGAAACCAATACTCCAAGGCCCAATGTGGTGCTTCCCCCGCAAAAGTCATGGTGGGAAAAATTCAAAGAGCAAAACCCCGACATGGAGAAATTCATCGGTGAGAACCTAATCAATAAGATAGGCATCCTGATACTCGTGCTCGGCATCAGCTATTTCGTGAAATTTGCCATCGACAAAGACTGGATCAACGAGCCGGCACGCGTGGGAATCGGCATACTCGCAGGCAGTATCGTAATGCTTGTGGCGCATAAGCTGCGTACCAATTATAAAGCATTCAGCTCGGTGCTCGTGGCCGGGGCGATATCCATATATTACTTTACCATAGCGGTTGCATTTCACGATTACCACCTCTTTAGCCAGACGGTCGCCTTCATTATTATGGTCGCCATTACAGCGTTCAGTGCCTTCCTTTCGGTGTCCTATGACCGTATGGAACTTGCTGCCCTGACCCTCATCGGTGGCTTTGCGGTACCATTCATGGTGAGCACCGGAAGCGGCAATTATGTAGTACTGTTCAGCTATATAACGATACTGAATGTGGGTATTTTGGCTATAGCCTATTACAAAAAGTGGAACTTCATCAACCTGCAGGCGTACTTATTTACGGTCCTCCTGTATGGCGGTTGGCTGTTCACGATCATTGGTACGGAAAAAGCTCCCTACACCGGGGCATTGGCCTTCGGGTTCGTATTTTACTTTGTCTTTATCCTGATGAACATCATCAATAACATCCGCAACAAAACGCCTTTCTCCAACATGCAGCTCAGCATACTGGTGAGCAATACCTTCCTGTTCTATGCGGCGGGTATGGTTATCCTTGAATATTTCAGGCCGGAATATAAAGGAATGTTCACGCTGCTATTAGGTGTTTTCAATTTCTGCTTTGCGTGGCTGCTGTACAAAAAACTGGATATGGACCAAAAGGTCATCTACATCCTTATCGGGCTTACGCTAACGTTCGTAACGCTCGCCATCCCGATACAGTTCGAAGGCAATTACATCACGCTGTTCTGGTCGGCGGAGGCAGTACTGCTCATGTGGCTGGCACAAAAATCGAAGATCGAAAGCTTTCGGTTTGGGTCTGGTATTGTCCATGCGCTCATGCTCATCAGCCTTGTGATGGACTGGCTCAACATCTACTATTCCTCCGATGCGCTTACAATCGTCGCTAACCCGGCTTTCCTTACAAGCCTTTTCTCTATCGCATCGTGCGTTGGTATAATCCTTTTGCTTGGCCGCGATTCGGGTGTTTACAAATTGTATGGCCTGTCATTCAACGTAGCCAATTATCGCAAATTCGTGCAGGTATTTACCATGATGCTTATCTATGTCGCCGGGTTCCTTGAACTCAACTACCAAACCGACTTTTATCTCGAAAGCACCTACGCGGCCTATAGCCTGTTGGTGCTGTACCACATGCTTATCTGCATTATTTTTATTCATACACAGTGCCTTGGCAAGGGCGGGCTAAGGAAGCAATTGGGAATACTCATCGGCACCATCAATATCGTTGCTTTTATACTCCTCTTCTCAAGGCTTGCCTACTACGAAGTGGAAGATTACCTCGACATGGGCATAAAGTCGAGGCTGGGTTACTGGCTGCATTTTGCAGTGCTGGCATTGGTGCTTTATACTGCACTGCTTGTCTATAAAATGAACCGCGACAAATTGCTACAACGGTTCCGTACCAGTAAAACGCTGCCATGGTTTGTGGTGTTCCTTCTGGTTTACCTGGCAAGTTCCGAGCTGATGCTCCACTGGATCGTAATCGTGCTTGACCCCATCCAACCCACTGTAGAACGAGTTGGTTCAGCCATAAAGAGTTTAAGCGCCTATGAGCAGATCGATATGGTGCGCGACCATGTTGTAAAGACCGGGTATCCTGTATTGTGGGGCGTTATTGCGTGTGGTCTGCTGCTCATCGGCATCAGGAAACAGCTGAAGAGCATCCGTATCGCAGCGCTTATTTTGCTTGGGCTTACTATCGCGAAGCTATTTATTTACGACATCCGCAATGTATCTGAGACCGGGAAAATAATCGCATTTATATTACTGGGCATACTGATACTGGTGATATCGTTCGTGTACCAAAAAGTAAAGCGCCTTGTGATAGAAGATAAACCTGAAAATGAAAGCAATGATGATGAAATTCGATAACGTAAGACGTTGCATTGCAACGCCTCTACACCGTATCAAACTTTATTATACGGATTTAAATGAAATTCCGTTGTAGAGACGTTGCAGTGCAACGTCTAAAATAGAATTATTTATCAGCGTCCTTTTCGTTCAGCACCTTAATTAAAACTCTTTTATTGTGAAAATGCAATTCCGAAAATATCAAAGGATCAACTTTGATAACTATATAAAATTTTTCATCCTGATAATAAGCTGTTCTGCTTTCGCACAGCAATATACCATTTCGGCAAAGCTATCCGGCATTAAGGAAGACGGCCCACATGTCATTTACATAGGTTCGCAGTTCAGGAGCCTTACTGATGAGCAACCGGAGATCATCAGGATACTGGACAGTAAAAATAAAGAGGTGCCTTACTTTTTAGAGTATGTTCCCTCTACAGTAAACGCGCAGGGTTTTAAGCAATATCCCATCATTTCGAAAGCGAAAGTAAAGGGTAAAACCTCATCCGTGACAATTGAAAACACAGATGGCAGCAAAATGCAGGAACTTACTTTGGCTATAGCCAATACCGATGCCGTAAAGACCTATAGCATCAGCGGAAGCAATGACAAAAAAGAATTTTTCGGACTTGTGAACGGCCAGGTACTGAGTGGCCTGTACAATCCTGCCGATACCCGTGTGTACAAAACACTGTTCCTCCCGCTGCACAATTACAAATACATTAAAATAGAATTTGACGATAAGAAAACTCTTCCGGTAAATGTGCTGGAGGCAGGTCAGCTTACCGAAAGCATAACGCCCATAGCCATGGAAGAGGTTGTTCCCAATGTGACAATCAAGCAGTCGGAACGCGGAAGGAAAACGCTGATCACAGTAAAGCAGGCACATTGGATACTCATTGACAGAATGGTATTCGACATCAAAGGGCCATCCTTCTACAAAAGGAATGCGCGTATAATGGTAAACCGTGAAGAAAAAGTCAAAAGAAAAGTGCGTAAAACCGTTTCCGTTATCGAAGAGTTTGAATTGGATTCGTCTACCAAGAATGCTATTGACTTTACGCATTTTGAGGAAAAGGAATTCATAATAGAAATAGACAATAATGACAATCCGCCACTGGATATCAAATCTGTAAAATTCTACCAGGTGCCGCTGCGCCTTGTTGCCGACCTGAAAGCCGGCGAAAAATATACCGTAGTTACCGGCAACACCCAACTTGGTGCCGCAGAATATGACTTCATCAACTTTAAAGACAAGATGCCAAAGAACCTTCCGGTCGCTGTTCTATCCGATGCTTCAGCAATCAACACCGGCAAATCTTCTAAAGACGCCTCAACGCACAGCCCCTGGATCATGTGGGTATGTATTGCTGCGGGTGCGGCTATCGTGATCTATTTTTGCATAAGCATGGTAAGGGATATGAAGGATAAGGAAAAAAGGTAAATAGGTTATACCACAGAGGTCGTCCTTCATTGAAGCGAATTTTACCACAACGACACAAAGGAAAAGCACTAGGGACACAAGGATGTACATTATGCCTTGTGTCCTTTTTATCAATTCGGGACTTGTGAACTCTGTGTAAATCTTCGTGAACTTTGTGGTAAAAATTTGTTGTAAAGGACTCAACCTGAAACTACGTTTTTATATGGTTAAAAATTGACCTTAGATATTCTAAACCCTGATGATAATTGTTACTTTTGCAAAAACAAAAACAACACTAAATGCTTATCATCGGAATTGCCGGCGGGACCGGAAGCGGTAAAACTACCGTTGTACACCAGATCATGAACGAGCTGCCGCTTACCGAAGTAGGCATCATCAGCCAGGACCACTATTACCGCGAAACCACCAACCTTAGCTACGAAGACCGCGCCAAGATCAATTTCGACCATCCGCGCGCGATCGATTTTGAGCTGCTTACAGAGCACCTTAAAGAGCTAAAAGAGGGCAATGTGGTACCGCAGCCTGTCTATTCGTTCGTTACCCACAACAGGACGGACGATACCATAATGACGCATCCAAGAAAGGTAATGATCGTTGAGGGTATCCTTATCCTTGCCGATTCGAAATTAAGGGAACTGTTCGATATTAAGATATTTGTGCATGCCGATTCTGACGAAAGGCTGATACGCCGCCTTAAGCGCGACATCGCCGAAAGGGGTCGCGACATGGACGAGGTGCTTAACCGCTACCAAAATACGCTTAAGCCCATGCATGAGCAGTTTATTGAGCCAACGAAAGCCTACGCTGACATCATCATCCCGAATGACAAATACAATACCGTGGCGATCGATGTGGTGAGGGCGGTTATAAACCAGAAGATTCTTTAATAAATTCCAAATAGCAAGCACCAAATATCAAATAAATTCCAAGTTCCAAATCTCAAATAACAAACCTGGGAGAAATTCCAAATAGCAAATAACAAACTTTAGTAGCGTAAGTCATGGAGCAGCAGAGAGTATATAACCTCGAGGAACGGACTTTTCTTTTTGCTAAAGACTGCAGGATGCTCATGAAAAAGCTGCCTCGGACAATAGAAGTGATTGAAGATGGGAAACAGCTGGTAAGATCGTCAGGTTCTGTCGGCGCTAATTATATTGAGGCAAACGAATCGCTAAGTAAAAAGGACTTTTATTACAGGATAAAAATTTGCAGGAAGGAAGCCAAAGAATCTAATTATTGGCTTTCTTTGCTAAAGGTTTGCAATCAGGAATTTGAAGGTGAAATAAGCATATTAATACAGGAAGCCACAGAACTAAAAAAAATATTTTCGTCGATACTCGAAAAAGCACCATTAACACCGTCCTAAGTTTGTTATTTGGGATTTGCTATTTGGAATTTAACACATATGAATTTTTTCAAAAAAATAACCGTCAACTATCCTTTTCTCAAATTTCTGGGGAGCAGGTATATATTGGTTATTATTTTTGTAAGTGTATGGATGCTTTTCCTTGACAACTATTCCTATTTTGAAAAAAGGGTGCTCGACAAAAAAATTGAGGAGCTGGAAGACAACAAGCAATACTACCTCAACGAGAAAAGGAAAGACAGCGCTGCGATAAAGCAGCTGAACAACCCTGACCAAACTGAGAAATACGCACGCGAAAAATATTACATGAAGCGTGAGAATGAAGATATTTATATCATAGAATATGAGGGCGATACCCTGGACGAGGAAATAACAAAATCACTTTAAAAGTATAGCATGAGCAGCCTGTTTAATGATTTCGACCCGGTTTCTTCCAAGCAGTGGAAACAGCAGATACAATATGAGCTTAAAGGTGCTGATTATAATGAAACACTGGTTTGGGAAAGCCCCGACGGGATCAAGGTTAAGCCTTTTTACCACACCGATGAATTCAATGAGCCATTGGCATCGGGTGGGAAAGCCGCTTCATTCACCATTTGTCAGAACATATTCGTACATGATGTCGAGAAGTCGGCAGGGCGGGCAATGAGTACCCTGAAACGCGGTGCAGAAAGCATCCGTTTCACCATAAACGATGAAAATACCGATGTTATCAAGCTTCTTGCAGGACTTCCTGCAACGGTGCCGGTTTACTTCAATTTGGGTTTTCTTTCAATCGATTTCGTAAAAAAGCTGGATGCCATCGCCAAAGAAAAAAGCGCAGCCTATTATGTTCAGCTTGACCCCATAGGCCAGTTGGCAAAAGAAGGCAACTGGTTCTCCAATATGGAAGCCGACCTTGAGACCCTTAATACCATTTCCATCGCCTGCCCAAACATCCATTTTTTAAGCATCGACGGAAAGCTGTACCAAAATGCCGGGGCAACATTAGTACAACAGGTAGCGTATATTTTGGCGCATTCCAATGAATATTTCAACCGCATTGCCACAATAAGCAAACCGGTTGTGGTACAGGTCGCAGTGGGCACCAATTACTTTTTTGAGATCGCAAAGCTGCGTGCCATAAGGCTGCTGGTTAACCTGATTGCAAAGGAGTACGAACACGACTTTGATTGCCACATCATAGCTACCCCTACAAAACGCAACAAAACGCTTTACGACTACAACGTCAACATGCTGCGTACCACCACCGAATGCATGAGTGCTATACTCGGCGGTGCAGATACGGTAGCTAACCTTGCTTATGATGCACTGTACCATAAAGACAACGAGTTTGGTGACCGCATTGCACGAAACCAGCTATTGGTACTGAAGCATGAAAGCTATTTTGACAAAGTTAACAACCCTGCCGACGGCGCCTATTATATAGAGGAGCTCACACAGCAGCTTGCCGAAAAAGCGCTTGCCCTGTTTAAGGATATCGAAGCTAACGGAGGTTTCCTGGGGCAGTTGCGGGAAGGCACTATCCAGCGCAAGGTCGTGGAAAGCGCCGCCAAAGAGCAGGAGCTTTTCGACAGCGGGAAAGAAGTATTGCTGGGCACCAACAAATATCCGAACAAAAATGACAGGATGAGCCACGACCTGGAGTTGTTCCCATTCGTAAAAACCAATCCAAGGAAAACACTTATTGCCCCGATAACAGAACGAAGACTGGCGGAAAAGATGGAGCAGGAAAGGCTGGCGGGAGAAGATAAAAACTAATAATTAAATATGAGAAAAATTACCCTATTTATTCTATTTATATCAGGCTTTGGTAATATGGCACTCGCCCAGGAATTTGACTGGGTATTTATCCCACCAGCAGAAGAAGGCAATACAGCATTTATTTCGCCTAAAGTTTTGGAAAAGGATGGGCATGGCAATGTTTATATGAGCTGCGTAAGTAGTTGCCAGTCTATCTCCTTTGGGGACTATGAATTTGAAGGTGCTCCGGAAATTGAAGGCCGGAATTATTTGGTAAAATTTGACAGCACAGGAAATGTACAATGGGTTAAGAGTACTAAAGTTGAGGAAACGGCATATACTGGAGCAATTGCTTTTGACACACCCGGAAACGTGTACACTGCCGGATTTTTTCATGGCAGCTATGTGCTTGGCAATATAACGCTGGAAACCGAAGAGAACCAATACTGCGCATTCGTAGCTAAGTCCGACCCGAATGGGAATATCATTTGGGCGAAAAAACCAGCGACTACCGGCGAGGGTTTTCATGGAATCGAAGCCGATGGTATGGCGCTGGATCCTGAAGGTAACATTTATGTAGTAGGCAGGATGAGTGGGGACACGGCGATCTTTGGCAATATTACAGTACCTATAGTAAATAACTCCGATTTTTTTATAGCCAAATTCGATAATAACGGAGATGCTTTGTGGGTGCAAACGATCCAGAATCATAGTGTGCATCAAATCCCAAGTCATTTGGTTTGCGACAGTTCCGGCAATTTATACATGTGCGGCAGTTATAATAATACACTATCCATAGGCAATACAACATACGGCACAGAAGGGGAAAGCTCAACCTTTATGGTAAAGTATAATCCCGAAGGCAACCTGTTATGGGCAAATTCAAATACTGTAAGCGAGTCGGATATATATGCAATAGATATAGCGATGGATACCCAAAATAATGTTTATACCGCAGGCAATTTCTATATGCATACCGTTTCTTTTAACGGGATAGAGGTAACCAATTCTGATACAGAATGGCAAAGCGAACCGTATGTTGCAAAATATGACACTTACGGTGTAATACAATGGGCTAAAACAATTGGTGGAAGCATTGACAACCAATACATGTGGAGCATAGATACTGCAGGCGGAAATATTTATGTGAGCGGTTATTTTGATTCTGATGTAATTCATTTTGGTGAAACCACATTCGCAAGGGAAGAAGGAGGCACAAGTAGCTTCATTGGCAAATTCGACACTGACGGAAATTATCTTTGGGCAGAGCAGATCGAAGGACAATCCGTTTTTCAGCGCTTCATTACAGTAGATACAGATACAAACTCACTTTACGCATCGGGTATTTTCGATAACGTAAAATTTGGAGGCCAGACTTTTAATGCAAGTGTATCTACAGGAAGCGCATATGTGGCAAGATATGATATTGGAGGAGGATTGGCGAATGCCGGTTTCAATAAAGAAACCATGTCGCTATACCCAAACCCCGCAAAAAACATCCTAAATATAAATAATGAGTCTGCTTTAGGACAAATCTATGCAATAATCGACATGACCGGAAGGACCATAAAAAGCGGCATCGTTGAAAATGCTATTGATATTTCGTCACTCTCTTCAGGATTATATACATTCACAACAAATAATGTAAGCGCGAAATTCGTTAAGGAATAAAGGAAATATAATATTTGGTATATTTACTAAAAAAGCAATTATGGAAGCTATAAGGCAATATGTAAAAGTAAACGGGCGCAACATCAGTATTACGCTACCGGATGATTTTGATGCAGATGAGGTTGAGGTGATTATTTTAGCAAGGAATAATGATTATGACGATATACTTACTGATGAAATGAAAGCTATGCTTGACCAAAGGGTGAATGAACCAACGGAAAATTATATTTCCGGAGAAGAATCCCTTGAACAGATCAGGAAAAGATATGGCTTATAAAATAGTTGTCTCTCCAACTGCGCAAATAGAGATCTATGATGCGATGGATTATTATGATGAGATAAGTATCTCTTTAACTGCAAAATTCTATGCTGACTTGCAAAGCTCATATAGTGCGTTGTTACTTAATCCTGATTACAGGATATTTTATAATAAACTAAGGATGATTCCTTTAAAAAAATTCCCCTTTATATTGCTATTCACAATTAATGGCAACGAGATAGTAATTAATGCTTGTTTCCATACTTCAAAAAATCCTAAAAAATATCCAGGAAAATAGTATTAGATTCTGTAATGAGAAAAAACCTCCAACATATTAAGCTTCAGGTAAACCCGAAACCAACGGCGCAAAACCTTAAACCGGATTTTGTTACTGCTGAAGGGATTACGCTTAAGCCTGACTACACCGCCGAAGACATCGAAAACCTGGAACACATCGCTTTCGGGGCGGGCTTTGCGCCAAACCTTCGCGGGCCGTATGCGACCATGTATGTGCGCCGCCCGTGGACTATCCGTCAATATGCCGGTTTCTCTACTGCAGAAGAGAGCAACGCTTTTTACAGGCGTAACCTTGCCGCAGGGCAAAAAGGCTTATCTGTAGCATTTGACCTCGCTACGCACCGCGGTTATGACAGTGACCACGAGCGTGTTGTAGGCGATGTGGGTAAAGCAGGTGTGGCGATAGACAGCGTCGAAGACATGAAAGTGCTTTTCGACCAGATACCGTTGGATGAGATGTCGGTCTCGATGACCATGAACGGTGCGGTACTGCCCATCATGGCCTTTTATATAGTCGCCGCCGAAGAGCAGGGCGTTAAGCCGGAACTGCTTTCGGGGACGATACAGAACGACATCCTGAAGGAATTCATGGTACGGAACACCTATATTTACCCTCCTACTCCATCCATGCGCATCATTGCCGATATCTTTGAATTCACGAGCAGGAAAATGCCTAAATTCAACTCGATAAGTATCTCTGGCTACCACATGCAGGAAGCCGGGGCAACGGCCGATATTGAGCTTGCTTATACATTAGCTGACGGACTGGAATATATCCGTACAGGGCTTGCTGCAGGCATGAAAATAGATGAATTCGCACCGCGCCTTTCGTTCTTCTGGGCTATTGGGATGAACCATTTTATGGAGATTGCCAAAATGCGTGCGGGCCGTATGCTATGGGCAAAATTGCTGAAGCAGTTCGAACCGAAGGACGAGAAATCACTCGCCCTGCGCACCCATTGCCAGACCAGCGGGTGGAGCCTTACCGAACAGGACCCTTTCAACAATGTAGCCCGTACGTGTATAGAAGCGGCGGCAGCGGCCTTTGGAGGGACACAGTCCTTGCACACCAATGCTCTCGACGAGGCTATTGCACTGCCAACCGATTTCTCGGCGCGCATTGCCCGTAACACACAGATATTCTTACAGGAAGAAACCAAAATAACAAAGACCGTCGACCCGTGGGCAGGAAGCTACTATGTGGAAAGCCTGACCGATGAGCTTGCCAAAAAAGCATGGGCGCTTATTGAAGAGGTCGAAGAACTTGGAGGCATGACCAAAGCCATTGAGGCCGGTATACCGAAACTCCGCATCGAGGAGGCAGCCGCACGCAAGCAGGCACGCATCGACAGTGGACAGGACATCATTGTAGGCGTGAATAAATACCGCCTCGATAAGGAAGACCCATTGCATATCCTTGATGTGGATAACCAGATGGTGCGCCGCCAGCAGCTGGAGCAACTGGCAACAATAAAGGCAACACGGAATACAGAAAAGGTAAAAGAATGCCTTGATAACCTTACTGCCGCTGCAAGGTCGGGAGAAGGGAATTTACTCGAACTCGCTGTAGAGGCCGCACGCCACAGGGCAACCCTGGGTGAGATAAGCGATGCGCTGGAAACAGTTTACGGAAGGTATAAAGCACAAATAAGATCATTTAGCGGAGTGTACAGTAAAGAGATAAAGAATGACGAAAGCTTTGAAAAAGCGAAACAGCTTGCGAATGAATTTGCGAAGCTGGAAGGCCGCCGACCAAGGATAATGATCGCCAAGATGGGCCAGGACGGGCATGACCGCGGTGCAAAGGTAGTAGCAACAGGCTATGCCGACGTAGGTTTCGATGTGGACATTGGCCCGCTATTCCAAACGCCTGCGGAAGCGGCCAAACAAGCCGTGGAAAATGACGTGCATATATTGGGCGTATCGTCATTAGCCGCAGGGCATAAAACCCTTGTGCCACAGGTTATTGGAGAATTGAAGAAGTACGGCCGCGAAGATATTATGGTCATTGTAGGTGGCGTAATACCCGCACAGGATTACCAGTACCTGTTTGATGCCGGAGCTGTAGCGGTCTTTGGGCCTGGTACTAAGATAAGTGAGGCGGCTATTAAAATATTGGAGGTGTTGATCAAAGGGTTTGAGGAGTGATATAATATAAACTTACATTATAATGGGAATTACTTATTCTGAAACAAAACTACATTGGAATTACTTCTTAGCGATAGAAGAAGATTTCATTAAAACTTCCCGATATGTAGAATTTAGTGAAAGAAATTCTGAATCCTATTCGTTAGAATTTGCTAGATTAATTATGTCCGCATCATCTGAAGTTGATGTTGTTATGAAATAAATATCCAAGCTCTTAGGAAGCCAAGCTGATAACATTCATCAATATAGAGATGTTGTAAACCAACACATTTCAGACTTTAATAACCATATTATTTTCATGCCTTACTATGGAATGGAAAACAAACCGTGGGATCGTTGGCAAATAAATGACGTACCATTTTGGTGGACAGCCAATAATAAGATAAAACATCAAAGAGCAAATCACTTTGAAAAAGCAAATTTAAAAAATGCTTTTAATGCAATAGGAGCATTGTTATTGACAGTGACATATTTTTACAAATTGAAATTAGAATCTGAAAGAGGAAAAACTATTTCTTGGAATTATGTTACTCAGAATTATTTACGACCTAGCACATCGGTAATGAGATTAGAGGATAAATTTTATAATGAATGGTGATTATAAAAAAACTATTACTCTAAAAGCATTGATAATCCCAGAAGCCTGCAATTGCAGGCTTTCTTTATTGAATCGTATCCTTAATAATAGTATCGATTTCATCCCTGTAAAATTCATACAATTCCGTTTCCGGATCAGGCTTTGCCCTTGTAAATTCATAGGTTGGCGTGCTTACCAGTTCGGTATCAAAGTCATTAAGTATTCCTATATAGGCTCCTTTATCTGCGGTGTAATCTGAGTCATACAACGCATCTTCTATCAATGATATAAAATCCTTCCTGCCTTCGGCGGACACCTTGTCCAGATCGTCTACTTTCATCAGCACAAGTATCCTGCCGTCTTTCACACTCGTAAAATATTTAAAATTAAACCTGTCCATCTGATCGGTCACATTAGCATCAACATAGTGCTTTATCCTGAAGGCAATGGAATCACTTTCCTTATCGGGACGATTGGTCAGTTTCTTAATATCGTTCTCATATTGTGTGGAATACAAGCTATTTTCTTCCAGCTTGGAACTGCTTCCCTTTTTTACATTTTCAATGAAACTCATGGTGCAGGTTACAAAAAAGAATAGTGCAGCCACCACAAAGACACCAAGAAAGTGCCAGGCCGGCCACCTTTTTTTAAATATGATTTCCCGCTCTGTAAGCATATTATGTATTGGGCCTGTAAACTGGTTTTCCGTAAATGTCTTTTGGCATTTGATACAGGTTACTGTTGCAAAATGGCCTAATGGAAAAAAGGGGATACTCAGAATGTGGAAATATTTGGCATGCCTTGCAGCCATAAGAGAACTTTGACTTTCACAGGCGTGGCATGACAGGTTGTTCAGTGGGAATACGTCTATTTTAGTGGAATTCGTTCCGATGATATAGTTCACGTTACATAAATTGCGGGTGGCTTCAAATATATTATTATTTTTGACAGTAAAACCTATCAGAATGGATATCAGGAAAATTTTTGATAATAATAAGGCATGGGTAACCCAACAGCTTGAAAACGATAAAACATATTTTAATAAGCTGTCGCAGGGGCAATCGCCTGCCATATTATATATTGGGTGTTCGGACAGCCGCGTTACCGCTGAAGAACTTATGGGACTGCAGCCCGGCGAAGTATTCGTACACCGCAATATTGCCAATGTGGTACCCAACACCGACCTCAATGTAATGTCGGTTATTAATTATGCTGTGAGCGTGCTCAAAGTAGACCACGTAGTAGTTTGCGGCCATTATGGGTGTGGCGGGATCAAGGCTGCAATGCAGAATACCGACATGGGTATACTCAACCCGTGGCTGCGCAACATCAGGGATGTGTACCGCCTTCATCGAAGGGAACTAAGCGCGATCGAAAACGACGAACGCCGCTACGAACGCCTTGCCGAACTCAATGTGCAGGAGCAATGCATCAACGTAATTAAAACCGCCGAAGTGCAAAAAGCCATTGCCGAACGCGGCCTTACGGTCCATGGCTGGATCTTCGACATCCATACAGGAAACCTGGTCGACCTTGCCATAGACTTCCAGGACATCACAAAAAATATCGTGGATATTTACAGGATTGACCGTGAATCCTGATTAGGGTAAACACCTGTTTAGTTGTTATTGATAGTAAGCGAACCAACTTATGACAAAACACTACTTCCTTGCTTTTTTATTAGCCTTGTGCTTTAACCTGTCCAGTGCCCAGCAGGAGATTTGGGGCACGGTAGCCAATGGCGGCCAATACGGTTATGGTTATATTTTCCGTTCGGATGCTAATGGCGGCAACCTTACCATAATGCATCATTTCAGTGGCATTGATGGCTACAGCCCCGGCGCATTGTTGGCTTTAAGCGATAACAAGCTGTACGGTGTTACCACATCGGGCGGACAGATAGGCACAGCTATTGACTATACTTATTCCAGCGGCGTGATGTATGAATATGACATGACCACTAATGCCTTTACCATACTAAAAGAGTTTACCGGCACGAATACCGACCTGCCGGGCGTAATGCCTATGGGTGACGGCAGAAAGGGCTTGACAGAAGTTTCTCCCGGGATCATTTACTCCAATATACGTATGGGTAATAGCGATCGTGTTTTTTCATACAACACACAAACCAATACATTTGCTTCTATCGGGGTACTGCCTGAATTTATTGGTGGTTCGGGAAGCAACACCTGGGGAATGCGGCTTGCCGGGTCGCTTTACAAAGCAGATGACGGCTTCCTTTACGGATCTACCCACGAGCGGTCGCAATGCCCGGTCGCGGTACCAATGACAGGCTCCATCGTAAAGATTAACCCTGCGAACGGTGCCATAACGATACCTTACATTGCGCCTTGTGCCTCATTGGAACAGGGGGATCGGTTTAACAGTGATTTTGTGACGTACAATGGCGAGCTTTACGGCACGACGCGCCAGGGAGGCACGACTAATAATGGGGCGATATACAGCTATAAACCTTCTACGAACACGTATACCAAACGCCACGACTTCATGGGTGGCCTTATGGGAAAACAGTCGGCTTATATGGTAAAAGCCCAGAACGGGAAATTCTACGGAACTGCCGCTGCCGGGCTGCCTCAGGCCAATCTGCCGGGCGGTGGCGGGATACTCTACGAATTTGACCCTGCGACTAATACTTTCACCAAAAAATATGATTTCCTTATAGAGACTAGCTGGATCATGGAAGTGGGCATTTACCCTTCGGCACTGATAGCCGGAAGCAATGGAAAACTTTACGGAACCACGCAGAACGGCATTTATGAATATGATATAGCAACCGGAACTATCCTCCCGAAAGGGCGCTTCCCTATCGAGTTTGGTGCAGCCTATTCCTTTCCGTCACTGACATCAGTTTGCCGTAAGCCATCGTATGTACCTACTCCCTTTTTAGCGGTGCCAACATGTGAAGGAGCCTCTTTCAGCCACGACCTGCAAAGCGATAATACGGAGTCGGTTACCTGGTATCACAACAATGTTGCCGACACCTCGCAAACCGGGACAACACTATCCTTCGCAAGTCTGACCGAAGCCGATGCGGGTACGTGGCGCGCAGAGCTCATCAACGAATGCGGCGTAACGCAGGCACAGCCCATAACCATTATAATAGCATCGCAGCCGGAAGTAATAGCCAATGATGCAACCCTCGAAACATTGGCTTTCGCCGAAAGTTACCAATGGATAAACTGCGATACAAATGAAGATATCCCGGGAGCTACAGATGCCATTTTTCAGCCGGAAGCGAATGGGAATTTTGCGGTAATCACGACTACAGGAACCTGTATCATTACCTCTGAATGTTTTGCGTTTACAACAATGAGTATCGATAATCCAAAGCTAAATGACAGTATTTTTATATTTCCGAATCCCGTGCAGGATGAACTTTACCTCAACACAAATGAAGTTGTCCTGGCTGGGGAAATACATACTATGCTCGGTCAATGCATCTTAATTTTTAGCACTGAGAAAACCAATGTTTCCGCACTCCCCGGAGGAACTTATCTTGTGAGTGCCACTACCGAGAAAGGTATTTGGCGCGGCAAATTCGTGAAGCAATAGTTTAGGACAGGCTATTTTGGTCTAAAGTATAATAGGATGACGGCACCCTACTTTAAATGCATTTTCTGGATCCGCACAACATTTAGTATAGCCAGCAGCGCCACGCCTACATCGGCAATAACGGCCTCCCAAAGATTGGCAATACCGCCTGCCCCGAGGGCTAGTACAACTACCTTTACGACCATGGCGATCGTAATATTCTGCCATACCACCTGTTTTGTGATCTTACCCACCCGGATAGCAGCTGTAATTTTTGAGGGCTGGTCGTTTTGGATAACGATATCAGCCGTTTCAATTGTAGCGTCGCTGCCCAGGCCTCCCATGGCAATACCGGCATCTGCCAGTGCCACTACCGGAGCATCATTTACGCCATCGCCTACAAAGGCAATGCGGCTCCCGGCATCTTTCAGAGCCTGAACCTTTGCTACCTTTCCTTCGGGCAGAAGGTCGCCATAAGCGGTATCGATTCCCAGTGCTTTGGCAACTTTATCTACCACAGCCTGCTTATCTCCTGATAACATTACGGTTTTTATCCCAAGTTTGTGCATTTGTTCAATTGCCTCCTTCGCATCTTCTTTTATCTCATCTGCAATTGTTATGTAGCCTGCATATTTTCCATCAATTGCTACTACCACTACTGTTTCGATCAGGCTGTCTACTTCTCCAGGATACGAAATGTCGTATTTTTTAAGCAGCTTTGCATTCCCAGCATGTATATTTTTATCCCCTACTTTACCTATAAGTCCGTGGCCGGAAATTTCTTCCACACCCTCTGCTTTCGCTTCAGACGCTTCCGCAAAATCGACCACTGCCTTTGCTATAGGGTGTGTTGAGCTTTTCTCTATAGCAGCAGTATGTTTAACCAGCTCTGTTTTATCTATCCCGTCAATCGTTACAACCTCCTGTACTTTAAAGACACCCTTAGTAAGCGTACCTGTCTTATCCATAACCACTACGGTAATAGCAGTCATTACATCTAAAAAATTAGAGCCTTTAAACAGGATACCATTCCTGGACGCAAGCCCGATGCCTCCAAAATAGCCCAGCGGAATAGAGACCACAAGCGCGCAGGGGCAGCTTATAACAAGGAATACCAATGCTCTGTAAAACCATTGGTGAAAGTCGTAAGGGTTTGTAAAAAAATAAGGCACAAAACAAACAAGCAGCGCCAGGGTAAATACTATTGGCGTGTAGACTTTGGCAAAACGGCTGATAAAAAGCTGCGTTTGCGATTTGCGTGCCGTAGCGTCCTGCACCATTTCCAATATCTTGCTGAGCTTGCTGTCTTTAAAAAGTGAGGTCACCTGTATTTCAGAAACCTTATCGAGATTGATCATGCCTGCAAAAACAGCCTCGCCTTTTCGCTTCGTATCAGGTACGCTTTCACCGGTTAGGGCTGCGGTATTAAAGGTCCCCGCATCTGAAATAAGCACCCCGTCAAGCGCAACTTTCTCGCCCACCTTTACCTGTATCGTTTCATCTGTTTTTATTTCCTTTGGATTTACAACTACGGGTTGGCCATCCCTGATAACCGTGACCTTATCAGGCCTGATGTCCAGCAACGCCTTTATACTCCTTTTCGCTTTGGCCACCGCGGCATCCTGGAACCACTCTCCTATCGAATAAAAAACCATAACGGCAACCCCTTCACTGTAGGAGCCAATGCTGAAAGCACCGATCGTAGCCGTGCTCATTAAGAAAAATTCGTTGAAGAAATCAAAGTGGCGGGCTTTACGCCAGGCCATACCCAGTACATTATAGCCGGCAAGCAAAAAGGCAACAGAAAAAATGGCAAGGTTAAACGGAAATTCCGGTTGGTAATCAAACCCGAATTCAAGGGTAAGCATTACTAAAAGTATAACAAAGGCAGTGAGAAGCGGCCAGTGGCTCAACCAGCTTTCTGCTTCGGGCTGCTCCTTTAAATCCAAAGTATCATGGCTGTGGTCATGTTCATGTTCGTGTTCGTGTTCGTGTTCGTTTGATTCGTGTGTATGCTCACCTGAAGGGTGTTCCGTTCTTTCTTGCTCTCTATCCATGGAATATCTTAATGGTAATTGCTATCTGTGATCGATACTATAAAGTAAAAACTATAAATGCTTTCTTACGGCAAAAAAATGTTAATTTCAGGGAAGAGCAGAGTGCGCAGCCGGATCTTTGATATCTTAAGAATTAACCTCAAGCTTATAGCCTTTGCCACGTACAACAACGATGTTGATATTGGGGTCAGGCTCCAGTTTTTTTCTAAGCTTTGATATAAACATATCCAGGCTGCGCCCCACAATAACACCTTCATCTTCCCATAGCTCTTTTTGCAGCCGGCTTCGCTCTATCGTCTCATTGGGAGACATTGCGAAAATAAGCAGCAGGCGCGTCTCGGTTCCGGTCAGGTCTATGGCTTCTTTATTTATTGTCAGTTGTTTTTCCTGCGCGTCGAACAAGGCTGAACCCAAAGGGATCATACGGGTATCCTGACCATCCTCAGGTAAGGTTTTCCGTTGCCTGGCCCTGAAAAAAATGACGCTAAGAAATGCCAAAAATGGCAGGATACCCAAAAGGTATCCGGTCTTTGCGGTAGTCAGGCCCTCCTGTTTAAATTTTATGTTGATTATGTAACACGCTTTAGGCTGCACTCTTCCTCTGCATGCTATGATATCATCTTTTTTATTTTTGGATATAGCGAATCCATAGGCCACGCCGGAGCTGCCACAATTCAGGACGTTGACAACATAATCAACTGAGAGCGGGTCCTGGGCCAACAAGCTCCTTGCGGTATTCACCAGTGAGTCCGGTTGAAAAGTGAACTCCTTCTCAAAACTGATACGGTATTCATTTTCTGCGATCTTTTTTACCGGGAGCACCCTTGATGTACTGTCTCCCGATTGTAAAAGCAGTTCATGTCCGAGCCTGCGGAGTAAAACTTCCCTTCTGGAAATATCAAAGTCGTCACTACCAGTCGTACTGAAGGCTACGCATATCACAGCGATAAACGAGAGTACGATTAATCCGAGAAGGTATTTGCGTTTCCCTGGGAGGTGATTTCGGCTATCCAACATACTGTTTATGATTTATTTACAAAGTTTACATTTTTTTTCATGATCCTGATATCTCATGCCGAGAAATATCAAAGCAGATCCACTGAAACGATCTTAATAGGGAATCAAAGTAAGAAAAAATGCCTTATATGTCCTGACTATTTATTAAAAATAAAGAGGACCAGAAATAATCGAAACTGGTAAGATCTTGCTGGATGAGAAAACCAAAAAACTGGTACGCCCATTACCTAAGCTCCAGGACATGATAGCTTTTGAAGATTATTGGTAAACCTACTTATTCGTGCTTAGCCGGCTTCCCTTTCACCAAAGCCACAATCTTTTTCACTCCCATTACGACAACAACCGCAACGATTCCCGCAACCATGCCAATGGTAAATTCTTTAAGTATCCCAGGAACTTCAGGAAGCAGATCATGGAAATAATGGATATTGTGGACGAATATCCCTCCCGAAACCATTAGCAATGCAATTGTACCAACCACCGATAGCAGCTTTATGACTATTGGAAGCAGGTTGACAAGCAGCTGGCCCAGTTTTGACAAAAGCCCTTTATTATTGCTGCGTTTCATCAGCTTGAAACCTGCATCATCCATCCGTACAATAAGGGCTACAATGCCGTAAACGCCTATAGTTGCAAGCAAGGCCACTATCGAAACGGTTATGATCTGAGTCGTTAAGTCTTTTTCCAGTACGCTTCCCAATGCAATAATTACTATTTCGACAGAAAGGATAAAATCGGTAGTTACCGCCGACCTTACCTTCTTCTTCTCTTCTTCGGCAGATTCCTCCATTACCTCAGCAGCCTCCTCTATAACTTCAACTGTTTCATCTTTATGCTTGTTGCGGTGGAAAAGGTATTCGACGATCTTTTCAACACCTTCATAGGCAAGGTAAAACCCTCCAAGTATCAGGATATACGTGATCGCTACAGGGAGGAAAAAACTCAGCAGGAAAACTATCGGCAGGATAATAATCTTGTTCAGCAAGGAGCCTTTGGTAATGGCCCAAAGCACGGGCAGTTCCCTTGAAGCCAAAAACCCGGTAGCTTTTTCAGCATTTACCGCAAGGTCGTCACCAAGGATACCCGCCGTTTTTTGCGTAGCGATCTTACTGCTTACCGCAACATCGTCCATTAAAGCAGCTATATCATCGAGAATCGCAAAAAAACCTGAGGCCATAAAAATAAGTTTAAGGCGTAAAAATAATGAGAATGTCTCTATAGATGCAAACCTTAGTGTAAGTTTAGCATTATTTTACATTACGATATCATCTTAGCGACCCTCAATGCCATTTTTCCGTTTCAACCTCCGGCTTTAAACGGGCATTGATATCGATCTTTGGCTTACTGAAAACAAAAATAGTTGTCCTGTATTCCCTTGCCAGCGGATCGGCTATAGAATCAGACTTAAAGGCAACCTCAAAAAAAGGCCCTGTTTCTGCCAGTTCGTTGCTGCTGTCTTCAAATTCTTTTACCCGGATAAGGTTATCAACCCTGGTATCAAAGTCAAACCAGTTGATATAGTCGGCATTAAATGAAACCGCCCGTAAAGCTTTGTTGCTGCTGTAATAATTTATCGCACCTGCCTGTCCGTAGTTGTCGCAAAGAACCAGTGTCCTGCTTGATCCTGGAAATTTGCTGCATGCGGCATCAACTTTTGCGGCAAGCTCTTTCCACCCCAGCATATCAGCAATATCCTGCGGCAGCACATGGTCTTTACCATCTTCCCATCGCAAAAGCCCCAGATCGCTGTAAGCCTCCTTATTTTTTAAAACGTCATCAGGGCTTTCCACTGAATAGATTACATGAAATAGCACAATATAGAAAACTATAGGAATTGCAATAAAGACAGGTTTCAGAAAGCTTTTTAATTTCGTATTTAAGATATTCCCGAGGTAAGCAGAACCGAAAGCGATATAGGCCGGGTACAGCCCCATTGCGTAATACCCTTTTGCCTTGAAAATTGTAAAAACCGCAATGGTAAATACGAACGACCAAAAGAAAACCCTGTATTTCCTGAATGGCGTGTAAAACAGCAATGCATACAACGATGCCAGAATGACCGGCATTGCGCCGATAAAAAAGAAAAACTGCTCTTTCAGGAACAGCCAGCGGCTCACGTGTACCAGCTGCGTATCGGCAAGTTCTTTGAGATGGTAGAATACCGGAAAATTATTGCAGTATTGCCATAATAGGTTAGGCAAAATGAGCAGTAGTGCCAGCACTGCTGCTATATAAAAACGTTTTTTAGCCAGTAATTGCCGGTGTTCCGTCAGTAAGACTGCAGGTATGAGGCCCAGTATCTGGAACACAATGTTATATTTGTTGAGGAAGCCCAGCGCAAATACAATTGCCCCAAACAGTAGCCATTTTTGTTGTTGCGAATTGATATACCTGATGAACAGAAAATATAATGTTGCCCAGCACAAAACGTCCAGGGAATTGGGCTGGTATAAATAATTCAGCCTTATGTATACCGAAAACAATGTGCACACAGCGCCCAATAGCAACGCGTATAAATTTCCATTCAGCTGTTGGATGGTTTTCCAGACAACAAGTAACGTCAGGGCGCCAAATAAGGCCGGGAAAAATTTTACCATATATACCGAGCCGCCCAATAATTTGATAATGTAAGACAGCCAGGATGTTACAGGGGGTACTGACAAATAACCCCACGCCAAATGATCGCCCTGGTCCAGGTGGAGGTACTCATCACGGTGGAGGTCATAATACGGGTTGACGAGAGTGTACTGCAAAATGAATTTTGCGAGGATAAACCCCAACAGCAGCAATGTCCTTTTTGACATCATTCGGGTATATAATACTTTTTCCTCTGCCATTAAAATTCGTTAAGCTATGCCGGGATCCTGTTACAGCCCGGCTTTGCAAATAAAAGTAATTTCTTAATAAGAGCAGGAAAATAGTATAAGCAAAATTTAAACTACTCCTTTATAAATTTGCCTAACCAGTTCCCCTTATCCGTTTGTAAAACTACATTATAAAGCCCCGCAGCAAAGTTAGCAGTATTGATACGGGCATTATTATCCTTACTTATAAAAACTGCCTGGCCAAGCATATTGGAGATCGTATATCCCTCTATCTTTAAATTACCGTTTTCCGGCAATTTTATATTCATGACGTCTTGGGCAGGATTCGGGTACAAGGTAATTAGCTTATTATAAGCAGCCATCTCATCAATGCCCAGGCAGCCAACATTAACATGAAGTACCATGGTTACTGTTGTACCGCATTCGTTTACCATCTCACAGGTATAATTACCGGAATCGGAAGCTGTACTATTTGATATGGTTAAAACACCTGTTGTTTGCATTGGTACAATTTCTCCATCCTTTTTCCAGGTATAGGATGATGCATTAGTGTTTTGTACATCAAAAGTAAAAGGTGAATTTACACAGGGAGTAAACGTATCAACATCAAAAAAATGGTAGGACGGTTTGCGGCAGATCTCTATCAGGTTTAAGGGTTTGTAAAAAGTTGATATATAGGTGATCACATTAGTAACTGCATCATATTTGAATATATTTCCATCCACGGCAATACCTATAAAATGGCCATTACTGGTACGCATTAAAAACTGAGGATATCTAATTGGAGTAGTACACAGATTTAAATATTGTTTTACTTCGAGTACATTGGTATCAGCAGTATATTCATACAATGTACCAAAGTTATTGGTTGGGTCACAGCTTTGTGAAGCACCACCTTCTTCACAGATACCATATATTTTAGCATTGTCGCCAATAACTAAATTTAGAGGATATGCACCTATCGTAGGAAAGTCGAAGTCAATTTTTTTAGTATACGCATCGGTGTCGATATTATATTCAAATAGTGTACCTCCTTTTAAATTATCTGGATCGTTGAATTCATTTATGCCACCAGATCTACAGGTTCCATATAGTTTACCAATACTTGCTTCAACTAATTGATTTCTGGGCCCGGCTCCTTTAAGTTCCCGTTGGGGACACGTAATTGAATGTGCAAAACTTACGTTATTGGTTACAATATCATATTTGATAATATTTCCCAGATAAGGTAAGGGTGAAGTAATGTTTTGACAATAACCTCCATATGAAACGCCATAAATATACCCATTAGATGCTTTCATTAATTCACCGGTCACAATGTTTTGATAAAGTAACGGGTTTGAAAAAGTCATACTTTCGGTAACGATATCATAATTATAAATTCGATTCAGAGTAGCACCACACAATATTCCAGGAGTAGGTTCTATGACACCAATTTCAGGCGTTGTGTAGCCAATGTTGTCAGAACCAAAATAATGTACGACTCTGTATTTATTAAGTATTAAATCATATTCAAACAATACACCTGCATTTGCGATAGTCACAACAGGTCCGGTTTCCCCACCAACTACAGCAGTGCCATACAATTTTCCGTTACTAGCAAGAAACAATCTGCCTAGGGGTCGATACCCCTGTATGGAGTCAAAATCGTGCATCACTTCGGAATTTTCACCATTAATATCAAATTTTACAATTTTACCATAGTTAAAAGGAAACCCAGGGACATTCACATAATCACCATCGTTTACACCCCAAAGCTCTTTTTGGGCATTGACATTGATCCAGGCTAATAAAAAAAGAAAGATAATTTTTTTCATAAGTTTGGGTTTTATCGACCTGTATTTATTTTTATCTACTCCTTCACAAACCTCCCGTTCCACGCTCCCCTATCGGTCACGACGGCGATCTGGTAGACCCCCTGGCTAAGTGAGGCAACATGGATAGCTGTAGTATTCCCAGTGTTGCTGTACACTACTTGCCCCAACATATTGGTAATTGAGGCCTTTTGTACCTGAATATTTTTATCAGCCGGCATTCCAATATTTAGTACGCTTCCTGTAGGGTTAGGATAGAGCCTGACCGCGTCTTTCATGCCGATAGCCTTATCAAGGCCCAAACAGGCTTCTATCGTAAGCTGCAAGGGCGTAGTTACTGTAATTCCGCACTCGTTGGTCATGGTACAGGTATAAATACCTGTGTCGGCTACGCTTAAGCTGTCGAAAGCCAGTACTACCGTTGTTTGCGAAACCAATGTCACCGAGCCTTTTTTCCATTGGTAGGTGGTGGCATTGGTATTCTGTATATCCAAAGAAAATGCCTCCCCTTCACAGATCACCAACGAAGCCGTATCAAAAGCGTGGTACGAAGGCTTGCGGCAGATCTCTATCAGGTTTTGGGTTGAGGCTTGATCGCCAAAGTCACTATAGGTTAAACCGTCCGGAAACTGCAACGTATTTGAATTGATGTTGTATTTGAATAAACTGCCGAAAGCAATATTGCCCATTAGATCGCCTGAAGTTAATTTTATTATATTTCCCGGATTGGATTGAAAAGGCAAAAATTCGGTTAGTTTTATAATATCATTCGTTGTGGGATCGTATTCAAAAAGCGTTCCTGTTTTATTGAAAAGACCTGAAGTTGTTCCACCTCTAAATGTATCACCACCCTGGTTACAAACGCCATATAAATTACCATTATCTCCCAGAACAAATGAGCCAGGCCTAAAACCCAAAGAGTTGAGTGGATCAAAAGTGAATTTTTGTGTTAAGCCATTTGTTACGGTATTAAATTCAATGATACCCCCAACAGAAATAACAGATCCTTCACTTGGTATGTACAAATTAGAATTAGTCATAAAAAATATTTTATTTGGTAAAGCTTCTACCATGCTATATCCTCCAAAAGCATTAATTGTGGAAGTGCTGCCACAACCAAAAACAGCCACTCTTTGTGCGGTATTAGTAGCCGTATTTATTTTTATAATACTACCTTGATTTGGCAGATCTGCCCCTGTGCCGGTACATGGATATGATGACGCCGAAACCGCGTACACAAATCCATTGGATGCTTTGATCATATCGCTGTAAATAAAACCCATTGCTTCTAACGAATAGGTTTGATCCAGGGATGTGACTGTTTCTGTAGCAATATCATAGACATAAAAGTTTCCCCATCGTGTCCCTCCATAAAGTTTATCCGGAATAGGTTCTATCAAACTACTGGTGGGATTTATAGTAACATCTGTTGGACTGGTCGAATTAAAATAATGTACCACCCGGTACGTATCAAAAGTCAGATCGTATTCATAAAGTACGCCATAGCCATCCTGTTCGTAGGTAGCGGTAGTACTTCCAATGCCACCATAAGCGGCCGTGCCATAGAGTTTGCCGTTGCTGGCCAAAAATAATTTGCCCATTGGTACTTTTCCGGTAGTGTAGTTAAAATGATGTATGGTCATGGCATTTTCACCATTCATATCAAATTTTACAATATTGCCTTGCTCGCCGGCAGGATAAGGAGTTTGTTGTGAAACTCCCCAAAGTTCTTTTTGGGCATTGACATTGATCCAGGCTAATAAAAAAAGAAAGATAATTTTTTTCATAAGTTTAGGTTTTATCGACCTGTATTTATTTTTATCTACTCCTTCACAAACCTCCCGTTCCATTCTCCCCTATCTGTCGAAACCACGATCTGGTAAATACCTTTGCTTAAAGAAGCAACATCAATAGCGGTTGTATTCCCTGAATTGAATACCGTCTGCCCCAGCATATTGGTTATGAAAACCTTGCGCATTTCAATACCTTGTGGCAAAGAAAGGTTCAGGATATTTTGTGCCGGATTTGGGTACAGCAGTACTTTTATATCTTTATTGAAATCCTCTGTTGAAAGAGGTTCCGATAACGGCCCTTCCTGTGTCTTGGCATACAGCCCGATTGTTCCCGGCCTGGTCAGTTTAAACTCTACAAACGAGTAACCGCTCTCGGAACCCGAATTGAACGGGATGATCTTCTCTGCATTGGGCAACATGTATGTACCGGCTGACATGCCCGCAACTACACCCGCGGCAGTGGCATTATCCGACCGGAACCATCCGGCATCTGTAATATCCCCCGTTGGAGATGGTGTAACAGCAATATTCGTAAACTCGGTAGTAGAATAATAAACCCTTACAATGATGCCGCCATTATCAGGATAATTGGCAGCATCGGTTATTGAAACCAGGCGATTGCCCACCCGTGTGCTGTTGGTGCCATTGCTTTTCTGGTAATACCCTTCCGCCGAAGTTACGCCCGTTGGCAGTGCCCCAATACTATTGTTGTTGATTACTACCGATGACGGCGATATGGTGTTGCCGTTCTCATTTATAACAAGCATTTTCCGCGCCCTGTTCGATGGTTTGGCCCAGTTGTAGTTGCACTCCGTAGGCGCTAATGTGGCCGTTGTGCCCGATGCCGCCAATAGCGGTGTCGAAGCAGCCAAATTGGTATCGCCCACTATCGCCCACCCCTTGCCGCCGCTTGCTACAGGGAGCGTTAGGTTTGCACGGGCCGCGGCACCGTCATTGCAGTAATATAATCCTGCTGCACCCATGCTAAGTCCATTTGGCGCGGCTTCACTAAAACCAACAAGTGTTGCATCATAATTGGCCACACTCATGCCGCAGTTATCGAATATACCGCCGAAAAAGCTATTGAGTACGGCATTGGGGTTAAGGTTATCTGCCCAGGCCGCCATATTTTGGTCAAAGGAGGTCGCCCCTTTAAACATCGCCTCCATCTGGGTGCCTGCAGAAATGTCCCACCCGCTTATATCCTGGTTGAACGACGTGGCATTATGGAACATGAACAGCATATTCCAGGCGGAAGATACATCCCAGCCGCTTATGTCCTGGTCAAAGGCAGCAGCATCTTCGAACATACCTGCCGTCGACTCCACATTACTCAGGTCCCAGTTGCCAATAGGCTGATCGAAGTTCGTTGCTCCCGAGAACATGGATGCTGTACTTGTAACAGATGAAATATCCCAGTCGCCAATAGGCTGGTTGAAGGATGTAGCATTGCGGAACATAGCCTGAATAACGGTCACGCCGGTTGTATCCCAGTTGCCTATAGGCTGGTTGAACGCGAAGGCCTCGTAAAACATACTGTCCATATTAGTTACGGATGAAATATCCCACCCACCTATGTTGCTGTTAAAAACAGATGCTTTAGTGAACATATAGCTCATGTCGGTCACTAAAGATGTATCCCAGTTGCTGATATCCTTGTTAAACGCCGTAGCCCCATAGAACATAGAGCCCATATTTGTTACACCCCCTGTGTCCCAGTTCCCAATGGGCTGGTTAAAAGCTGCTGCACTGGCGAACATGCCGTTCATGCTGGTAACATTTGAAGTATTCCAGTTGCCGATATTCTGGTTGAATACACCTGCACCGCTAAACAATGCTGTCATATCGGTAACATTGGAGGTGTTCCAGTTACCCATACTGGCAGATCCTGTCAGTGCGTTGCAAAATGTGAACATAAATGCCATATCGGTCACCCCTGTGAGGACCGGTATGTCGGTCGCAGTGACATTCATTTCATAGCAGCCATAAAAAGCCCTGTTAAAACTCTTCCAGGCAATGTTGCCCCATTGGGTCACTTTCCGTAGCTTAAAGCGTTCGCTTCCATAGTTGATGTAGATCCTGGGGAAATTGCCGGTGATCTTCACCTGGTATGCGGTGTTATAATCCAATCCCGTGAACATCGCATTGCCCGTTACTCCTGTCAGGGTCGTGATAATAGCAGAAGGGTTGCTTAGCGGGGCGATTGTAGCGGTATAATTATAGCCGCTGCCCGTTGTGGGTACAGTGATCGATGTTGATGCGTAGGTATTCCATTCCGTAATAAACTGGCCAAAGCCGGAGTAGGAACAGAGCAGGATAATGCCAAGAAGTATTTTAAATTTCATTGTTATTATGATTTATGTTGTGTATAGCAAATTATTGTTTAATGAACTTTTCATTCCGGTCTCCTTTGTCCGTTGTAAGCAAAAGCTGGTAGATGCCTGTGCCTAAAGAACTGATATCGATAGCCATTGTTTTTCCGGCACTTGCATAAACTGTCTGTCCTATCATATTGATTATCGAAATTTTCTGTATTTCAAAATCCGGGTTATCGGGCAATTGCACGTTAAGAATGTCTGTAGCCGGGTTCGGGTAAATCTTAATATTATTAAAAGCGGACATAGCATCAACACCCATACAGGTTTCAACAGTCAGCTGCAAAGGCATGGTTACAGTAGTACCGCATTCATTGGTCATGGTACAGGTGTAAATTCCTGTATTCGCCAGCGTAACACTTTCAAAGCTTAGTATTCCTGTTGTTTGCGAAGGCACTATCGCCGAGCCTTTTTTCCAGACATAAGTGGCAGCATTGGTGTTGTGTATATCGAATGAGAAAGAATTGCCTTCACAAACTACAAATGATGAAGTTTCAAAGGATTGATAGGCGGGCTTCCTGCATATCTCGATAAGGCCTTCAGAACTGTAGGGCATGCCCGGTGTAGTTTTTCGGTTCACTATACCGGTAATGGGGTCAAATTGATAGTGCCCGTATACATTAGCGCCATACAGGTTCCCATTCGATCCCATTAGCAATGAATTTATTGGGGTCCTCACCTGGTCATCCTGAATATGATCAAAAACATGCAGGACAGTAAGAGCCTGGGCAGTAAGGTCATATTCAAACAATGAGCCATCTCCGTTAGGATAGTTACCGGGATTATAGGAGAGTCCTGTCAAAGCCCCGTAAAGTTTGTTGCCAATTTTGATTATCGGTGTCGGGTGGCAACCGATGGTGGTATAATCAAAATCATACTTTTTTTCCACGGTATTTGTGGCAATAGTATATTCGTAAATAGTTCCGCTCCCATCCGGTGCCACACCCTGCGGCCCTACATGCTGGCCGCCTCCGGCTGTGCCGTATAGTTTGCCTGGCGCGCCTTCAACGAGTTTTGTACCAAATACAGGATTCCTTACGTCATTACCCTCAACAGTGCCAAAGACATACGACTTGGTAAGCTGCCCTGTGGCGATATTAAGCCGGTAAATACCTCCGGGGAAAGGCGTGTTTGACGATGATGGCGCCATACCGGCGGTCGCATACAGGTAGCCGTCAGATGCTTTCATTAACTCACCGTTTAGCGTTGGCTGGCGGGTGCCCAATTGATAAGGGAATACGGGGATGGTTGCAACAATGCTGGCCTCCTCCGTGTCAATATTATATTTAAAGATCGAAGCTGCGTTGTTCGTTGTGCCATAGAGCACGCCGGGTACAGGCTCTATAAGCCCGAAAAGGCTGCCGTACCCACCATTAATTATGGTATTGTTCAGCACCCTGTACTGTTGCAGTACAGGGTCATATTCGAATAATACACCGAGAGGTATGTCCTGTCCGCCATCGGAGATAGCAATGCCGTATAATTTACCATTAGAGGCTTCAAACAACCTGCCACTGGGATACTCCCCCGTCAGGCCGGTGGCATCGAAGGTATGCATCACCTGTGTGTCCGCTGCAATGCCGTCAAGGGGGACTTTTATGATCTGGTTCTCACCCTGGCCGGTCTTCAGGTAGCCCCAAAGTTCTTTTTGGCTGTAGGCAGGCAAAATGATAAATAAAAGGGCAAATAACAGTTGGCCGCTTTTGTTCTTAAATAATATATTCATAGGGTATAATTGGTTTATTTCCTGTATGATAAGCGCATTGACTGTGGTTTTCCTGCCATTGTATAATTGATCATTTATTACTATTGTCTAGTTACGTTGACTCTACATACCTTTTAAGGATTTACTCTTTTATAAATTTCGAGCTCCGGTTACCCTTATCCGTTATAAGCAGCAATTGGTACATTCCCGCATTCAGGGAACTGATATCCATGTGCGTATCACTGCCGGCGCCTGTATAAACTGTTTGTCCAATCATATTGATTATCGAAACTTTCTGTATTTCGAAGTTAGGCGGGTCAGGTAATGTCAGGTTAAGAATATTGGTAGCCGGATTCGGGTAAAGCTTAATGTCATTAAATCCACTCAACTCATCTATACCCATACAAACCTCAACATTCAATTGCACAGGCATGGTTATAGTGGTGCCGCATTCGTTGGTTATGGTACAGGTATAAATTCCGGTATTGGCAACGCTGACATTATCAAAATGCAATACTCCTGTGGTTTGGGAAGGCAGTACTGTCGAACCTCTTTTCCATACATACGTTGCAGCATTGGTGTTTTGTATGTCAAATGAAAAGGGAGTTCCCTCACAGGCCGTGAAAGAAGCCGTTTCAAAGAAGTGGTAGGCAGGCTTGCGGCAAACCTCGATTAGCGGGTAATATCCGTAAGCGGAACCGTCAGTCACTTTCCGCACTACGATACCGGCAGCCGGGTCGATCTCATAATTCCCATTAATGGCTCCAACATAAAATTTTCCGTTCGATGCTTTCAACAGCATGCCGTTCGGGCTTCTTATCTGGTCATCATCCTGGGTAAAGCTGTGCAGGATCGCCATTGCTTCTGAGGCCAGGTTATATTCAAATAATAACCCGCGAGGGTTAGGATAGTCCTGGCTGTCGTCCTGAAAACCCGGAAGTACGCCATAAAGCTTGTCACCGTCTTTTATGATCGGGCTTGGGCTCCTGCCATTCACTGCATAGTCAAAATCATATTTTTTAACCATAGTAGCGGTAGCAATAGTATATTCGAATATTGTGCCGCTGCCTTCCGGCGCTATGCCCTGTGGCCCAACATGCGATCCGCCTAATGACGTACCGTATAATTTTCCCGGCGAGGCCTCTACCAGTTTTGTGCCAGATACCGGGTCCCTTACGTCAGAACCGTCCAGGCTAAAAACAAAGACCTTGGTAAGCTGGCCGCTGGTAAGGTTAAGACGATAGATGCCTCCCGGATAAGGAACGTTCTGTGCCGAAGGAGCCATGCTTGTGGTTATGTAAAGATTGCCGTCGGATGCCTTCATAAGCTCACCATTGAAATTTGGCTGGCGCTGGCCCAACTGGTAATTGAAGGGAGGGATCGTTGCAACGATGCTGGCCTGTTCTGTCTCAATATTGTATTTAAAGATCGAGGTTCCATTGTTCGTAGTGCCATAAAGCCATCCTGGCAAAGGTTCTATCAATTCCGAGACAGGACCGTTCACTATGGCATTGTCCAGCACCCGGTATTGCTGAAGTACGGGATCATATTCGAAAATTACGCCATTGGGAATATCCTGCCCGCCGGGTGAGCCTGCGACACCATATAGCTTTCCGTTTGAAGCCTGGAGCAGCCTCCCGAAGGGGTTCCTGCCCAAAATACCTGTTGGGTCAAAATCATGCATTACTTCCACATCGGCACTGGTCCCATTAAGCGGCACCTTTACGATCTGTTTGTTAGCCGGCACGGCCCTGTAACCCCACAGCTCTTTTTGGCTGTAGGCAGGTAAAAAAGCAAAAAGGATACAGGCCAGCGAAAATATCTTTAAAGATTTGCGTACTATTTCCATCGATGAAGCGGTTGGTTTTTGTTCACCTTATAACCGCTATACAGCCAGTTTCCCTACCTCGTCATTTACAATTTACAATTATATAATTCACAAAAGTTTGGGAATGCCCTTAACTTTTAGTTAATAGCTTAAAAACTAACTTAGTGAAACTAATTTTTACATTACCTATTTTATGAAAACAAGAATGTCTATCCTTGCAAAATCCGTCCTGATGTGTTCGCTCACAGTAATGATGTTTTCCTGCAAAAAAGAAAAATCCGACACACCTGAAGAAAAAATGAATGACAGCATTGTCAGCGAGAACAAAGAGGTTAAGCTCGAACCTGCCGACCCTGCGCCCGAGTGGGGCAAGTCCATCAAGCCTGAAATGCAGGTGGTTATCGAGAAGCTGGGTTCGCTTGGCGGAAAGCCCATCGAAACCCTTGATGCCAAAGAAGCCCGCATGCAGCCCACCCCTACCGATGCTGTAATGGCTGTTATGAAGGAGCACAACATGGCAATGCCTACTGCGTTGTGCGATACTATTGGCAAGCAGATCCCGGTTAACGGCGGTACGACCCATGTACGCATCTATACGCCAAAAGAAGGTAAAGCGCCGTTCCCTGTAATTGTGTATTACCATGGCGGAGGCTTCGTAATTGCCGATGTCAATACGTATAACGGAGGCGCACAGGGACTTTGCGAGCAGACACGTGCTATTGTAGTATCTGTTGAATACCCTAAAGGGCCGGAGAAGAAATTCCCGGCAGCCCACAACGTAGCTTTCGATGCCTACCAGTGGGTGCTTAAAAATGCGGCGTCATTTAACGGTGACCCGGCTAAAATTGCTGTTGCAGGCGAAAGCGCAGGTGGTAACCTTGCCGCTAACGTAAGCATGATGGCACGCGACAAAAAGATACAGATGCCGCTGTATGCCGTATTGGTTTATCCGGTAGCCAACAATGACATGGCCAATGAAAGCTATACCAAATATGCTATGGCCAAACCACTGAACAAAGCGATGATGGGATGGTTCGTAAAAAATTACCTTGCAAATGAAGCACAGGGAGCCGACCCAAGGATAAGCCTTGTGAAAGCCAACCTGAAAGGCTTCCCTAAAACGCTTATAATAGGTGCAGAAATTGACCCGTTGGCAACCGAAGGCAAACTATTGGCCGACAAACTTAAAGATGCCGATATTGATGTGACTTATGAGTTGTATAATGGTGTTACCCACGAGTTCTTCGGGATGGCGACCGTAGTGCCGCAGGCTAAAGATGCCCAGGCACTTGCCGCAAAAAAACTGAAAGAAGCCTTTGGTTTGTAGTAGTTTATTGTTTATAAATGCAGAAGACCGCTTGTCCAAAAGATAAGCGGGCTTTTATACTTTATTCATCCGTGTATCTCACAAGTGATACCTGTCAATGGTTTTTACAGCCAGCTTATTTCCTGAGCTGCTCTAATAGCGGCATCAAAGAGTTTATTACCCTTATATCTCCACTTTCAGCAAGTTCAAAAATGTTTTTCCCGTGCCTGTTTGGCAGGTTTGGATCGCCGCCATTTCCCAATATCGTTTTTATGGCATCTGTAGCAATGGGAGAATACCGCAGCATCCATTCCAGCAGTGTTTCGCCTGTATCAGGGAGTATAACATTGAAATTTACTCCGTTCTTAGCCAGCACATCCGCATATTTTTTATTCTTCACATAGGAGAAGAAAAGATCGAACAGCAAGTCGGTTTTTTCTGCCCTTATAGTGGAAGGCACATTGGGGTGGGCACCATATTCCAAAAGCAGCTTAAAAGCTTGGTAGTGTCCATGGCTGTACGCCAATGACAGGATGGGAAATTTAAAGTACGAATCGTTATAGTTGGGGTCGGCCCCATTTGCCAGCAATGCCTCAAACACTTCCTTGTTCGACATGAACCTGAAGAGCGCATCATTACTGACCGGGAGCAGGTTTTGTTTTTGCAGCAGTTCGGTCATTTGCTGCATTTTCTTATCGCTTATTTTTTTCATATCAATATCAAATCTCCTGTTACAATTCAAAAAAGAAAAATTTTGCAGCGGCCCTTTCCTTCGAAATACCCTCAGCAGTACCAATCTTAATGCCACTCTTGTCCCTAACCGCACCGTCATTATCTATTGAGCCTATCTTGATGCCGCTTTTGTCACGTACTGTCCCAGTATTGTCAATCGAGCCTATTTTTATCCCGCTTTTATCCCGGAAAACGCCATTTTCATAAGATCCTGTCTTAATGCCGCTCCTGTCGCGGACCGCACCGTTATCGTCTATCGAGCCTGATTTAATTCCGCTTTTATCACGGAATGTGCCGTTCTGTTCTACCTCCCCTGATTTGATCCCGCTCTTATCACGGACGATTTGTGCCCCGGCTGACAAGGATACAAATAAAATCATAATGAGTAATAAATTTTTCATGTTTTGGTTTTTTGGTTAGATAAATATAGTAAGCTGTTAAAAGTAATGTAAAGAATATCGCAATGCAAAGTACGTGCCGTAACTTTAAATAAAGCAAAAGCCATGCCCGAAGGACCAAGTATAATCATCGCTAAAGAAGCCGCCGATATTTTTTCGGGACACACCGTTATTTCCGCCGATGGAAATGCCAAGATCGATATGTCGCGCCTTGAAGGCAAAAAACTCGAAGAGATAAAAACATGGGGCAAGCACCTGCTGCTGTGCTTCGACGGCTTTACTATCCGCATCCACTTCCTGATGTTCGGCACGTATCGCATCAATGAACGGAAGGAGAGCCTGCTGCGGTTGGGACTGTTATTTAAAACCGGCGAACTAAACTTCTACACTGCGGCGGTAAAAGTATTGGAAGGCAACGTAAATGATCATTACGACTGGGGAGGTGATGTAATGAACGATGACTGGAACGCCAAAAAAGCCAAAGCCAAGATTAAGGAAGTACCCGATAAGCTGGTTTGCGATGAACTGCTGGAACAGGACATCTTTTCGGGTGTGGGAAATATCATAAAGAACGAGGTACTATACAGGGTGCGTGTGCATCCTAATTCAGCCGTAGGAAAGATCCCGCCTAAGAAGATGAACGAGATCATAGAGGAAGCGCGCAACTATAGTTTTGAATTCCTGAAATGGAAAAAGCAGGGCGTACTGAAAAAGCACTGGCTGGCATATACCAAAAAGACCTGCCTGCGCTGTGACCTGCCTTTTATAAAAGAATATACAGGCGTGAAAAAACGCCGCAGCTTCTTCTGTAATAATTGCCAAAAGCTATACGTATGAAAAAGGAGAACCTCATCATAGGCTGCTCAAGTTATAACACGGCATCATGGAAAGGGATTTTTATCCTGAAGATATCCCGAAAAGTAAGTGGTTTAAATACTACTGCGAACACTTCAATACATATGAGCTGAATTCAACCTTTTATAAATTACCTACAGTAAGGGTGCTGCAGAACTGGTATAATAAAACCCCGGAAGGCTTCCTGTTTTCGGCGAAAGCCTACAAGGGTATCACACACTTTAAAAGGTTCAATAATTGCAAACAGGAAATTGCCGATTTCTACGCCGCCTGCCGGGAAGGCCTCGCCGATAAACTTGGCTGCGTGCTGTTCCAATTGCCGCCGAGCTTTAGTTATAGTGAGGAAAAGCTGGCACTGATTACCAATTCCCTTGATTATTCTTTTAGAAATGTAGTAGAATTCCGCAATGAGACCTGGTGGCGGCAGGAGGTGTATTATGCATTTGCCGAAAAAGGCATTATTTTTTGCAGCCCCAATTATCCCAAGCTCCCAACTGAGGTCATAGCCACGACCCCAACCGGCTATATTAGGTTGCATGGCAACCCGAAACTGTTTTATTCGCAATACAGCGAAGAGGATCTGGACGATTTGTATAACGAAATCCTGACTAAAGATTTCGAGGAGGCTTTCATCTATTTCAACAATACCGCAAGTGAGGCTGCTATTATTAATGCAATGTATTTTGATAAGCTTAAATAAAAACAAATGTATTATTGTTTAATAAGGTTTATTTGCCTGTAAGCAATTTCGCTATATTTGCCTTTCACACAAAATTTTCACGCTATGAAAAAATTACTCTTGTTTGTTGCAGCTTTAGGCTTCGCACTAACGGGCTGCGAAAAGAATGATGATGCGCCTAATACTGTACTGACCTCGGAGGTCAAAGTGGATGGTGTTGATTTCAAGCCATCGCAAAATGGTGCCAGTACCTATTTTACCGCAGGCGGTGCCGATACAAACGACCAAAGGCATTTTAGCCTGATAAAAGGCAATGGGACAAACATTTTCCAGGCAATTTACGTAACCCTTGAACTTCGCGATGGGCAAAGCAACGATGGCGGGGATTACATTTTTGAAATGGGAGAAACAGCCACCAATCTTTTTGCCAATGGGGTTTATGTTGAAGGCGATATGGCCTGGCAGCTTGCAGCCGGCACAGTGCATGTGACCGAGATGACCGATGGCTATTACAAGCTGGTTTTCGACAATGTGCAAGCGTTAAATGGGTTCAATCCCGGAGGAACGGAAAGACTTATCACTGGTGAATTCAAAGCTAAGTTTACCGTGATAGACCCACTGGTCGATTAAGTAAAGATAGTATGAAGCCCTGCATATTGCGGGGCTTTTTTATGTACTGCAATAAATGGGCGACAGATAAAGTTTGATATATTTGGTACAACCTAACAACCAATTCTATGAAACGCCTTACCATCTTCCTGCTTGCATTCGCTTCTTTCGCTGCATCGGGACAAACACTGGCTGAATTCAGCGCGCTGGCACAGAAAAAAGATACGCTTGCCCAACAGGCCCTTTTGAAAAAATGGGAAAAGACAGGTACTGCCGACCCCGACTTTTATGTAGCTGCCTTTAATTACTATGCAGTCCATGCCCGGAGAGAGGTACTCAGCCTGCAAACCGCAGAGTCCGAAGGCGAGTCGCTGCAGCTTACTGATTCCATTGGTAACACCGCCGGTTATATAGGCGGCACAGTATACTACGACGCCGGGGACACAAAAAAAGCACTGGACTATATCAATAAAGGCATTGCGAAATTTCCCGACAGGCTTGACCTCCGCTTTGGCAAAACCTACCTATTGGGCGAAGCAGAAGACTGGAAATTATTTACCAATGAGATACTTGCGGCTATTGATCATTCGTCCAAAATAAGCAATAAATGGAAGTGGAAAGGCAATGAGCCGCTGGAAGATGCTAAAAAATTTATGCTGGGTTCGATACAAGCTTATGTGATGCAGTTGTACAACACGCAGGACGATTTGCTCCTATCTAACATGGCACAAATAGCCGAAAGGGTGCTGAAATACTACCCTCATCATGTGGAAAGCCTTTCGAATCTCTCTATTGTCTATATGCTCCAAAACCAGCCTGACAAAGCATTACCACCCTTATTGAAAGCCGAAAAGATCGACCCTAAGGATACTATCGTGCTGGGTAACATTGCCCATTGCTACAAAATGAAAAACGACACTCCCAACGCGATAAAATACTATGAATTGGTACTGAAATATGGCGATGAGGACTCAAAACAATTTGCTACCGGCCAGCTTGAAAAACTTAAAGGCAAATAACAATGCTTAAGATTGCCACTTACTGCCTCCTGTTGCTTTTTGCCGCCAGCTCGGCCGGGCAGAGCCTTGTCAAATGTGAAGACAAAAGTTCATTTTGGGTGATTAAAAGCAAAGGCAAAATTTTCACCATACACCTCCACGGCGATGTGGCTCCCGGCGATGTCCCGGAACTCGTAAATGTGGAAGAAACCGCATTGCACTACAACCTCCTTGACAAATCCGGTTACCTGAAAAAAGGCAGTGGCAGCAGTGACCCCGCCGTGCTTACGCGATTTATTAAAGGCGAAGAAAAAGTTTTGGGAGAAAAAATGAAACCGGCTTATAAGATTCTTAAGCTTCCGTCAGGAAAACCTTACCTGCTATGGCACCACGACTGGCACGGCACTGAAGAAGCGGTAGAACACCAGGTGCATGCCACAATTATTCTCGGCGAAACCATTGTATGGCTGAGCGCGCCAAAATTCACAGGTCAGGACATTGCAAAGATCGAAGATTTTCTAATGGAAACCATTGCCAATGTAAAAGTTGTAAAAAGTGTGAAGGATTTGTGTAAGCAAAAGTGACACATATAATTTCGCATTCCTTACCAATAAATCTTTTCCCTATATTTATTCCAAAATCCACTCCATGATGAAAAAGGTGCTCTTTTTGTGCTTACTATTCCTTTCGCTGGCAGCATTTTCCCAAAAACAGGCAGACCTCTCCTCTATACCAGCCGACTGGACAAAGCTTTCTGAGATGGAAGACGGATTGGCAGTATATAATACCTGCGATGGCGGCAATTTGCAACTAAGGCTTTACAAGGAAGGTAACGTGTGGTATTTGCTGGCTCATGGGCAGCAGGAAGATTACCTGTTTGAAGTAAAAAAAGCAACCGGAAACAAAACTATCGTATTTGATTGTGTATCCAAAGGAACAACAGATAAGCAGCTGTTCACTTTTTCGTGGACAGATAAAAGCAAAGGTCTCGCCAAATGGGAAGCCAAAAGCTGGGACTGGAATTTTACTTTTGTAAGCCTGCGGGATGAAATAAACCATGTGCATATTGTACAGCCCTGTAACGAATGCTGGGATGAAGAAGACTGCGCGGGAATGGACGATTATTATGAACCGATCGATGGGATAAGGGCTGTCTTTTCAAATTATATCCATTATGGCGAATCTACCGATTCTAAAGAGAACAAGGCAGTAATCAGTAAGGCACTGGACAAACTGAAAGGCAAAAAACTGTCCCAGGACGATCTGGAGCTTTTGGTAAACGTATCGATGTACTACGACCCAACCGATTTCCCGGATGCCATAAACAAGTCTTTTAGTCTGCTGGCTGCAAACAAGCCACAAAGCATCGCTGCCGTAAAAAATCGCATCACCAATAAAAGATCGTGGGAAAGCGCAAACAGCTCCCCTTTTGCTGATCTTCCTGAATTGCTTGAGCGCCTTGAAAAAGGAAAATAATTAACATACCCTTCCAACCTTTCCGTAAAAAAGTCGCTCTATAGTTTTAAGGTATACAATTGCCTATTTAAAACTAACAACGATATGAAACGGATACTATTGCTACTGCTCCTCCCCTCCCTGATTTTTGCGGGTGAGGTAAAGCCAAAATCGACCATAAAAGAAGTAACCATATACCGCAGCGGTGCGCAGGTAACATCGGAAGCGGCGGTTAATTTGCCGAAAGGCGTATCGGAAGTTTACCTTACAGGCCTCTCCCCGCTTATCGACCAGAACAGCATACAGATAAGCGGCCTTAAGGATGCCTCTATCCTGTCTATCAGTTATTCGGTAAACTACATTGATAAAAAAGCAGACACCGGCAAAATGAAGCTCATTGAAGCCCAGCTTGCCGAAAAGAGCAGGAGCTACACGGTACTGCAAAACCTCATTACGGGCTTTCGCGAAGAGCAGACCCTGCTCACCACCAACCGTAAACTTAATGGCGAGCAGCAAAGCCTGACCGTAGCGCAGGTTACGGCATTCGCCCAGTATTACCGCGAAAGGCACGCGGCTATACAAACCGAAATCTATGATGCCTCCATAAAAAGCAATGCGATAAACAAGGAGATAAGCGACCTGCAACAGGAATACAGCAAACTGACTAATGATAGCCGTGAGCAGCGTGGCGAAATACTGGTAAAGATAGATGCACCGGCACCCGTAGCACTCAATCTCATCACGAAATACAATGTATCGCAGGCGGGATGGTTTCCTATTTATGACATTAAGACACAGGGCATCAAACAGCCGCTAAGCATTTTCTACAAAGCACACGTGTACCAGAATACCGGTGAAGACTGGAGCGATGTAAAGGTAACGCTCTCTACGGGCGACCCGAACATCAATAACAACAAGCCGGAAGTGTTGCCGCAGTACCTCAACTTTATACAGGAATACCGCCCGGTGCAAACCAGCACAAAAAGCTACGGTTACAAATACAATCCTACTGTAAAAAAGGTTACAGGCACAGTTATAGACCAATTGGGTATGCCAATTCCCGGAGTGAATGTACTTGAGCAGGGCACCAATAATGGCGTGCAGACCGACTTTGATGGTAAGTATACCCTCACGATAGGAAATGGACAAAACCTGGCATTTACCTATATAGGCATGACAACCCAGATACTCCCCATATATGCGCAGCAAATGAACGTAACTCTGGATGAGGATGTTCAGACACTGGATGAAGTTGTGGTGGAAGGTTATCGCAATACTTCAAGAGTTATGTCGAATGTTGCTGCGACTACAGTAACATCAAAAACCATTGAAGGAAGGCCGAATGTTTCATTTATCGGGACATTACAGGGCCAGATTCCAGGATTGAATATATCTGAAGGAGCTATAAAAGAAATGGGCGTAACCAATGTTGTATTCAAAATTGAAAAACCCTACAGCATTGATTCTACACAGGAAGTTACCGTAATAACCATCGACCAGTTTGACCTGCCAGCGAAGTATGAATATTTTACCGCGCCATTACTTAATGAAAATGTATTCCTTACCGCCAGGGTAAAAGACTGGGAGAAATTCGACCTGCTGCCGGGTGAGGCGAACATTTACTTTGAAGGCAGCTTTGCAGGAAAAACATTCCTTGACCCGTTGCAGACTACAGAAGAGCTTGTTATCTCGCTTGGTGTTGACCCGAATGTTATCGTAGAACGCAAGCAGGTAGACGACCTGAAAGCAAAATCCTTCCTGGGCGGTACACGCATCATTTCTAAAAATTATGAGATTACCGTACGCAACAATAAAGCTACCGATATCGAGCTTGTACTTATGGACCGCATACCGGTATCGCAAAACAAGGAGATAAAAGTGGAAGAAGTAAAAACAGGTGGCGCCGATTATGACGAAAAGAAAGGCCTGCTAACCTGGAAGCTGAACATGAAGCCAAAGGAGTCGGTGAAAAAGCAATTATCATACGAAGTGCGCTATCCTAAAGAAAAGAGGGTGAATATGTAACTGCAATTTATTCCATAAAAAAAGCCGGTGCATTGCTGTACCGGCTTTGGTGTATTTATTTTCTTAAAAAGAGATCTCGCTCATATAGGTTATCTGCGTAATATCCGCAGGATTTAACTGGTAGCGGTACAGCCCGCCTTCGCCAATAGCATACAATTCATCGCCCCTGATGATGACATCGAAACATACTTTATTGATGCTTCCCGCCAACACAGGCTCTGCCGGGTTGGTTACGTCAAATATCTTTATATCATCATCACATACAAAAAGGTAGTTGCCATAGAGTCCTAACCCTTTCGGGTATATAAGGTTTTGGCTGCTTACCAGTACAGGATTCATAGGATCCGAAGTATCATAAATCTCAAGGGCATTCACGTTGTTTCCGCAAAATGTATTGGAATGCAGTGTTACGAATGAATGGGTATCATTGGCTACAACAGGATCGCAGGCAGTAAAATGCTGCACTGATGTTACCTGTACCGGATTTTCAGGGTCTGCAAGCGAATAAATGTACATCCCATTCTGCGAGCCTATGAAAAGGTTATCGCCGTGAGCGAAAAGCGTTTCGATATCGCCGCTGCCGATTACGACCGTATTTACCCTGACAGGATCTGACTGATTTACGACCGAAAACACACTGAGGCTGGAATGGTCAACGGTGTAGAGATAATCTCCTACAAGGGCAAATACTGCCAGTGAGCCGCCCATGCCATCGCCTTTTTCCAGGCCGCCATTGCTTACCGCGTCACTGCCGCTGCCATCGCCTGAGCAACCGAAGAGGATAAAAAGAAATGCCGTAAAATAGAGTATATTATTTTTCATGATGCTGCTTATTAAATTTCTTCCCACCCGATTACTACCTCATTATCTGCTACCTGCCCTACGGTTCCGTTGGGCGATTGCAACGCAGGAAAAACATCCCTGTTGCGTTTGGTTACAATCACGGTATTGCCCACATCCTGGAAAAGCATCGTTACCAGGTCCGTAGCCTGGTTGATATACATAACATTGTCGCTCATAGCAAGGTCTGTTGAACCCGGAATGTTCAGGAATCCCAGCGGGATCGGGTTAAGTGGGTCGGTGTAATTAAAAACGTGGAAGCCTTTGTTCACATCATTAATAAAAAGGTAATTGTCCTTGATGTAAATTTTGCCTGCTTTGGTAATGGGCTTTGCGGGCATCATGTGTACCGCTTCTTCAAATTCGGTCCGGCCCATCACTACCGCATTATACTGTTGCGGTGCAGGGTCGGTAAGCACAACGTCGTCACCATTGCCATAGCCGTAGCAGCCTGCCAGCAGTAACAGCGGGAGGCCTGCAAAAATAAGTCGTAAGTGTTTCATAATTAATTGGTTTTATAGTAAGATGATAAAATACTAAAACGGTTGCGTAGATTGTTCAGGTATTTACAGAAACATAATACCGAATGCACAAACAATAAGGCATGCATAATATTTTTTATATCTTTACAAGTGTAAACAATTCTAACGACATATATGAGCTATACAGATAAAATGCTTCGCGACAATGCCCTTGAAGGCAAGGTGATTGTGGTTACCGGCGGTGGCAGCGGCCTCGGGAAATCGATGACAAAATATTTCATGGAGCTTGGCGCAAAAGTTGCAATCACCTCTCGTGACCTTGAAAAACTACAAAACACAGCCAAAGAGCTGGAAGAGCAAACCGGTGGCAAATGCCTTGCTGTGCAGTGCGATGTACGCCATTATGATGAAGTGGAAGCCATGCTAAAAGCCGTATTGGATGCTTACGGAAAAGTGGATGTACTGCTAAACAACGCGGCAGGGAACTTTATATCGCCAACCGAAAGGCTTTCGGCGAATGCCTTTGATACCATAATTGACATTGTGTTGAAAGGCTCTAAGAACTGTACACTGGCTTTTGGTAAGCACTGGATTGATACCAAACAGGAGACTTCGACGATACTGAATATCGTAACTACATACGCATGGACGGGTTCAGCATACGTTGTCCCAAGCGCTACAGCAAAAGCAGGCGTATTGGCCATGACGCGAAGCCTTGCCGTAGAGTGGGCAAAATACGGCATACGCTCGAATGCTATCGCGCCGGGTCCCTTCCCTACCAAAGGTGCATGGGACAGGCTCTTGCCAGGCGACCTGAAAGAAAAATTCGACCTTGCCAAGAAAGTACCGCTCAAACGTGTGGGCGACCACCAGGAGCTGGCAAACATTGCCGCCTACCTAGTTTCTGATTTTTCGGCCTATGTAAATGGTGAAGTAATTACAATAGACGGTGGTGAATGGCTGAAAGGCGCAGGCCAGTTCAACCTCCTTGAGGATATTCCGGAAGAAATGTGGGACATGCTGGAAGCGATGATCAAGGCGAAGAAGAACAAATAGCCATTCAGATTTTAGATTTCAGATTGAGCTACACTCTTTGATCATAACCAATACTGTTATTTTAATACCCCATCTACAGGAAATAACCGAATAGCATTTACCTTAAACTTTTAATTTTCAACTTATAAAACGAAGCAGGTGTCATATCCTGCTTTTTTTTATAAAAATTTCACTATGTTATTTAGACTTAGTATAAATAATTTTATATTTGCAGTGCCAAATTATTTTTAATAAATCTAAATAAACATTCGCAATGAAGAAAAATCTACTTTTGGCTGCGGCAATGCTCTCGGGGTTATTTGCTACAGCGCAGGAAGGTTACACTACCGTAAACGTATCGTTACAGCCGCAATATGCCAGCCAGGTATATTACAAATTTTCTACTAACACACAAACCCCTGTTGCCGCATCAGGCTGGGACCTTTCTTTTGATAAAGCTGCCGGGCAAATGGCTATGGGCGGCATCCATGTAAACGATGCCAGGATAAGGGTTTTCCAGGCGGCAGGCACCGAAGCGGGCTATGCCACTGTTGATGTAGCACAGGAAGCTACATGGACAGAACTTTTCAACAGCCATTTAACATGGACTGAAGGCGCTTTTGACAACGCTGACAATGATGCGCCGCTTGCCTACGGATGGGGCAACTACAATATGAACAGCCACCATGTAGACGGCGTTATTGTATTCGTCCTTAAATTTGCTGACGGAAGCTATAAAAAACTTTTCCTTGACGATTTTAATCCATATAACGGGGAGATCACATTCAAATATGCTTCATGGAACGGCACTGCATGGAGCGCCGACGAGGTAAAGACCGTTAACCCTTCAACATTACCTTCATCAAACACATCCGTTTTTTTCTCATTACAGACTAATGATGTTGTAACCGTAGCGCCTGCCGATACAGCCTGGGATATGGTGTTTAGGCAGTATTACGGCCCTGTGGTTTCAAATGGCCAGACAGTTATGTACAAAGTTACCGGAGCGCTGCAAAGCCCGCTAGTAGCAGTAGCGCAGGTTGCTGAAACCGGCAATACCGGCACAACTCCAAACCTGCCGGCAGCTTCGGCCTATTCTAATGAGATAAATACCATTGGTGACGACTGGAAAGCATTTAACGGAGGTGGGTACGCCATCGACCCCGCGAATACGTACTATGTAAAATATGCAGACGGTACTGTTTTCAGGATGTATTTCACCTCATTTTCGGGCAGTGCCGCAGGTACACTTAGCTTCAATTATAAAAACCTGTCCGCAACAGCAGGCATGGAAGACTTCAACAAAAATTCGTTCGGCTTCTACCCTAACCCATCTGTTGATAAGAATATTACTCTTATCTATGACTTCAGCAACAGTATTTCCGAAAAGAATACCGTTAGCATCTACTCGATGACGGGCGCTAAGGTATTCGAAACGGAACTGACGAATAATTCAGGTTTCTACACACAGGACATCAACCTTTCCGCACTTACTTCGGGCATGTATATCGTCACTATGCAATCGGGCAAAGGATCGGTTTCCAAAAAGTTGGTTATCCAATAACAATGCAATGAAAAAGAAGGAAAGCCATACAGCAATGTGTGGCTTTTTTTATTTTACGCCTGTTAACAATTTACGTTTTCACGAACGATAAATAATTGTATTTTTACGGTTCTAAATTCAGAAACAATAAATGGGTAAGATCATAGCAATTGCCAACCAAAAAGGCGGCGTAGGGAAAACAACGACTTCTGTTAACCTTGCAGCAGCGCTTGGTGTGCTCGAAAAAAAGGTATTATTGATAGATGCCGACCCGCAGGCGAATGCGAGTTCCGGCCTGGGGATTGATGTAGAGTCGATCGAGATAGGCACTTACCAGATACTGGAACACAGCAACACACCGGCTGAGGCAACCATTGAGTGCTCTGCCCCGAATGTGTGGATAATCCCCGCACACATTGACCTTGTAGCTATTGAGATCGAGTTGGTAGACAAAGAGAACCGCGAATACATGCTAAAACAGGCGTTGCAAAGCGTTAAGGACGATTATGACTATATCCTTATAGACTGCGCACCATCGCTTGGACTGCTCACACTGAATGCACTGACAGCAGCAGACTCGGTAGTTATCCCGATACAGTGCGAATATTTTGCGCTTGAAGGGCTGGGCAAGCTGTTAAATACAATAAAGAGCGTACAGAAAATACACAATCCGGCGTTAGACATAGAAGGACTTTTGCTTACCATGTACGATTCGCGCCTCCGCCTGTCCAACCAAGTGGTCGAAGAAGTGCAGAAGCATTTCCACGATATGGTATTCGATACCGTGATACAGCGTAATGTGAAGCTTAGCGAAGCGCCAAGCTTCGGGGAAAGCATCATCAACTATGACGCTACCAGCAAAGGCGCGGTGAACTATATTAACCTTGCCGAAGAAATTATAAAGAAAAACAGCACTAAAGTAGGTTTATGACAAAAGCTATAAAGAAACAGGCGTTAGGAAGAGGATTATCGGCATTACTGAAAGACCCTGAGAACGACATCAAATCGGTTGAGGATAAAAATGCAGATAAGGTTGTGGGCAGCATCCTGGAGATAGAGCTTGATGCAATAGAAATTAACCCTTTCCAGCCGCGTACCAACTTTAACGAAGAAGCGCTCAGGGAGCTGAGCACATCCATCAAAGAGCTGGGTGTGATACAGCCTATTACCGTGCGCAAGCTGGATTACAACAAATACCAGCTGATATCGGGTGAGCGGAGGCTTCGTGCCTCAAAGCTTGCAGGGCTGGAAACAATACCGGCTTACATCCGTATTGCAAACGATAACGAATCGCTGGTTATGGCATTGGTGGAAAACATCCAGCGCCACGACCTTGACCCTATAGAAATTGCCCTTTCGTACCAAAGGCTGATGGATGAGATACAGCTTACACAGGAGCAGATGAGCGACCGTGTGGGCAAAAAACGCTCCACGATAGCCAACTACCTTCGCCTCCTGAAACTGGATCCTATTATCCAGACAGGTATCCGCGACGGGTTTATCAGCATGGGCCACGGGCGCGCAATCATCAATATCGAAGACCACGATGCGCAGGCCGATATTTACCAGAAGATAGTGAGCCGTAACCTTTCTGTAAGGGAAACAGAAGCTTTGGTAAAAAGCTACCAGGACAGCCTGAAGCCTGCACCTGCAAAACCTGCCAAAGGCGAACCATTTAAAGTAGAAGAAGAGCATTCAAAAGCCATCACTAATTTTTTTGGCGCTAAAGTTGACGTAAAGGCCGACAGCAAAGGAAAAGGCAAGATCACCATCCCTTTCCATTCTGAAGAAGATTTCAACAGGATCATCAAACTTATAAAAGGATAGTGAGAAGCCTACTTTCTATTGTCATATTACTATTCATCCTGACTTCCGTCCCGGCGTTCGCCCAGGAGGAAGTGAAAGTGATCGATACCCCTAAGTCAAAAGATTCGCTTCTTTTAAAGCCTTACAAATTAGACGCGCTTGCACCCAGCAAAGCGGCGTTCTATTCGGCTATAGTTCCCGGGCTCGGCCAGGTATATAATAAAAAATACTGGAAGCTGCCTTTGGTTTATGGTGGTATGGGACTCAGCTTATATTACTATACCTTCAACAATAACAAATACCACGAATACCGTGATGCCTATAAAGCCAGGCTTGCGGGCAGGCCGGTAACCGGTCAGTTAGCCGAACTGGGTAATGATCGCCTTATAGCCGCGCAGAAATTCCACCAGCGCAACCGCGACCTTTCCTTATTGCTTACCGTTGGGATTTATGTACTGAATATTGTGGATGCCAATGTAGATGCCCACCTGCAGCAATTTAACGTGAATGAGAATTTATCGCTAAAGCCGAGCCTGCAGCAGAACCAGCTTGATAATAAGTACAATATGAGTTTTTCACTTACTTACGAATTTTAACCGCATGAAGATCGCATTATTAGGCTACGGCAAAATGGGCAAGGTGATAGAACGCATCGCACTGGAGCGCGGGCACGAAATTGTGCTTCGCAAAAGCAGCGCCGACAGCTTTGACGGGCTTAACAATGCCGATGTAGCTATCGACTTCAGTGTACCGGATGCCGCCGTGGGTAATATTTCCGCATGCCTTAATGGCAATATCCCTGTAATTTCGGGCACTACGGGTTGGCTGGAGCACTACCATGACGTGGCGAAACTGTGCGAAGAAAAGGAAGGGGCTTTTATTTACGGGTCGAACTTTAGCCTGGGGGTGAATATCTTCTTTGAGCTGAACACCTACCTTGCTAAAATGATGGCCAACCTGAAGCAGTACAGGGTTTCGATGGAAGAAGTGCACCATATACAAAAACTGGATGCCCCGAGTGGTACGGCTATTACCCTCGCCAAGGACATTATTGCCCATTCTGATTATTCTAGCTGGGCGATAGGCAACCCTAAAGAAGACGAGATATTCATCAATGCGAAAAGAGAAGAAGGCGTTCCCGGTACACATACCGTAGTGTATGATTCGGAGGTCGATTCGATAGAAATAAAACATACTGCCCACAGCCGTGAAGGATTTGCCCTGGGCGCTGTTGTGGCCGCCGAATGGCTTTTGGGCAAAAAAGGAATATACAGCATGAAAGATGTGCTGGGCTTGCAGTAACATTTTTCGATTACATACGACATATATATAAAAATTTACACACGATGACATTACTACAGTGGTTTATATTTTTCCTGGCGGTCCAGGTAATACATTTTGCAGGAACCTGGAAATTATATGAAAAAGCAGGAAGAAAGCGCTGGGAAGCGGCAGTACCGGTTTATAATGCCGTAGTACTGATGCAGATCATCAACAGGCCGCGCTGGTGGGTTATATTGCTTTTCATACCTGTTGTAAACCTCATTATGTTCCCGGTTGTTTGGGTACAGACGCTGCGTGCTTTTGGCAAGAGGTCCTCTACAGATACTATTTTAGGTATCGTGACTTTAGGCCTGTATGTATATGCGATCAACTATAACGACAAAGTCACCTATACCCCTGAGGGTGACGAGGAAAGAAAAGACAGCACAGTTGGCTCCCTTCTTTTTGCAATAGTTGTGGCTACAATAGTGCATACGTATGTTATGCAGCCTTTCACTATTCCTTCCCCTTCTTTGGAAAAAACGCTTTTGGTGGGCGACTTCCTATTTGTCAGTAAATTACACTACGGAGCCAGGACACCAATGACTCCGATAGCAGCGCCTATGGTACACGATACAATACCGTTCATAAACGTTAAATCATACAGTAAATGGCCGCAATTGCCATCTTTCAGGTTTCCAGGATTTGAAAAAGTAGAGAAGAACGATATTGTAGTATTCAACTGGCCTGCAGATACTGTTGTAAAATTCAGGGATCAGTCAAGAGTCGGCGTCAGGAAACCTGTTGATAAGAAATCAAATTACGTGAAACGCTGTGTGGGTACACCCGGAGATGTGCTTTCTATCAAAGACGGTGTGGTTATGATAGGTAGCAAACCACTTCAACTGAACGACAGGGCAAGGCTACAACACCAATATATCCTAACAACTGTTGATGGGGGCATGTTTGATTCTAATTACCTTATCAATGACTTAAAAATAAACAGATCAGATTTTGATTTTGATACAAGCAGGAATATCTACTTATTTAGGGCACTAACCGGTGAAAATGCTGAAATATTAAAAAACAACCCGAAAGTAAAAACTATTGAGAAGCGCGTGTTTGCCACAGATCCAGCTAACACAGATACTTCTATATTCCCACATTCTAAACCAGGATGGACAGTTGACAATATGGGTCCTGTTTATATTCCTGAAGAAGGCAAGAAAGTTGACCTAACCAATGAAACACTGCCTTTTTATAAAATGATTATTACTGAGTATGAAAAAAATACACTAGAAGTAATTGGCGGTCAAATAGTTATAAACGGCCAACCGGCAACAAGCTATACCTTTAAGCAAAATTACTACTGGATGATGGGAGACAACCGCCACAACTCAGAAGATAGCCGCTTTTGGGGATTTGTACCGGAAGACCATATTGTAGGTAAGCCCGTATTCGTATGGATGAGCCTTGACCAAAACCAATCATGGGGAAATATCAGCAAAAAAGTTCGTTGGGAGCGGATGTTTACCACCGTTGGTGGCGATGATGAGCCGGTATCATATTTCAAATATTTTCTTGCCGCATTGGTACTGTGGATCGGGTTTAGCTTTTTCCGCAAAAAAAGGAATGCCGAAAAAGCATAATAGCAAATTAAAATGAAATTATATTTGGAGACGTAGCAATGCTACGTCTCTACTGTTTAAAACGACATACGAAATGGACATCTTAATTCATTCTACATACTTTCCTTCAATAAGCCATTTTGTGGCTATGGCGCATGCTGATAGGACGGTATTTGAAGTGGAAGACAACTTCCAGAAGCAGACCAACCGCAACCGGATGTACATCTATAGCCCGAATGGGGTGCAGCTTCTCAACATCCCTGTGAAGCACAGCAGCGAAGGACAAAGGCAACTATTTAAGGACGTAAAGATAGAACCTGCCTTCGACTGGCAGAAACAGCATTTTAAATCGCTTGAGGCGGCCTACCGCTCCTCACCCTTCTTTGAGTATTTTGAAGACGATATACAGCCTGTATTTGAGAAAAAGCATACGTTTATGATGGACCTTAATTTCGAGATTATGGATATTGTAACGTCATGCCTTGGGATGGACTATAAGCCCGAAAAGACCGAGGAATATTTCCGCGAAGCGAATGGCCTTCAGGATTACCGCTACCTGGCCGATGGGAAGAAAGACAAAGCTGTTTTCGAACCTTACATGCAAGTGTTTGGGGACAAGCACGGTTTCATCAATAACCTGAGCATACTGGACCTGCTTTTCAACGAAGGCCGTTATGCGCTGGAATACCTGAAAAAACAATCTTTGTAGTTTTTGTCTGAGGTCCGAAGTCCGATGTTATGAAAGGGAACGTGCAGCTCCGCGTGAGGGATTGCAGCGGGCACGAGCGACGAAGGAGCGAAGTAAAGCGGAAAGCCCGACCCGCAGGGGCACGCCCAAAAGATTTTTAGATTGTTGGACTATTAGACTTCAAGACTTATTCTCTCTACTATTAGTCCTCCTTTTTCTCGAAAGACAGCCGCGTCATTACCGGAAAATGGTCGGAGTTGACAAACGTATCAAAAGTAGTGTATTGCTTTACGTTTATCATCTTGTCGGTAAAGATATAATCGATACGCGCAGGATAGTATTTGTAGTTATACGACTTCCCAAACCCGCTGCCTGCTTCTTCAAAAGCATCTTTCATCTTGCCTTTTACACTTCGGTACACGTACGAAAAGGCGCTGTTATTAAGGTCGCCGCAAATGACCATTTTATATTTGCAGCTGTCTTTATGCTTTTCAAACAATTCTGCCTGGTGCTGCTGCTTGGCAAATGCCTCACTTATCCTTCTAAAAATAACTTTGGATTTCTCCTCGTTTATTTTTTCGTGGATGTCCGGGCTTATCTTGATCGATTGCAGGTGCATACTGTATACGCGCAGGGTATCTTTCCCTTTTTTTATATCGGCAAAAATTACATTGTTGGCAGATCCCGGAAATTCGATGTGCCCGCTGTCGATAATGGGGAAACGGGAATAAATCGCCTGCCCTGTTTCGCCATCCCTTCCGAAAACAAACTTATGCCTGTATCCTGGAAACGAGGCTTTCCCTCTTTTTGAATATTCCTGGAGGCACACGATATCCGGGCTTTTTTCCTTAATAAATCCCATTATTGTTTCGGCAATATCTTTTCTCGGAATCCAGTCGTACAGGTTGAACAGCCGTACATTATAACTCATAAGGGTAAAATCGCCATCTTCTTCGGGTAGGCTGGTAGATGAAAATTTATAGCACTTACTGATAAAGGTTATCCCTAAAAGCAGCACAAGGCCGGAAAGGAGCATTAGCCGCTTGGTTTGTAACAGCCAATACAGGAAAAACAGGAAGTTAAATATAAGCATCAGCGGCATCACGAGCGTGAATACCGAAAGGAACGGGAACAGCTTTGGTGCCATAAAGGGCAAAAGATAGGCAATGAAAGTCAGTACAGTTAAAACTATATTGAAGAAAAACATGACTTTGTTGAACCACGAAAGCTTTTTCATCCGGTGACTGAATATGTCCAAATCTACTTATTATTTTCCAACCGGAACAAAAATTCTTTTTCTTCTTTTGTAAGGCTGTCATAACCGGATTTGCTGATCTTATCGAGTATTTCGTCAATTTGTTTTTGGGTAATGTCTTTGGGCTTTACTGAAGGCCTTGAAGCTGGTGGCGCAGTATTGCGGTGTACTTTTGTAAATGGCTTTGCCTTTCTTGGTTTGAAGAGATTGGAAAAGAAATCTATAATGCCGGAAACCCCCTTGCTAAGGTCGGTTCCATTTTTCAGCAATACGACATAAAGATAGCCGAAAAGCGCGCCCGCAAGGTGGGCAAGGTGTCCGCCCTCATTCTCGACGGAAGCATAGATAAGGTCGCTCACAATAAAAAACGCTGCGATATGCCATAGTTTTACGTTGCCAAACAACAACAGCCTTACGTTATAATAGGGCGAATAAACCGCAACAGCTATAAGCACCGACATGATCGCTGCTGAAGCGCCTACCATATTAGATGGCCCCCGTTCGCTAAGCAATGGGAGCGTGTTGTAGGTAACTATGTATACCAGTCCCGAAAAAACAGCCGCCAGCATGTACAGCCCGAACATCTGTTTTTGGGTAAAGAACGTCAGGAAAAAGCGACCTGCCGCAAACAGCATAACCATATTGAAGAACAGGTGCAGGAATCCCGCATGAAGGAATGCATAGGTTATCAGCGACCACGGTTTCCACAGGAGGTTTGCAGGATTTGAAGAAAGGCTGATCCAATCTTCATTGTCCGGAAGGTACCATTGTAATGGCGGGAAACCGACTTTGAATAAGGCCAAAATGCTGAAAACAACCATCGGCACTACAAAAAGCCCCACATTCCAAAAGATAAGCCGCTGTGTAATGCCGCCTACCCTGTATTCCATCTTTAAATCGTCGATAATACTCATACTAATTCCAACGCTTGTTGTTAAATGAATTCTTCTTCCAATACCACATCATGATGAACCCAACTATTGCGCCGCCTATATGGGCAAAGTGCGCAATACCGTCACCTTGTCCCAAAACCGCTTCTCCCCTGAGCCCCATTACCAAATCAAAAACCAATAGCCCGGGCACAAAGTATTTCGCCTTAACAGGAATTGGAATAAACATCATCATGAGTTCGGCATTAGGAAACATAAATGCAAACGCAACCATTGTACCATAAATTGCGCCCGAGGCACCTAAGGCCGGAGTAAAATATGCCTTTGCGATTTTGGTAAGTGCGGTGATATCTGCATTAGCGCTGAGACCACCGGAACTTTGATTATTGAATACGGCCATCACCTGGCTTTTGGTAAACCCATTATCAGCCAGCACATCTAATCCCTGGTAAAAACTTATATAATTTACCACGATATGCAGGGCTGCAGCACCAAGCCCACATGAAATGTAGAAAAATAGAAATTTCTTACCTCCCCACATATTTTCCAGCATTGAGCCAAAGGAATAAAGCGCTAACATATTGAAAAAAATGTGCATGATCCCGCCATGCATGAACATATGCGTTATCGGCTGCCAGAAATGAAATTTAGGGTTTTCAGGAAAATACAGTGCCAGTATATCCAATGCGGGCTGACCCACGATATAGCTTCCAATAAAAAATATTACATTGATAATTAGTAACTGCTTAACAGTGTCGGTCATTTGTATCATATCGCAAATCGTTTATCAAGGTCTTCCACGCTTACCGTAATAAAGGTAGGCCTCTGGAAAGGTGAAACATCGGGCTCTTTACAGGCAAATAAAGCATTTACCATGTTTTCCTGCTCTTTTTCGTTCATATAGGTGCCGGTTTTTACAGCAAGGCTTTTCGCCATGCTCTTGGCGATGCTGTCGCTTTGGCTAAAGCTTGTGTCGGGCACTTCCTGCTGCAGGTCGTTGATGAGTTCCTCGAGCAGTATGGAAACCTCGCTCTCGGCAACATTAACCGGTAGCCCGGATACCACAACATGGTCATGGTTGATCTCGGCAAAAACGAAGCCTGTATTCTCAAGCGCTTCCCTCATTTCCCTTATCAGGTCGAGCTCGCTCTTATTATAATGCAGCACCAACGGAAACAGCAATTGCTGGCTCGCCGCATGATGCATGGTGATATTGGTGAGGAACTGTTCGTACAGTATCCTTTGGTGCGCCCGCTTCTGGTCAATGATCAGTAAGCCGCTTTTTATCGGGCTTACTATATATTTCTTGTGGATCTGGTAGGTTTTGTAAACCGCCTGCTCTACCTCATTATCATTAAAGAGTGAGCCGGTCACTTCCTCTGTTTCAAAGCTGATCCCTTCCAGCTCTTCAGCGGCCTGGGCGACACCCGTGTAAAGGCTCTCCCAAGACGGCTGCCTTTCAGCCTTGCGGAATGATGGCGCCGTTGAGTAGGAGGTGGTTTGCGACCTTACCGGTTTTTCATCGGCAAAGGGGTTATAGTTCCTGTCTACCTGTACGCTTGGTACCACAGCTTCGCGTTGTTCGTATTCGTAAGGCGTGTCGAGGTTATTATCCCTGTCGAAATCGAGTACCGGGGCCACGTTGAACTGTCCCAGGCTGTGTTTGATCGACGACCGCAGTATGGCATACAGCGCATGCTCATCATCGAATTTGATCTCGGTCTTGGTCGGGTGTATGTTGATATCTATAGTATTTGGCGGTACATCCAGGTAAATGAAATACCCGGGCTGGCAGCCGTCTTTCAGCAGGCCTTCGTAGGCCGCCATTACGGCATGATGCAGGTAGCCGCTCTTGATAAAGCGGTCGTTCGCAAAAAAGAACTGTTCGCCCCTACTCTTCTTGGCAAATTCGGGTTTGGTTACAAACCCGTGTATGCCTACGATCTCGGTGCTTTCCTTAACGGGCACCAGCTTTTCGTTGGTACGGCCACCAAAGATATTCACAATGCGCTGGCGGGTATTCGAGCCCGGCAGGTTGAACATCTCGCTGCCATTATGGTACAGCATAAAGCTGATATTGGCATGAGCCAAAGCCACGCGTTCGAACTCATCGACAATATGGCGGAATTCCACCGTGTCGCTCTTTAAAAAATTGCGGCGGGCGGGTATATTGAAAAATAAGTTTTTGACTGAAAATGATGTCCCTTTTGGCACTACAGCCACCTCCTGCGAAGTGAATTTACTGCCTTCGATTATCAGGTGCGTGCCCAACTCTTCCTGGTCTTGTTTGGTCTTGAGCTCCACATGGGCAATAGCCGCAATAGAAGCTAATGCCTCTCCCCTAAAGCCTTTGGTATGCAGGTCGAAAAGGTCTTCGGCATGGCGGATCTTGCTGGTAGCATGGCGCTCAAAGCACAGGCGCGAATCGGTGACGCTCATGCCCTTGCCGTTGTCGATAACCTGTACAAGGGTCTTGCCGGCATCCTTAACGATGAGCTTGATCTCGGTAGCGCCTGCATCGACGGCATTTTCCAGCAGCTCTTTTACAACGGAAGCCGGCCTTTGTACCACCTCACCGGCGGCTATCTGGTTGGCAACATGATCGGGAAGTAACTGGATTATACTGGACATTTGTGTAGAAATAGCTATTTATTGGTAAGGTCAAAGTTAAGGATTTTTAAGCGACCGTAGAAATTACCTGTTTGATATTATTGCGGAAAATACGTGGTAGGCTTTAACATAATTTTAATAAATTTACTAGAACCAAAACAATAAACTTATGAAACAGTATTACATCCATATTGAAAATGAACAAATTGGGCCTTTAAACTTTGATGAGCTTAAAGCTAAAAATATCAAACGCGATACTATGGTTTGGTATGAAGGTCTTGCTGATTGGCAGAAAGCCGGCGATGTAGAGGAATTACAATCTCTCTTTAAAGCAGTGCCTCCGCCAATAAATAAGACTGTTCCGACTCCACCTATATTAAATAATCAGATAAATTACACCCCAACTCAAAATCTTGAATATGAAGAGCCGACCAGAATTTTCGGTATAAGAAAGAATATTTTTATATCTGGTGTTTTAGGCCTTGCATTCGTTATCTGTATTTTTTCATTTAGTTCATATAATCAAAAGGATGAAATTGAAAAAATTCAACAAAAAGAGCAGTTAGAAGAGTATGATCAACAATTAAAAGATCAGGAGGCAGAATTAGCCGCGCAAAATAAAAGGATAGCGGAACAGGAAAAGCTTGAGAAAGAACGGATCGAAAGAGAACGAAAAGCAGCAATTGAAAAAAGAATCAATGAAATAACAGGACAACTAACCATTGCTTATACAAATTTAGAAAATGCTAAAAGAAATCTGCATGATGTCAGCGCATTTAAATTACTACGATCTTCTGGTGAAAGGCATGAGCAGGTAAGTGCCGCCGAGCAAGTTGTTGAGACGTGGAAAAATGAAATTGCAACTTTAGAAGCTGAAATACAAAAGCTGCAGGCAGAGTATTAATCCCATTATTTCTATAATTCATCAACCCCTTCCGTTTTTCCGAAAGAGTTTAAATTAATCAGGACTCTATATGAAAAATCGCAAAAAAACAGTAGGTTTACTTGCAAAATATATTGAAACGTCCACGTAAATGACACAAACCGATTTAAGCAGCCTGAATGATAAACAAGTTGAAGCAGTGATTAGCGAACACAAACGCTTACTTATTCTTGCAGGTGCTGGTTCAGGAAAAACCAAGACATTATTACAGAAAATCATTTATCTGATTGAGCAAAAATCAGTTAGCCCTGGAAATATCCTGGCCATTACTTTTACGAAAAATGCTGCCAATGAAATGATTGACCGCCTTATCATTTCGGCTGATTTGACGGGGGAATATGAGCGTCTGATCTTTGATAAAAAAGTTTCTAAGCCTGAGAAAGAGCGTGCGCGCTATACCTTCCAAAAGAAATATAAATGGATTGATGGACTTACTCTCAAAACTTTCCATAGTTTTTGCTATTCTGTTTTAAGAAGTGATGGTGTAAATCAATTCGACAACAAATTTAAAATAATAGGCGATGAAAAGAAAGAAGGCGACGACGAGCTTAACCGCTATGTGGCGCCGGAGACGGTTTTTGAAGTTTTCCATAAGCTGTTGATCGAAAGGTGTTCTGACACTGATTATCTTTTACAATTAAAGCGATATATACTGGACTACATCGTGAATAAGATCCACATTAAAAACCCGGAGCACAACTTTGTTGCCAAAGATGGCAAATATTTTACGGCGCTGGACGGCACGAAAGTGAGGTCTAAATCGGAGCAGTTTATCGCCGACTGGTTCTACCGGCATAGTATAAAGTATGAATATGAGCCTTTGCTTAATGTAAAGGATTTTACCTTCCATCCTGATTTTTACATCCCGGCAGCCAACCTATACATCGAACATATCAGCGACAAAAGCTATTCGATGAAGGGTAAGGAAGAGCAATTCAAAAAGGGCAATTTGCTTTTGGTAAAGACCTTTGAAAGCATGACGAAAGATTCGGCGCTGTTTAACCACTCTCTGGACAAGATCGTGAAGAACAGGCTGCCTGCCGATTACCACAGCAATGCCGGCCTTTCGTTTAATGAGGAGTTTAACGGCTACCATGACGCGGTACGGGATTTTGTGACACAGGCGATACGCATTACCGACATGATAAAGGTGGAGAATGCTGATATTGATACGGTATATAAAAATGGAACCAGCGACCAGCACGAAAGGATACGCCTGTTTTATGAGCTGGCGATACCGGTTTCGAGAGCCTACATTGAGTACTGTACCGATAAATCGTACCTGGACTTTAACGACCTTATATCTACCACGATCTCGCTATTTAAACACCACCCTGACATTGCCAATAAATATCGTTCCAAATTCAGGTATGTGCTCGTAGATGAATTCCAGGACGTGAATAACCTACAGGTGGAGCTGATAAAACTGCTGCTTACCGACGATACACAGCTGTTTTGCGTAGGCGATGACTGGCAGAGCATTTATGGATTCAGGGGGTCGAATGTGAACTACATTGTGGAGTTTGAGAAGCACTTTTTGAATGCAAAGGTGGTGAAGCTGAACCTGAATTACCGGAGTACCCAGAATATTGTCGGGGCAAGCAATGAAGTAATCCGGCATAACAAATTCAAAGTTGAAAAGGATGTTCAGGCATCCAAGAGATCTGAGCATAAGATTGTGGTATATGCCGGAAATAATGAGGAAGACAACATACAGTTTTGCATTGATGAAGTACAGCGGCTGCTGGATTCGGGTATCGCGAATGACGAGATATTATTCCTGTACCGCCGGAGCGCCATGTATTCGCCGTACTTTCACCAATTCCGGAAAGAAAATATGTGGGTACAGGGGAAAACGATACATGCGTCCAAGGGCCTTGAGGCAAAAGTGGTTTTTATAATCGGTATGAAAGACGGCTACGGAGGGTTTCCTGATATTTGGCTCGAAGACAGGATCTTCCAGGTAATAAAGCCGGCCAACCATGATTCGCTGCTTGAAGAAGAGCGAAGGCTGTTTTATGTGGCGATAACCCGAGCGAAAGACAAATTATTCCTTCTCACCGAAAAGGGCAATGAATCCGGTTTCCTAAAAGAGATCCCGGAGATTTTCACAGTACGCTCATCACGGCAAATGAAATCGATAGTGGATAAGGTGAGGCTGTGCTCGAAATGTTTTAGCCAGCTGGAAAATCTATGGGTCAACTGTCCGCATTGTGGTGAAAAAATAACTGATTAAATAATACAGAAAAGTTCAGCACAAATCGATCCGATTGGTGTCATCCGCATCTATCCACCCAATAAATCAAAAAACCCCTTCCGTTTCCGAAAGGGGTTCTTTATTATTAAGCCTGACCTGCAGGCCCGAAAGTCAGAGGGATTGGCGGTTGTTCCATATCGCTGATGGTACCGTGGGCACTCTCAAAGCGGTGGATGTTCTCGCCTAAAGCCTTCAGCAGGCGCTTGGCATGCTGGGGCGTTAATACAATGCGCGACTTTACTTTGGCTTTTGGCACGCCCGGCATGATCGTCACAAAGTCCACCACAAATTCCGAGGCGGAGTGGTTGATGATCGCCAGGTTGGAATAAATGCCTTCTGCCGTTTTTTCGTCCAGTTCGATGTTGATCTGCCCTGGCTGTTGTTTATCGTCACTCATTATTAATAGTTATATTCCTCTTTCGGGGTTAACAGCTCATTATATTCTTCTGTAGAACCTACGATAGTGTGGTCGTAATCCCTCATACCTGTACCTGCAGGTATCCTGTGTCCTACGATAACATTCTCTTTAAGTCCTTCAAGCCCGTCTACTTTACCTGCTACAGCGGCTTCGTTCAGTACTTTTGTAGTTTCCTGGAACGATGCAGCCGAGATGAACGACTTGGTTTGAAGCGATGCCCTTGTGATACCCTGAAGTACCGGTGTTGCTGTTGCAGCAATTACATCCCTTGCAGAAACCTGATTCTTGTCGTTGCGTTTCAGCAATGAATTCTCGTCCCTAAGCTCACGCGCAGAAATGATCTGCCCTGCTTTCAGGTTCTCAGAATCGCCTGCATCCTCAACCACTTTCATTCCGTAAAGCTTGTCGTTCTCCACAATAAAGTCAGACGTATGGATCAGCTGGTCTTCAAGGAAAAGGGTATCACCCGGATCCTGAACCTGTACCTTACGCATCATCTGGCGGATAACAACCTCGAAGTGCTTGTCGTTGATTTTCACACCCTGAAGGCGGTAAACCTCCTGGATCTCGTTCACAAGGTACTGCTGTACTGCCGATGGGCCCTGTATCCTAAGGATATCCTCAGGGGTAATGGCACCATCTGATAGCGGAAGCCCTGCTTTAACGTAGTCATTTTCCTGAACAAGTATCTGGTTAGAAAGTTTAACCAAATATTTCTTGATCTCACCGAATTTCGATTCGATAACGATCTCACGGTTACCCCTTTTGATCTTACCGAAGGAAACAACACCGTCAATTTCAGATACAACAGCCGGGTTCGAAGGGTTACGTGCTTCAAGAAGCTCGGTAATCCTTGGAAGTCCACCGGTGATATCACCTGCTTTTGATGAACGCCTTGGTATTTTTACAAGAACTTTACCGGCCTTAATCTTCTCGCCGTTGTCAACCATAAGGTGGGCCCCAACAGGAAGGTTATACGAGCGGATAAGCTCATTGTCTTTACCATATATCAATAGGGTAGGGATCAATTTCTTGTTCCTTGCCTCAGAGATTACTTTCTCCTGGAAACCGGTCTGCTCATCGATCTCAACCATGAACGATTGTCCCTGCTCGATATCTTCATAAGCTACCTTACCGGTAAACTCGGAGATGATAACCCCGTTATAAGGGTCCCATTTACATATAATAGTATTTTTATCCACAGTATCGCCATCTTTAACATAGATGCTCGATCCGTAAGGAATATTATGTGTCGTTAAAAGGATTCCAGTTTTCTCGTCCACCAATTTAAGCTCGGTAGAACGTGAAACCACGATGTCAACAGAATTGCCTTCGTTATCTTCGCCCTTAACGGTTTTAAGGTCTTCGATATCCAGCCTACCGTGGAATTTAGTCACAATGCTTGATTCCTCAGAAATATTACCCGCAGTACCACCCACGTGGAAGGTACGAAGGGTAAGCTGTGTACCCGGCTCACCGATGGACTGTGCAGCAATTACACCTACAGCCTCACCTTTTTGCGTCATCTTGCCGGTAGCAAGGTTACGTCCGTAACATTTGGCACAGATACCTTTTTTAGCCTCACACGTCAATGGTGAGCGTACTTCTACCCTCTCTATCGGCGCTGCGTTGATGGCTTTAACTTCGGCCTCTTTTATTTGCTCACCACCATGTACAAGCACTTCGCTTGTCAATGGGTTGATAACATCCTGCAATGCCACACGGCCCAATATCCTTTCGCCAAGGGTCTCAACGATCTCCTCATTCTTCTTAAGCGCTGAAACCTCGATGCCCCTAAGGGTACCACAGTCTACAGAGTTTACGATAACGTCCTGGGAAACGTCGTGAAGCCTCCTGGTAAGATATCCCGCATCCGCCGTTTTAAGGGCCGTATCCGCAAGACCTTTACGGGCACCGTGGGTAGAGATGAAGTATTCAAGAATCGAAAGGCCTTCCTTAAAGTTGGAAAGGATCGGGTTCTCGATAATTTCACCACCACCTGCAGTTGATTTTTTAGGCTTAGCCATCAAACCACGCATACCTGTAAGCTGGCGTATCTGCTCTTTCGAACCCCTCGCCCCGGAGTCAAGCATCATGTACACCGAGTTGAAGCCCTGTTGGTCTTCGCGGATGTTTTTCATGGCAAGCTCTGTAAGCAATGCGTTGGTAGAGGTCCACACGTCAATTACCTGGTTGTAACGCTCGTTGTTGGTAATAAGACCCATATTATAGTTCATGGAGATACCTTCTACCTGTTCGTTGGCATCGGCAATAAGCTCCTGCTTCCTCTCAGGGATGATGATATCACCAAGGCTGAATGACAAACCGCCCTTGAAAGCGAATTTGTAACCCATATCTTTCATATTATCAAGGAACGCAGCCGTTGTAGGCACGTCGGTAACACTTAATATCTTACCGATAATATCCCTTAATGATTTTTTGGTCAGTACCTCATTGATGTAACCCGCAGCTTCCGGCACCACTTCGTTGAAGAGTACCCTTCCGGCTGTAGTCTGGATGATCTTGTAAACAAGCTCTCCTTCTTCATTGAAGTCTTTAGCACGAATCTTAACGCGTGCATTAAGCTCCACCCTTCCTTCGTTCAAAGCGATGTTTGCTTCTTCAGCAGAATAGAATGTAAGGTCCTGCCCTAAAATCGTATTAGTTTCTGTAGACAAACGTTCTTTGGTCATGTAGTACAGACCAAGTACCATGTCCTGAGAAGGTACCGTGATAGGAGCACCGTTTGCAGGGTTAAGGATATTGTGCGAAGCAAGCATCAATAGCTGTGCCTCAAGAATAGCCTCCGGCCCTAACGGAAGGTGTACCGCCATCTGGTCACCATCAAAATCCGCATTAAACGCCGTACATACCAATGGGTGAAGCTGGATCGCTTTTCCTTCGATAAGTTTCGGCTGGAATGCCTGTATACCAAGCCTGTGAAGGGTTGGGGCCCTGTTTAGCAATACCGGGTGTCCTTTAATTACATTCTCAAGGATATCCCATACTACAGGCTCTTTTTTGTCAATTATCTTTTTAGCCGATTTTACCGTTTTTACGATTCCGCGCTCAATAAGCTTACGGATAACAAACGGTTTGTAAAGCTCGGCAGCCATATCTTTCGGAAGGCCGCATTCGAACAATTTCATCTCAGGCCCAACAACGATTACCGAACGTGCAGAATAGTCAACACGTTTACCAAGAAGGTTCTGGCGGAAACGTCCCTGTTTACCTTTTAATGAATCGGATAGCGATTTCAATGGCCTGTTCGATTCTGTTTTAACAGCCGATGCTTTCCTTGTATTATCGAATAGTGAATCTACAGATTCCTGCAGCATACGCTTTTCGTTACGAAGGATCACCTCAGGGGCTTTGATCTCCATAAGCCTTTTCAGACGGTTGTTACGGATGATCACCCTACGGTAAAGGTCATTTAAGTCGGAAGTTGCGAAACGTCCGCCATCAAGCGGCACCAATGGGCGAAGCTCCGGTGGGATAACAGGTATTACCTTAAGTATCATCCACTCAGGGCGGTTTTCCCTGTTGAAGTTCGACTCACGGAACGACTCAACAACCTGAAGCCTTTTAAGGGCCTCTGTTTTACGCTGTTTAGACGTTTCAGTATTAGCGCTGTGGCGAAGGTTATACGACAACTCATCAAGGTCTATCCTTGCAAGCAGGTCCATAATACACTCAGCACCCATCTTGGCGATAAACTTGTTAGGGTCGTTATCGTCAAGGTATTGATTATCTTGCGGAAGGGTATCTAATATGTTCAGGTACTCTTCTTCGGTTAAGAAATCTAATCTTTTGGCATCTTCACCATCCGGTCCTTTAGCGATACCTGCCTGAATAACCACATACCTTTCATAGTATATGATCATGTCTAATTTCTTAGACGGAAGGCCAAGGATATAGCCAATTTTGTTTGGCAGCGAACGGAAATACCAGATGTGTGCAATAGGCACTACAAGGTTGATGTGCCCTACCCTGTCACGTCGAACTTTCTTCTCGGTAACTTCAACACCGCATCGGTCACACACGATCCCTTTGTAGCGGATCCTTTTATATTTACCGCAGGCACATTCAAAATCCTTTACCGGCCCAAAGATACGCTCACAAAAAAGGCCGTCTCTTTCCGGTTTATGTGTACGATAGTTAATGGTTTCCGGCTTAAGAACCTCACCTCTTGATTCAGCAAGTATTGATTCCGGCGAAGCAAGCCCGATGGAAATCTTGTTGAATCTTTTAACGGTATTTTTATCTTTTAATCTCGTCATGATATGTAATCTATCGATTTATTAAAAAAGTATAGAAGGGACAGCGCCAAAAGCGCCATCCCGTAGAAATTTATTCTTCTAATCTGATGTCTAATCCAAGGCCTTTTAGCTCGTGCATCAATACGTTGAATGATTCCGGCAAGCCTGGTTCCGGCATGGTCTCTCCCTTAACGATTGCTTCGTAAGTTTTAGCCCTTCCGATAACGTCATCCGATTTAACAGTCAGTATCTCCCTCAGCGTGCTCGAAGCACCGTAAGCTTCAAGAGCCCAAACCTCCATCTCACCGAAACGCTGTCCACCAAACTGCGCTTTACCTCCAAGAGGCTGCTGCGTGATGAGCGAGTACGGTCCGATAGAACGTGCGTGCATCTTGTCGTCTACCATGTGCCCTAATTTAAGCATATAGATAACACCTACTGTAGCCGGCTGGTGGAAACGTTCTCCGGTTCCGCCGTCATATAAGTAAGTATGTCCAAACCTTGGAATTCCTGCCTCATCTGTCAGCTCATTGATCTGGTCAAGGGTAGCACCGTCGAAAATAGGCGTGGCAAATTTCCTTCCTAAGTTCATACCTGCCCATCCAAGAACCGTTTCATAGATCTGCCCGATGTTCATACGCGATGGTACACCAAGCGGGTTAAGCACGATGTCTACAGGCGTACCGTCCTCAAGGAACGGCATGTCTTCATGGCGTACAATTTTGGCAACGATACCTTTGTTACCGTGGCGTCCCGCCATCTTATCACCCACTTTTAGCTTACGTTTCTTAGCGATGTAAACTTTAGCAAGTTTTAAGATTCCTGACGGAAGCTCATCTCCAACAGTAATCGTAAATTTCTCCCTCCTCAAGGCGCCCTGAAGGTCATTCAGTTTGATCTTATAGTTGTGGATAAGGTCGTTTACCATTGCATTGGTATCATCATCCGTAGTCCACTGCCCTTTGGTAAGGTGAGCGAAATCTTCAACAGCATACAGCATTTTCTGGGTATATTTCTTGCCTTTTGGCAATACTTCCTCACCCAGGTCGTTCATAACACCCTGCGAAGTTTTTCCGTTGATGATATTGAACAGCTTGTCGATAAGTTTCTCTTTAAGCTCATTGAACTTAACTTCGAAATCCATCTCCAGTTTTCCTAAATCATCTTTATCCTTAGTACGCTTACGCTTGTCTTTTACGGCACGCGCAAACAGTTTTTTATCAAGAACAACACCATGAAGTGAAGGTGAAGCTTTCAATGAAGCATCTTTCACGTCACCGGCCTTGTCACCAAAGATCGCACGAAGAAGTTTTTCTTCCGGTGTAGGATCCGATTCTCCTTTAGGAGTGATCTTACCGATAAGGATGTCGCCAGGTTTAACCTCGGCACCAATCCTGATCATACCATTTTCATCAAGGTCTTTGGTCGCTTCCTCACTTACGTTAGGGATATCATTGGTCAACTCTTCGTTACCCAATTTGGTATCCCTTACTTCCAGTGAATAATCATCCACGTGGATCGAAGTAAAGATATCGTCACGAACCACTTTTTCAGAGATCACTATCGCATCCTCAAAGTTGTATCCTTTCCATGGCATGAACGCCACTTTAAGGTTACGCCCAAGGGCAAGCTCACCATTTTGCGTAGCATAGCCTTCGCAAAGTACCTGGCCCAGTTTTACCCTGTCGCCTTTTCTCACGATAGGCTTAAGGTTGATGCTGGTGCTCTGGTTGGTTTTCCTGAACTTGATAAGCTGGTAGGTTTTCTCGTCAGTGTCAAAGCTTACGCTTCTCTCACGGTCGGTCCTGTCATATTTAATTGTAATCTGGTTGGCATCAACATACTCTACAGTACCGCTGCCTTCGGCATTGATAAGTACCCTTGAGTCAGAAGCTACCTGGCGCTCCAATCCTGTACCCACGATAGGGGCTTCGGGACGTAAAAGAGGAACTGCCTGGCGCATCATGTTCGATCCCATCAGCGCACGGTTCGCATCATCATGTTCAAGGAACGGGATAAGCGAAGCCGAAATTGAAGCGATCTGGTTTGGCGCAACGTCGGTATAATGTACCACAGTAGGGTCAACAACCGGGAAGTCACCTTCCTCACGGGCAATAACTTTATCCGCAGTGATCTTTCCGTCATCGTTCATCTCGATGTTCGCCTGTGCGATCATTTTGCCTTCTTCTTCTTCAGCGCTCAGGTAAACCGGCGTTGACTCCAAATCTACCACACCATTGGTTACCTTGCGGTAAGGCGTTTCGATAAAGCCCATTCCGTTTACCTTAGCATAAACACCAAGCGAAGAGATCAAACCAATGTTTGGCCCCTCAGGCGTTTCGATAGGACAAAGGCGGCCGTAGTGGGTATAGTGAACGTCACGTACCTCGAAACCTGCCCTTTCACGGGAAAGACCTCCTGGCCCTAGTGCCGATAGCCTACGCTTGTGCGTGATCTCGGCAAGAGGATTCGTCTGGTCCATAAACTGTGAAAGCTGGTTGGTACCAAAGAACGAGTTGATAACCGAAGACAATGTCTTGGCATTGATAAGGTCGATCGGTGTAAACACCTCATTATCCCTAACGTTCATACGCTCCCTGATGGTCCTTGCCATACGTGCCAGACCAACACCGAATTGTGCAGACAATTGTTCGCCTACAGTCCTTACGCGTCGGTTCGACAAGTGGTCGATATCATCAATCTCTGCTTTAGAGTTGATAAGCTCGATAAGGTATTTTACTATGGTAATGATATCCTCTTTGGTAAGCACCTGCTTTTCCATCGGGATGTCAAGTCCAAGTTTTTTGTTCATCCTGTAACGTCCCACCTCGCCGAGGTTGTAACGCTGGTCAGAGAAGAACAATTTATCTATAATGCCACGAGCCGTTTCCTCATCAGGCGGTTCTGCGTTACGCAGCTGACGGTAAATGTGCTCTACAGCTTCTTTCTCAGAGTTAGTAGGGTCTTTCTGTAATGTATTGTGGATAATAGCATAATCTGCCTGGTTATTATCCTCTTTATGAAGCAGTATCGTTTTCACGTTAGAATCGATGATCTCCTCAACATTGTCTTTGTCAATGATGGTGTCACGGTCTAATATGATCTCGTTACGCTCAATAGAAACCACCTCGCCTGTATCCTCATCCACGAAATCCTCGTGCCAGGTATTCAATACACGCGCGGCAAGCCTCCTGCCAATATATTTTTTAAGACCTGTTTTTGAAACCTTGATCTCTTCAGCAAGGTCAAATATCTCAAGGATGTCCTTATCCCTTTCAAAACCAATAGCCCTGAAAAGTGTAGTAACAGGAAGCTTTTTCTTCCTGTCGATGTACGCATACATAACACTGTTGATGTCGGTAGCGAACTCAATCCATGAGCCTTTGAAAGGAATTACCCTTGCAGAGTATAATTTAGTTCCATTTGCATGGAAAGATTGGCCAAAGAAAACTCCGGGCGACCTGTGAAGCTGGGATACAACCACACGTTCAGCACCGTTAATAACAAAGGTACCGCTAGGCGTCATATAAGGGATCGTTCCCAAATACACATCCTGCACAATTGTTTCAAAATCTTCATGCTCGGGGTCTGTACAATACAGTTTCAGCCTTGCTTTTAGCGGCACACTGTAGGTAAGCCCTCTGTCTATACACTCTTCAATTGTATATCTTGGCGGGTCAACAAAGTAATCAAGGAACTCCAATACGAACTGATTTCTTGTGTCAGTAATCGGAAAGTTTTCCATGAAGGTGTTATAAAGACCTTCGTTGCCTCTTTCATCTGATTTGGTTTCAAGCTGGAAAAAATCCTTAAAGGATTTTACCTGAATGTCAAGGAAGTCCGGGTAATCAGGAATGTTTTTTGTTGAGGCAAAATTTAATCTTTCAGTCTGATTTGTTATCATCAATGGACAAAATTTTGATTAAAATAATTTAGATAAAAACGTATAAAATGTTATTATACGAAAAATGGTTTAGGCCTTTGAGAGTTCTTCTCAAGGCCTAAACCTGGGTTTTCAAACCGATGTAAGCTTATTTAAGCTCAACAACAGCTCCGGCTTCTTCCAAAGATTTTTTAAGACCTTCAGCCTCATCTTTAGAGATACCTTCTTTAACGTTAGCAGGAGCTCCGTCAACTAGGTCTTTAGCTTCTTTAAGTCCAAGTCCTGTAAGTTCTTTTACAGCTTTAACTACAGCAAGTTTAGAAGCACCAGCATCTTTAAGAACTACTGTAAATTCAGTTTGCTCTTCAGCAGCAGGAGCATCTCCGCCAGCAGCAGGACCAGCAGCAACTACAGCAGCAGCTGCAGGCTCGATTCCATACTCATCTTTCAATATTGTAGCTAGTTCGTTAACTTCTTTAACAGTAAGGTTAACTAGTTGTTCTGCGAATTGTTTCAAATCTGCCATTTTTTCTATCGTTTTAAATAGTTTGTAATATATAATTTATTAAGTGCGTTCTCGCGGTGGTGTTACCTTTCAGATAACGTTTTAACAAGTCCTGCAATCGTGTTTCCGCCTGATTTAAGAGCAGAAATAACATTTTTGGCAGGAGATTGAAGAAGACCGATGATCTCTCCGATAACTTCATCTTTCGATTTAAGTGATACAAGGGCATCAAGCTGGTTGTCGCCAATGAATACTGCTTCGTGGATGTAAGCGCCTTTTAATACCGGCTTATCAGATTTCTTACGGAATTCCTTAATGATCTTCGCAGGAGCGTTGCCGTTCTCTGCAATCATTATAGAAGTGCTTCCTTTAAGGATAGAAGGCAGTTCGCCATAGTTGTTATCAAGGCTTCCCATTGCTTTTTCAAGCAGGGTATTCTTAACAACTGAAAGCTGGATGCCTGCTTTAAAACAAGCCCTTCTTAAGTTTGAAGTATTCTCAGCATTAAGCCCGGAAATATCTGTAACATATACAACATTAGTACCGGCCAACTGTGCAGTTAAATCTTCAATAACTCTTGATTTTTCTTCTTTGGTCATAATAAAAACTTTTTAACTACCAATTATACCGCTTTAGGATCTAAAGCAATAGCAGGGCTCATAGTAGAAGAGAGATGGATACTCTTGATATACTGGCCTTTTGCTGCAGTTGGTTTCAATTTGATTAATGTTTGAATAATTTCGTGAGCGTTCTCCGTAATCTTGTCAGCATCAAAAGAAATTCTTCCTATACCGGCATGAACGATACCTGTTTTATCAACTTTAAAGTCGATTTTACCGGCTTTTACTTCCTGAACAGCTTTACCTACCTCCATAGTAACAGTACCAGTCTTAGGGTTCGGCATTAGTCCGCGAGGACCAAGTATCCTACCCAAAGGACCAAGTTTACCCATTACCGCAGGCATGGTGATGATAACATCAACATCTGTCCAGCCGTCTTTAATTTTCTGAAGGTAATCATCTAAACCTACGAAGTCTGCACCCGCAGCTTTAGCTTCAGCTTCTTTATCAGGAGTTACAAGGGCAAGAACCCTTACATCTTTACCTGTTCCGTGAGGAAGCGCCACAACGCCCCTTACCATTTGATTCGCTTTTCTTGGATCTACACCCAGACGTACTGCGATATCAACAGACTCATCAAATTTTGCAGAAGCAACTGTTTTGATCAATGCAGAAGCATCTTTCAAAGAATACAGTTTGTTCTTCTCAATTTTTGAAGCAGCCTCTTTCTGTTTTTTTGTCAATTTTGCCATTTCGTTTTCTTTTTACGATTAAAAAGGAGCTGCTCCTGATACGGTTATACCCATAGACCTTGCTGTACCGGCAATCATACTCATTGCTTTCTCAATTGTGAAAGCATTAAGGTCGGTCATCTTGTCTTCTGCGATAGCCCTGATCTGATCCCAGGTAACGCTTGCAACTTTTTTACGGTTCGGCTCGCCCGAACCACCTTTTAGCTTGGCAGCATCCATCAGCTGTATAGCAGCCGGTGGCGTTTTAACAACAAACTCGAAAGATTTGTCTTTGTACACAGTAATCTGTACTGGTAAAACTTTGCCGGGCTTATCCTGAGTCCTGGCATTAAACTGCTTACAGAACTCCATGATGTTAACGCCCGCAGCTCCCAAAGCAGGTCCAACCGGTGGCGACGGATTCGCAGCACCTCCCTTAACTTGTAGTTTAACTACTTTACTAATTTCTTTAGCCATTTCTTTAAAAGATTTAGCACATCTTCAATTGGAAGCGAGGATGTGATTTATAATAAGTGTAACAAAAATTATACTTTTTCAACCTGCATAAAGCTGAGTTCCAGCGGGGTCTTCCTTCCGAAGATCTTCACCATTACCTCAAGTTTACGCTTATCTTCATTTACCTTTTCAACCGTACCGTTAAAGCCGTTGAAAGGTCCGTCTATTACCTTGATCGTCTCACCTACCGTAAATGGTATCGAAACATTGTCAGTCTTAACAGACAGTTCGTCTACCTTACCAAGCATCCTGTTTACCTCAGAAAGGCGCAATGGAACTGCATCGCCTCCTTTTGTTTCTCCAAGAAAACCGATAACACCGGCTATAGACTTTATTATATGGGGTATTTCACCAGTAAGGTTAGCCTCTATCATCACATATCCAGGAAAATAAACCCTGTCTTTGCTAATTTTTTTCCCTTCGCGAACCTGTACTACCTTCTCGGTAGGCACCAGCACCTGGGAAACATAATCTGCCATACCCAGCCTGTTGATCTCGGTTTCGATATAGTTCTTAACTTTATTTTCCTGACCGCTTACCGCCCTAACGACATACCACTTTTTGACATTGTTATCAGTCATCATTATAAAATTAGTTTTTTAAGAAACCGTACACTTTTGCCACAAGGACTTCGAAGCCTTTATCAACACCGAAGGTGATCAGGGCAAATAATACCGAAAAAACCGCAACAATAATAGTAAGGCGCTGTACCTCTGCCCACTCAGGCCAGGTAACATTTGTTTTTAGCTCGCCAAACGCCTCTGATATATAATTGGTAACTTTCATTGTATTTCCTGTTTTGCACGGGCGGAGGGATTCGAACCCCCATCAACGGTTTTGGAGACCGCTATTCTACCCTTGAACTACGCCCGTTTGTTAAAAGCCAGCCGATGCAGAAGCACCCGCTGGCTTTCTATTTATTTAAAAATAATTAGTCAAGAATTTCAGTAACCTGACCTGCACCTACTGTACGGCCACCCTCACGGATAGCGAAACGAAGACCTACGCTAAGAGCGATAGAGCTAAGCAATTGTACGTCGATAGTAAGGTTATCACCTGGCATAACCATCTCAACACCTGCAGGTAGAGAAATAGTACCTGTTACGTCAGTTGTACGAACGTAGAACTGAGGACGGTAGTTGTTATGGAATGGAGTGTGACGTCCGCCTTCTTCTTTTTTAAGGATATAAACCTCAGCTTTGAAGTGAGCGTGTGGCTTAACTGATCCCGGCTTAACGATAACCATACCCCTTTTGATATCTTCTTTAGCAATACCCCTCAAAAGGATACCTGCATTATCTCCAGCCTCACCCCTGTCAAGGATCTGACGGAACATTTCGATACCTGTAATAGTAGAAGTAAGCTTCTCAGCACCCATACCAATGATCTCAACCGGATCTCCAGTATTAGCAATACCTGCCTCGATACGGCCTGTTGCAACAGTACCACGACCAGTGATTGTAAATACGTCTTCAACCGGCATAAGGAAAGGCTTATCGATATCACGTGTTGGCATTTCGATCCAATTGTCAACCGCAGCCATTAGCTCAAGAACAGTATCAACCCATTTTGGCTCACCGTTAAGTGCACCAAGAGCAGATCCCTGGATTATCGGACCGTTATCTCCATCATACTGATAGAAAGAAAGAAGGTCACGGATTTCCATTTCAACAAGCTCTAAAAGCTCAGCATCGTCAACCATATCCACTTTGTTCATGAAAACAACCATACGGGGAACACCTACCTGGCGACCAAGAAGGATGTGCTCACGTGTTTGTGGCATAGGTCCGTCTGTAGCAGCAACAACAAGGATAGCACCGTCCATCTGGGCAGCACCTGTAACCATGTTCTTAACGTAATCCGCGTGACCTGGACAGTCAACGTGCGCATAGTGACGGTTAGCGGTAGCATATTCTACGTGTGACGTATTAATAGTAATACCCCTTTCTTTTTCTTCAGGTGCGTTATCAATTTGATCAAATGATTTCGCTTCAGAATAACCTGCATCAGCCAAAACTTTAGTAATAGCTGCTGTTAAAGTTGTTTTTCCGTGGTCTACGTGCCCAATTGTACCAATATTCAAGTGGGGCTTGGAACGATCAAAATTTCCTTTTGCCATGATTTAATAATTTAATCTTAGTTATATAATTAGTGTTCAAATTCTAAACTTGAGCCAATGACGGGAATTGAACCCGTGACCTCTTCCTTACCAAGGAAGCACTCTACCCCTGAGCTACACCGGCAACCTCTATTTATTTTAAATTTCGAATGCTATATTTTAAATTCCCTGTCCGGCAATCTTTCAACATTTACAATTCATCATTCAAAACAAAAGTTTTGTGGGGAGAGCAGGATTCGAACCTGCGAAGGTTTCCCAACGGATTTACAGTCCGTCCTCGTTGGCCGCTTGAGTATCTCCCCTCCTTAACCTTTTACTTTTCAGTTGCTTATCGAAAACAATATCTGAGCCGATAGAGGGACTCGAACCCACGACCTGCTGATTACAAATCAGCTGCTCTAGCCAACTGAGCTACACCGGCATCTTATAATAAAAAAGTCCGCTATTTCTAACGGACTGCAAATGTATAGATTTTATTTTTTAATCAAAACATTTTTGATATTTTTTTTCTCATTATGAATGAGCCCTGATTTTTTGTTTCCTTTTCATTAGTAAACGTTCCATCGATTCTGCCGCAAGTTCTACCGCCTCCTCAAATGATTTGCATTGTTTTTTGACTATAAATTCGTCTCCCGGCACCGCTATCTTAATTTCAGCGATCTTATTTTCTTTATCACTCGTGTTGTCAAGCTTAAAAAAAACATCGGAAGTTACTACTTTATCATAATATTTTTCAAGCTTATCCAATCTCTCCTGAACATAGCCAATCAGTTTCCTGTCAACATTAAAGTTGACTGCATGAACATTTACTTTCATAATTATTACCTTTTTATCGTTAAACAATTAAGAATCACCTCTGCTGCGCGGATGAGCGTCACCATACACCTTTTTTAACTCTGCAAGACTGCTATGGGTATATATCTGCGTAGATGACAAACTTGCGTGGCCCAGCAATTCTTTTACTGAATTTAAATCTGCCCCGTTATTAAGAAGATGTGTTGCAAAAGTATGCCGCAATATATGCGGGCTCCTTTTCACCTTACCGGAGACAACACTAAAGTAACAATTTATTAACCTATAAACAAACGATTCGCTGATTTTATCCCCCCTGGCATTCAAAATTAACACATCCCTGTCGTTAATACCAGCAAGGCGCTGTCTTTCAGCCAGGTATTTCCGGATAAGCACAGCCGTACAGTCCAGCACCGGCAGTATCCTCTCCTTGTTTCGTTTGCCCAGTACTTTAAGTGTTTGGTTGCCGGAATCGTAACTGCCAAGGGTCAGGCCGATAAGTTCGGCGCGGCGCATGCCAGTGGTATAGAACAACTCGATGATAAGCCTGTTCCGTATACCTTCAAAATCATCAGGATACTCATTAAAGTCGACAACATCCTGCAGTTCTTTTTCCGAAAAAGGGATCTGCATCTTTTTTTCGGTTTTAAGCGCTTTATGTTTTTGGAGCGGACTAACTTCTATCTGCCTGACTTTGAGAAGGAATTTATAAAAAGATTTAAGGGAGGACATTTTCCGGTTGACAGAGCTGTTCGAAATTCCACTTTCTACCAATTGTACGATCCAGGACCGCACCTGGCTGTAGTTTGCCTGTTCGAGTATAGCGCCTTCATCCTGCTCCTTAATAAAGAGTTCGAAAGCTGTAATGTCGTCCAGATAAGCGCGCAGGGTAAGCATGGAATAGTTTTTTTCCTTCTGAAGATAATCCCGATATGCCTGCTTGCTGTCAACCATAAAAAAAACCGTTACCTGCAAAGTTAGACTTTTGCCGGCAACGGTTTATTATTTTGATCCAAAAAAACTACTAGTTCTCTAGTTCGTTACGCATGTTTTGGATATAAGCTGCTTTCTGGATTTCAACCCTTCTTGATACAGATGGCTTGATGAACGCCTGACGACGCCTTAGCTGACGAACAACTCCCGTTTTGTCGAATTTACGTTTGTAACGCTTAAGCGCCCTATCGATATTTTCTCCGTCTTTAATTGGTATAATTAACATAGTATAACACCTCCTCTCATTAAGGGTGCAAACTTAATTTATTATTTTGGATTATGAATTATAAATTTGAAATTAATTCAAATGACTATCCAATTCAAAAAATTGCAGGAATGCCCCTACTGATGATTAAAATTGTAAATTGCAACCGAAACATCAAGCACAATCAACGTAATGAAAAAAAAATACCTACTAATTCCTGCCTTACTTATAAGCAACTTTATTTTCTCACAAATTACAGCTATACCCGATCCTGCTTTTGAAGATTGGTTAATAGACAATAATATAGACAGCGACGGGACTATCAACGGCCAGATGCTCACAAGCGATGCAGCGGCAGTTACCATAATTTCAATTGAAGATCTTAGCAATTATAATATCTCTGATCTGACCGGAATACAGGATTTTACTGCTTTAGAGCGACTCGGCGTATACTTTACCCAAATTACAGAATTGGATGTAACCCAAAATCTGCAACTTAAAGAGTTAAGATGCGGCACTAATGAAATATCGGAGCTTGACCTGTCAGCCAACTCCCTACTGGAAATCATCGACATTGGCACAGGCGGTGATGTAGGCCCTTTCAATACAATTCATGTTCTTAACCTGTCTTCTAATCCAAATATAAATACTATAAGGGCGTTTGATTGCTATGAACTTGAAATCATAAATCTTCGCAACGGATCTAATAGCCCGGATATGTACATAGATATTGGCCTTTATCCAGGATGGTCGCCTGAAGGTGTAAATAATACTGTATGTATTGAAATTGACAATGAAGAGGCCGCACAGACAGCACAATTACCTTACTCAGAATGGGAAATAGACCATCCATTCGTTACCTATCAACTCGTTGAAACATGTGAACTCGGAATATCCCAATTTAATCAATCCGATTTGATTATTTACCCAAACCCTGCAATAAATGTAGTCACAGTTTCATCACCTCTATCTATAAACAACATTTCGATATACGACACTACCGGACGGATGGTTCTTTCAAAAACACATGACAAAACCAACGAAGCCATTTTAAATGTAGCAGGAATTCAATCAGGCAACTATATAATAAGTATTTTTACAGATGAAGGTATCACCAATAAAAACCTGATTATAAACTAAACAAAACGGGCCGCCTTTCAGCAGCCCGTTCCTGTAAAATCCAGTATCCAGTATTCTATTCCTTAAGCAGGTTGCGCGATATAACCAGCTTTTGTATTTCTGTAGTGCCCTCGCCTATGGTGCATAATTTGGAATCACGATAGAATTTCTCTACCGGGTAATCCTTAGTATAGCCATATCCGCCATGTATCTGCACCGCCTCGTTAGATACCCGTACGCATACTTCAGATGAATACATCTTGCCCATAGCGCCGGCCACCGTCATTTTTCTATGATTGTTTTTAAGGAATGCCGCTTTATGAAGCAAAAGTTCCGATGCCTCGATTTCGGTAGCCATATCTGCAAGCTTGAAGGCGATGCCCTGGAAGCTGCTAATCGGCTGGCCGAACTGGTGGCGATCTTTCGAATATTTCAATGCCGCTTCGTAAGCGCCCTTTGCAATACCCAAAGACAAAGCGCCAATGGATATCCTTCCGCCGTCAAGCACTTTCATGGCCTGTACGAATCCGTCGCCTACTTCACCCAGCCTGTTGGCATCGGGAATGCGGCAATTGTCAAATATAAGTTCTGCTGTTTCGCTGGCGCGCATGCCCAGTTTGTTTTCTTTCTTGCCACTGGTAAAGCCCGGCATGCCTTTTTCGAAAACAAAGGCGGTCATGCCTTTAGAGTCGCCTTTTTCGCCGGTGCGAACTATAACTACGGCAATATCGCCTGATTTTGCGTGTGTGATAAAATTTTTGGCACCGTTCACGATCCAATGGTCGCCGTCTTTTACAGCAGTGGTATTCATACCGCCTGCATCAGACCCGGTGTTGTGCTCTGTAAGGCCCCATGCACCTATATGTTCCGCAGTTGCGAGTTTCGGTATCCATTTTTTCTTTTGCTCTTCGTTACCGAATGTCAAAATGTGGTTGGTACATAGTGAATTGTGTGCCGCAACCGATAATCCGATGGATGGGTCAACCTTTGAAATCTCTTCAACAATTGTAATGTATTCGTGGTAGCCAAGGCCGGAACCCCCAAGTTCTTCAGGAACAAGGACTCCCATAAATCCCATCTCCCCTAATTTTTTAAAAAGATCTACCGGAAAATGCTGGCTTTCGTCCCATTCCATAATATTCGGACGAATGTGCTGTTCTGCAAAATCCCTGATTGACTGTGCAATCATATTTTGCGTTTCGCTATAATCGAAATTCATGTCTGTATTTTTAGAATTCCAAATATAAAGCAATTATTTTTATTTTATCAACAGGAAATTCATTAATTTTTGACAATTCTTCAATCCCTGCAATTTTACCGTTCATGCTACGGCGTGTGAGTATTGCTTTGGCGATATTTCTATTAAAGTACGGAAATCGTGACAGTTGCTGTAAAGAAGCGGTATTCACGTTGATCTTATTGACATCGGGGGCCGCGCCAACCTTAAAATTTTTCCGGAGCCCGGCAACAGCTTCCGGAGAAAAGTCAGTGAAGTCGTCCATTTGGTCCATACTCGCAAATGCCCCAAGATCTGCACGGCGGCGCAAAAGCTTCCTGGCAAAAGAGGGGCCTATACCGTATATTTTTACGAGATCTTCTTCCAGCGCTGTGTTAATATCCAATTGCGTAACCTTTTTTTCTTCTTTGGAATACGTAGGCCCGGATCCCTTTTCATTCGAAAAATAAGCATCCTGTTTAGCAGCACTTTGTTTCTTATTCACCCAATCGGGAAATTTAAAATAAGGCGACATCTTCGCCAGTAGGCTATCCGAAACTTTGGTAACCACCTGGAAATCGGCAGCAGAATTAATGAATTTTCCTGTCTTCCTAAACGCATGAAGCCGGTCTATCTCAGCTACAGTCATACCCAGCGAATAGCCTTTATAGTCGGAAATAAAATTGGGGTTGAACGGATAGATAACATCTTTCTTATCATCTCCTTTTTTTGATTTCAGGGCGTCAATCTCAGGCTGGAATGCAAGCCATTCTTTTTCTTCTGCGGATTGTTTTTCTTTACTTTTGAAATCATAAGAGGCTATAACAAAGTAGCCCGCCTGAAACAGTATCACTAAAAAAAACAAGGCAACAATGCCTTTTCGCTGACCGGAAGTAAATTGCAAAAGAAAATTAAAGGGCTTCATACGTACCGGATGATTAGCTATAGATCGAAAACTGAACTCCTTTTTGTGTAGATCATATCCTTCAGCTTCAGCCAGAAAGCAAGCGTAAGATAAACGCCAAACCAAAGCCCTACCGTTACGAACGATATGTAAATGAAAAACAGACGTACATTGGTGGCACGCATACCCAGCCTGTCGGCAAGGCGCTGTGATACCTCAAAGCCATGCTTTTCGAAAAAATGCCTGATATCGGTTATGATTTTCATTATTTGTTTAAGGTTTAAGGTTGCTCACTCAAACTGAATTGCTTCAAAAGTAGTAATAAAATCAATTGCTTTTTAAAAGTTCCAATCCAAGGGCACATTGCATACAGCGCTTGTGGGCACAGTACTCGTTGCGGAGCTGTAGTAGCGACTGGGTATCATAAGCCGAATCGGCGGACACTTTAAACGACCGGAACTTATCTACTATGGCGTTCTTCTCTGGCGCTACTGCCTGCAAAAGCGTTACAAGTTCTTCACTGACTTCTTTTCCCGTGCTTTTAGCATAGGCAAACCGAAAGGGTATAATGGTATTTATAACGATCAGGTCGATAAAAGATGCTGTAAGCGCTTTACGTTTTTTAGTGCTTTCTTTGTCAAAAGTATAATGCGACTGCCAGTAGGCCGATGCCTGTACTTCAAACACCTTATAAATATCTTCGACAGTGGCGCAATTAATTATTTTAGAAAAAAGGTTTTGGTGGCTACTGTATAGTGCAGCGAATTGTGACAGCCTTATTGTCGGGAAATTGTCAGGGCGGTGCCTGAAAAACTCCAGGCTGTCAACATATACAGGCGGTAACTGGTGCTTGTGACTTATATACGCATAGCGTGCTTTCAAATCGCGCGGATACACATCTTCAAAGTCGCCATCCAGCAGCCCTGAACGTCCAAAAAGGAGTGCTTCAAGGTTTTCGGACTCAAAACTTTCTTTGCGGACTACAGGGAAAGGCAGGGATCGGGCAATACTGAAAAACGTTTGTCCGTTGGTATTGAGTCCAAAATTTTTCGCAAGAAAACAAAACAGTACGGCTTCCCAGTCGTTACCGGTATCTTTAGCCAGTTGCAGAATCGGTGCTGCTTTGCGTTCGAGGCGTTCGAAAAACAGGCGCTCTTTCCAGTTTTCAAGCACGAATGAATTTATGGTTTCCAGCTCCTTTTCGCAGTATATCCAGGTTTTGGCGGCGGCCAAAGCATTATAGCTTTCGAGCAGTTTCGGGTCGGTATAATGCCTGAGCTCCAAAACGGGTATCTCGGAATTGTCTTTTCGCATTACCTGTGTATCATGATCCCATACTATGTGCAATACAACATTGTCGTAGTTTGGATCATTCTCGTGGCTGTGCAGGTACCAGTCGGACGATTTGATATGTATCTCTACATTGCCCGCCCATTTCTGACCCCCTATAACTATTTGTGCATTAAAAAAATCCGGGCCGGTTTGCTGCAGGTATTGGCCTGCATTGAGTATCTCTATTTTTTCGCCCTGCACGGACTCTAATCCCTGCAGGCTGAACTTTTTGTATTGCCAAACGTGGTGTAAAAAATCTTCTTTCATGGCGGATAAATAATCCACTAAAATAATAAAAAAATTGGAACGCGGGATAACCGCCAAGCTCCCTACTGCCTTTTATCCTAATGTAAAATAATTACACCATAAAAAAACCGGCACAATCGTATCGGTTTAGGATTGGCAGCAAAGCCTTACTTCTTCACTACCTTCTCTACTTTCATTCCTTTATCTGTAAACACTTTTACAAAATATATTCCGGGAGTTCTTGACGAAAGGTCTATTGTGGCATTTATATCATTTACGGTTCCCGATTGCAGCAGCCTGCCCTGGATGTCGTAGAGCTGTATTGATTTTACATTTGAATCTGCTGAAATAGTCACAATATCTTTTGCCGGATTCGGGTAAATTGTAACCGAATTATCCCTTGCAAAATCGCCTCGGCTGAGTACCTCGAAAGTTGTCGTTGCCTCATTGGTTTGTATCGGCCAGTTGTAATCGAAGAAGATATCGGCCTGCTGTGTCACATCGTCGTTAACCTGCAATGTATTCAGCGTTTTTATTTTAAAAGTTACATTGCCTTTCTCTTCCGGGCCAAGGTTGATATTGTCGAAAATAAATTCCACTTTGTTGCCATTAATCCTTGTTTCTATGGTGTGGGAGGCATCCATCAATTGCAATGTGTTTATGTCAAACTTCGTTTCGTCAATCATATCCTTTACAACAATGAAGGTTGCGGGAGCAGTCCCGGTATTCTCGAAGTTGATGTTGTAGTGCAAATACTCCCCTATCTTTTCTGGAAAAACACTATGACCTTCAAGGCAGCTAATGTCGTTGGGATCAAAAGAGCCTATCACTAGCTGGTTTAAAGTAAATGTATTATCTGCCAGGGTTTCATCGCCTGATGTTGGGGTAATGGATGCAGAGAATGCCAGCACATCATCAAGATTTACAGCAGGGATTTCCATGGGACCGTTAAGGTTCAGGACAACCATCATGCTGCGGCTTTCAAAGGGCATAAGGTCGGTAAAATTCCATGTAAGTAAGCCCGTCCCTGATGTGCTTTCCACAGGATTCGCTATCATATAATCCAGAATGCTGTCGTCATAATTCAGCATTACCGCACCCGAAAGCAATTGATTACCCTTGTTTTTGTAAACAATTTTATAATAAGTGTCAAAACCGGGAGCGGCTCCGGATAAAGGTGTAATTACTACCTCTACATCAGGATGTACACCATTTGGAGCTATACAAAAATTTTGGGTTGTAGTGCTGTTATTAACGGTGGCTAAACTTATAGTTGCCGACGGCGGTGTAGCAATAAACCAGTCGTTTTCAAATTCGGGGATAAGCGTGAAAGTACCGGACTGGGTATAAAAGTTGTAATGCCCGGAACCACCGGTAAAAAGCCCTCCGGTTTCTGTACCATTTGTTATATTCATTTTCGCGAAGCCGCTAAAACTATCGTCAGTGTCACAACCGTTATTATCAATATCGAAAGTAAGGTTACCTGCTATAGTATTGTAATCCCCGCCTGGTGTAAAAGAACAATAACTACTTACCTGGATGTATGAATTCGCCAATGCACTGACCGTTTCATTACCTTCATCTGCACAAATATACAATTGAGCGTCCGACTCATATTCGGGATAGAATGATATATTGAATTGATTATATTCGGTAACACCATTTTTTAAATTAATAAAATCAGAGCTACTGCTTCCATAATGATACGAAATGAATAATCTGTCCAATGCTGTACAATCGCTTAAATCAAGATATTCCAGCGATTCCAATTCATCCAGATTAAGAGAATGAAGGTTTGGCAGACTACCCATTTGAAGTGAGTTTATCTCAAATCCCAAATTAAGTGTGAATTCTTCAAGGGCTGTTAGTCCGGTGCAATCTAAAGCTGTAAGATTTTGGGCTTCTATTTCCATAATTCTCAAATTAGTAAGGTTCCCTAAAGTGAGATATGTCAAAGAATTACCGCTTATATGTAATTCTTCAATATCACTTACACCTGTAAAGTCTAATGACGTAATAGCATAACCGCTCCAGGTAAATTTCCTGAGATTAGATAGATTTCCTATAGCCAGCACAGGTAAATGATTACAGTTCAAAATCATTTCTTCAAGATTATTCAGGCCAGTAAGATCTAATTCAGGAAGGAGGTAGCCATATAAATCAACTTTTTTTAAGTTAGTAAGATTTTCGATATCGAGAGATGTCAATACACTAGACCACAAAGTTAATTCCTGAAGATTATTAAATGTGGAACAATCTAACGACGTCATTACACTACTAACCACATCAATCTTTTTTAAACTATGAAGATTATTACTGCTGTTAATTAACTGAAAATTATTACCCTGATTGCTTTTAACAGTTAATTCTTCAAGGCTTGACAAGCCCGTGCAATCCAATAATCCAATATTAGCTGCTATTTCCATTTTTATGACCTTGAGATTAGCAAGATTAGCAACATTTAGGGACACTAACTGAGTGCAGTCATAAAAATTTATTTCAGTCAGATTAGTCAGCGATGTTACATCTAAAGATGCTAATATGTAAGGACTGCCCTGTAATTTTCTGAGGTTAGTAAATGCCTCGATCCCTTGCATGGAAACTATTGATGCATCATTTATAATAAGCCTCCACACAACAAGCGCTTCGCTTGCCTGAATTTCACCATCATGGTTCGCGTCTATTGCTATCGAATTATCATTAAAATCCCTTGCTACGTAATTTGATGTTGTAGTCCCAAGCAATTTTGCCTTAAAAGCCGCATCAGGGATATTCACGATTTGTGCGCCTGCCATTCCACACAGCAGTAGCATTAAAAAGAGTAAAGTGTTTTTCATGTTTTTTGGGTTTGTTTTATTCTATAGTCACACGAAATAAAAAAGGTTGCGTAAAGTGTTATTGTTTTACTATCTTCTCTACTTTTATTCCTTTTTCGGCAAACACTTTTACAAAGTACATTCCCGAATTCCTTGACGAAAGGTCTATTGTGGCATTTATATCATTTACGGTTCCCGATTGCAGCAACCTGCCCTGGATATCGTAAAGCTGTATTGACTTCAATGCTGAATCTGCTGAAATCGTCACGATGCTTTTTACAGGATTTGGATATACTTTCACAGAATTATCCATTGCAAAACTGCCACGGCTCAACACCTCGAAAGTTGTTGTTGTCTCGTTAGTTTGTATCGGCCAGTTGTAGTCGAAGAAGATATCGGCCTGCTGGGTAACGTCGTCATTTACCTGCAATGTATTCAGCGTTTTTATTTTAAAAGTTACATTGCCTTTCTCTTCCGGGCCAAGGTTGATATTGTCGAAAATAAATTCCACTTTGTTGCCGTTGATACTTGTTTCTATAGCATGGGAAGCATCCATCAATTGCAATGAGCTTATATCGAATTTCGTTTCGTCTACCATATTCTTCACAACAATAAAAGTTGCAGGCGCGGTCCCGGTGTTCTCGAAGTTGATGTTGTAGTGCAGGTACTCTCCTATCTTATCAGGGGACACGCTTCGGCCTTCGAGGCAGGTGATGTCGTTGGGATCGAAAGAGCCTGTCACTATCTGGTTTAAAGTAAATGTATTATCTGCCAGGGTTTCATCGCCTGATAAAGGAGTTACCGATGCAGAGAATGCCAGCACATCATCAAGATTTACGGCAGGGATTTGCATGGGACCGTTCAGGTTAAAAGTAACGCGCGTTGTCCGGGTTTCAAAAGGCAGCAGGTTGGTATAATTCCATGCGAGCGAACCCATACTTGACGAATTTTCAACAGGATAAGACTCGATATGGTCAAGCACGGTGTCATCATAGTTTAATGTCATAGCACCGGAAAGGGTTTGATTGCCCTTATTCCTGTAAATAATCCTATAATCGGTATCAAAGCCGGGTTGGGCGTTTCCTATAGGCAATACAATAATCTCCACATCAGGATGCATACCATTGGCAGCAATACAGAAGTTTCGGGTAGTTACGGTGTTATCAACGGTCGCTTGTGTAATGGTAGCCGTGGCGGGAGTGATTGTAAACCAGTCATTTTCCAGTTGTGGCGTAAGGGTGTAAGTGCCTGCCTGGGTATAAAAATTATAGTGCCCGGAAGTAGTGAAGGTACTTAATTCCTCAATTCCATTATCAATATTAAGCTTTACGAAGCCTGTGTAGCCATCATTCCCATCACAGCCATTACTATCACTGTCAAAAGTGAAATTTCCGGCTATGGTATTATAATCGCCTCCGGGGGTGAAAGAACAGTAAGTGCTTACCTGGATGTACGGATTGGCGAGATTGTTCCCAAGCAGGGCTTCATTGCCTTCATCTATGCAGATGTATATGGGATAATCATATTCCGCGCTAAAACCAAAATATAAATTCTCATATTCCGTAATGCCATTTTTTAAATTTAAAAATCGTGACATGTCTGAATATCCCTCATAAGTGAGGGTCAGTTGCGTTAGTGCAGTGCATCCACTCAGGTCAAGAGATTCAATTTTTCCAAGAAATTCAAGAAACAAACCTGTCATATTTGGCTTATCTCCAATACTCAGTGAATTGAGATTGTATGCATCATTTATCGTTAATGATCTCAGGCTTGGTAATCCTGTACAATCAAAAGAATGAAGGCCGGAACCCGCAATAGTAATATGTTCAATGACCGGGTCGTTAGACAACGTCAGTGAAGGTAAAGAACCACCGATATTTAAATCTAAAATTCCAAGGCTGGGTAATCCTGAACAATCCAATGAAGTAAGGCTATATGAACTCAAAACTAATCTTTCAAGGCTTGTTAAACCGGTACAATCTAAAGTGGTAATATTGGAAGATATGTCGATATATTTTAGGTTATGAAGATTCGCAATTGTGAGTGATCCTAAATCATTAGATAAAATAGTTAATTCTTCAAGGCTTGTTAAACCTGTACAATCTAAAGAAGTAATTCCATCTACAATTGAATTAATTCTTTTCAGGGCAGAAAGGTTTGCTATTGTAAGTGATGTTAAGTTATTTCCACTTAAATATAGTTCTTCAAGGCCAATTAAACCTGTACAGTCCAAAGAAGCCAAAGAATGGAGATTTAAATCGATTTTCTTTAAATAAGGAAGACTGCCAATTGTAATTGATGTCATATTCTGGGCAAATAAATCCAATTCCACCAGATGAGTTAGTGCTGTTATATTAAGGGATAGCACCTCCATCGGAAAGCCTCCCAATTTTCTTAGGTTGGAAAATGCTGCTATACCGAGCATAGAAGTCATATCATTAGTTAATCGTAATTCCCAAACAGCAAGCGCCTCACTTACCTGTATTTCATTATCGCCATTAACATCTATGACCATGGCCACACCATTACTATTTCTGGCTATTTCATTAGCAGTGGATGCATTAAGTAATTCTGCCTTAAAAGCAGCATCCGGTATGTTCACAATCTGTGCCCCTGCCATTCCGCACAGCAATAGCATTAAAAAGAGTAAAGTGTTTTTCATGGTTTTTGGGTTTATGTATGCTATAGTCAGAGGAATTGAAAAAGGTTGCGTGTGGAACTATTGTTTTTATTTAAAATTGTGCATGGCCGAAATTTTACCGAAATTTGGAAATACAAATAAACACCATGAAACCTTTCATTACTGCAATCGTGCTCATTGCAACCGCTTGTGCCTATTCGCAAAAGCAGCCTGCCGCCATAAAAGTTACCTATCAAAAAATATCGTTGGGTAAAGTTACCGATGCCGATAACCCCACCATCATTTTCTCGGATGCTAAAATAACTTTGGTGACAAACAAGGCGATACTGGATAAAACATCAGCCTTTCCTGTTGAGCAATCTGTTATCAGCCATACCGACAGCTCGTACATACTGGCAGCGCAACCGTACAAAGGAAAAAGCATTGCCACAAAAGACAGCCTGTCACTCAAAAAACAGTCGTTCGAATTGCTGCCGGATACCAAAACCATCCTTGGCTATAAATGTAAAAAAGCAAAGACCATTATTAATTCAAATACGATAGAACTATGGTACACCAACGACCTGAAGCTAAAAGGTGCGCCGTCATTGCTGGGGCAGGAACTCGGCCTGGTGCTGGAAATGAATCGTAACGGCAGCTATATTGTAACGGCAACTAAAATTGAAAAACTGAAAGATGCTTCAGCTTTCGCTGAGATTATCCCTAAAGGAATGGCTATGACTGACCTGCTTACCTACCGCGATGTGCTTTGGAAATCACGGTTCACTACCCTGCCTGTTTTTAAGGATGAGATCATCAATTTCTCCGATGCATCAGCATCAAACGACAGCATCCTAAGGTTTGCCAATGGTACGATAGCTTTGAGAAAAATAAAGTTCCCGGAAATAAAGCCCGGAAACCAGGTGTTTGCAGAACTTATTGAGCAATCCAATGGCGATGCCTATGACCGCACGGGATCTGTATTTATTATCCCTGAAAATGAAAAGCAGTCATTTCTTGACGGACTTAAAAACGGCGCTGCTACCCTGCCCGTATATGATAACGGTAATGGCAAAAAATACCAGGGCGTGGTGCGTACCTATGGCTACAGCCCTGTTTTGGAACTGATGCGTTTCTTTACGCCGTTCGGGATAAAGCAGTATGGGCATATCCAGTTGAAAGGAAAAGACTGGCACCAAGCAGTGCCTTATCGCCAGGATGTTTCAGAATTGGCACCTATGCTAAGTAACAGAGATGTGTGGGTGGGTGTATTCATCGGAAATTATGATAAAGGCGGGCACAAAATGAGCCTCGATATCACGATCCATAAAGATGAAGTGCAGTACAACACGGATACTTTCGTAATGCCTCTTTTTAATACCGTGAACGTCATGGAAATGGCCGGGCAGGAATACAGCACGATGTTCAATTCGCCAAAGGGCCTTGAAGTTAGCTTTACGCTGGCAAAAGACATAAAAAATGTCCGACTGCGTTACATAACTACCGGACATGGCGGCTGGGAAAATGGCGATGAGTACTTGCCTAAAAAGAATACTATCACGCTCGATGGCAAGGTCGCGTTCGCGTTCGTTCCCTGGCGGCAGGACTGCGGAACATACAGGCTGTTTAACCCTGCTTCAGGAAATTTTGAAAACGGGTTGTCCTCTTCCGATTATAGCCGGTCTAACTGGTGTCCGGGTACAATTACTAATCCGGAATACATTGATCTTGGCGACATGAAAGCTGGTAATCATACGATCACCGTTACCATACCACAGGGCGCACCCGAAGGCAATAGCTTTAGCGCATGGAATGTTTCGGGAGTATTGCTTGGGGAGGAGTAGTTTTTTATCCGAAGTCGGGAAGTCGGTAGCCCAGATAGAAGAAAGCTAGGGTTATGCTTATATAGTTTGAGAATTAGTAACTGTCTAACTTTGTAAAAAACAATAAAAATATCATATTGAGCGCAGTCGAAATGTAGTATTTTTATTGTTTTTTGCTTCCCGACTGCACCCGAAATGACAATAGTAAAGAATATTTATTAAATTTAGACAGTTACTTAAAGAGGATAAAAGATTATGTTTAGCATTTATGATTTTATGGATTTTTTCCCAAAAGCCATAGTTCAAAGGGGAGAAAACTATTTTGAAAATGGTCATGTAAAAAAAGTAAAAGAAGGTAAAAAGGGTACGTGGAGTGCGCGCGTGGAAGGTTCTGAAAAGTATACCGTTACTGTAACTGTTACGGACAACATCATTGTTGAAGATTATTACTGCGACTGTCCGTATGATGGCGATGCCTGCAAGCACGTAGCAGCAATGCTGTTTTACCTTGCAGAAAACATGACAATAGATACAACCCCGGCGAAAGAAGAGAATGAGCCGGAAAAGAAGTCTGCGGCGAAGAAAAAAAAACCGTCTTTTGATAGCATGCTGGATTCGATATCACAGGATGAATACAAAGATTTCATTAAGCAGTATTCCGCTTCCGATAAAAAATTCAAATCTGAATTTGAGCTTTATTTTTCGCACAAAAATGAAAGTTTCGATATTGTAAAAGCATACACATCCATAATCAGGAAACTGCTAAAAAGCAGCAGCCATAGCGGCTATATGGATTACCGATCAACAAAGGCAGCAGCACGTGAGATCGCCTCCATAATAGGTACAGTAGAGGAGTATGTTGCAAAAGGAAATTTGAGGGATGCCCTTTCGCTGTCTAAAACCCTGATCTTTGAAACCTGCAAAGGCATAGAATATTGTGACGACAGCAGCGGTATGCTCGGAGATGTGATTTTTACCAGTATAGAACTGCTATCTGAACTTGTCAATAAAAGCACTGCGCCCTACTCTATCAAGGAACAGTCATTTGATTTTCTGGAAAAAGAACTCGACAACAGCCTGTACTTCGATTACGGGGATTTTGGCTATAGCCTCGAAGACATTTTCCAGGATCTTGCGCTTACACTCAGCAGACATGATACTTATCTGGATTTTATAGAGAGGCAATTAAAAAAATACAGTCACTCCTATCATCGTAAAAACCATTATACCTGCCAAAAAGTTATTTTTCTTAAGTCTATTGGGAAAATCTCAGAGGCAGACCTTCTTGTTAAACAAAATATAGATATCCCCGAAATAAGGGAAGCTGAAGTAGAAAAACATGTTAGAAGTTCGCAATACGACAAAGCAAGAGTATTAGCGGCTGAAGGGCTTGCAATCGCAAAAAAAGCAGGTTTTTGGGGAACCATCAATCACTGGAAAGACAGCCTTTTGAAAATAGCGACCCTTGAAAATGACATTTCCAATATAAGGCTGCTGGCCAAAGACCTCGCATTTTCATCAGGTTTCAAAGCCTCCTATTATGATATATGGAAAGGCACTTATAACAATGAAGAGTGGCTACCCATAATAGAGGAACATATTGAGTCCCTGATCAAAAACAGTATAGTATCCGCCCGGAAACCCAATTTTAGCAGCAACCCCTACCTGCTTGAAAAAATTGCGCCGGTCTACATACAGGAAGGCATGTTGGACAGGCTTTTGGGATTATTGAAAGAAGAAGGTTCGCTGCATAACGTTTTAAAACATCACAATGACCTTATCGTCAAATATCCCTCTGAATTACTGGAAATTTACCTTCCGGCTTTTGAGGAGCACTGCCATTATGCCGATAACCGCAGTGCTTACCGCGAACTTGCTTCAACAATGATAAAAGTTATGAAAACATTACCAGGCAGCGATGTACCAATCCGAGAAATGGCTTTACATCTTATTAAAAAATATCCTAAACGACGGGCAATGATTGAAGAACTGGAAATGGTATAAAACCAAAAGTCCACAGTTTCAATGCATTCTTTTTTGGGTATTCAGCAACTTTTTAAATTTTGCAAAATAGCATTACTCCTAATCCTTGATCATGCATCCCATCAGGTACCATATTTATTGAATAATCTGGTTTTAACAATATCCCAGTCTTCATATTGGGCAGTCCCATATTTATGTTCATCCAAATATTGATCTAATTCATCCTTTTGCCACTAAGGTAAGTCTGTGTCTTTTTCGAAGCTTAAAAAATCAAGAGTCCTTATAAAATCTAAAAAAGCTTTAGATTTTTCATTATTCTCATCAAGTGATAGCACAATTTTCATGATAGACTTTTTAGCTGATTTTCTACGTCTCACACCCTCATCTTTACCTGCCCATCATGCAGCAAATACAATTTGGCGCAAGCTCTTGCATCGCTTAACGCCTCGTGGTGATTGAGCTGGATGCCGTTGCGGTCGCTGCAGTATTTCAGGTTGGCTTTGGGATAGCCTTTTGCACGGTATATCTTGCAGGTGCATTCCCAGCGGTCGGCTATTTCGAGCTCATCGTAATATAGGCCATACCAACTCATGGTTTTCATGAGTACATTACGGTCGAAGGACTCATTATGGGCTACGATCTTCCTGCCAAAAAGCCTGTCCCTTATTTCCGGGAACAGCATGTCGAATGTCGGTACATTTAACGTCTCTACCGGCTTGATGCCATGCACCATGATATTGCGGTACCAGTATTCGTTGTCAGGCGGCTGAATGAGCGTATGGTATTCTTCGGTAATTATACCATCCTCCACAGTCACGATACCCACGGCGCAGGCACTATGGGGGTATCCGGTGGCGGTCTCGAAGTCTATGGCAGTGAAGTTCATGCGAAAGTTATCTGTAGCAAAGATAACAAGATTTCGCGATTGTGGTTATCATCAAACTGGACGCTATTGCACAATTACATACTTAATAGTACCTTTCTGAATTAAACTATTTACTATGAATTTCCCATACCTTAAAACAGATAATTCTAAAACAACGATAATTATCCGTATGATAGTAGGTGCAGTGTTTCTCTCTGAAGGCATCCAAAAATTCCTGTTGCCAGAAACACGTGGAGCCGGCCGGTTTGAAAAAATCGGATTCCCTGAACCCGAAATGCTGGGCACGATAGTTGGATCGTTTGAAGTTGCCTGCGGACTATTAGTTCTTATAGGGCTGCTCACCCGCCTCGCGAGTATCCCACTGGCAGTTATTATGCTGGTGGCTTTCGCAACTACAAAATCTGAGGTATATGCCAATGAAGGATTTTGGGAACTCCTCCACGGCAGCAGAACCGACTGGTCGATGCTTTTAGGGAGCATTTTTCTATTGATAAAAGGTGGTGGAAGATGGTCGGCAGGCAAGTCACTTACTCAAAATAACGTTGCAAATGGAGTCCCGGCTTAAAGAAACCATAGCCTTATTTGCCCGGTTAGGTGTTACTGCGTTTGGCGGACCTGCAGCCCATATTGCTATGATGCGCCACGAGGTTGTGTTCAAACGAAAATGGATGGATGACGCTGCCTTTATAGACCTGGTGGGCGCAACAAACCTTATTCCCGGCCCTAACAGTACCGAACTCGCAATTCATTTAGGCAAAGAAAGATCAGGAATAAAAGGGCTTATAGCAGCAGGAATTTTTTTTATCCTCCCTGCCGTTCTGCTGACGGGATGTTTAGCATGGCTTTATAAAAGCTATGGTTCCATACCCAAAGCCGCACCGTACATATATGGTATTAAACCCGCTATCATTGCAGTAATTGCGTTTGCTGTCTGGCCGATGGCAAAAGCCTCGGCAAAAAATACCGAACTGGTTATTTTGGGCTTTATATGCCTTGCAATGGCTTTATTCGGGATTAATGAAATAGCTATTCTGTTTGGAGCAGGTTTTTTATATGCAATGTACAAATCCGATGGACACCAAAAAATCAATAGTTTTTTTCCGTTGCTATTTTCAGGAACTGCAATAGGAAGCACCGGCATATTTTTCACATTTTTAAAAATAGGAGCAATACTATATGGCAGCGGTTATGTCCTGTTTGCATTTATAGATGCTGAATTTGTGACCCAAGGCATTATCTCACGGCAGCAGCTGACGGATGCCATCGCAGTAGGACAGCTTACGCCCGGACCTGTTTTCTCATAGGCAACGTTTATAGGATACCAGGCAGGTGGAGTAATCGGAGCAGTCGCCGCCACGGTGGGTATCTTCCTGCCATCATTTGTGTTTGTGGCATTACTCAACAGGATAGTCGCAAGGCTAAAAAGTTCCCGGATTTTTGCCTCATTCCTTAGCGCCGTCAATGTTGCTTCGGTAGCGGTCATTTCGGCAATATGCGTCGAAATGGCTTCCGAAACTATCAGGTCATGGCAAACAACAGGTATTTTGATGGCTAGTTTCGTGCTCCTTTTTGCATTTCCAAAACTTAATAATGCATTTATAATATTATTTGGTTCGGCGGCAGGATATCTGTTAACGTTACTACAATAAAAAGCCCCGCAATACGGGGCTTAAACTATTATTTTATTGAACTTATAATGTCGTGCTTGGTGATAATATGGTGCTTACCGTTCCCCAGGTCTACCAGTACGGCCTGGTTGTCTTTATTTATGAGTTTTGATATCTCTTCAATAGAAGTATTCTTTTGCACTATAGGGTAGGGTTTGCCCATTATCTCGCGTATAGGCTTTTCAGCGATGTCCTTGTCCTCCACATAGCTGCGGAAAAGGTCGGTCTCATCTACAGAGCCAACGAATCCGTGGGTATCGATAACGGGTATCTGCGATATTTTATATTTGCGGAGGCGCTCTATAGCATGGCTTACCAATTCTTCGGTACGCACGATAACAAGAGGCTTGTCTGCATGGTCCTTAATAAGGTCTTCTGCCTTTGTAATATCTTCATCAAGGAAACCGCGTTCGCGCATCCAGTCATCATTAAACATCTTGCCTACATAGCGGCTTCCACTGTCGTGGAAGAGTACCACCACCACATCATCCGGCTTAAATTCGTCTTTAAGCTGCAGTAATCCCTTGATAGCTGCCCCTGCGGAGTTCCCAACGAATATCCCCTCTTCCAAGGCCAGTTTACGGGTATAAACCGCGGCATCCTTATCAGTAACTTTTGTAAAGCCATCAATCAGGGAGAAGTCAACATTTTTAGGAAGGATGTCCTCCCCTATACCTTCGGTTATGTATGAGTAGATTTCATTCTCATCGAAGATGCCCGTCTCGTGGTATTTTTTAAATACAGAGCCATAGGTGTCAATTCCCCAGCACTTTACATTCGGGTTCTTTTCTTTCAAATATTTAGCTACGCCCGAAATTGTACCTCCTGTACCAACACCTACAACAAAATGGGTTATTTTGCCTTCGGTCTGTTCCCATATTTCAGGGCCGGTCTGCTCATAATGTGCCAAAGCATTGCTCAGGTTGTCGTACTGATTTACATACCATGAATTTGGTGTTTCTTCAGCAAGGCGTTTTGATACCGAATAATATGAGCGTGGGTCGGTCGGTTCCACATCGGTAGGGCAAACCACCACCTTAGCGCCAACGGCACGAAGGATATCCATTTTTTCTTTAGACTGCTTGTCGCTGATAACACATATCAGTTTGTAGCCTTTTACTATTGCGCATAACGCAAGGCCCATCCCGGTATTGCCCGATGTCCCTTCAATGATAGTACCACCCGGTTTCAGGCGTCCGTCAGCTTCGGCATCCTCGATCATCTTTACAGCCATCCTGTCCTTAACGGAATTGCCCGGATTAAACGTTTCTACTTTTGCCAAAACCAATGCGTCTACGCCTTCGGTTATTTTGTTCAGCTTTACCATTGGCGTGTTACCTATGGTTCCAAGTATATTTTCTGCGTATTTCATTTTTACTATTTTACGACCGCATTACGGTCAAAACAATGCAAATATATTGCATATTAATTTAAAATAATTAAAGATTTACAATTTCCAACAACTGTTTATGTTCAGTAGCCGATTTACGAGAAGAAGTCCCATATCACCCCAAAACGCACTGTAAAATCCCGGTATGGTGTCGCTGGCGCCGAATAAAAATCGTAGCCTGTAAAACTCGAGTTGAAGTGCTCTGCTTTGAGAAACAACCTGAATTCCTTAATCTTGGCGTTGATAAAAAAGTCCATGAGCGGGAAGCCACCGAATTTCTTTTGGTCCTGCACAAAGAATTCTCCAATCAAAGGATTGTAGTCGTTACCATAGTATTTGGTAAAATACTGAAAGGTAATACCTGTCTGAAAATATAACGCTTTCTTAAACACATAGTCGGAATAATAAAGCGTATTTCTTGTCATAAACTCCGGCACATTCAGCACCTTATCCCTTTGATCAACTTTTTGATATAATACCGTATTGTCTAAAGCTAGTTTCCAAACCCTGAACTCACGTCCCAATTTTACCGAAAAATAATTGATCGTATTTCCATACTGTTGTGGCTTTACATATAGCGTATCAATATTAGCGGGCGTAGATATGGTATTTACAAACTCGTTCTTAAAATACAAATGATCGTTTAGTATAGTATACTGTACAGAAGCATCAACCCATTTCGTTTTAGCTTCAAATTCAAAACTGTTGATCTTCTCGTTCCTGACATCCCTGTTATACCAGTTATACGCTTTATAATCGCTTTGGTAAAGCTTATAATTCTGGTTAGGCAGCTTATTCATATTTTGATATCGGGCAGAAACACTATTGTTTTCATCGAAAATATAACGGGCAGAAGCGTCGATATTTGCGAGCGACTGGTTAGTGATCGAATTGGAGAATAAGACACTCCCTATCAATTTATCTTTATGATACGTATAACGGGCGCCATAGGTATTAATCCTGTCATTTACAGCATTGGGAACTCCCAATGATCCATTTGGATTAAGAATTATAGTCCTGTAAAAGTAGTTATAGTTAAAGTCTTCTACATAAAACTCTACCATGCCAATCTTTTCATTGGAGTAAGCAGCCCCTACCATATTATACATCATATTGTAACGGGTCTTATTATTAATAGATATGGTATACGCTGCACCAAACCTTGCGCTCCTGGTAGGCTGGGTGAACTGGAAAAACTTCGTTTCGTATGTAAACCTGTGATGAAATACAAGGCTGTTTGGGTTGTTCTTGTTAAGCCTAAACGTATGGTCTACAAAAAAACGGTTGCCCTTAAGTACGGATGTAGCATCTTTAAAATAGACATCGAGGCGTTCCCTTTGCGTATACGGATCTACACCACTCTCAAAAAAATCAGTACTTATAATACCGCCATTCTCCTGATTGGAAAGATCCTGCCCTGTAAAATGAAGTTTCAAAAAATACCGTTTATCTTTTGTATTATAACTGCCGCCTATCCGGAAATTTCCGTTACTCGAAATTGAATTGATGTACTTGCCTATGGACCTTATACCTTTATAGCCAACAAACATATTGAGATTCTCAGAGGTATTTACTGTAATAAAAGCATCCAATATCTGTCCCTGCTGCTGGGTAGATCTGTAAAAAAGGTCAGTATATGGTGTAGCTACATTATAATATTTTATATCCTCAATTTCCATGTAGTTAAAATGCTTTGCCTTAAATCCAAATTCGGGAAAGGGATTGAATTTCGTTAAGCCATAGTCGAGCGTGTTGTACGTTTGCCCGTCATTAGGAAAAGAAAGCAACCCAAAGTTATCCCTTCTCAGATAATTGTTCTGATACTCTTTTTGTACCGTGAGGGAAGTATCTACCATAGTTGTATCCCTTTCAAGAGTAACAATCTTATACATATCTATCGTAGCAATGGTATCAGCCGCTTTAGACTGATCAGGATTGCCAGCGTTATCAGGGCGCTGCAACGTAGCAGAAGAATTACCTTTTTGTGATGAATTTAATTTTCCTTTTTTCTTATCCTGGGAAAAAAGCAATACAGGCAGCATTAAAAGAAAAATAGAAAGAAAAATTCTCTGCATCGGGATTAAGTTTAGGCAAATGTAATTAAATTTTAGGAACGGGAATATTGAAAAAACGCCAAAAAAAAGGGCTTTCGTATGAAAGCCCTTTTAAATTAGGTATAAATAATTATTGTGCCGGTGTTAGGAATACATCTCCCGTAGCTGTAGTTGAAGTGAATAGCGTCTGGTTAAGATATAATTGGAATTCATTGGTGTCAGGATCGAACGTACCAGTACCACCCGCGAATCTGTCGTCATCGCTGGTTCCAATAACATTAACTGTATTATCGCAGTTTATTGTTACTATACCTGGATATGGGAACTGTCCGTCATAGTTGGAACCTGTAGCACCAGAAACGAAATTACCCCATAAGTTAGTAGCAGTATAGGTAGCAAATTCTGCAGTAGGATTTAACACAACCGTAAATTCTTCAGTAGCACCGCCCAAACTACCTGTAACATACCCGGTATAGGTTGTAGGAATTTCTCTTGGGCACACCCTGAATAACGATATCGTAGTACTACTCCTTTGGGGTTCGATAAAGTCAGCACCTTCAACAGATACTAAAGTAAGCGTTATCGTTTTCCTGTCAGAAGGAGTAAGTTCATCGTAATAACCAGTTAGTCTTATTTTAGCTGTATACTCCCCGGCAGGAATTACAAATGTGCTTTGATCAATTGAATACTGTGCCGGCAATGCATCGGTAAGCTCATTATTTACAACAACCTGAACTGCCCTGTCATGGTCTGCTTTGGTTGTAACACCAACTTCAACTATTAGCTCAGAAGGCATGTTCAACTGCTGTTCAAATGTTCTAAGATTACCGGTCTTCAAATTGAATCCCGCTAAAGTCTGCCCGTTGTTTGAATCAAAAACAACGGTGTCTTCTTCGCAGCTTGTCAATGCCCCAACTAAAAGGGCAAAAACTGCTATTTTTGAAAGATATTTTTTCATTTTTATTTTTTTTTACTAATAATTAGGATTCTGCTGAATGTTTGGATTCGCAGCTGTTTCAAGCCTAGGAATAGGCATTATGAACCTATAGTCTGTAGCAGGTAATGTACAGAATCCGTTGAAAGCACAGTCTCTTGGATCACGGTCAACACCCTGTCCTGCAAGCGTGCCTAAACGCCTAATGTCTACATACCTATGTCCTTCGAAAGCAAGTTCCATCCTTCTTTCCCTAAGTATAAATGCCCATACCTGCTGGATAGTCAGACCCGTAGGGTTGATATTGGCAGATGCAGCAATACGCGCCGTCCTAATTCTGTTAACATCAGCAATAGCATTTGGAATATCGCCTATACTTGCATAGTATTCAGCCCTTAACAAATACATTTCAGACATCCTGAATACTTTGATATCATTAAGGAACGTAAGGCTTTCGCTGCCCGGGTATTTTCCGACAGGCAACACATCCTGAGCTTTATAAACAAGTGCATTTGCGTTGGCATAGTCCGGAAGCACATAGTTAGGGAAAGCTGATGCATCAACGATCACCTTTTGCCTAACATCACTTGCTGAATTGACAAGATTAAATAAAGCCCTGTTCACTTCGAAAAACGGAGAGCCTGTAACAGTACTGTTCACAGAAGACCACAATTGCGAAAAGTTACCCGTTGTGTTACCTCCAGGGTTCCTCTTTTGTATTTTAAAAATAACTTCCTGCACGCCAGCATCTGTCCAGATAGCTTTATACTGAGTCTTGTTTGCAAGAGCGTAGCTGCCAGTTGCCACAAGCTGGTCAACAAAAGTTTTAGAAGTTCCATAGTCACCCCTGTAAGCTGCCATACGAGCCTTAAATGCTGTAATAAAATCTTTTCTAACATAAGAAGTAGCCTCGACAATAGGTTCGTCGAAATTATCTCCAGGCTGAGGGTTATTTACGGATAAATTTGATTCAGCAAACGCAAGATCTGCATCGATAAAATCAAATATCTCTCCTGTAGTACTTCTCGGAAGCTTTACCTTATAATCTACCGGGATAAAGTCGAAAAGCATTACTCCTAATGAGCTGTCGTTTTTCATGTCCTCGGAAAAGAAAGTTAGCAAATTCAGGTATCCGTAAGCCCTAAGTGCATGAGCCTGCGCAAGTATATGGTTGTACCATGCTGTCTCATCTTCATTCACAGTTGTAGTATCATCATCCGGCTGGATAACAACATTCTCTAAACCATAAATAAGCCTGTTAGCAGCGTTAATAAGCGCATAATTTTCAAGCCACATGTTAGCGGCATCACCTGAAGTAGCAGGATTCAGAAGAAAAGCAAGTGCTCCATCCGTACCCTGTCCACCGTTAGAAACACCTAACGCAACTTCGTCAGTAAACAAAGAGGTAAAATATATCTGGTTCTCACCAGGCATAGATGCATACACACCATTAAGACCTAATTGCATATCACTCACCGTCTGATAAACCAAATTTGGTGGGAGTTCACTTGGCTGCGTTATATCAATTGCATCATCACACGCAACAAATAAAGCGCCTGTGATAACAAACAAAATTAATTTCAAATTTTTCATATTCGTTGTCATTTTTTTTAAAATTGTACTTCAAGACCTAAAGAAAGTATTCTCGGAGTAGGGTACTGGTACTGGTCTGCACCACGGTCACTTTCTGCATCCCAACCCCTCCATTTTGTAAATGTAAGCAGGTTTTCTGCCTGGAAATATGCCCTCAGGCCTGAGAAAGGTGTTTTATCAAGCATCTTTTGGTTAAAGCTATATCCAAGGCTAACATATCTTAGCCTCACATACGATGCATCCCTAAGATACCTGTCAGAGTTAGCATCCTGCCCTTTATTAGTAAGGAAAAGTGATGGTATATCAGTCACCCTGTTATCCGGTGTCCATGCGTTAAGAAGGTCGGTAGATTTATTGAATACACCGATATCTGTTGGATCCTGAAGGCCTTCAAGGTCATAATCTATCCTGGAAATTTTCGCTACATAAGAGAACTGTGTAGTAAGGCCAAATCCTTTATAATTAGCATCAAATCCAAATCCTCCCTGATAAACCGGGATTGGCGATTTGCCTGTAAGTACCCTGTCTTTACTCTGGTCAGGATTTTCAGTCAGTTGTCCATCTTTAGTATAGAATAACAGGTTACCGTCTGCCGGGTTAACACCTGCATATCTTATCATATAGTACTGACCTAACGCACCACCTTCAGCATCAGCCTGGTTGCCAAGATCACGGAAGTTCTCTGAATTTGTTACATCCAGCATTTTATTCTGGTTGTAAGAACCGTTGAAATTAAGCGTAAGGGTAAAATCATTATTTTTTATCACATCATAAGAAAGCAATGCTTCAACACCCTGGTTCTGTAGAGAACCTCCGTTAGCATTGATACTATAAGTAGAGTTGACCGCTGAGATCTGTGTTGACTGGTAAAGATCTTTGGTAGTTTTACGATATACATCGAATGTACCCCTTAACCTCCTGTCAAACACTTCAAAATCTACACCAATATCCGCCTGCTCCGATGTTTCCCACTTAAGATCAGGGTTTCCTATTTGTCCTACGATATAAGCAGGATTAAGGAAGTATCCGGAACCTTGTGCAAACAACGTCCTTGAAAGATTCGGTCCAGCAAAAATGCTTGTACCTACGATATTCTGGTTACCCGTAGTACCGTAAGAAGCCCTTAATTTCAGCATAGTGAACTTAGAACCTTCCATAAACGACTCCTGATCAATATTCCACCTTCCTGAAACCGACCAGAATGTACCCCAGCGGTTTGTTTCGGCAAAACGGTAAGAAGCATCCCTACGAACGGTAACACCCAAACCATATCTTTGATTGTAATCGTAATCCACTGTACCGAAGTACGAGAATAGACCTGCCGTACCCTTTCCAGAACCTACCTCAGGAAGATAGAATGTTGGAGTATCAGTATTAAAAGGTATGAAGCCAGCACCATTGCCCGGCACAAACACTTTAGGATCTAAACCATTTTGTTGATAGCTAAAGCTTTGTGTATGCGCCTTAAGGTATTCAGAGAACACAGAAGCGTCAATAGTATGCTTTCCGAAAACCTTAGTGAAATTAAGGTTTACGTTTGTATTGAATGTAATATTCCTGCCAAAGCTTTGAGCCTGCCATCCAAGGTATTCCTCACCGTCCTGTCGGAACAATAATGAGTTGAATGATGTAGGATCCTGCACCTGAGTACTTACAGCCTGAGTATAATCTGAACCAAATGAACCGCCAAGGGTAAGCTCGTCAGTAAGCTTATAGCTTGCCTGAACGTTACCTATCATTTTAAGCTCATCTGTTTTAAGAGTACCTTTTTTCACGATATCCAGCTGCATAAGTGGAGAAAGCAATAACGTACCCGCACCGATATTATTAGGATCAGTAGGATCTGCCTGGTACATATCTAAAATTCCCTGGCTCGAAGTATACATATCCGGGCTAAGGTAAGGCACACCCTGGTTAGCTCCCAATACCGGGTTAATATTCACACTACCAGTACCAATATTCGATGCTTCATTCCTTACAGAGTAGTTTATCGTTAACGAGGTAGAATAGTTGAATTTTTTATCTTTACTTGCTCCGGAAAGGTTATTCCTGAAGTTGAACCTTTTTAAGTCGGTACCGATAAGGATACCCTCCTGGTTAAAGAAACCAAAAGAGGTAAAAGATGAAATATTTTCACCACCACCAGTAAGGCTTAATACGTGGTTTTGAGAAACACCTGTCCTGAAAAGAACGTCTTTCCAGTTAGTATTGGTAGCAAATGCAGCAATCTGCTGATCAGTAAGGCTTGCTCCATATCCATTACCTTTAGTTTTCTCAAGCCCCAATATCTGCTGAGAGTTCATTGTATTGTATTTATTATTCTGCATCTCTGTAAAGCTGGTCGTACCATTGTACTTAACCTGCAATGCTGAGTTGAAAGAACCTCTTTTGGTCTTAACAATGATTACACCATTAGCACCCCTGTTACCATAGATAGATGTAGCACCCGCATCTTTAAGAACCGATACCGACTCGATATCGTTCGGGTTAAGGCTCCTGAAGTTATCTGAATTCAATGGCACACCGTCAATCACGAACAAAGGCTCAACCTGACCATTAATAGATCCGTAACCCCTTAAGATAACTGTACTGTTAGCACCCGGCTGTCCTGAACCTGTTGAGATATTAAGACCTGGTATCTGACCTTGTAGCGTCTGGATAAAGGAAGCATTCGGCCTGCCCTCGATTGTCTTAGCCGTAACAGTAGTTACAGAAACATTGGAAAGGGGCCTGGTAGAATTCCGGTATCCTTCAACAACAACTTCATTAAGGACTGTTGTATCATCTAATACCACATCCGGCACAGCAGATGAAGCGCCAACTGCAATAATCTGGGTTTTCATTCCCACGTATTCAATAACCAGTTTTTGACCGGTAGAAGCCTGAATAGAAAACCTTCCGTCAAAATCAGTCTGAACGCCTGCTGCCGTAGAGCCCTGAACTTTTACATTCGCACCGGGAATTGGCATCCCCTGGCTGTCTTTAACGACACCTGTAATAGTTCTCTCCTGCGCAAAGGAAAACTGAATAAAAAACGCCAGTAGAAGCGTAAAAATCCAAGTAAACTTTGATTTCATATTTAATTAATTTGAGTTAGTTAAGTTGCAAATCTATTAATTTATTTTAATATAACAAACTTTTAACATTGCAATACTCTTAGAAGTTTTCACAATTTTTAGTATAAATGGAAAATCCAGAGAAGATTAATAATAATTGCCCACATATTGCATCTATTTTTGAATTAAAACAAAACGCCAACAAAAAGCTGACGTTTATTATTAGATACAATGCGATATAAAAGGTTGCGTTATATTTCGAAATATATTTAAATTTATATGATATTTATTTGATTACAACCTTTTTGGCTTCAGTTTTATCACCATTCACAACACTTACCATATAAATGCCAGATGCCAGGTTTTCTATATTTATCGTATTCTCTCCGCCATTAAGCGAACTTTTAAGCATTTTCCTGCCCTGAATATCGTACAATTCTACAGCAGCATTGCTTTCAGCGCCCTGTGGTAATGAAATATTAAGTTGCCCTTGTGCAGGATTTGGCCACATAGTGAACATTTTTGGTGCATTTTCATCTACACCCGCCGTCTCATCAATACCTGTAACAATAAGCGAATAACTCTGAGTGCTGCCTATCAATGACCCTTTTTTTGTAACAGTAATTACATACTCACCTGAAGCGCCGGGAATTTCAATTTTTTCGATATTATCGACATTGTTATCTCCCTGTATTGCAGCGTCAGATATAAAATCACCAAACTTCCATGGCATGTATGTTTCACCGCCTACTTTTGTAACCCTGATATCAAGGTTATTCCTTAATACAGGTGTTGTAGGATCTACGTTGCCGTTGTTCGGCGTACCAGGCCTGTCAGTCCAGGAAATTGTAGCAACAAGCTTATCTGTCCCGTTAGAATTTACAGTCCTTGTATAAGTTGCATTTGTATTTGTAAGAGCTCGTTCTTCAATGATAGATGCAGTTCCGTTATCCGTGATAGCCTGAGCTGCCTTTTGAGAGTTCATTAGCCCCCAGCCAAAAGCAGGATCCGGGCCATCCCATTCACCACATTCATCTGCAGTATGCGCCACAAGGCCCCTTAATGTAGATGACAACATGTAAACCCCATTTACATTATTATAATGCTGTTGCAAAAGTGTTATACATCCTGCAATACCCGGCGCCGCCATAGACGTTCCCTGAAGGGAGCCGTAATCACTATTACTCTGTGCCTCACTGGAGTACACAGCAACACCTTTTGCAGAAATATCCGGTTTTATCCTGTTATCATCCGTTGGACCCCAGCTGCTAAAGCTTGACATCTGCACTGAGTCCGGACCTGTATAATTAGGAACATTAAAAACTGCAGCTACTACAATTGCATTTTTTGCGGTAGCGTAACAATTTATAAGATCATATCCTCCTTTTTCCGGGTTATTTTCGGGGCTGCTACCCCTGTCGTTACCTGCCGCAATAACAGGCTGGTATCTTGGAGCACTATACGTGATCTCATCGATTGACCTTGCATAATTACCATAAGCACCCCAAAACCACTCCGGCATAGGGTTTGGACTAAAGCCATAGGAGTGGTTTGACACAAGCAGTCCGGCTCCCGCCTCATCCGCCATTTCGTCAGTATCATTAGCAAATCCTGAAAAAGACCTTATGTTAGCCTGGTAGGCAATCCCCCTTGCGGCAGATTTTACTAAACCTCCACCGGCCATAGTACCGGCCACGTGCGTTGCATGGTCACCATATCCTACAAACTCATCGATAATCTCTACACGTCCATCAAAATTTTCATGGGTTTCCCTCACCTGCTCTCCATCCCATATACCTATGGTCATACCCTGACCTGTCAAATTGAGGCCCATACCACCACCGGGATGAAGCTTGTCTGCCCTTGTAGTTTTGGCCTGGCCAAGATTGTACATAGTAAAATAAACAGGATGTCCATCTTCGGTAACACCTGCAAGCTTTTGGCTATCGCCATTGCTGTTTGTCCTTTTTAAGGGCCACCCGTTTATTTCAGCAAGCCTTAAGGCTTCAGCATAGTTTTTAGTCTTGAATTCACGCTCTTCGGTGCTAATCCTCGCCAGCTCTTCAAGATTGTTGTCTTTCACAATAAGTTTCTTTTGCTCAGGGGTCTGGGCAAAAGCCGAAACGCTTCCCATTGCAGAAATAGCAATGATAAGCATCCCTTTTACAGTATTTTTTCTCATGACTGTTTTTATAATAAATTAAAAAAGTTAATAGCTCTTTCATGCAAATATGCCACTAAATATAGTTTTGCAGAAAAAAGATTAGCAAAAATATAAATAATAACAAATTAAGCGTCAATTATTTCAAATTTAACGTAGTACTGCTACCTTTGTACTGTTATCAATTACGTTTTATACAATTACGCGGTTTTATGCTTTCACTAAAATTTTCCGATCTGCAATATGAAACCGGTACTGACGAAGCAGGCCGTGGATGCCTGGCGGGTCCCGTTACAGCAGCAGCCGTTATACTCCCTGATGATTTCCGCCACGAGCTGCTCAACGATTCCAAGCAGCTTACCGAGAAGATAAGAGAATACCTTCGCCCTATAATACAGGAGCAAGCCCTATGTTATCATGTTACAAATATCGGGCCTGAAATAATAGATGAGATCAATATCCTCAATGCTTCAATAAAAGCCATGCAGGAGTGTATTGTAAAACTTACACCAGTACCCCATTATATAATTGTTGACGGCAACCGCTTTAAACCCGTGGACGGTATTCCGCATAGCTGCATTATAAAAGGTGACAGCAAGTACCTGAGTATTGCAGCCGCATCGATATTGGCAAAAACCTACCGGGATGAGTATATGAACCATCTGCATGAGGAGTTCCCTATGTATAACTGGAAAAGAAATAAAGGTTACCCTACACCTGAGCACCGGGAGGCTATAAGAAAATACGGCATTACAAAATACCACAGGAAAAGCTTCCGAATGCTGCCGGAGCAGCTGGAAATGGAATTTGATATTTTAGAGGACGTTCACGTTACGATTTACAATCCGTAGTTCTGCTTCAAACAATTTTGTAAAGTGTTTCAATATCTTTTCTTTTACTTCAGCTTCACTCACATTGGCAACCCCCAATTCTACGTTTAGCGATGTAACCGCCTTACCCCTTATCCCGCACGGAATGATATTATCGAAATATCCCAGGTCGGCATTTACATTAAACGCAAAGCCATGCATGGTTACCCAGCGTGAGGCCCGGACACCCATAGCGCATATCTTTCGGGCAAAAGGCGTACCCACATCAAGCCATACACCGGTCTCGCCATCACTGCGGGTTCCTGTAACGCCATATTCGGAGAGAGTAAGTATAATGACTTCCTCAAGGAAGCGGAGGTATTTGTGAATATCGGTAAAAAAATTTTCAAGATCGAGTATCGGGTAGCCTACGATCTGGCCGGGGCCATGATAGGTAATGTCCCCTCCCCTGTTTATCTTATAAAAGGTCGCGCCTTTTGCCTCCAGCTGCTTTTCGCTAAGTAAAAGATTTTCCATATCGCCGCTTTTGCCCAGGGTATATACATGAGGGTGCTCTGTAAACAAAAGGTAATTGGGTGTCACAATTTCCTGCCCTTCCCTGCGGTTAGAAATTTTTATATCGAGTATCTCTTTAAAAAGTTGCTCCTGGTAATCCCAGGCTTCCTTGTAATCCATGCTGCCAAGGTCAAGGAATTCTATGGTTTTATTCATCTTCAATAATGCTAAATGCAGTACAAAATTACAAAACAAAACCTTAGGACTGACATCAATAAAAAATCCGGATAATTACTCATCCGGATCCTTCGTTAAAACATCAATATTATTTTTCGAACTCCACATCAAGCGCCATAGCCTGAGGGTTGTCGAAGAAATCGCTTAGCGGATAGGTAACTTTTACCGATTTACCATCGGCGCTTACTACCGCATTTTTGTTCGACACCTTTTTTATCTTTTTAGGAAAAGTATAATTAAGCTCGTAGTTCGATTCGCCAAACATCGCTTTATACATATCCTCGTCCCCGCCTTCTTCTTTCTTTTTCGGTTTGTCAACCAGTTTAACTTTCCTGCTGAATTTTTTACCGTCGTAGGTATAGGTCACCTCAGAGCCATTTTGGAACATCCCGCCCATATCCGGGGCTCCCGGCTGTTTTTTAAGACTGTTCAGGTTACCGAACGCCTTCATCATATCCTGAAGCTCGCCCGCCTTGTCAAAGTCGGCAAAGAGGTTAATTTTCATTTCGCTGGTTGCGGGATCCATGAGCATTTTTACCGAGAATTTCTCAAGGCTCTTCAGCCTGGCCTGCTCTTCTTTCGGCAATGTGGCTATACTGTCTTTTTTCTCTTCCAAAAGCTGCTTAAACGTAAAAGTAGAATCCATACGCTTTTCGCCTTCTTTGGCCATTTCTTCGCCAGCCATGGCCATAAGCCCTGATCCGTCTATATCGAATGACACCCTTCCGCTTCCTGTTTCATTAATAGTAATGGTTTCGCTAAAGTTGCACGACGTTGTTACAAATGCCATCATGAGGCCCAGCGCTAAAAATAGTCTTGTTTTCATCTTGTAATGTGTTTTGTTGCTTCAAATATAATTGTTTTATGCTATCGTAAACCTTCAGGCGCATAAAAAACAGGCAAATTGGTTTTTTGCCAATAATCCTTATCTTTACCCGCTAAAAAATATAACGACCATGCAGCTTTCAGAACAAGAAATTATCCGCAGAGAAAAACTGGATGCGCTGAGGAATCTCGGCATCGATCCATATCCCGCCAACCTGTTTCCTGTAGACCATACCTCAAAGCAGGTGAAGGACAATTTTGCTGATGGCAAGAAGGTGGTCGTAGCAGGCCGCCTCATGTCGGTGCGCATACAGGGAAAAGCCTCATTTGCCGAATTGCAGGACAGCGAAGGCCGCATACAGCTGTACATTAACCGCGATGAGATATGCCCCGGAGAGGACAAAATGAAATACAATGAGCTGTTTAAAAAGCTTATCGACCTGGGTGATTTTATAGGTGTGCACGGAGAGCTTTTCACTACGCAGGTAGGCGAAAAATCAATAAGGGTAAACGATTTTATCTTATTGAGCAAAACGCTGCGCCCATTGCCAATGCCAAAAACGGATGCTGACGGCCATACATTCGACAGCTTTACCGATCCCGAGCTTCGTTACCGCCAGCGTTATGTTGACCTTGTAGTGAACCCACAGGTGAAAGAGGTATTCGTAAAAAGGACAAAACTCTTCAATGCCATGCGTTCGTTCTTTAACGACAAAGGCTATTTTGAAGTGGAAACACCAATCCTTCAGCCAATACCGGGCGGCGCCGCAGCGAGGCCATTCGTAACGCACCATAACAGCCTGGACATGCCTTTGTATATGAGGATAGCCAATGAGCTTTACCTTAAAAGGCTTATCGTGGGCGGGTTTGACGGTGTTTATGAGTTTTCGAAAAACTTCCGCAATGAAGGTATGGACAGGACGCACAATCCTGAATTTACAGCAATGGAAATATATGTAGCCTACAAAGACTACAACTGGATGATGGAATTTACCGAAAACCTGCTGGAACATTGCGCAATAGCGGTTAACGGAACGTCTGATGTTACTTTCGGCGAGCATAACGTTAGCTTTAAAGCGCCGTATGCGAGGCTGACCATGACCGATGCCATCAAACAATTTACAGGATTTGATATATCGGGCAAAACAGAAGAAGAGCTATTTGAGGCTGCCAGAGGCATGGGCGTTGCTGTTGACGAGACCATGGGCAAAGGCAAACTGATCGATGAGATATTTGGCGAGAAATGCGAGGGCAACTTTATACAGCCGACCTTCATTACCGACTACCCGAAAGAGATGAGCCCGCTTTGTAAAACACACCGTGACAATCCGGAGCTTACCGAGCGTTTTGAGCTGATGGTATGCGGTAAAGAGATCGCTAATGCTTATAGCGAATTGAATGACCCTATCGATCAGCGCGAGCGTTTTGAGGCACAGCTGAAACTATCTGAACGTGGCGATGTGGAAGCGGCACAATTTATTGACAACGACTTCCTTCGTGCCTTAGAGTATGGCATGCCGCCAACATCGGGCTTAGGAATTGGGATGGACAGGCTTATCATGTACCTTACCAACAACCCGTCGATACAGGAAGTACTTTTATTCCCGCAAATGAGGCCTGAGAAAAAAGCGGTAGAGCTTACGGAAGACGAAAAAGCAGTAGCCGAGCTGTTGAAAGTGAGCGGCCAGCTTGCCCTTGACGCACTAAAGACACAGGCAGGATTAAGCGGCAAGAAATGGGATGCTGCTATGAAAGGCCTAAGCAAACATGGTCTTGTAAAAGTAACCGTGGATGGCGATATGAAGACGGTGGAGTTTAAAGGTTGATCCCTAATAAATCATGTTATATATCCGAAGCATTTAGATGTTTCGGATATTTTTTTTACAAAAAGCATTGAAATTGTTTTCGCCTTAACATATATTTGCCGTCAATCACAAAAAAATATGAAAAAGCAATACTATTTTTTATTATTTGCCATGGCTGGCTGGTTTACGGCAGCCGGACAAAACACTATTTATGTAAATAAAGATGCAGAGGGCGCTAATAACGGCTCCAGTTGGGCCAACGCTTATACCAGCCTTCAGGCAGCGATTAATGCTTCTGCTGCAAATGACAAGATTTGGGTGAGTGCCGGAACCTATTTTCCAACACAATTAAGGATTGCAGGAAATGCTCGCTCAGCCTCATTTATTATCAATAAGAATATAAAGATCTACGGAGGTTTCAACGGTACCGAAACACAACTCAGCGAAAGAAACACTAATACAAATGTAACCATTCTTAGTGGTGATTTTAGTGAGAATGACATTGACACCAACGGCAATGGCATTAATGATTTTAATGATGGTGAGAATGCCTATAATGTAGTATTTACGCAAAACCTTGGAACGTCGGCTATACTCGACGGATTCAGGATAACCGGTGCAAATGCAGACGGGAGCGCTACTTACATGATAGGTACCAGCCTCATTCAAACCAATACCGGCGGCGCTATTTACAACCTCAATTCGTCGCTGACGATGAGCAACCTGAAGCTATATAATAACTCATCTGACTTCGGTGCGGGTGTTTACAATACCGGAGGTGCGCCAAAACTTAATTCCTCAGAACTTACCTATAATTTTGCCAGCTATGGTGCAGGAGCGTACAACACCCTGGCAACAGTGTTTACCATAAACGACTGTGATTTCTTTTTCAACCGTTTTTCCGGCGGTACAGTAGGCAGCGTAAACAACAGTGTAGTTAAGGCAAATAACTGTTTTTTCGCACAGAATTCCGGATTGTATGGGGGTGCATTTTATAATAAGACAGCAAGCATTATACTTTTCAATGTAAAGATCAGTGAAAACATTGTCAATAACTCTGGCGGTGGTATATATAATGTCGATAACGGCGTTGCTACCCTCTTTAACGTATTGATAAACAATAACTATGCAAATAACGGGGCCGGCATCTACAATCACACAAACGCCTATTCTAAACTGACCAATGTTACTATAACCGGAAATGAGGCTGTAGATACAGGCGGCGGAATTTACAATAATATCAGCCCCGATGGCCTAAATACACGCATCTATAATTCCATTATATGGGATAATACTGCATCCCAATCAGCCTCAATCTACTACACTTTTTATGCTCAGGAAGATGTTCATATCAGAAATTCCATTATAGCAGGAAGTGGCGGAAGCGCTGCGTGGAATGACAGCTATGGCCATAACCAGGGCAACAACTTCGCGCAGGACCCGTTGTTTGTAAATGCTTCAGGGGGCAACTACATGCTTCAGGATACAAGCGTGGGTAAAGACAGTGCTTACAACCAATTGCTGAGCCTTCCCAATGGCGCCAATGCATGGACACCAACTGATTCTGACCCTGATGGATATAGCAGGCTGCAAGGCGCAGGTGTAGATATGGGCGCGTTTGAAGCCGGTGGGGTAAATGGTGTAGCCGAATCGCAAAAGATGAATCTTGTTTATAATAATCCTGTTCAAAAAGGGAGTATTCTGAGGATCATTGCACCTCAAGCCGGTAATTTTAATGTGTCGGTCTTTGACACACAAGGTAAATTGGTGAATAAAAACACATTTAACGGTGAAAGCGACCTGAACATAAGCACTAACGAAATGGCTGCAGGCATCTACTTCTGCCGTGTATCGTCAAAAGATGACGGAACTATTGAAACTATAAAAGTTATTATCAATTAATTGATATAGTATTTTAAGATAAAGGCTGCTTTTATGCAGCCTTTATTTTTTTGTCACAAACTATAATTCACATTCACCGACCAGCGGTAATTGGCTTCTACCCTGCCGCCTATAAGGTTTTGGCTGATGGGCAGCATGGCATTGACGCCAGCTGAGAATTTTCCAGTACCGGCTTCCAGGCCAACTTTGCTGAAAAGGATATCGCCTTTGGTACCCGGTACATCCTGCCCAAGCTGTCTGTTGATCGCATACAATTCCCCGGCAAGGCCCGCCTGCGGAACCCAGGTTATCTTTTTGCCTTCGGCCGCATAAAACAGCGTAGCGTTATAATTGAACTGGTTGCCAAACTGGTAATGCTTGCTGTTCTCCGTCTTTATAATATAACTCGTCATGGCATTGAGGCCCCATTGTTTTTTACGGATCACATATTCGGCAGCCAGCACATAATCCCAACTGCCCGTACCCAGCTGGAAACTTGGGTTTACGCTGCCATTGTTGTTGCTGTCATATTTTCCCACAGGCGCTTTTACACCGCCACCCGCCGATAGTATGTGTGTAAAAACCGTGCTGTCCTTCTTTGTCATATACACATTGTACAAGCCCAACACCGTAATATCGCCTATACCTGAAATATTCTGCGTACCGGTGGCTGTTTCGCGGCTGTTGAAATGGTACGGCACCTGGACCGACAACTGGAGCCTGTTGAAGACCGGAATACGCGCCCATGCCTGCATGGTATTAAAATCCTGGTTTACCATTGGGGAATTGTTAAAAATACCATCTTTGGTGGAATAGCTTTGATAGATGTACCGCAACCCAACAAAATTCTGGTTGATCATGGAACTAAAGCCCATACCTCCACCCGAAGCGGAACACCCGCAGGCATCGCAGTCATCAAAGGCTTCAAGGTATCTTTTAAAATCGGGCGGGTTGCCACCGGCCAGCATTTTGGTGCCAGCCAGCAATGCAAACAGTAGTATAAATAATTTCTTTTTCATTAGATTAAAATTCTGAAAATCGGTTATCCGTAATGTACTGATCATCGGTTAGTGTTTTGAGGAATGCTATGACCTGTTCTTTTTCGGTTTCGTTAAGTGCTATACCTAACACGCCGCCCTGATGCAGCAGCGGATCGAGCGTTGGCGAATCTGTAATCCCCGACGTGTAATGATTCAGCACGGCTTCAAGCGAACCAAAACGCCCGTCATGCATATACGGCGCGGTCTTCTCAACATTACGAAGGCTTGGCACTTTAAACTTATAATAATCTCCTGCCAATTGGGTTACTCTGTACCTTCCCACATCATTGACCAGCGGGTTTACCGCCAACCCGTTATTGCGGAAAGAGTTATCGGTCATCAGGTCGGTTGCATGGCAGGTAGCACATTTGGCGTTGAAAACGGCATATCCGGCCATTTCATCTGCCGTTAATGCACCGCCCGGCTCGTTCCGCCTGTATTTATCAAACTTCGAATTTGACGATACCGCCATCACCATAAATTGTGACAACGCCTTCAGCATGTTTTCGGTCGTGATGCCTTCTTCAGGAAATGCCTGCGCAAATAGCTTCCTGTATTCCGGGTCGGCCTTCAGCATGGCGAGTATAGCGTTCAGGTCGCCATCCATTTCCAGAGGGCTGGTCATGGGTATAATGGGCTGCAAATCCAAATGCGCGGTTGCACCATCCCACATAAACACATTTTGGAAAGCAAGGTTCTGTATCGGTGGCGTATTTCGTGTCCCCACAGCATTGTTTACTCCGTGGCTTACGGTATGGCCGTGATGCGTGAATGCATTTTGCTGTATGTGGCAAAACCCGCACGAGACAAGGCCATCAGAAGCCAGCCTTCCTTCGTAGAATAACTTCTTGCCCAGTTCAAAACCCTTCTCTGTGGGAGGATTTGCCCCGATATCATAGGCCAGTTCGGGAAAGTTGGACGGCACCCGGAGATCCAGCGGGAGGTTGGTATATTCGCCATCGTCATTATTTTCGCAACCCCATAAAAAAGGCAGCGCAAGCCATAGAAAATATTTTGTTCTCATGGTATTTAGTAAGCCGTAGCCCTGTAGTAGTATACAGGGCCGCGGCTTTTGGCTTAATCGTTATGAACGTGGTTTACAGAGAACATAGCTGCAAGGTTAGCCGTGATCAGTGGAAGATTGGCACCGCCCATGATCATTGCACCCATACCTCCCATATTATTATCGGAAAGCTTTATCTTATTGGTGCCGTCAATTATTTTGGAAAGGTCGGCAACAATATGTACATCAGGGGTTATCGTTGTCCGTACCAAAGCTTTCGTAGGCATATCGAGCGTAACTTCAATATAGTTATAATCTGTTCCCGTTTGCCCGGTGTGTACCATAAATGGCGTGGCTTCGGTTACTGAAGGCGAAGTGAATGTGCCTTCAAAAGCGAGGAATTTATATCCTGCCGACCAGCTCCACAGCATATCTTCGGCCTGAGCTTTTGCAAGGAAATCGCCCTGCCCTTCTGCGCCAAGGTCAAACTGGGCCTTGTCTACACCTACGCCAAACTTAATACGTGTGTAATCGCCTGCAGGGATATTTTCAAGTTCGATAACGTGGCTGTCTGTGTCGGCTTCGTTCACAATAAAATAGCTTTGGCTTTTAGGGTAGGTATACGTGGTGCCATCCTGCTTAGTGAGGACAATATTACTGATGATATATTTGATGTTGCTTATTTTCAGGTTCTCGTTATTGGAAGTTATATTGGATTGTGTATTCAGTATAAGGTCGTTATCACCAAAAGCATTGTCGAATTCCACATCAAGGTTTCCGGTTCCCGAAACAGTATTTACTGAATCATCATCACTACAAGATATAAACAGGGCTGTTGCAGCCAGTACTGCTGCTATATTTTTTAATTGAATTTTCATTGTATTTATTTAAAGTTATAATTAATGATCCCAATACCTTAAAGGCATGAGAAATTAAAGCACACGGCTTTATGCATCCCTAAAAAAGGGATTTACGGAAATAAACTTTATGAAATAAATATGGGAGGATGAAAAACAGAAGCTACATCGAGATGAGAATATCCGTTGCGGTATTCGGTGATATTAGCTGTTTTGGATACAATTAATTGGGATGAAAAATGAAAGGATGCAATTGGTTCAAGAAATAAAACTTCTGTTTCGGCCTGTCCGGATTTCTTTTCGGAAAGCGGTTTTTCATTTTCAGATGCCTTAGCAAGCTCTTTGGCAAGGTGGCACTTACCGTTACAGTGCATTTCGGGTTTTGCCTTGTTCTCACAAAGTGCTGTAGCTATATAATCATAATTGATAATGTAATCTAAAACCGGAAGCACCGGTTTTAAAAGCATCAGCAGGACTATAATGAATACAGCTCTTTTCACGGAACAAATGTAACCCTCATTACAGCATTACAAAAATATTTTTATTGAATTTTTAAACCTTTTTTAAGATACAGGGTCTTATAGGTATAAACTTAAAAATTAAAATTATGAAAACGTGGATCTTAGCAATTATGTTGATGATGGGTTTTGCCATGAATGCACAGCCGGGAGAAAAGAAACATCACGGCAGAAAACATCAGATGGAAAACTTTACGCCGGAACAAAGGGCAGAACTACAGGTAAAGAAAATGACACTGTCGCTTGACCTTACCGATAAACAGCAGGCCGAAATAAAAGCATTCCTTGTTGAAAAAGGAAAAGAAAGGGACAAAGCCATGACTTCGCTTAAAGCGAACCGGGAAGCAGGGAAAAAACCAACTTCAGATGAGCGTTTTGCAATGAAAAACAAGATGCTTGATGAGAAAATTGCGATGAAAGCTTTTCTGAAAAAAACTTTGGATGCGAAGCAATTAGCAAAACTGGAAAGCATGAAATTAGAGAAACGTGAAAAAATCACAAATAGAGAGAAAAATTTTAAAAAGGACGGAAGGAGATAAATTTTAAGTGTTAAAGTTTTGAGTTGTTTTATTAATTAATTAGATTTGGCGTAGAAACACTAAACAAATAATAGTTTATCATGAAAAAAATAATTGCTCTTTTCGTTATTATGCTTGCTTTTGGTGCTACTGCCAATGCACAGCAAAAGAAAGCTGCGGCCCAAACTGCAACACAACAACCTGCCGGTTCTGATGCTGCCATAAACCAGGCTGCTGCAAAAGATATGGCGTTATTGTCAGAAACATTAAAGCTGACTGATGACCAAAATACAATGTTCAAACGTTTGTTCCAGAAAAAACACCAAATGCTTGCAACCCCTAATCTTACTGACGAGCGTAAGGGAGTTATTGCAAAAAATATTGAGACAAAACTAAAATCAGGATTGGATGCTGACCAGATAGCAAAACTTGATTCAAACCCTGAATTGCTAAAAAAGCTTGTTAACTAAGAGAGTTAATACTATAAAAAAAACCTGGCCGCGGCCAGGTTTTTTTTGCTTTATAACGTTTTTGCTACCCTGCCTATCGCAGCAATAGTAGCATCGAGATCTTCGTAAGTAAGCGCGTCGGTAATGAACCATGTTTCATAGGCAGAAGGCGCTATATATATTCCTTCGGCAAGCAGGCCATGGAAAAACTTTTTAAAGGTTTCGTTATCGCCTTTAGCAGCCGATTTGAAATCGGTTACAGGGCTGGCATCAAAATGCACCGAGATCATTGAGCCTGTACGATTAATGGTATAGGCTAAATTGGTTTCATCCAGCTTTTGGCGGATGCCCGTTTCAAGATAAGCAGTTTTCGCATCGAGTCTCGTAAATATATCTGCATCGCCATTCAGCGCTTTAAGCATTTCTAATCCTGCCGCCATGGCCAGCGGATTGCCGGACAATGTACCAGCCTGGTATACCGGCCCTATTGGCGCAAGGTAATTCATGATTTCATTTCGTGCCGCAAAAGCCCCTACCGGAAGCCCGCCGCCTATCACTTTTCCAAATGCCACGATATCGGCCTTGATATTGTAGAGTTCCTGAGCACCACCTTTCGCAAGGCGGAATCCTGTCATAACTTCGTCAAATATTAGCAGGGTGCCATTAGCATCACACAACTGCCTTAAACCTTCCAAAAAGCCTTCTACAGGGGGAATACACCCCATGTTTCCGGCTACCGGTTCTATAATGATAGCAGCTATCTCTCCGGGATTGGCATTAAACAATTCAGCTACATTATGCAGGTCGTTGTATTGCGCAAGCAATGTGTCCTGTGCGGTTCCTTTTGTAACACCCGGGCTGTTGGGTGTACCGAACGTTACCGCGCCGCTTCCGGCCTGTATCAGGAACGAATCGGAGTGGCCGTGGTAGCAGCCTGCAAATTTTATGATTTTATCCCTGCCCGTAAATCCCCTGGCGAGGCGGATTGCGCTCATGCAGGCTTCGGTACCTGAATTTACAAAGCGTATCTTGTCAATACCGGGCACCATGGAAATGGCAAGCGCTGCTATCTCGGTTTCGAGTGCGGTAGGCATCCCGAAAGACGTGCCCTTTTTTGCCCTTTCGATAACGGCATTCACAACCGGTTCGTAGGCATGCCCAAGGATCATCGGGCCCCAGGAATTGATATAATCGATAAGGCGGTTGCCGTCTTCATCATAAAGGTAGGCACCTTTTGCTTCTTTCACAAAAATAGGAGTCCCCCCTACTGCCCTGAAGGCGCGCACAGGAGAGTTTACACCACCGGGTATTACCTTTTCTGCTTCGGCAAAAAGGCGGCTGCTGCGTTCGTATAACATGATTCTTATTTTACTTTTAGTACCTGCCCGATAGCAATAGCATTGTTTGACAGCCCGTTGAGGCGCATCAGTTCATCTACCGAGAGGTTGTGTTTTTTTGATATGGAATAAAGTGTGTCACCCTGTGCCACACGGTAAGACCCTGCCGGGACTGTAGTTTCGGCAACCGCAGGGGTTTCTTCTTTTTTAGGCTGTACCGGCGTTGCTTTAGGTTCCGGCTTTACATACGGCCTTTCGAGCACTTCAGCATCATAACTTGCCAGATCATAGCGTTCGATTAGCCCTATCAGTTTTTCCGGATATTTCGGGTCGGTGGCATAGCCTGCTGCCCTCAGGCCGCGTGCCCATGCTTCGTAATCATCTTTGGGAAGCTTAAACAGCGATGCATACCTGCCCCTGGTTGTCAGGAACATGGAATGGTCATTGAATGACTCGGCTGCTTTGGGGTATTTCCTGAAGCATTCCTGTTCGGAGTCGTCGTCATGGTGTACGGTATCGCCTTTCCAGTCGTTATGGCACTTGATACCAAAGTGGTTATTGGCCTCGACGCACAGTGTGCCTTTTCCTGCCCCCGATTCGAGGATGCCCTGTGCCAGCGTAATGCTCGCCGGGATGCCGTGACGCTTCATATTGTCTTTGGCAACATCTTTATATTGCAATACATAAGCCTTTACAAGATCGGCGTATACCACGGTCCTGGAAGTAGACTCAAGGACTTCGACGTTGTTATCATTACGGGAATTAGCAGCGGTGGACGTCTTTTTATCAGTTTTCGTTTTTACAGACGACCTGTCTTTTTTAGAGGATGTCCTTGTTTTTGCCGTGCTGTTCTTTGTTGTCTGGATGCGCGACCTCGATGTGCCGCAGCTTACCAGCAAACTCAATACCGCTAAAGCTAAAATTTTTCTAAACATTGTCTCAGGTTTTAATTATGGGTAGTTTCTTTCGCATCAGTTCCCTGTTCATTCCTGCTATGCCCTGCAACCCACCGGTGTGGATGAGCAGTATGTCGGAATTTTCGGGGAACATTCCTTTGTTGATCCTATCTATAACGCCAAAAAACAGCTTTGCCGTATATACCGGATCTGATGGTATGCCAGTTTTTTCAAAAAAATCGTTCATAAAGGCTACCAATTCCTCATTAATCATGCCGTAGCCACCAAAATGATAGTCTTCAACCAGCTTCCAGTTATCCCTTTTTGCAAATATAGCAACCTCATCGTGTAATTCCGCACCTTTTAACGCCGGAAAGCCTAAAACTTCCTGATGCGGTAGTGCTGCATTGATCAGTCCCGAAACAGTGCCGCCCGTACCTACCGCACAGCAGATATGGGTAAAGCGTTCATCACCGGCTACAAGTATTTCTTCGCAGCCTTTTACTGCAAGATGGTTTGTCCCGCCTTCGGGTACCAGGTAAAAGTCTCCAAATTCATTACTAATCGCTTCAATAAAAGCAGGTTCAGCCTTTTGCCTGTACGTTTCCCTTGTTACAAATTTAAAGCGCATTCCGCAGGATCGGGCAAAGGATAACGTTGGGTTATCACCAATTTTATTAACCAATTCCTCTCCCCGGATGACACCAATTGTCTCAAAACCATATTCTTTCCCTGCCGCAGCTGTAGCCGCAATATGGTTGGAAAATGCCCCGCCGAATGTAAGTAAAGCCGTCTTGCCTTCCTCTTTTGCCTGAAGGATGTTGTACTTCAGCTTCCTGAACTTGTTCCCCGAAATATGGGGATGCAGCAGGTCTTCCCGCTTTACGGTGAGCCGGATATTATCAGGGAAGGTTATGTTTACCGGTTGGTTCATGGGATTGTGCAAAAGTAGCATTATTGCTGCCAGAACGCAAAGGTTTTAAAAACCTTTGCGTTCTTAGATAACGTCGGACTAAAATTTTCGTAACTTTACGGTACTATTTGTAATGTGATGAAAATGGAACCTGATGAACATGTAGCCAGTCCTTTAATAGCGAAGATATCGTTTCATAAAGTATTGGAAACCCTGGAGGAAATTGCAGAATCTGATGTGGACTACAGGTCCGATTATGCCAAGGCGCTCCTGAGGCACACCGCGCCTTATCCCGAACTGCGCGACGGCATTACCGACCTTTCATTGCTCGAAAAGCATGAAAAGCTGATAAAAAACCTGCTGGCCGACCTGTTCCCTACCGCATTGACAAAAAATGAGATAAAAGCGGCGACCATTCCTTTTTTCAATATTACATTCAATCATACCGACAGGTTTAAGCAGATACTGATGAATGCCGGTGAAGACTTTGGCATTAGCATCAGGAATTTTGACGACCATCAATTTTACGTATTTTGCTGCTGCCTGATACTCAACGGGTATTACGGGTACCACTTCGATTTCAGCAAGCCGCTGTTTTATGATATACCCGATGCTGATGGTATTATGCACCATTACCGTATACTCTATAATGCTGACTTCCTTGAGATGTTGCCAACGGATAAAGCCATCCATATAACCGATGACGACGTTGCCCTGCTGATGGACAACTTTGATAACCTGGAACTCTGGAAAGAAAAGTTCCCTGCCGGAAGCTGGATATCCAAAGGATTTGGTATCGTATCGCTGTTTGATGCTACTGCCGAAAGCGCTATTTCGAACCTCAAAACCAACCTTTTGATAAATGACGAAAAGGAAATATCAAAATCGGACTTTGAAGGTATCTTCCGTTCTATCTACCAGATACCCGACCTGAGGATAGGATTTACCGAAGTAAATGTTCAGGACAATGTGTTCCGCCTTGCGCCATTCCAGGAAATAAAAAGCTACATCCTTAACGGGTCTAAGGAAATAAGCTGTAACACCATGATGTGCAGCGGTACGCTGGATACCATGCTTGATGAGAAAAAATACTTTGTACTGTCGGACGTTGAAGCTTATAAATTGCAGGATGATGCAGATGCCGGTTTCGCGGAGCATTTGCTGGAACAAAATATAAAGAGCTGTATTTTTGCGCCGATTATAAAGAACGGGAAGCTGATGGGCTTTGTCGAGCTGGTTTCGTCGCGCGCAAAGGAACTAAACAGCATTAATGCGAATAAGCTGGCCTATATCCTGCCGTTCCTTACCGACACTGTAGACCGCTACTATTCTGAATTGCAAAACGAAGTAGATGCGATTATACAGAATGAATATACTGCAATACACCACAGTGTTTACTGGAAATTCAGGGAGGAAGCGTTGCTGCACATTACATCCAGAGACAAGAAAGACCACGCCTACAAGGAAATAGTTTTCCGCGAGGTATATCCGCTCTATGGCCAGATTGATATTAAGGGCTCTTCAACCGCAAGGAATGAGTCGATCGAGAAAGACCTTATCCGTCAGATAGAAAGGCTGCTGTTGGTTTTCAGGTATATCTTCGAAAAAGAGAAACTACCGCTTATAGAGCAGCATATCTATGAGCTGGAAAAATTAGAGGTACAGCTTAAAGAGTCGCTAAAAGCAGATACAGAATCTATTATACAGGCCTATATCATTAACGAAGTACATCCTGTCCTCAAGCATTTTGACTCCTCGAATACCGAAATACATCAAAAAATAATTGACTATTTCGATACGCTGGATACGAAAATGAAGATGGTGTATGACAGCCGCAAGGATTTTGACGATGCACTGTCTATAATCAACAAGCAAATGGCAGCAGTACTCGACAGGAAGCAGGCAGAGGCGCAATCCTTTTTCCCGCATTATTATGAACGCTTCAAAACCGATGGCGTGGAGCATAACCTGTATATTGGTGCTTCTATTTCGCCCAAGCACACCTACAACCCGCTTTACCTGAACAACCTCAGGCTTTGGCAATTGCAGGCGATGTGTGAGATGGAAAACGAATATTACAGGCTAAGGCCGGGACTGCCCTATGACCTTGATGTGACTTCGCTCATACTTGTTTTCAGCTCGCCCATTTCTATCCGTTTCCGAATGGATGAAAAACGTTTCGACGTAGACGGTACCTACAATGCCCGCTATGAAGTTGTAAAAAAAAGGATTGATAAATCGCATATAAAGGGGACTGCCGAACGCATAACCGAAAAAGGCAAGATCACGATTGTATACTCACAAAAGCAGGAAGAAGCCGAATACAGGAGATACATTCGTTTCCTTCAGCATAAAAACATGCTGGGAAGCATAATAGAAACTTTTGAGGTGGAAGACCTTCAGGGCGTTACCGGGCTTAAAGCATTGCGTGTAACCGTTGAATACAGCAGCAGCAAACAGGAGAAAGGCACTTATAGTTATGAGGATTTGTTAAAAGAGCTTGCTCCGAGTGCTTAACATGGCTTTTACACATGCCGTTTCTCCGGAACTCTGAGCTGCACAATACTATTATTCTATAAACATTCCGCCCCTCAAGTGTTCTACAGGTGAGTCCCAGAGGGACGGTATGTTTATAGCAAACAATACCCGCGCCTGCATATGAGTTCCGGAGGAACGGTATAGTAATATAAAATTCTTAGAACACTTTGTGCTGTATTATAGTACTGTTTAGAGTTTAAAGGAATCCTTCGCAAGCACGTTCTTCTATTTCGAAACGAGAAATTCTATCAAATTTACGGCTTTTCCTGAGATTTCTCTCTCCGCAAGTTCCGTTCGAAATGGAAAAAGCTGTTACGTTTCGTTTATCAATAATACTGAACGTAAATTAGTCTAAAGCATTTTAAACGCATAAACAAAAGCAGCAACCGATGCCAGTATCCCCATTGTAAAAATCGCATAGGTAAGTCGTAGCAGCTTATACTTCCTGTGCAGTACAAGCCCAAGGAAATACAGGTCTTTTATCATAGAGCCATACAGGTAATCCCTGCTTTTCATCATTTCGTTCATCGCCCATTCGTATTCCTCAAGCGGCATTTTATAAAAATTACCAAAGAACAGCAGGTTTACTTTCCTTCCTTCGATATCTTCGCGCGTAAAGGTGCCGCTGGTTACCTTAGGCCTTGTGGACATTATGGCTAAAATAATAGATACCACACTAAATCCCATCATAATAAGGGTAGGCCGGATAAGGTGTGCATTTGAAGGGCTGTCCAGTTTTGGGATAAGGGTTGTCAGCGCGATTGAGATGATAATGGCATTTACCTGTAGCAGGATATTGGCCTTACTGTCGGCAATATCGCTTAGGCGGGTATGGTTGCCCAGCGTTACCCTGAAAACCGTATCAATCCCCCTGTCGGGCCGTTCGAGCTTTTCCAGCTTCTTTTTATTGATTTTGTCTTTGTCCTTTTTTTTCTTTTTGCCTTCGCCGCCTTCTGTAATTTCTTTTTGCAGTAAAGCTATATTCGCTTCCTTAAGAGGCTGCAGCTCCTGTTTTCCGTAATTAGTAAAAAAGCGGTGTTGCTGCATGAGTACGTTGCGGTTGCCCAATGCCCATTCTTTATCGCTAAAGGTTTTGCCCTGCGTTGCCTTCCATTCTTCGCGCAGGAGCTCCGACAATGTTGGGAAATTCTTATCGGCAAAATGAGAGCAGTCGGCATCCTTGATGATCTTTTCATACAGGTTTTCAGGTTCTGCACCTACCTTGGTGACTTTTATCAGATCGGAAACCCTCGCAGCCTTTTCTTCAGGATAATCATTTTTGCGAAGGAATTTTTCAGCGGCATGGCTGCTCCTTTCTTCATGATCGTCGGGGCCGTCAATATACCCAACATCATGGAACCACGCCGCCAGCATGATGATTTCCATGTCATCATCATTTACACCTTCCGCTTTTGCTATAACAGCGGCATTATTTACCACCCGTAAAGTATGGTTGAAATTGTGGTAAATATAATCGGGAGATAGTTTATCTTTGAATAGGTGAAAGACATAGCTTTCGGCTTTTTGAACAATATCCATACATAGGTAATTAACACAACCAATTTATGAAAATCTTTTCGGATACCATCGCAGCTAAAGGAAATATTAAAATTTTAACCTGTTTGCTTGCGCTGATATCCCTTTATTCGTGTGCAACCTACAAACCGGAGTATGGTGCCGCTACAGGACCTGTTCCTGTAAATGACACTGCCAAAACAGCAAAACCCGCGCACAGGTTCTACCTCATCGGGGATGCCGGGTATGCCAATGAGGCCCCTACGCAGGCTATGCTTTCTGTTATTACCGAAAAACTCGATAAGGAAGAAAAAAACACTACACTTCTTTACCTGGGCGACAACATTTACCCGGAAGGGATGGCACCGGACAATGGGTCGCAGGAACGCAAAGACGGCGAGGCAAGCCTGGCTTCGCAAATGAAACTGTCAAAATTATTCCCCGGCCAAACACTTATGATCCCCGGCAACCACGACTGGTATAATGGCTATGAAGGATTGCGGCAGGAGGAAAAATTCATCAATAAATATACCGGCAAAAAGTCGTTCCTGCCCGGGAAGGGCTGTGCCATCGAAGACGTTAAAATAAGTGACAATATTACCCTAATTACTATTGACAGCCAGTGGTATATCGAGGATTGGGACGACTATCCCGATATTAATGACAATTGCAATATCAAAACCCGTGAGCAGCTTTTCACCGAATTTGAAGACCTGCTGAACAAAAACCAGGGCAAGACCATTATCGTGGCCGTGCACCATCCTCTGATGAGCAACGGTTCGCACGGCGGGCAATTTTCCCTTAAAAAACAATTATTTCCATTACCGTATAATGTCCCTATGCCGATTTTAGGTTCGCTGATCAATTTGGCACGAAAAGCATCGGGCTACAGCACGCAGGACATCCAAAGCAGGGTGTATACTTCTTTTTCCAAAAGGATAAAAACGCTGATACAGGACAAGGACAATGTTATCGTAGTTTCCGGCCATGACCATAACCTGCAATACATCCACCATGACAACATCAACCAGATCATCAGCGGGGCAGGCTCGAAAGTAGAGGCCGCGCGGGTTACCTATCCGGAAGATTTTTCGTACGGGGGGACGGGTTATGCCATACTCGACATTAATGATGACGGTACCGCAAGGGTTTTTTATTACAAAGTAAAAGACGGAAAAGAAGAACAGCTGTTTGAAAAAAAACTGCTCGAAAAGACAGAAATTGTGATCAAAGATTATCCCACTACCTTCGCTCCTGTTGTTTCGGCATCGGTATATACGCCTGAAATGACTGATAAAAGTGGGTTTCACAGGTTTCTCTTCGGGGAGCATTACCGGAAATATTACAGCCTGCCAATACAGGCGCCAACTGTGAAGCTTGATACCCTGTATGGCGGGCTGGTGCCTAAAAAAACCGGCGGAGGGCACCAAACCCATTCTTTGCGTCTGCAAGCGCCGGACGGAAAGGAGTATGCCATGCGGGGGATTAAAAAAAGCGCGACACGCTTCCTGCAGGCAGTGGCTTTTAAGGAGCGTTATATTGGCGATGAGCTTGAAAATACTTTTGCCGAAAGTTTCCTATTGGATTTTTATACGACATCCCATCCCTACACGCCTCTAATTGCGGGCAGGCTGGCCGGTGCTATTGGCGTTTACCACACCAATCCCCAACTTTTTTATATACCGAAGCAAAATGCGCTTAAGGAATACAACAACGACTTTGGCGATGAGCTTTATATGATAGAGGAACAGGTAGGCAAAGAGCAAAAGGACGTGGAAAGCCTGGGCAAACCTGACGACATTGCCGGCACCGCTGAGATGCTGCAAAACCTGCGTAAAGACCGTAAATATAGCGTTGATGAAAAAGCCTATATTAGGGCCAGGCTGTTTGATATGCTGATAGGCGACTGGGACAGGCACAGTGACCAATGGAAATGGGGAGAATATAAAAAGGATGGTAAAGTAATCTATAAGCCGATACCCAAAGACCGCGACCAGGCATTTAGCCGGTATGACGGGGCACTTATGTCGATACTTATGAATATCCCTGCACTGCGCCACATGCAGACGTTTAAGGACGATATACGCAATGTAAAGTGGTTCAACCGCGAACCCTATCCGCTGGACCTTGCAGTGATTACTACAGCAAGCGAGAAAGACTGGCTTGATGAGGCCGCCTACATCCGTGAGCACCTGACCGATGCAGCCATAGACGATGCCTTTGCACATTTGCCAAAAGAAATGCAGGATGAAACTATCGAAGGTATAAAAAACAAGCTGAAGATCCGCAAAGAACACCTTAATGAATTCGCTCTTAACTATAGGGATGTACTCTTGAAAACCGTACTTATAGCAGGCACCGATAAAAAGGAAAGGTTTACCATAACCCGCCTGCTTAAAGGTGAAACTAAGGTAGAAATATTGAGCCTCAAGGATGGCGAAACACTTTTTTTTAGTAAGACATACACTCATAAAAAAACAAAAGAAATTTGGATTTACGGCTTGGACGATGATGATATTTTTGAGGTAAAAGGCCGCCCTGAAAACCCGATACTGCTAAGATTGCTGGGAGGGCAAAACCACGATACTTACCATATTGAAAATGGCAGAAAAGTAAAAGTATACGATTTTAAAAGCAAGAAAAACAGCTTTGAAGTTGACAAAAGGACTGCGCTGATACTGACGGATGACTATGAAACCAACAGCTATGACCCTGACAAGCCAAAATACAATGTTGTTGCAGGCTACCCGGCAATTGGCTACAACCCCGACGATGGTGTAAAAGTTGGCGCCTCAGTTAACTATACAATAAATAACTTTAACCGCAGGCCTTTCTCGCAAAGCCATACTGTAAAGGGCAATTATTATTTTGCCACCGACGGTTTTGAACTTAAGTATGCCGGCAAGTTCATGAATGCCGCTGCACGGTGGAATATTGGCATGGATGTACAATTTACCAGCCCTAATTTCAGTATCAACTATTTTGGGATGGGCAATGAAACGAAAAATCCGGATGACCAATTGGGCATGGATTATAACCGGGTAAAACTGCAGAAATTCAGTGTTGCCCCCTCTTTCTTTAAAGAGAGCCGTAACGGCAGCCTCACCCAGTTTGGAGCCATTTTCGAAACTATTGAAGTAGATGGGACTGTAAACCGATATGTAAACCAGCCGGGGGTCCTTAAGCCCTATCTTTTTGAGCACAGGCAATATGCAGGGATCGATGGTAAATACAGCTTCCGGAATTATGATAACGCTTCACTCCCCGCACTTGGCATGTTTTTTTACGTCGCAGCCGGGTGGAAGACCAGCATAGATGATACAAAACGTAATTTTCCGCATGCCGAAGCTTCAATAGGTATTATCCATAAGATAACCGCCGATGAGAACCTTGTATTTGCATCAATGGCAAAGGGCAAAGCAAATTTTAGCAACGGATTTGAGTTTTACCAGGCCGCTACCCTTGGCGGCGATGCTGACCTGAGGGGCTACCGCAGGGAACGCTTTACCGGAAAGCGCTCGGTATACCAAAGTACGGATATACGGTTAACTTTAGGCCGCGTAAAAACCAGCTTTATCCCTATGAAATATGGTGTTTTCGGGGGTTACGATTTTGGGCGTGTATGGGTATCGGATGACACTTCTGAAAAATGGCATCAAAGCGTGGGTGGCGGTGCATGGCTCAACGGCCTTGATGTGGTTACCGCAAAGGTGTTTTATTTTCAGGGTACCGATGGGGGTCGTATGGCATTTGGATTGTCATTTGGCATTTAAACCTGTTTTTAGATTTTACCACACAGTGCACAAAGTTTTTCACTAAGAACACAAGGCTGCACGGATAAATTGCCGTTACTGTGGGAGGGTACAACACTGTTATTTGTAGCCTGTACTCTTTACTATATTTTATCAGTGATGGATTTAGCTAGTGAACCGTGTGAAAAAAATTGGTGGACTTTGTGGTAAAAAACAGTCCCTGATAATAATTTCTAATGTGCTATTTGAGATAGCTTCACTTCATAAAGCTTTCCTCCTTTGCCGCCGTCTTTTTCATCGGCGATAAGCAGGGTATCGTTATCCTTAAAGCATATCCCTTCTTTCTGCGATACATGGCCAAGGTCGATTTCCTGCATGTTGGCTTTTGCAAAATTACTTTCGCCAAAACCGGTGAGCAGCCATATCTTACCACCCGAGAGCAATACGGCTTTAGTGCCATCCGGGCTGATATCTGCACCGGTGATAGCACATTTATTATAACTACTACAGGCTTGTAAAGTGCCTAAAAGCTCAGCGGAATGATTGCCTGCCTTATTGGGGACTTTGTAAATATTGAAAGTGCCATCAAAGCCCTTGCTGCGGTTTTTGCTGAAAATATAAAAGTTGCCTTTGTGCTCAAAAAAAGCTTCAGCATCATAGATCATTTCCGATTTTTTTGGGGGAAACGCTGTCTGCTGCGGATAATAGAATGTAATTACTGATACAACACTATCATATTTCCCGGCATTAAGCCTGTAGATGGCCAGGTTGCGACGGTCATTGTCATTATTGCCAAAATCGCCTATATACAGGTTGCCCTGCTTATCAGAAGTAAGTTCTTCCCAATCGATATTTCGGGCATTTTTTATCGTAATGCTTTCCTGTGTTGTACCCTGCTCACTAATATTGTATATCCTGTTTTTGTTACCGCTGTCTTCAAGCGCCCATATACCCGAACCCTGTATATACTCAAGCCCGGAAATTTCTTTATGGTCCAATGTGCCGATTTCATGCAACTGTCCCGGGGCCTCATTGCAGGATAAAAATACCATAAATGAAGATGCCGCTAAAAAAGTAAGATTTTTCATAATTTACATTTTGGTAAAAGTAAAAACCATTTGGCGCATACCCTATATTTTTGACGTTTTTTTAGTATCCGATAGTGTCCAATTAAAAAAACCATCGGAAGTCCCGATGGTTTTTTTGTATTGAAATAAATTTAATTAGATAACCGGGGCCACATTCCAGCCTGTTGTCGTTATACAGCGTGGTTTTCCGTTGATAGGTGAAACGCCTTCATAGGTAAGTCTCCACCTGTAACACTGGTTTGCAGGCAGCGCTGAGGCAGGCACCCTTATTTCAGCATTTTGTATGGCAGTGTTTGTCAGAGGAGTTGTTGTTTGATAGTTTGTCGTGTTCCCATAACCTGTAGTAATGTCTTCACAGTCGGACAGTAATTGTATCTCAAGGTAAACATTGTACACATACACAAGGGATCCTCCGGCAGCATCTCCTACAAAAACGGCTACTACGTTCTCTAACCCTCCTGACGCATCGCCATATACCGAGCAGGTTATTGTACCCAACTGGCAGGCCGGATATGATGGAGGGCCTGACCTGAATTTTGCTTCGGAAGCAAGATCGGCTTCCTGCGTGAATACTACCTTGGAATCATCTGTCGAACAAGCTGTTAAAAGCGCTAAAAAAGCAATAAGCGATACGATCTTTTTCATAGTTAATTTATTTTATGGTTGTTATTTGTAAAAACAAACATATAAAAGCCGGTTATCATTTATAAATTAATCTAAAGAAAAACGTCAAACAGCTTACTATTATCGGGACCTGCCTACAACAAAAAACCACCGGCAGGACCGGTGGTTTTTCCACTATAAAAAAAATCAAAGTTTAAAAAAGAGGTGCATCATACCATGGTGATGCTACAGAGCAGCCGGTTTTTGATTTGGAGCCAGCCCCGGGGCCATCTACAACAAACCTCCACCTGTAGCATGCATTAGAAGGAAGCAAAGTTCCCGCTACAGTTACTGTGGGTGCTGTAAAGAATGGCGGCTGTATTGTTCCCGGTAATGCAAATATAGTTACAGCACCGTTGCCGCTTGTAATGTCTTCACAATCGGAGAGCATTTCGATCTCAACCCTTGCTTTGTAGGTAACATTGTTTGAAGCGCCCTGCACATATCCGGAAAAAACAACATACGGACGGTCAATACCGCGGGATACATCAATATAGACAGAGGAAGATACGTTTGTAGGGCATGAGTTATCTGCCGCTGCGGTCCTGTATTGTGCATTTGTAAGTTCGCTTTCCTGTATCAGATTCAAATCATTATCATCAGTCGAACATGCTGCAAAAAATAGTAAAACAGGCAGTAATAAAAGCTTTTTCATTGTGGTAGTTGTAAATTTTAGATGTTTTGATAGGACAAACATACACCGGTGTCAAAACATTTATAAATTAATTAAAAGAAAAACGTTAAAATGTTAATTTCTGACGATAACCTGCATCCGTCATCCTTTTCAAACCCCATTTAAACCCTGTTAATCATGCGTTAATTGTAGGTGCATTGCCTTTTGAGATTGGTAACTTTATGAAAACAAATACTGATAACCATGAAAAAAACAACAAGATCGCTTATAGCGTTGTCTTTGCTTTTTAGCCTCATTCTCATTTCCTGTAACGACAATGATAAAAGGAAAGAAATGGAAGACAGGGAGAATGCAAAAGTTGGAAAAGTATACGACAGGGAACAGCAGGGTATTGAACACGAGAACAGGGAAAACCAGTTCCCATCAAGCCGTAACGATAGCGGAAAAGGAACAGGGCAGGAAACCGGGGCGCCGTCTGATACTACAGCCGCAAAAGAAATTACACCACAGGCACAGACACACTAACCATGATAGCAACCGTAGCAAAAGATTATAATGAAGCCGGAGAGCTGAGGGGCTTATTTGAAAAACAGCTAAAACAGCTCTATTGGGCCGAAGGCGTAATGGTAACAATGCTGGGCGATGTCATCAGCAACAGTTTTTCGAAAGACCTGGTAACATTGCTTGAGCAGCACCGTATCGTGACCAACAGCCATATCATAAGGCTCGAAAGGATCTTTGGGGCTATAGGGATCGATGCCGAAGAAGAAACGTATGAAGCTGTAAAATGCCTTATAAGGGAAGCGCATGATTTTATACAATTTACCCGGCAGGGTGTGGTGCGCGATGCAGGAATAATAGGGGTACTTCAAAAAATAAAACATTACGAGATTGCCTGTTACGGAACGATGAGGGCATTTGCTCTCGCCCTGAGGGAAGAAGATGTGGTTGTACTCCTGGAAGAAACGCTTAACGAAGAAAAAGGCACCGACATGCTGCTGTCATCTATCGCGGAATCGCACATCAATATAGAAGCAGCAGATAAAGAAATATAATACCAAAATTTGTGAATCATGGCCAAACCAAAATCATTTCCGGGGCAAACCCAAAGCCAGCCGGGCGATGAGCATAAAATGACACCGAAGCCGGAATTTATACGCAAAAACTATAAAGGCAGCGATAAGCTTAAAGGCAAAACAGCGCTGATAACAGGTGGCGACAGTGGCATTGGCAGAAGTGTAGCAATCCACTTTGCGGTTGAAGGGGCCGACGTAGCCATTATGTACTACGATGAGCACAAAGATGCCGAAGACACTAAAAAGCTGATCGAAAAGCAAGGGCAGAAATGCCTGCTGATAAGTGGCGACCTTAAAGACGAAGAATTCTGTAAAGAAGCTGTTGCCAAAACAGTTAAAGAACTGGGCGGGCTTAACATAATAGTGAATAACGCGGCAGTACAGTTCCCTAAAAAAGAATTTAAAGACATAACCGGCGCGCAGGTAAGGGAAACATTTGAAACCAATATCTTCCCTTTCTTTTATATAACCCGGGAAGCGCTGAAGCACCTTAAGAAAGGCGATTCGATAATCAATACCACATCAGTAACAGCCTACCGCGGCAGCGAGCACCTCATCGACTACAGCAGCACGAAGGGCGCTATCGTTTCGTTTACCCGCTCTGCGTCGGCTATGCTGGCCGAAGAAGGCATACGCGTTAACGGTATTGCGCCGGGGCCTATATGGACGCCCCTGATCCCAGCGAGCTTTGATGCTGATGAAGTGGCAAAATTTGGCCAGGATACCCCGATGAAACGTGCAGGCCAACCAAGCGAGGTAGGCCCGGCATATGTTTTTCTTGCCAGCGAAGATGCCTCCTACATTACCGGGCAGGTGATTCATGTAAATGGCGGAGAAATGACCGGCGGATAATTTATAAACTTTTTAAAATAATATAATCATGGAAAATAATGCAAACGACCGCAACAGGCCGAACAATGACAGGCTTAATGAAATTAAGAACATGAAACCCGACACTACGCTGCCGTATGAAGATCCGCTGCTGATAAATCCCGCAGAGCTGGCAACTTTCCCGAAAAAATCGAAAATAGCCACTGCAGGGCAAATTGAAAAGGAAAGCGAAGACCACCTTGTAAACCGCAGGTCGCCGGTAAGGGAAGGTCGCAATATCACCCGCACGGACAATGACCCCAACAACGATGGGTTTTTATAAAAAAAAGGGCACCAGCCCTTTTTTTTATTTACCTGCGGGTAAGCCATAATATTTAACAGCGGCAAATGTTACCATGATATTAAAAAACCGTAACTTTATACCACTACAAATCAAACGATTATGACAAATCAATTACACGACCGCAGGGATCAGGGTGATCCTGGCGGACATTCAGACACAAGGCAGGGAGGATACTATAATGCGATGGTGCCGTATGAAGACCCCGCGATCATTAACCCTGACGAACTTGCAAGCTTCCCTAAAATGGTTAAAACGGGCAGTTACCACAACTACCATGACCATGAGCTGCACGAAATAACCAAAAGGACACCGGTACGGGACGGAAGGAACATAACGCGGACCGATAACCATCCTGACAAAAAAGGTTTCATGTAGAAGAATAGGCAGCAGCCTCTTTTTGAACCTTTTGTAAATGAAGAAAGCTGTATTTAATTAAAATTAAATACAGCTTTCTGTTATAGAAGGGAAATTTGTTACTGGCTTTTCTTTGCTGACGATTTTTCATCATTTACAGCAACGGAAGTACTTTTCACTTCCTGCGAAGTTTTTTCATTTTTACGGGTCGTGGGCTGAGCCTGTTCTGCATTTATATTAGTATCTGCAGCCTGCTCCTTAACCTCAGCCGGTGCTGCCGGTTTTTGGTAAGATACATATTCAACAACGGTTTTATCCGGTTGTTTCGGGTAGGATTGAGCTGATGCAACTGCTACTGCAAATAATGCGCTGAGGGATAAAATAGTCTTTTTCATGATTACTGATTTTTTAAGTTATCTGTACTTCTTTATTTTCATATTGTAAAATTACCCCACTAAAAAACAAACAATCTAAAGGTTTGGTTAACGTTAACATTAAAGTTTTCACAAAAAAAAGCTGCCGTTTAACCGGCAGCTGTAACAGGTTTTCCTAATTCCTTTTTTTGTCTTTTTTAATTTTTTTCTTAGACGAAACCGTATCCTGCATCCCATCGGTTTTTGGGGTGCTCTTCACATGGTCGCGTGTTTTAAGCTCATCCTTCTTTGGTACGACCGATGCTTCCGGATCTTTGTTTACGTCATTCTGCATCTCCGCATCTTCTTTTGCCTTATCCTTCACTTCGGTCGTTTTTTGCACTTCCGGCTGTAATGGCTTTGTTGATTTAGGTTCTGTCTGTGCTGAAGCTATGCCGAATGTAAGGACAGCTGCCAGCGATAAAATGATTCGTTTCATAATGCTTTAATTTTAGTTTACTATTAATTTTTCCTGTCACCATTGATGCCTCCGCTTTCGGCATTGATGGTCTCCCTTTCCCTCGACGATGCGCCGTGGGTAATTGACGTCCTTCCGCCTTCATCCATGCTCGACACCATCTGTTTCTCCATGGTAGCTGTTACAGCAGTATCGGGCATAAGGTTGTTCATGGTGTTCTGCATTTTATTTTTAAAGCCCGGCTGTACCGTGATATCGCCGGCCATCATTGCTTTATAGCCTCCTTCGGCTACATCGGCAGGGTCATAAAGTTCTGTTTCTTTATAGGTAACCGAATTTTCTGCTTTTGCTTTGTGGAAAAAGTCGGTATCTGTAGCACCCGGCTGCAGCGCTGTAACCGTGACATTGGTCTCTTCAAGCTCCTTAGCAAGCGCTTCGGAAAATGACAATACAAATGCTTTGGTTGCAGCATAGACCGCAAGGTAGGGCGTTGGTGATTTTGACACCGAAGACGCCAGCTGCAATATCCTGCCGCTTTTGCGCGCTACCATTTCTTCCAGGAAATATTTGGTCAGGCTCATCAGGGAAATAATATTCAGTTGTACCAGGTCGATATCCCTGCTGATATCTGTTTTATGGAACCTGCCCCATTCGCCCTGGCCGGCATCGTTCACAAGATATTCTATAGCAACGCCAAGTTCTTTCGTTTTATCGAATACCTGTTTGGCTGCCTCGGGCTTAAAGAGGTCGGCTGCAATGGTGTGTACTGTAATGTCTGAAATCTGGCGCATCTCGGCCGCAGTCGATTTTAGGTTCTCTTCGCTTCGTGCTACCAGTACCAGGTTGATGTTGTCTTTTGCAAAAAGCTTTGCAAGTTCGTAGCCTATCCCGCTGGTGGCCCCTGTAATTAATGCATACTGTTGTGAATTGCTCATAGCTGATTTTTTTAAAGTTGGTTTAATTATTCTTAATCGTTATTTTTTCAAGTGGTTCCAATGCCGGGCCTTCAATAATGCTACCGTCGGTATCAAAGCGGGAGGCATGGCACGGGCAGTCCCACGTCTTTTCGGCGGTATTAAAATGTACCACGCACCACAGGTGGGTACATATTGCCGAGCAGGCTTTCATTCCGTCCTTTGGACTGTTGTATACCGCAAGCTTCTTTCCGTCAACATCGATCACTTTTCCCTCGCCGGAAGGTATGTCATCCAGCTGTGGGTTTTTAAACAGGATATAGTCCTTAAAGTATTGTGCCGTGTTATTAAGGGTTTCCTTAATTGTTTTGCCCGCTGCCTTCAGAGGGCTGTGGCGCGCAGCATCAAAAAGTTTTGTGTAATTGGTTTCTTTTTCTGTTATGATATCCCGGATCACAGCTGCCGCAACGGTGCCCCCCATACCAGTCCGTCGGTAGAAAACCCTGTGGCGACAAATTCATTTGATCCTGCACTTCTGCGACCTATGTAGGGAAGTCCGTCAGCAGGCTTGTAGTTTTGGCCTCCCCAGCGGTTGGTCACTTCGGCTACATCAAAATGTTCGCGCAGGAAATTTTCGAGGTTGGCAATGTTTTCCTCGTTATGCTCCTTCTGCCCTACTTTGTGCGGCTGGCCAATGCACATCAGGTACTTTTCGCCTTCGTGCTCATAGGAACGTACAGAATATCGGTCGTTCGCATTAAAATAACCCCAAAAGATACCTTCAGGATAATTGCCTGAAGCCAGCTTTACTGCAACACCATATTCGCGGTACGGCCCCAGCAAAGAATGGAAATCAACCATCCTGCCTTTGGGCGTATGGGTAGCATGTACTACATATTGCGCATACACTTTGCCCCTGTTGGTCGCTATTATATACTGGCCTTTTTCTTCTTCGATAGACAGCACGGTAGTATTTTCGAATATACGGCAGCCGTCATCGCAAACCGCATTAGCAAGCTGCTGTACATACCGAAGTGGGTTAAATTGCCCCTGCCCATCTATTTTTATACCATTTACAATTGTAAATGGCACTTCGCCCTGTGTGATATAGCTTATCCCAATACCTGCATCTTTCGCAGCTTCATATTCTTTTTCGATCTTGCTACTATTCGCTTCATTAGAAGAAAACAAATACCACGGCTGCTCCTTATAATCGCAATCAATGGCATATTGCTGAATGTTTTGTTTTATAAGCGTTAAAGCCTCATCGCGGGCAGTTGTTACCTGCCTTACAACATCGGTATCATATTTGGTTTTTGTGGCGTCAAACCCAAATTCGGTTACCTTATATATATTACCCGTGCTGCCTGCCGTACTGCCGCCTCCCACACTCCGTGCTTCCAGTACAGCTACCTTCAGGCCTGCCTGCTTTAGTAATTGGGCAGTAGTGATCCCGGTTATCCCGCCGCCTATTATAGCGACTTCGGTAGTGATATTGGCTTTAAGGGTTTCAAAGCGATTCCCTTCCGCATTTGCTTTCCAGACAGACAGCATCTTGTTCTTCTCCATAATCATCTTGTTTATTACTGATAACAAGGTAGGCACTATAAATGCGGCAGCCTGTTAAGTGCAAGTTAATCAAGCGTTAATGTTGGTTGTAAGAATTTTAAGGTTCCCTAATTTTATAATGTCATCTAAGAAGTATGAAACAATATAAGAATTTAGAAGGCCATTCCGGCGTAACCGGCTACGAGATACATGATCATAGCATCAGGATCGAATTCAACAATGATACTGTTTATGAATATACGTATGCAAGCGCAGGGAAACGCATTATTGAAAGAATGAAGAAGCTGGCAGCCGCCGGCAAAGGGCTGAGTACGTATATCAGCCAAACCGTAAGGGAAAAATTCGAGACAAAAAATTAACTACTTCACTACAATGGACTATATCGAGATACTTGGTCTAACGGCAGCACTATTTACCACAGTTGCCAACATCCCTCAGGCGGTAAAGGTGATAAAGACACGCTCTACCAAAAGCCTCTCGGCGGCTTCCTACACCATCCTGTTTATCGGCCTGACGCTGTGGACCGTTTATGGTATTAGCCGGAACGATCTGCCCGTCCTGCTCGGAAACGTAATCGCAGCGGCTTTATGCGGTATTATTTTAGGGGTGAAATTGTGGTGTAAATATGTTTCAGGTGAAAAAGAGGAAAGCGCTTAGCCATAATGTTATTTTCTTGCCAATTAGATTTTTATTAGGAAAAACGCTCCGGATTAATGGATAAATTTAGTTGAAATTCTAAACACCCCACGATCATGAAAAAACAAACATTAATAAAAAGCGGCGTTATGGCATCATTGCTAATTGCCGGCATGAACTTAACAACCTCATGTGAGAGCTGCAGCCGTAAAGATACGCACACAGAGACTACAAAATATGTTACAGATACCGATACCGTTTACGTAGACAGTTCTTCTACAGATACAGGAAACTCGGGTACAAGCGGAACTGGTTCGGGCACAGGGCGCTCTTCATCTGCTACCGGCACATCAGGATCGTCTTCTTCAGGTTCACCAGGATCTTCGTCTTCAGGATCTTCATCAACATCATCGTCAAATGGCAAAAAACTTACACAAGAGGAGATTACAGATGAAGTAGAGAATAGCAGCAAGACAGCGAGAGATGCCAATGGTAAACCGATTAACAGCGGCGGCACGTCGGGCACAGGCATGGGCACCGGCACCGGAAGTACGGGCAACAACTCAAGGGTTTCAAAAGCTGAAGACCAAAAAGGAAACTAGTATTCCGTAGCAGTCCCGGTTTTCAGTAATCATAAAAAAGCTCAAAGGTTTAAATCTTTGAGCTTTTTTAATGTCTTGTATTTTTGTACTTCTCTATTCTGTAAGAAACTAAACTACTAACTCGCCGCCGGTTTCGGACTTCGGACAAAAAACTACGTATAAATAGCCACCGTTTCCTGCTGCAGCCTTTTCGGGGTGCCGGTTTCCATATAGCGCTTAAAGCCCATCACATCCTTGCGTACTACTTTTTCGAATACAGGATTCATCAGCCTGGCTATTTCTGTACCCATCGAACCGAACGGAACGTGATAAGAAAATACCACATGAACCAGTGTACCCAGTTCGCCTGCATCTTTAAACGTTACTTTCCCGGCATTGGATATCATCGATCCCGGCATTGAACGCCAGCCTATGTGCCTGTGCGGTTCATCGGAAACTATCTCGGCTTTCCAGCTTACATTTCCCAGGCCACCCGGCAGGCTGGCTTTCCATTCGGAGTGCGTATCGCCAAGTACAGTAACCGTTTCAAGGTGTTCCATGAATAACGGAAGGTTGCCAAGGTGCCTCCAGAAATTGTATACTTCATTTACAGGCCGCTGCACGATCATCCTCGCATGGATATTGATGTTGGAATCAGCAGGTTTGCCGGCAGGTGCGCCAAGCAGCTTACTGTTAATCGTACCGTTACGCTGAAGCCCCTTTATACCCCTGTAGATCATAAATCCTGCAGCTGCCATTTCGAGGATACTTTTCCTTTCGCGCTTAAAGGCATCGTACAGCAGGTACGCGCCGCCAAGAACCGAAATAGCGGATTCTATATCGCCTATAGTCTTTTTTGAAGGTGTAACGGTAAGGTCGTTCAGCTTTTCCATGGAGTGTGGTATTGAGGTTGATTTGTTTAATAAAAATAAGAAATGGCTGCCTATCTGCCATTCACTTTAACAATACCTTATCAGCAATAAAAAACCCTGCCGGAGCAGGGTTTAAGGATTTAAGGCCTCGGCGATGTTCCCATCGGCATTGTTGTGGGGTTGGTGGTTGGAGAGCCGGTTGTTGTTCCGGTCCTTTTATTGTTTTCCATACCGTTTGTTGTACTACCTGAAGAATTTGTAGTGGTAGTCGCCGTGGCGCTACTCCTTTTTTTCTTCGCGGTGGTTTTGTCCTTTGCAGCAGCATCTTTACGTTGCTCTGATGTTGCAGCGCGCGATGTCTGCGTGTTTCTGGTACTTGTTTGTGTACGTGTGGTACTAGTACTTGTGGAGTCCGTTTGTGCTGATGCAATGCCAAATGCAAGCATTGCTCCCAGCGTAAAAATTGCTTTTTTCATGATCTATAAATTTATTGTGTTATTGTTGTGTTTGTGGTAATTGTACCCTGTCCTGAAGTGCCGGGCGCTGTGCCTGAAGTAGTCGACGGGCGGGACATGTTATTTGTTGTTCCGGTTATGGTGCCATTTGTAGTCCCGGTGGTAGTTGCCGGGGAAGACATTGAAGGCGTTACAGGAACAGTGGACGGGGCCTGGTTTGAAAATGTGTTAGTTGATTCTGTAGATGTCGTAACCGGTTTTGGTTTTGTGAGCGCCTCATCCTGCTTTGTAGTAGTCCTGATCTGTGAATTCACGGAGGTATTCTGAATACCTGTCTGGTTGTTTACCTGTGCCGATGCGATGCCAAATGCCAACATTGCTCCCAGCGATAAAAATAGCTTTTTCATATTCTTTTTTTTATTATTTAAATTTTAAATAAAGTTACAACAGCTCTTCACACGCAATGCCTTGTTTTTATTAATATTAACCTCCTTTTAACCCGCTTTTGGGAGGCACTACAAATTTGTGTTAATCATCCCTACAGGGTTTAAAATCTTATTAGGTTTTGACGCAATCGTATTCGTCAGTACCGTTGCTTTTATGTATTTTTCCTACTTTTACTTAAACTTCTATTTATGGTTTTTCCACAAAAGATAATCACGCTTTTCATTGTCTCGCTGCTTTCGTGCAACGCAAAGCATACATCTGTTACCAACAACACCTATATCATTAAAGGAAGAGTTGAAAAGGCTGATGATAAGGTAACCCTGATAAGCCCGGGGTCCTCAGTAACATTCGCTTTCCAGGGGGATAAGTGTACGCTGAACCTCAAAGCCGAAGACACCTATGAGCATCACAATTATGTAGTAGTCGAAATTGACGGCAAATACTATGGCCGCCATAAAATAATGACAACCGACACCCCACTTTCTTTTGACTTCAAAGGAAATAAGAAACATACCCTGACGCTTTATAAAGCCACCGAAGCTGCAAACGGGAATGTAATTCTGTTAAGTGCGGATGCTGACCTCATCACTATGAAGCCAACGGCCAAAAAGAAGATCGAATTTATCGGCGACTCGATAACCTGTGGCATGGGCAACGACCTCGAAACGATTCCCTGCGATGCCGGCGTGTGGTTCGACCAGCACAATGCCTATTATGCGTATGGTCCGATTACGTCCAGGGAACTGGATGCTGATTTTATACTGAATTCGGTTTCAGGTATAGGGATGTACCGGAACTGGAACGACGAGCACGACAAAGAAGCCATCATGCCCGATGTATATGAGAACCTTTACCTTAATAAGGACACTTCAAAACCCTATGCTTTCGACTTCAATCCTGATGTGACCTGCATTGCCCTTGGCACCAACGATTTTTCCGACGGTGATGGCAAAAAACCACGGCTTCCTTTTAATGAGGAGAAGTATGTATCCAACTACATTGCCTTTATAAAAACAGTTTATAAGCATTCGCCAAAAACACATATAGTCCTGCTGAACAGCCCGATGGTAAGCGGCGCGAAAAATGAGACTTTCGTTAAATGCCTTAACCGCGTGAAGGACGCTTTCGCCAATGACAAAACGCATAAACCAATACAGCTCTTTACTTTTACATCGGTAACACCGCACGGCTGCGGTTACCATCCGGATATTAAAGACCATAAAAAAATGGCCGGCCAGCTGGCACCCTTCTTAAAAAAATTATTATGAAAAGAAATACTATACTCCTGCTTGCTTTTATATTGTTGCCATTTGCGATAAAGGCCAATGTAGTGCTTCCCTCCTTTTTCTCGGATAATATGGTGCTGCAACGCAATACCGATGTAAAGCTTTGGGGATGGGGCAGCCCGTTTGAAGAGATGGTCATAAAGACAGGATGGGACAATAAAGAATACAAGCTGAAACCTACAAGGCAGGCTTACTGGGAACTGATCGTGAAAACTCCCGGTGCAGGTGGGCCATATACCATCAGCTTTAAGGGTTATAATGAGATCGTTCTCAAAAATGTAATGATCGGCGAAGTGTGGTTCTGTTCCGGGCAGTCAAATATGGAATGGTCAGCCAATATGAAAATAGACAATGCCGAAGCCGAAAAGGCCAAAGCCAACTACCCGAACATACGCTTCTTTACCGCGCCTAAACTTGCATCGCCCTACCCGCAGATGAACCTTCCCGGCAAATGGGAAGTATGCACACCTGAGACTATGGGCAATTTTAGCGCAATAGGGTACTTTTTTGCAGAGCACTTACAGGAAGACTTAAAAAACGTGCCTATAGGAATCATCAATTCCAGTTGGGGAGGCTCGCCTGCCGAACCCTGGATACCCGAAGCGTATATCAATGAAGACCCCGTACTCGGAAAAGCAGCTGCCGACCTAACCCCTGTTGGCTGGAGCCCTTCGGAGCCGGGGCGCATTTACAATGCTATGATACAGCCGTTCATTGGGTACAAAATTGCCGGAGTGCTTTGGTACCAGGGCGAAAGCAATGTAGGTTCGCATACGTATGATAAAACGCTGGCCGGACTTATAAAATCGTGGCGCGGGGTTTGGGGAAGTGAATTCCCTTTTTACTTCGTACAGATAGCCCCATATAATTATGATGGCAGCACCGACCTTGGCGTTGTGATACGCGATTCCCAAAGGAAAGTTTTACAGGTTACAGAAAATACCGGGATGGTTGTCGTGAGCGACATAAGCCCTGCCGATGATCTCCACCCGAGGAATAAGAAAACCGTAGGCCAGCGCCTAGCTAACCTGGCGCTCAGCAATCATTACGGCATAAACAAGGGCGTGGTGAACGGCCCATTATACAAAAGCCTGAAAGCCGACAAGAATAAGCTGACCGTATTTTTTGATAATGCGGAGGGATTAAAATTTAAAGGCAAGACCTCAACCTTATTTGAAGTTGCGGGTGATGACGGCATTTTCCACAAAGCAGAGGCGAAAATTAAAAAGAACACTATAATACTTACTTCTAAAGATGTGAAGAAACCAATAAAGGCGAGGTATGGCTGGCTCAATACCGCACAGGCCGACCTCTTCAACGGGGCGGGGCTGCCTGCATCTTCCTTCACCACCGAATAAACAACCATGAAACAAACACAAACACTACTGCTGCTGGCGCTTTTTGCCATCGGCACTACACAGGCACAGAACAAGAAAGCAATGGACAAAAAACAGGACATCGAGAAAAAGATCGACGCATTAATGGCCAAAATGACCCTTGAGGAAAAAGTAGGCCAAATGAACCAATACAATGGCTTTTGGGACGTGACCGGGCCTTCGCCAAAAGAAGGCAGCGCCGCACTCAAATACGAACACCTGCGCAAGGGTTGGGTCGGCTCGATGCTTACTGTAAGAGGTGTTAAGGAAGTCCGCGCCGTACAGAAGATCGCCGTGGAAGAAACACGTCTCGGCATTCCCCTGATCATCGGTTTTGACGTAATACACGGTTATAAAACGCTAAGCCCAATCCCCCTTGCCGAAGCCGCAAGCTGGGACATGGAAGCCATACGAAAGTCGGCGGAGGTAGCTGCCGGGGAAGCTTCGGCTTCCGGAATCAACTGGACGTTCGGGCCGATGGTAGATATCAGCCGTGATGCCCGTTGGGGCCGTGTTATGGAAGGTGCGGGCGAAGATCCGTACCTCGGCAGTAAAGTTGCCACCGCAAGGGTAAAAGGCTTTCAGGGGGACGACCTGTCATTACCTACGACTATTGCAGCATGCGCCAAACACTTTGCCGGGTATGGCTTTATCGAAGCGGGGCGGGATTACAACACTGTCGATATTGGCAATGCCACACTTTATAATACGGTACTGCCGCCCTTTAAGGCTGCCAAAGAAGCGGGGGTACGTACATTCATGAATGCTTTCAACCTGCTAAATGGTGTGCCTGCCACGGGCAACAGTTTTTTGCAGCGCGATATCCTGAAAGGTAAGTGGGGCTTTGACGGCTTTGTAATAACCGATTGGGCTTCCATAAGGGAAATGATGGCACATGGCTTTGCCAAAGACGGTGCCGAGGCTTCCCTGAAAGCAATAACTGCGGGTGCGGATATGGATATGGAATCGCATTTGTACATAAGCGAATTGGTGAAACTGGTGAACGATGGGAAGGTGGATGTAAAGCTTGTTGACGATGCCGTGCGACGGATACTAAGGGTTAAGTTCGAGCTTGGCCTGTTTGACGACCCTTACCGCTATTGTGATGAAAAGCGCGAGGCAGCAACCATAGGCAGTAAAGCCAACCACGATGCCGTGCTGGATATGGCAAAGAAGTCGATAGTGCTTTTGAAGAACGAAAAGAACCTGCTGCCGCTTAAAAAGAACGGGCAAAAAATAGCCCTTATAGGCGCGCTTGCCAATGATAAAACGAGCCCTCTGGGAAGCTGGAGGATTGCCTCGCAGGATGAGACAGCCGTATCGGTATTGGAAGGGATGCAGCAGTATAAAGGCAACACGCTGACGTATGAAAAAGGTGGCGATGCTTACCTTGGCAAACCGACATTCCTAACTGAAGTGGCTTGGAATACGACAGACCGCAGTGGTTTTGAAGCTGCTAAAAAAGCCGCCGCTTCCGCAGATGTGGTCGTGATGGTTTTAGGCGAACACGGTTTCCAGAGTGGTGAGGGCCGCAGCCGTACCAATCTTGACCTGCCGGGGTTGCAACAGGAACTGCTGGAAGAAGTTTATAAAGTAAATCCTAATATCGTGCTGGTTCTCAACAATGGCCGTCCGCTGGCATTGCCGTGGGCTGCTGAACATATCCCGGCTATTGTAGAGGCATGGCAGCTTGGAACGGAAACCGGCAATGCTGTAGCGCAGGTATTATATGGCGACTACAATCCGAGCGGGAAATTGCCAATGAGCTTTCCGCGCAACGTGGGTCAGGTGCCTATTTATTACAACCAGCACTCTACAGGAAGGCCTACAGATGCCGACAACAATGTGTTCTGGTCGCATTATTCGGATGTGGAGAAAACGCCGCTGTTTGCTTTTGGGCACGGCTTAAGCTATACGACCTTTAAATATGGCGCTATAAAGCTTGAGAAGAAAGTCTATACTAAAGGCGAACCTGTAAAAGTATCGGTTGACGTAACCAATACCGGCAATTATGACGGTAAGGAAGTCGTGCAGCTATACATCAGGGATATTGCGGCAAGCCTGTCGCGACCGGTAAAAGAACTGAAAGGATTTGAACTCGTTTCTTTGAAAAAGGGGGAAACAAAAACGGTGACTTTTACATTGACGGATAGTGAATTGGGCTTCTATAACAATAACGGTGATTATCTGGTAGAGCCAGGAACGTTTAAGGTTTTTTTAGGGACGAGTTCTGTTGATACACAGGAAGCGGAGTTTGAGTTGAAGTAGGTTTTTGTCGGAGGCTGGAGGTCGGATGTTCGATGCAGAGTAGTAAATATGATGTATAACGTGAGCGTGAGGGACAGGAGCGGCATCCTGCTGAGGCACGAAGCAGATACAGCGGATGGCCCGACGCTGTAGCTTGCGGAAGCGGCACGCCCAAAAAAAGTTTTCAGTCGCAATCGCAGTTTTCAGTTTGGAACCTGCTAAACCCGGGCAGGTTGGGGATCGGGCAATATCCGCAAATTTTCCCGGTCAATATGGATTTATAAGTTTGTCTTAAGTCAAAGAGCCCAAAGGTTTTGAAAACCTTTGGGCTCTTTTATTCTGTTCGTATTACAAATTTTCTTCGTCCGGTTCTTTGCCCGGCCTGGGCTTGTGGAAGTCGATCTTTTTACGGCGCAGTTCGAAGTTCTGGCCGAGGTACACCTTTCTTACCATCTCGTCCTGAACAAGTTCTTCGGGCACACCGGCCTTGAGGATGCCCCCTTCGAACATCAGGTAGGTTTTATCGGTAATGGCAAGGGTTTCCTGCACGTTGTGGTCGGTTATAAGGATGCCTATATTTTTGTCTTTCAATTGTGCTACGATACGCTGTATGTCTTCTACCGCAACAGGGTCAACGCCCGCGAAAGGCTCATCGAGAAGTATGAACTTCGGGTCGGTTGCCAGTGCGCGTGCAATCTCGGTACGCCTTCTTTCGCCACCTGATAAAAGGTCACCACGGTTGGTACGGATATGCCCCAATGAGAATTCATCAATCAATGATTCCATTTTAGCTTCCTGCTCCTGTTTCGAAAGCTTTGTCAATTGCAGGACGCTCATGATATTATCCTCAATGCTCAGCTTACGGAACACCGATGCTTCCTGCGCCAGGTAGCCAATACCATACTGCGCGCGCTTGTACATAGGGAAATCGGTTATCTCTGTCTGGTCAAGGAATATCTTGCCATCATTTGGCTTTACCAGTCCCACGATCATGTAGAACGAAGTGGTTTTACCGGCACCGTTCGGACCCAAAAGCCCTACAATCTCGCCCTGGTTCACCTCTACCGATATACCTTTTACAACGCTGCGGCCCTTATATGTCTTTACTAAATGCTCTGCTCTAAGTTTCATACTTCATTACCGTTATGGTTAAACACTGCCTTTTGCATTTTCCTCCAATGCTTCCCAAAACTCATAGGCGCGGCGCAGGTGGGGTATCACGATGGTACCGCCCACAAGCGTAGCAATGCCCAGCGCTTCCATAACCTGCTCTTTGGTAAGCCCTTCCTTATGGCTTGTCTCTAAATGATACTTAATGCAATCGTCGCAGCGAAGTACCGCCGAGGCCACCAAGCCCAGCAATTCCTTAGTCTTAACGTCGAGGGCACCTTCCATATAGGCATTGGTGTCGAGGTTAAAGATACGCTTAATGATCTTATTATTGTCCGCCAGGAGCTTATCGTTCATCTTTTGGCGGTAGTCGTTGAATTCCTGTACTAAATCAGCCATTTGCAAGTGCTTCTTTTTCTTTTTTCTTATTAATTCGTCCCGCTATAAATATACTGACTTCAAACAAGATTATCAGCGGAATAGTAACAATCATCTGGCTTACCACATCCGGCGGGGTAACTATAGCGGCCAGTATCAGTATGATAACGTAGGCATACCTCCTGTATTTCCTCAGGAATACGGCAGTAACCAATCCTAATTTGGCAAGGAAATAAATAATTATCGGGAGCTCAAATACCAACCCGCAGGAAATCGCATTCGTTTTAACCAGGCTTATATAGGAAGCCAGGTCGACGTTTTTATCTACCACATCGCTAATTTTATAATTCCCCAAGAAATTGAGGGACAGCGGCGTAATGATATAGTGGCCAAATAGCACGCCAAGGAAAAAAAGTATGGAGGTTGATATCATAAATGATATTGCATATCTCTTCTCCTTATCATAAAGGGCGGGGCTTATAAAGCGCCATAACAGCCATAGTATATAAGGGAAGGCTACAATAAACCCTGCGGTAATCGCCGTCCATATATCGGTTGAAAACTCCCCGTCCATCGCCCTGCTCTGGATGGTAAAAGGTAATTCTTTTATGCAGAAACTCTTGTCAAGGTCGTATTTATTGGCAAGGTCGCAGAAGAAACGGTACGTAATAAAATCGCCTTTTTTCGGGGCAAAAATAATTTCATCGAAAATAAAATCACTAAATGTAAAAGCAACGCATGCCCCAACTAAAATTGCTACAGTGCTTCGTACAAGCATCCAGCGCAGTTCTTCAAGGTGGTCCAGGAAAGACATTTCGCCTGCCTCTTTTTTATTTTTTGCCATTTATATTTTTATCTTTTTTATATTCTTCCAGGCGCTGGTAAACCCTTGCCGGTACTTTGTTCATGTCTTTACCCTGTGCCTTCATCAGCTCAAGGTATTTGTTGTAAGCGTCAAATGCCTGCTTATCGTAGGACTTATATATTGCAGCACTTTCCCATCGTACATCGCCAAAATTAAGCCAGGCAACGATCCTGTCAGGAAATGCATTTAGCACTTTGTGGAGCAAAAATAAGGAACATTGAAACAATTCATACCTCAAACTTTCAAATTCGCTTACAATCCCTTGAAAATAGAAAGCCATATCATTATATTTCTGTACGTTTTTTACAGTTACAGGGTTTGATTTTACAAGCATATCCAGTTCTTTTGTATTGGGTAATGGAGAACACGAGTTAAATATACTATTGGTAGTACCTTCTTTTTTAAGTACTATTTCATAAAGTCCATTTAAAGTATACCTTCGGCCATAGTCATACTGCTTGTCTCTTTTGTCAAACCTATCAAAAGTAAAATCTTCAAGGCGAATTGCATTTGCTCCATTATAAAGGAAATAGTCTTCAGAGCCAAAACAAGTTACTTCATTGCCATATTTTTTTAACTGAAAACTACTATTCGTAAATCTAAAATCAGTATATGCCGATAACAGCGCTACATTATAATTTTTCGATATGGTAAATTTATATGTACCCTGAATTTCGTCAGGGCCCCGTCCATAATCTGGGCCTAAAATAAGGAGCGTATCACCCTTAAAAACAATATTATCTTTATAGTGATCATCCTTCCTTAATTGCTGTGCGCTGACATTTAAGGGCTTAATGCTGCGCTTTTGCCAGTTTATTTCAAAGGCTTCCTTTTTATTGTCCTCGTTAAAATCAAAAGAGATATTATATACATATTGCGGCACAAAACCCTTTTCCCAATCAAATGTGCTTAGCTTTGAAGTGAGCGGCTTTAGGTACTCCGTTCGTTGCTGCTCATCTACTGCTTCTTCTTCAGTATCTGGTTTTTCATTTGCTACATATTTTAAAAACTCCAGGACTTCCTTTTCATGATCGTCTACATAGGTAAAGCGGGTTTTATTCCCTTCCCGGCTTAATGTTGTATGGGAATCCCTGTAATACCATGCCGGGGACTCGTAAAATACATATGCTTGTTTGGACACCGGTTCATAAGTCCCCTCAAAAGTCACTTTATTGCTTTCTATATAGTAAACATCATATTTTTCCCATTCATCCACATCAAGGCTTTGTATCAAATAATAGCTCTTCAGGGACTCTGAATAAAAAAGCTTAAATTCATTTTCCGGATAGCCTGCCGCTGTATAGAACCATTCGCTTATAGGCTGAGCATTCTTTAGAAGTCGCAAGCCGGCAACATTTGAGTTTTCATATGACGAAATGGATGATATTACTACCTGCAGGCTCAGCTCATTATAAGAAAGCAGGCAATATTCAGTGCCTTCTTTTATTTTTGATCTGATGGTTAGGGGTTTCTCAACGAAATCTGCCCCGGGAGAAAAAGACCTTGCAGAAGTTGTTTGTACAAGAATAACAGACAGGAATAACCCGAACCAAAAAGCAGCTATTCTGTTCTGTTTTATCATAATTGCCTGCTTAAACGATACCTTCTTTTAAAATATCATGTAAATGCAGTATGCCTTTATATTCGCCGTCATCGGCAACTACCAGCTGTGTTATGGCGTAGTTCTCCATAGTATTCAGCGCGTCTGCCGCCATATCCGTCGACTTTATAGTCTTAGGTGACTTCGTCATTATATCAGCCGCGGTAACGCCTGCAATGTTATCCCGGTCGTTCAGCATACGCCTTATATCGCCATCGGTTATTATGCCTACCACTTTGTTATCTTCAATTACAGCAGTAACGCCCAGCCTCTTTTCGGATATTTCCACGATCGCTTTCTTGATGCTGCAATCGGGCGATACCATTGGCATGTGCGTTCCATCCAGCATATCACCTACGCGAAGGAGCAGCTTTTTGCCAAGCGCCCCGCCCGGATGGTATTTTGCAAAATCCTCACTACGGAAACCACGCAGCTCTATAAGGCAAACTGTAAGCGCATCGCCTAAAACAAGCTGCGCCGTCGTGCTGTTGGTCGGAGCCAGGTTATTCGGGTCGGCCTCGGCTTCTACATACGCATTGAGCACGTAATCGGATTCCTTTGCTAAAAACGAATTTTTATTTCCGGTCATGCCAATAAGTACATTGCCAAAACGTTTTAATAAGGGTGCCAGGACTTTAATTTCGGGGCTGTTGCCGCTTTTGGATATGCAGATAACCACATCGCCCGGCTGCACCATACCTAAGTCCCCATGGATCGCTTCGGCAGCATGCAGGAAAAGTGACGGTGTACCGGTAGAATTAAGGGAGGCTACGATCTTGGCGGCAATTATTGCGCTTTTGCCTATTCCTGTGACCACCACACGGCCTGTGGTATTGTATATTATTTCAACAGCGCTGGCAAAATCTTCATCCAGGTAATCCGCGAGCTTTGCAATACTCTCGCTTTCAGATAGCAGGGTTTTTTTGGCAGAAGCCAATATTGCGACTTTGTTTATCAAACTGATGAAAGTTTTAAAAAGTTGTGAATATGAAAGATTTTTGTATCTTTAGGTTGTGCAAATTTATGTAAATTACTATTAATAAATAATGAAATTGACCGAAATTGACTTACATAAAGAGTTAAAAAAATATTTTGGTTTTAACAAATTTAAGGGCCTTCAGGAAGATGTCGTAACAAGCATAATCTCGGGGAACAACACATTTGTTATCATGCCCACCGGCGGTGGCAAGTCACTTTGCTATCAATTGCCGGCACTGGTACTGGAAGGCGTTGCAATTGTTGTATCGCCGCTTATCGCCCTCATGAAAAACCAGGTAGATGCCATGCGCAGCCTGTCATCGGAAGCAGGCATAGCCCATGTACTGAACTCGTCGCTTACAAAAACGGAAGTAACACAGGTTAAGAAAGACATTACCTCCGGACTCACAAAATTATTATATGTTGCCCCGGAATCGCTTACAAAGGAAGAGTATGTAGCTTTTCTTAAAGGCGTGCCGCTCTCTTTCGTTGCGATAGACGAAGCCCACTGTATCTCGGAATGGGGCCACGATTTCAGGCCGGAATACCGGAACCTGAGAAGCATTATCCAGCAATTGGGCGATGTACCCGTTATTGGCCTTACCGCCACAGCAACACCCAAGGTTCAGGAAGATATCCTGAAAAACCTCGACATGACCGATGCCAACACTTTTAAGGCATCGTTCAACAGGCCTAACCTCTATTATGAGATACGCCCAAAAACCAAGAATGTAGAATCGGACATTATACGGTTTATCCGCCAGCACAAAGGCAAATCGGGCGTTATTTACTGCCTGAGCCGCAAAAAAGTGGAGGAGATAGCACAGGTGCTTCAGGTTAACGGCATAAGCGCCGTTCCTTACCACGCAGGCCTTGACGCCAAAACAAGGGCAAGGCACCAGGACATGTTCCTAATGGAAGATGTGGATGTGGTGGTCGCTACCATTGCCTTCGGGATGGGCATCGACAAGCCGGATGTGCGCTTTGTAATCCACCATGATATTCCTAAATCGCTTGAAAGTTATTACCAGGAAACAGGGCGTGCAGGCCGTGATGGAGGCGAAGGCCATTGCCTTGCTTATTACGCCTATAAAGACATTGAAAAACTTGAAAAATTCATGTCGGGCAAGCCGGTAGCCGAACAGGAAATAGGCTTTGCACTATTACAGGAGGTTGTGGCATACGCCGAAACTTCGATGTCGAGGCGCAAATTCCTTCTGCATTATTTTGGTGAGGAGTTTGACGATGAAACAGGGGAAGGCGCTGATATGGATGACAACGTGCGCAACCCGAAAAAGAAAATAGAAGCTAAAGAGCAGGTAGTGCCTTTACTTGAAGTAGTAAGGGATACGAACCAGCTTTACAAATCAAAAGAGATTATATTTACACTCACCGGTAAGATCAATGCCGTGATAAAAGCCCACAGGACGGATGCACAGAAGTACTTTGGCAAAGGAAAAGACTTCGATGAAAAATACTGGATGGCACTAATACGGCAGGTACTGGTCGAAGGCTATCTCTCGAAAGACATTGAGACCTATGGCGTATTGAAAATTACCCAGAAAGGGCTGGATTTTATTAAAAACCCGGTGTCGTTCCTGATGAGCGAAGACCACGATTATAATGATACTGACGAAGAGACAACAGTAACCGCCTCCAAATCGTCTGGTGTAGCCGATGAAGTACTGATGGGGATGCTGCGCGACCTTCGCAAAAAAGTTTCCAAAAAGCTGGGTGTGCCGCCGTTCGTAGTATTCCAGGACCCATCGCTTGAAGATATGGCGCTGAAATATCCTGTTTCGCTTGAAGAACTTGGCAATGTGCACGGCGTGGGCGAAGGCAAGGCCAAAAAATACGGTAAAGAATTTGTTGACCTTATCGCCCGGTACGTAGAAGATAATGACATTACCCGCCCTGACGACCTGGTGGTAAAATCTACCGGGGCCAATTCGGCGCTGAAGCTGTATATCATTCAGAATATCGACAGGAAGCTTTCATTGAACGATATCGCCAAAGCCAAAGGGCTCGACATGGATGCCCTTATGAAGGAGATGGAGCAGATCGTATATTCCGGCACAAAGCTGAATATCAAATACTGGATCGATGAAATACTGGATGAAGACCAGCAGGAAGAAATCCAGGACTATTATATGGAAAGCGAAACCGATAGCATTAAAGATGCCCTGAAAGAATTTGACGGCGATTATGATACCGAAGAACTGAGACTGATGCGCATTAAGTTTATCAGTGAAGTGGCGAATTAATAAACCCCCTAACCCCCGAAGGGGGGAATGAGGAACCGATATAGAACCGTAATTACATATTTGTAATTGCGGTTTTTTATTGAGTAATAGTAGAATTCCCCCTTCGGGGGTTAGGGGGCTAGTTCCCCCCTGTGCGGCTTCAGTGCATCCCTTACCGGGATCATGAAATCATCAGTTACGACCATCCAGGCTATGGCGTGCATTTCGTTGAGCACATCAAAGCCGGTTATATTCAGGGGCAATTTTTCGATGGCGATGTATTCTTTCAGGTGCTTCTCGTGGTGTTCGGCTATTTTCGCCGAATCAGGCCCACGGAAATCCCATATCAGTTTTATTTTTCTCATTTGTACGTGGCAAAGTTTCAGAGTGGCAAAGTTACAAAGTAATTGGTTGTACCGCACAGTTAAAGTCGAGTGAAGCTCGTGCATTAAATATTTCGCGTAAAAATCAAGGGAAGTTTCAGCGTTGGACGAAGGAGAGTGACCCACGAGCGGCGCGCAGCAGGCCGCGGCTTGGGTCGCGAGGGGAGAAGCTTGCCGTAGATTTTGAGTGAAATATTTGGAGTCTTGAATTTTTGCTTCTTTTGTTTCAAGACAAAAGAAGAGCATTTTTATAAATAGTCATATATTTAAGTTCTTAAATAAACACCAAACCAATGAAGGATTTCACCATTATATTCCTCTTCATAACCTCAATCTCCTTTTCACAGCAGCTTACACAAAAACAAGCGAATGACCTTTCGGCACTACCCCTGAAATGCATGCAGCAGGAATACCCCAACAAACTCAGCCAGATGCTTGCCGATTCCACCGAAATTGCCGGGCCTAAAAAACTCCACCCTGCGTTTTACGGCTGCTTCGACTGGCATTCATCCGTACATGGGCACTGGAGCCTGGTGTACCTGCTAAAGAAATTCCCAAAGCTTGACAGGAAACAGGAGATCATTGACAAGCTGAATATCAATCTTTCGAAAGAGAACATAGCAGCCGAAGTGGCTTATCTCAACAAAAAACATGAGAAGTCGTATGAGCGTACTTATGGCTGGGCATGGCTTATGAAACTTCAACAGGAGCTTGACACGTATAATGAGCCTTTCGCTAAAGAACTCGCTACTAATCTTCAACCCCTGACAAACCTGCTGGCAGAGCGTTACCTTGAATTTTTGCCAAAGCTGAATTATTCACTACGCAACGGCACCCATACTAACACCGCCTTCGGGCTGAACTTGGCGTGGGATTATGCAGTGCATGCTAAGAACATTCCCCTACAGAACAGCATCCGTGAAAATGCGTTGCGGTTGTTTAAGAGCGATGCCGACTGCCCTTTTGCATGGGAACCCAGCGGTACCGATTTCCTTTCGCCATGCATGGAAGAGATCGGGATCATGCAGCGCATCATGCCCGAAAAGGAATTCCTGAAATGGCTAAAGGATTTTGCACCAAAACTTTTCGATAAGAAATTTACATGGGAGCCTGGCAGGGTATCCGACCGAACCGATGGCCACCTGGTACATCTGGACGGGCTTAACTTCAGCCGTGCGTGGAATTTTTACCGTCTGGCAAGGCAATATCCAAAGGAGCTCGGCCACCTGAAAGCACTGGCAGATAAACACCTTGTTTATTCCCTTCCGTCGATTACCGATGGTAATTACGAGGGCGAGCACTGGCTGGCGTCATTTGCGTTGTATGCGTTTGACGCCCCCTAGCCCCCAAAGGGGGGAATTAGCTACACTGTATCACCTTTGCGAATCTTCGTGTCTTCTTTGCGATCCTTTGCGTACAATAGAAAATAAACAATAAAAAATAAATAATTACTTTTGCGGCATGCCAAGAGAACTCCAGATACAGGTCGCGCCTGAAGTAGCCGCACAGCAGGATTTGCTTACTGCGCACATTGCAAAGCTGATGCAGGTCAGCGCTGCCGAAATACGCCATATAGCCATTATAAAAAGGTCGATCGATGCGCGCCAAAAAGCGGTAAAGATCAACCTGAAGGTCGCTGTATATTACAATGAGGAGTATACCGAAAGCAAACTGCAACTTCCTAATTATAAGGATGTATCCAACAGTCCTGAAGTGATTATTATAGGCGCAGGCCCTGCGGGTCTTTTTGCTGCCTTGCAGCTTATTGAGCTTGGGCTGAAACCAATCGTACTGGAAAGAGGGAAAGACGTTCAGGAACGCCGCCGTGACCTAAAGGCTATCAACCGTGACCACATTGTAAATGAAGACTCTAATTACTGCTATGGCGAAGGCGGTGCGGGAACTTACTCTGACGGAAAACTGTATACCCGCTCGAAAAAGCGCGGTGATGTCGACCGTATACTTGAGCTGTTCGTAGCCTTTGGAGCATCGGAAGAGATTTTGGTAGAAGCCCATCCGCACATTGGAACCAACAAGCTGCCCAAGATCATTAAGGCAATGCGCGAAAAGATCATCGAGTTTGGCGGGCAGGTGCTTTTTGACACACGGGTTACCGATATACTCGTAAAGAACAGCGCAGTTGAAGGTGTAGTAACCCAAAACGGCGACACCTTCAATGCAAAGAAAGTAATATTGGCAACAGGCCACTCTGCCCGTGATATTTTTGAATTACTGGACAGGAAAAAGATATATATTGAAGCAAAGCCGTTCGCCCTAGGCGTACGCGCCGAGCATCCGCAAAGCCTTATCGACAGCATCCAGTACAGTTGCGACTTCAATTCGGGCCGGGGAGAATACCTCCCACCCGCTCCTTACTCCATCGTAAAGCAAGTTGGCGGCAGGGGGATGTACTCGTTCTGCATGTGCCCCGGCGGCGTGATCGCCCCATGTGCCACAAGTCCCGGCGAGGTTGTAACCAACGGATGGTCACCCTCTAAACGTGACCAGGAAACGGCAAACTCGGGTATTGTGGTCGAATTAAAGCTTGAAGATTTTAAGCCGTATGCCAAATTTGGCGCATTGGCGGGAATGGAATTCCAGAAAGCTATTGAGCAGCAGGCGTGGCATCTCGCAGGCGAAACCCAAAGAGTGCCTGCGCAGCGCATGGTCGACTTTACGCAATCGAAAGTATCGGCAGATATCCCTAAAACGTCTTATGTACCGGGGACGACTTCGGTAGAACTGGGCAAAGTATTCCCGGGATTTTTGACCCAAACGCTTCGCGAGGGCTTTACAGAATTCGGCAAATCAATGCGCGGTTACCTTACCAATGAGGCGATACTCCACGCCCCGGAGTCGCGCACGTCATCACCTGTACGCATACCTCGCGATCCTGAAACACTGGAGCATGTTCAGATAAAAGGACTGTACCCGTGCGGGGAAGGTGCAGGCTATGCAGGCGGCATCATTTCGGCGGCTATCGATGGGGAAAAATGCGCGTTGAAGTGTATCGACATGGTTACTACTTAGAATTCTTGTGGAAATTTATTCCCTTTCATTTCCCCTCCAGTAAAAATCCTTTTGGCGCATACACTTTCTCTTCGTCGTACATATTTATGTAGAGGATCTTCTTCACCGAATCACCGTCAATTTCTATTTCATAGCGATCCAGCATCCCCCCGCCAAACGTACTATTCTTTGTTTCGAAGGGACAGCAGCTGCCCAGCCTCTCATAGGCAATAGATTCACCATTAGGGCCGGTAAGCCTTCGCAGGTATTTGTGCTCGTTAGCAGGGCCATTCATTCCACCGCCTACTTTTACAGGATTGGTTTGGCTGTAGCCGTAATCATCGGACACTTTACCATCTGACATAAGCGCAGAAGAATTTTTTGACGTTGAGCATGCCGCAATCACAAAAAAGACGCAAGCATAAAGGATGTTTGATTTCATAGTAAGGTTGGATTGGTTACATCATAATAACGATCAGGAAGATCAAAATATTTTTACTATGGATTACAAAAACAGTCAGAAGGTTGGGAAGATGTAAAATTATTTCCCCATATTTCTCAAAGCCCCGATGTTCCCGTTATAAATATTCACATCCACCGGGCCTTCGATACCGCTAATGCTTGCCTTATCGGTAAACTGCCAGAAGAGCCATTCCTTATGGATCTCGTCTTCAAAAAAGTTGTAATTGGCGATCCAGAGGTTGTAGCCTTCAAACTCTTCTTTGAGAAAGTCGGTATAAAAACTTTCGCCGCTATAGAGCACCGGTTTTACACCATAATGCTTCTCGACTTTGGTGAGCCAGCGCTTCAGGCCGCTTTTCAGGCTATCCATGCTTTGCCCTGCGGGAATCTTTTCGATATCCAGCACCGGCGGAAGATCGCCTTTTGAAAGCTTTACTGTTTTTATAAAGTTCTCTGCCTGCTTAACGGAGTTCTCATCAGGGCGGTAGTAGTGATAAGCGCCACGAATCAGCCCGCTGGCTTTGGCTCCGGCCCAATTGCGTTCGTATTCGGTATCGCCGACATCACTCCCCGCTGTGGCGCGGATGAACACAAACTGCATCGGAAATTCAGCTTTGCTTTGCTTTAGGCTATCCCACATTATGCGCCCCTGGTAATGCGACACATCAATACCATAAACCTTCCCCTTGTGGCGCGCAAGTATCTCGTAGATGCGGAGGTCCTGTATCCTGCGTTCTTCTTTTGTAAGCGATTCAACCCGCTTATTGGTCTTAAAACCCAGATAATACAATATCCCGTGGCGGTATTGGTATATGGCTGCGGCCAGAAAGGCCACGAGCAAAATCAGGGACGAATACTTTAGTAGCTGCCCGGATGTTACTTTTTTAGATTTCTTTGGTTTCGCCTTTCTCACCGTAGTTTTGGGCGGCAAACGCTTCATGGGCTATGAAGTAGTTTTGGCAGTAAATTTGTTCATTATGGCCGAGAGCAGCACATAAAACAATATGATAAGCGGAATGGCCAGGTATTGGAAGAAAAACAGCATTAATACAGAGACCACTAAGAAAATGATTTGCGTCTTGTTGTTTTCCCAGTTAAAATATTTTACTTTAAGGGAAAACAACGGTATTTCGGCATTCAGCATAAAGGCGCTCAAAATACTTATGCCTACCAATATATAGGGGTTGCTTAGTAAGTCAATAATTAACAGAGGTGTCGACTCTTTCGTTGTCATTGCGGCTAAACTGGTGATGAAAAGCGCATTGGCAGGTGTTGGCAGGCCTATAAAAGAATCTGTCTGGCGGGTGTCAACATTAAATTTAGCAAGCCTGTAGCAGGAAGCCAGTGTTATTATAAACCCTACATAAGGAAATAGCCCAAAATAGTAATTTTCAGGGCTTAGATTATATTCCTGCTGGTTATCGGCTATACCTACAAGCATCTGGAACATGATGAGCCCCGGCACTACACCACTCGTCACCATATCAGCAAGCGAGTCGAGCTGCAGGCCCAAAGGGCTTTGTGCCTTGAGTATCCTTGCAAAGAAACCGTCCCAAAAATCAAAAAATATCCCAATACAAACCCAAACAAAGGCATATTCGTAATTCATATTAAATGCCCAGATAAGAGCAATAAGTCCGCATGCGAGATTACAAAGTGTTATAAGATTAGGAACATGTTTCTTAAAAGCCATAGCCAATAAATTTTTAATAGCGCAAAGTTAACACAATAAGTTGTTAGAAATGGAGTTTAGTAATTGAGATTTTTATATCATATTTGCACAAAATAACAGCTTTGAGAAAGATAACGTTACTTTTTTTCTTTTTTATTTCCGTTTGTACCTATAGCCAATCCGTTAGAAAGTATTCCAATGAGTTTATGAGTATTGGGGTAGACGCGGCTGCACTGGGTATGAGCAATGCTGTTACGGGCCATACCGGCGATGTAAATTCTGGTTACTGGAATCCCGCAGGCCTTCTTAAAGTAAAGGATAAACAGCTTGCACTGATGCACGCCAGCTACTTTGCCAATATTGCGCAGTATGACTATGCCGCTTTTGCGATGCCTTTAGACAACCGCAGCGCCCTTGGCTTATCGGTAATACGATTTGGGGTAGACGACATCCTGAACACTACACAGCTAATAGATAACCAGGGAAATATAGATTACAACCGCATCAGCCTCTTTTCTACCGCCGATTATGCATTTACCGTTTCCTATGCGCGGGACATGCCATTGGATGGCTTTAGTTATGGCGTAAACGCAAAGGTTATCCGCAGGACAATAGGCAAGTTTGCCAATTCATGGGGCTTTGGGTTCGACTTGGGTTTACAGTATGTGAACAAAGACGACTGGATGTTTGGGCTTATGCTGCGGGATATTACTACAACTTACAATACCTGGGCAATTGATGAGGATGCGTACAAGGACATCAGCAATGCCATACCCGGACAAAACCAGGAACTGCCGGAAACTACCGAGATCACGTTACCAAAAGCACAGTTGGGTATGTCGAAAAAATTCATGATCCATAACGATTACAGCATTTTGGCAGCAGCTAACCTGAACATGCAGTTTGCCCAGACAAACGATATCGTGTCTACCGAAGCGGTAAGTATCGACCCGGCCATAGGGTTTGAATTTGGGTATATCGACCTTGTATACCTGAGGGGCGGTGTAGGCAACTTCCAAAACGTGAAGGCGCTCGACAATTCGCAGTCGTTGAGTTTCCAGCCCAACATAGGCCTTGGCTTCAAATACAGAGGCATCGCGGTTGATTATGCGCTGACAGATATTGGCGATCAAAGCGCTGCATTATATTCCAATATCTTTTCACTTAAAGTAGATTTAGGTATCTTTAGGCGTTAAAAACTACTATCAATGCGCCTGAAAGTCTTACTCACTTCCCTCCTTTTACTTTTACCGCTATGCTTCAATGCCTTTGCACAAAACCGGTTGTCCGACGATGCAAAAATAACATTGCTTACCTGCGGCCCCGGAGACGAGCTTTATTCTGTTTTTGGGCATACAGCCATTCGTATCTTAGACCCTGTAACCGGAATAGACGTAGTATGCAATTATGGGACATTTGATTTCGATACACCAAATTTCTACCTGAAATTCATAAAGGGCGACCTTCAGTATATGCTTTCCACCAGCTCTTATGAAGATTTTGTTTACACCTATAAATACTACAACCGCGATGTTTTTGAGCAGGAACTCAACCTTACCACAGCGCAAAAACAGCAGATTGCTACTGAACTTCAGGAAACATTGCAGTCGGACAGGCGTTATTATACGTATAAATTCATCGACCGAAACTGCACCACCATGGCAGGCGACCTGATCAGTAAATATTCTTCCGATAAAATTTCAATGGAGAATTCGGATAAAGGAAAAACCAACCGCCGAATCATTTTTGAGCGCCTCAACAATAGTTTTTACGAAAGCCTGGGTATCAACCTGCTTTTCGGCTATAAAACAGACCGGGAGATGGACCGGCTTTTTCTTCCTGACCAGCTTATGCAGGGCCTGGCGAATACAAAAACAGCTACCGGACATTTAGCACAGCCAACAATAACTATTTATAAAAGCACGGCAGAACAAAGGATATCGGTCTGGAATAATTTTTACACGTATGCAGCACTGTGCCTGCTTTTAATGGTTGGGGCTTCCCGTAAAATACTTGTCAGAAGATCCTACCTTGCTATTACAGGGCTATTGGGCGTGCTCTTCTGCTTCATGGGCATGATATCCCTGCACTCTGAGTTAATGCAAAATTACAATGCGTTGCTCTTTAACCCGTTTTTCCTGATGCTCCTTTTATTCATTTTCACAAAAAAGCAAAAAGCCGCCACAGCAACCGCTTACGTTTGCCTTGCGTGTATTGCGGTATATTTTGTCCTACTGATAAATAAGCCTCACCTGATCATGATGCTGCCCCTAGTCGCTGTTACAATCGTTGTTTTATTACGGATACTTAAAGACAATAAAGCAGTAAGGGTATAAATGGGCAAATGTTAAAATTTAATATATTTTACCGCCCTTTGCATACTGATTTACTTTATTTTTGTGGGTAATTTAAACCGAATCACTTTGTTTTTATTCAATAAGCCTAAAACCCGCCTCGCTGACCTGATACCCGACGGCTATGTCGATATACATTCCCACCTGCTTCCCGGCATCGATGATGGCGCAACAGATGAGGAAAACTCGCTGACGCTTATCAATACCCTTAAGGGCTATGGTTTCTCGCAGTTTATAACAACGCCACACGTATTGACGGGAGTATGGAACAATACAAAACAGGGTATCACTGCAAAAGAAGCGGCTACAAAAGAATTTTTAGGAACAAAGGACATCAAAAACCCTTTTAAGGCTGCTGCCGAATACCTGATTGACGACACATTTCAGAAATTGCTTAAAGAAGAAGAGCTGCTGACACTTAAGGATAAATACGTCTTGGTTGAAATGTCTTACCTGAGCCCACCGATGCAATTATATGATGTTATCTTTGAGCTCCAGCTTGCAGGCTATAAGCCGGTGCTGGCGCATCCTGAACGCTATATGTTTTACCATTTTAAGCAGGATGAATATAGTAAGCTCAAAAGAGCCGGCTGCCTGTTCCAAATAAACCTGCTATCAGTAACAGGGTATTACGGAAAACCGGTATTCGAGGTCTGCAAAAAGCTTCTTGACAACAATATGATCGATTTTGCAGGATCAGACACCCATCATGAGCGGCACACAGACGCTTTTAAAAACCCGGTCTTGTTAAAGCAAAACGACAATTTGATAAAGGCATTAAACAACAATTCCCTTTTTAGCGAGTAAAAAGGGAATTGTTGTTTTAATACTGTATCGATTAGATTATTTCTTTCCAAATAATTTTTCTCTCCATGTTTTTGGCTTTTTGACATCCTGTCCGTAGCCGTAACCATAACCGTAGCCATATCCATAACCGTAGCCATAACCGTAGCCGTAGCCATAGCCGTAACCCTTATTTTGATTCGTATCATTAAGGATGGTGGACATGTTAGGCAGTTTGCCTTCTTTATAAAGCGATTCCGGCAATGCAAGCATACGCTTATCAAGGTGGTTGGCACGTACAACATATACAAAGCAATCCGCAAAACTAGCAATAATGATCGTATCCGTTACAAGGCTCACCGGAGCGGTATCTACCACTATGTAATCGTATTCTGCTTTAAGGTCGTCAAACATCTTTTCTACTTTAGGGCTCATCAATAGTTCCGCAGGATTCGGAGGAACGATACCCGGAGGCAGGATAAACAGATTGTCAAAACCTTCGACATTTATAATGTAAGGCAGGATATCCGTATCCCCTGAAGAAAGGAAGTTGGTAATACCTTTAGATGGCAATGCAATATATTCATCAAGCTTAGGGTTCCTGATATCAAGCCCCACTAATAGTACCTTCTTACCGGATAGCGCAATTGTCGATGCCAGGTTGACAGAGATAAAAGTCTTACCTTCTTTAGGTATCGTTGATGTTACAAAGATCGTTTTGGCGGTACCCTTGGCAACCCCGCTAAGCATAAACTCCAGATTGGTGCGTATAATCCTGAGAGATTCCGCTGTACTGGACCTGCTGTGTATATTAACAAGTTCATTTGTTTCGGTCTCAAACCTTGGAACGTCACCCAAAAACGGCACTGATAATTTTTCAAGGTCTCTCTGGCTGTGTATTTTAGAATCAAGAAGGTCTGCTACATAAATGAAACCAAACGGAATGATTAATCCTAAAAACAACGCTGCCAGATAAATAACTTTTGTTTTTGGTGAAACAGGGATATTTTCGGCAAGGCCTGCATCAATGATCTTGGCGTTAGGCGCTGTAGATGCGAGAGAGATGGCGGTTTCTTCCCTCTTTTGCAAAAGGTAAATATAGAGCGCTTCTTTCAGGTTCTGCTGGCGCGCAATGGATTTGTATTCCCTTTCCTGTGTTGGCACATTCGAAATTTTACCTCCCAGTTTTCGCTGCTGCTCCATAAGGTCACGCTTTTTGATGTCGAGACTGGCTTTTAACCTGTCAAGATTTGATATCACGTTATCCTTTAAGGCTGCAAGCTGCGAATCCATCTGCAGCATCATCTTATTTTCAGGCCCGGCGCTTTGCGCCATACGGGTCCTCTTAAGCATTAATGAATTGTATTCATCTATGAGGGTCGGGGTCGTGGCATTATCCTGTGCAGTACTGGTAAGGATATTAGCCGGTATAAGATCTGTTTTCGAAGATGTATTTACATAGTCTTTTAGCGAAGCAACGATCCTCAACTGCGTTTCTGTTTCGATAAATTGTTTTTCAAAATCAGTAGCGTTTTGAAGGAATATACCCGCTTCAGATACTATATCAGTAACGCCGTTATTCTTTTTATAGCTTTCGCCGCTTTTTTCCACGTCACCCAATTCATTGGTTATCAAACTGAGGCGGTCATCAATAAATGCTGCGGTATTTTTAAATACTTTGTTTTTATCTTCAATAGCGTCGCGGTTATAATTGCTGATTATCGTATTAAGGAAATCTTCAGCACGTTCTTTTACCGCATCAACTATAGTCAGTTTTACTACACTGGTTTTTTCATTAACCAGCTCTACGATAAGCTTGCTTTTAAAGCTCTCTGTTGTCTTTTCAACCGGCTCTATGAAAACAGACACTACAAACTTTTCATTGGCGGGAGTCTGGTTCACTACGGTAAAATCTCCTGTTTTACGCCTGATCAGCTCTCCAAATTTATAGTTGCCTATCTTGTTATCTTCGCCATCAAGAAGGAGAAATTTATTATCCCCTTTGTATTCTACTTTATACTGGCTTAGTTTTATAGAACTTTTGTCCGCAAGGATCACCTTAATAGGCGATGTCTTATACATGTCAACGGTTTTAACCGTACCTTCCTTAATATAGCGTATATTCAGCTCCAGGTCCCTAACAGCAAATTCAGAGATCGTCCTTGATTTGATAACCTCGATCTCGTTATCAACGGTACTCTTAATACCGCTCATCATATCCATCTCACTAAGAGCGGCAAGGTCGGCAACCATACCACCTTTTTTGTCATCCTTTACCAAAATCATAGCAGATGCACTGTATTTTGGAATACTGTAACGCAGGTAGATAAAGGCAAGTGATAATGCAATGGCAATGCTTATTACAAACCACGGCCATTTTGACAAATACCTGAAAAATGTATCTTTTAACCTGAAATTTAAATCTGAGCTTTCTACAAACTGGGATTCGTTTTGCATATTATCGTGTGCTTAAAGCAATTATAGTAACAAGAAGTGAAACAGCAGAAATACCAATAGTAAGGTTAGGACCTACAACTGACGAATTTACCCTTGTCTGGTTTGGTTTAACATATACTACATCGTTCTGGGACAGGTAATAAAAAGGACTATTAACGATATTAACATCCGTAAGGTCAACATAATTAATAGATTTTATCCCTTGCTTTTCCCTTATGACCATTACTTCTTTCCTCTTGCCATAAATGGTCATGTCGCCAGCCATACTTATAGCTTCAAGGATGGTAGCCCTGTCGCTACCCATCTGTAGCTGTCCCGGTCGTAAAACCTCGCCTATAACAGATACTTTAAAATTCATCACCCTTAAATTTACACCCGGATTCGCAATGTGTTTTGCGAGGAGGCCCCTGATCTTGGCTTCCGCGTCAATACGGGTCAATCCAGCCAGCTTAATTATTCCAAGGCCGGGAAAATCGATCTCACCATTTTGGTTAATCAGATATGTTGTCAACGCACTACTGTTACTCGCATTGTTAAGTCCGCTACTTTGAAGGGAGAGGTACATAATGTTAAATGCCGCTGCCAACGATGGCTCATCAGCTGTAACCGTTATTAGGAGGTTATCATCCGGCTGCAGCAGGTTGGCATATTTTACTGCCTCAAATTCAGCTTCTGACCCTGAATTATTAAGATACAAGATCTTTTTGCTGGATGCACATGATGTTACTACCAAAGCCAGTGTAAGAAAAACAATTACTTTTTTTAACATTTGAAAAAAATTAGTGGATATTCAACTCGGCCTTTACCGATGAATTTGTTAAAAATCTGTGCAAAGATAATTTTTTATTATTAGCAAATAATTAAATTTACATAAATAGTTATTATACTACTTTTTGGTCAAGAGACGCAAATTCTGAATTCATGCTTATGAATTCCGGAACTATCTGTTTCATTTTCACCACAATATCGTCATTGGAGTATTTTTCAGCTGTACTTATCAAATCGTCGGTAAGCCCTCCCAATTCATTAAAGTTTTCAAATATCTCCTGTGCTATCATAATTTTTTCATGGTGCGTCGGAAGGGTTTTTGCTGTATCATTAAGCAGTTCCTCGTAAAGCTTTTCTCCTGGACGGAGGCCCACAATCTTAATCTCAATATCCTTGTCAGGAATGAATCCGGCAAGCCTGATCATTTTTTTGGCAAGGTCTATAATTTTAACCGGCTTGCCCATATCAAAAATATAGATCTCTCCCCCCCTGCCCATAGCGCCGGCTTCTAGTACCAGCTGGCAAGCTTCGGGTATTGTCATGAAATAACGTATAATATCGGGGTGTGTAAGCGTAATTGGACCGCCGGCTTCTATCTGTTTTGTAAACAATGGCACGACAGAACCGTTAGAGCCAAGTACATTACCAAAGCGTGTCGTAATGAATTTTATTTTGGAATTGCCGTCTATAGTTAATTTGTGGTGCAGCGACTGAACGTATTTTTCGGCTATGCGCTTGCTTGCCCCCATTACATTACTTGGGTTTACAGCCTTATCTGTAGATACCATCACAAAGCTGTCTACCTTGTATTCAAAGGACAGATCGGCAACATTTTTGGTCCCAAGTACATTCACGAAAATCGCCTGAGACGGGTTCTCTTCCATCAATGGTACGTGCTTATAGGCAGCGGCGTGGTAAACCACATCCGGCCTGTATTTTTTAAACACTTCATTTAATGCTGTCCTGTTCCGCACATCCGAGATTACCGAACAAATATTGCTATTGGTATCTACTTTCTGCATTTCAAGCGACAGATGGTGAAGCGGAGTTTCCGCCTGGTCCAGCATAATTACATTGGTAGGATTAAACTGTATAACCTGCCTTACGATCTCACTGCCAATAGATCCTGCTGCACCGGTAATCAAAACCGTTTTGCCTTTCAGCTGCGACGATATCATATTATTATCCAGCACTATCGGCTTTCTTTCAAGCAAATCCTGTATCTGGAAATTTTTAACTTTTTTGGATATCTCTTTCTGGTCTTCCCAGTCTGTGATCAGGGGAACCGTATATACCTTGTAGTTGAATTCAAGGCATTCATCCACTATAGCAAGCTTCTCGTCTTTAGAAAGGCTTTTGTCGGCTATTATAAGCGCCTCAGCCTTAAAAATACGCATCAGCACAGATATCCTCTTTTTATGCTGCAATATCGGCAGGCCAAGGATCATCTTGGATTTATTCTGGCTGTATTTATCTACAAACCCTACAAGCTTGAACCTTGTTGGTATTTCCGATTTTAGCGCGTTAGCAACCGCTATAGCATTGGCATCGGTACCGTATATAATAGCCTTTACAAGGTTTTGGGATTTCGACGAATTAAGGTAATTCTCAAAGAACTGCTTAATCAGTACCCTGTATATAAACAAGCTGGTAAACGAGAATATCGCATTAATAAACAAACCTATATTAAGGTATAACAGATCGCCTGTAGTAGATTTATAAATACTGTTGAAAGCCAGCAACAAAGTCGCCGAAGTAAATTGTGAAAAGAATATTTTTACGGCATCAATGTAGGACGAGTGCCGTATTATACCGGAATATGTCCTAAATGCCCTGAAAGAAAGAAGGCTTACAAAAAGGTAAACCGGAATGCTTATAATATAAAGGTCAGGCTTTATATATAATACCCCCGTCCTGTGGATCACCAAATAAGTCAAAAGCCCGGTAATAGAGATTACAAGCAAATCTATTAAAAGTATAATCCAACGGGGCAGATAACCTAAATTGTTGACAGTGTGCCACAACTTGGTATTATTAAGAGCATGATTCATAGCTCCGGCTAAGTTCTTTTTAACTTTCTTACTCACAATTACTATTTATTCAGTCATTTATGTATAATACCCCATAAATATAGCAATTCTGCTACACTTTGGCATTTTAAATCAGAAAAAAATCTTAAAAAAATGAAGTAAGGACATTTGCTATCCTTTCTTTGTCTTCAGAAACAAGATTTGAACCCGATGGAAGGCACAATCCGTTTTCAAAAAGGTCTTCCGCCACCTTTCCTCCATAGTACGGATAACCTTCAAAAATTGGCTGCATGTGCATCGGTTTCCATAACGGACGCGACTCTATGTTGTGCTTTTCCAGCTCAAGCCTAAGGTCTTCACGTGTTTTTCCGCCTTTAGGATCAACAAGAATAGCGCTTAACCAGTGATTCGATTTGTAATCGCTGTCCGGTTCATTAAATACGGTAACATATTCGTTATCTTTAAATATATCGGTATAGAACTGGTTCATTTCCCTTCTCAGGTTAATGTGCTTCTCTAAAACTTCCATCTGCCCGCGCCCAATGCCTGCGCATATATTACTCATCCTGTAATTATACCCTACTTCGCTGTGCTGGTAGTGTGGGGCATTATCTCTTGCCTGGGTAGATAAAAACACCGCTTTGTCTTTCACTGCTTTGTTTTTAGCTACGAGGGCACCACCGCCGGATGTGGTTATTATCTTATTTCCATTAAATGACAATATTGCAATATCACCAAAAGTACCGCATTTCTGACCTTTGTAGGTGCTTCCCAATGCTTCGGCACTGTCCTCAACAATAGGGATATCATATTTTGCAGCTACCGCTTTTAGCGCATCAGCTTTAAAAGGCATGCCGTACAGGTGTACGCAAATTATTGCTTTTGGCTTTTTCCCATGTTTAATACGGTCGGTGATCGCTTCTTCAAGGGCTACCGGGCACATATTCCATGTATCGGACTCGCTGTCTACAAAAACAGGGGTTGCTCCTACATACATGATCGGGTTGGCCGATGCCGAGAAGGTCATGCTCTGGCATATTACCTCATCTCCGTGTTTTATATCCAGCAAAACCAGGGCTAAGTGTATCGCCGCAGTTCCGGAACTCAGTGCAGCAACGTGCACATCTTCATTAAGGTATTTCTCAAGATCCTGCTCGAAGCCTGTAACGTTTGGCCCAAGGGGCGCTACCCAGTTGGTATCAAAAGCTTCCTGAACATATTTTTGCTCTGTCCCACCCATGTGCGGAGACGAAAGCCATATTTTATTTTCTGCCATCAGAATAAATTAGTTCAAATTGTGAAACAAATGTAATGCAAATTTATAAGCCTTTTTTGATTATAATATTATAATATTACAACTCTAAAGATGCCCGGTTGCTTAGTACTTTCGGGCATTTTCCGTATTATCAGCCGGTAACGAATACTAAGATAAAAGCCGTGCCCGAAGGCACAATAATTAAATATTACCTGTATGTTATGTTTTAGGTATCGCTAAAACTTTTTCCTTAAAGCGATGGAAATAGGTAGTATCATCTTCGATATCGCGGTCTATTATCATTCCGGCAGCGATCTTATTGCCATTGCCTATAGTCACCTTAGGGATTGAAGCTGAATTTATGCCAAACAGGTTTCCGTCGCCAATGGTGGTAAATCCTGAGAAACAAACGTTAGGGCTTATAAAGTTATAATCGCCAACCTTTGTGTCGTGGCCCATGCTGGCACGCGAATTTATAAGGGTGTAGTTGCCTATTACTACATTAGGGCCTACATTTACATAAGGACCCATAACAACGCCTTCGCCTATTTTTGCCGATTGCGAAACATAGGCTAACGGATGTATGAATGTAAGGAAGGATGCTCCCCTTCCAATAAAATCTTCTGTGATTTTTTTCCTGTAGGCAAGATTGGCAATTCCCATGATATACTTAGCATCCTTATCTACGATATGGTTTTGTATATCACCCAAAAAAGGCCCTGAAAACGAATAAACACCATAGCTGCCCTCATTATCATCAATAAAGCCAGCCACAGTATAGTCCTGGTTGCCGTTCAGCTTGTTGGCATAGGCAATGTATTCGTCAATTTCTGCGGCATGCCCGCCTGCTCCAATTATAATAATCCGGATCATGATAGTATTTAAAGGTTTCGGTTTCTAAAAGATATCGTTACTGTGCGGTATAACCCCCGTCTATTTTCAGGTCGGCACCGGTTATCCACCGTGAGGCATCGGACAAAAGAAAAGCCGTTCCCTGGGCTATATCCTCGGGTTGGCCAAGGCCAAGTGGGTGAAGCCCCGTAACATAACTGAGCTTTTCAACATCCTTGCTATACTCAGACGACATCGACATGGGTGTTACTACAACTCCCGGGGAAATAGCATTGAAGCGTACCTTTTTAGCGCCATATTCTACGGCTAAAGATTTTGCCCCTGCAATCAGCGCGCCCTTACTCATTCCGTACAGCGATTTGCCGACTTCCCCTACAGAGCCCATAACCGAGGCTATGAACACAATACTCCCACCTTCAGTGGCAATGTTGGCCGGTTTACATACAATTTTGGCCAGGTTCATGGCAGCCACGACATTGGTACTGAAAACTTCCTGCATTTTCTGCACCGATAATGTACGGAACGGAATTGTAGGTGAAACACCTGCACAGTTTACCAGGCCATGTATTTTGCCTTTTTGTGCAACCACTTCCTTAACCACATCGGCTACGGCATCAAAGTCATTGATATCAATGCTGTAGGCGATATGGTTTTCCGGAGTAGTAAGCGCTGCAACCGTTTCGTCAAGGCGTTCCTTATTCCTGCCCAACAGGATAACGGTGGCCCCCAGCCTGCTGCACAAAATTGCTATTTGCTTTCCGATGCCCGAAGTGGCTCCGGTAACTATTATATTTTTATTTTCTAATGCAAACGCATTAAGGTCGGTATTCATCATACTTCAACTAGGTCACTTATATGGCAGTCTTTTGTTTTTATAATGGCTGAAGCCCATGACATGCCCACTCCAAAGCCGCAAAGGTATAATTCCTTCTCGCCCTCCAGCTTATCCTTCAATTCTGAAACAATGGTAAGCGGTATGGAAACCGATGAAGTATTCCCAAATTTTGCTACCGAAGACGGCACTTTTTCTGTTTCCAGCTTAAGTTTCTTCTGCAGGTATTCGTTCATGTAATTATTTGCCTGGTGGAACACAAAAAAGTCAAGCCCGGAAATCTCTTTTCCTGAGAAAGCCAGCGTATTTTTTATATCCTTAGGTATTTCTGCCAAAACAAAATTAAATACATCGGCGCCATTCATGTAGCCATGCTCATCAGTACGGATATTACCATACTCATCAACTACTTTTTCGGTAAGGCTTTCAGGTGTGCTCGGGTTGCGGTAACCGCCTGCATCCATTTTTATCAATGAAGATTTGGAACCGTCTGAGTTAAGCGAAAACCAGCTTGGTCCGAATGCCTCATTTCTTTCTACGATAGCAGCAATACCGCCATCGCCAAAAAGGAAAGCTGTTTTCCTATCCTTCGGGCTGTATACCCTCGAACGGGTTTCGCCATCAAGCAACAAGGCTTTTCTCAGTCCCTGCTGTTGCATGAACCCATAAACGATAGAAAGGCCATAAACAAATCCGGAGCAGCCAAGGCTCACATCAAATGCTATGGTGCTTTTATTAAGGCCAAGCCTGTCCTGCAAAATGATAGACGTTGCAGGCATACGGTAGTCCGCTGTCTGCGAAACAAAAACCAGTACGTCGATCTCTGACTTGTCAATCTGCATATCGGCGATTAGCTTTTCGGCAGCATGGAAGCAAAGGTCGGAAGCACAGGTCCCCTCTTCGGCAAACCTTCTTTCAAATATGCCTACCTTGTCTACGATATCCTTAACATCTTCGGCGGGAAAATATTGGGTATATTCGTAGTTATTGATCACGTTTTTAGGAACAGCTGCTGCCATTCCCGTAATCCCAATATTTTTAAACTCTAGTAAAGCCATGTTTATTCGGTTGGAACTACAGCATTATACAAATCCCTTACGGTAATTAATTTTGCGAATTTTGCATCCTCGATCTGAACATCGAACTCACTGTCCAGTACCGCTATAAGCGATAGCCTTGAAAGCGAATCCCACGTATCGTAATCCCTGAAATTATCATCAAAATTAACTTCCTGGTCTTCCATTTCCAGCGCTTCTTTTAAAGCGTCAATAAATTTATCTTCCATAATGTATCTTTTTTAGTTATCGTTTTTTGTTCCTGTAAAAGGGATCGTTGTAGCAACACCTTCCGTGTTGATATCGCTTCTCTTGACCACTTTTAAGACTGTTAAATATAGTGTTTTAATATCTAAGCCCAAAGAAAGGTTGTCCACATAATAAACGTCCAGCTCAAACTTTTGTTCCCAGGAAATGGCATTTCTGCCGTTTACCTGTGCCCAGCCAGTAATACCCGGACGCACCTCGTGTCTTCTGGCCTGCCTTTCGTTGTACAAAGGTAAATATTTTACCAATAGCGGCCTTGGCCCTATAAGGCTCATATCGCCCTTAAAAACATTGATCAGCTGCGGAAGCTCGTCTAATGATGTTGAGCGTAAAAATTTTCCTGTCGCCGTTAACCGGTCGGCATCAGGCAGTAAATTCCCCGATGCGTCTTTCAGGTCGTTCATCGTTTTGAACTTGATAACCCTGAATACTTTGCCTTTCAGCCCGGGGCGTTCCTGTGTAAAGAAAACAGAACCCCTGTTGCCGAAATAAAGGAATACAATTATTATAAGCAAAAAAGGCAGTAATAGTATCAGCGCAAAAAACGATGACAGAAAATCAATAAGCCTTTTAAAAAAATGTCTGTACATTTTATTTGGGTTTTATATCCAGCAGTAAAAACCGCCATTATGCTATGCTTTTACTTAGCTGTATGTTCATATATATCCTGCATCCCTTTCCAGATCGTTTCCGACCTGAAATTTTGTGCCCACTTCAGCCCGTTCTCACCAAATACCTTAATTTCTTCAGGATGGGTATGGAAGTAGCGCATCATATCAACGAGTGCGCCTATTTCATGCGGTGGCACAAACTTGCCGTTAAAGCCGTTTGAAACTGCATCCTTACATCCTGTTGAATCCGTCGTAATGATCGGTATACCCGTAGCAGCCGCCTGTATAAGCACGTTGCCAAAGCCTTCCCACCATGCCGGCAGTATAAAGGTATCCATCAGGGAAAGGAAATACGGCACCTCGTTATGAGGCTGCAATCCTGCCATGACTATACCCGGATGCGCATTGAATTTATCGATCAGGGTTTTGTCGGCTATCTGGTCCCAGTAAGGCGCCCCTACTACCAACAGCCTGGTATTCTTGTTTTCACTGTGATATTTATCAAATGCCTCGTACAGTTCTTTAATCCCTTTCCTGTCTACGATCCGGCCCACAAAGCCGAAGACAAAATTGTCGCCAAGCTTATAGGTTTCGCGCATTCCGGCAAGTTTTGCCTGCTCATTCTGACGGGGGTAAAAAATATCCAGGTTTATACCGTTGCTGCTTCCACGCCCTATGGTAAGCGTTTTTTTGGCAGTGAATATCCCTTCTTTAATCCCCAGGTCCTTTACAGAGTTGCTTATGCATATTATTTTGTGCGCGCATTTTGCCGTTACCTTCTCCAGGCTGATAAGGAATTTCCTCTTCATGCCTTTCTCATGCTCAAAGCGGAAACCGCGGCAGGTATAGATACGGAATGGCACACCTGTCATCTTCGCGGCTATCATTCCCAGCAGGCTTACTTTTGGAGTTCCAAAATTAACAATATCCGGCTTTACTTCCTTCAATATTTTTTTTATCTGGAAAAGGCTTTTCAAATCCTTAAGCGGGCTGATTGTCCTCTCAATCTCAATCGGCAATAGCTTTGCACCTTCTTTTTCGATAAATGCACGCGTACGGTCGGTACCCGGAGCCATAAGGTAAACATCATACCCCTGGCTTACAAAATACTTCAATTGCCCGTGGATCAATTCAACACTTGCATCGGCAGTTATACCTATGATGAGCTTTTTCCTATTTAATTCCATAGTCTTGTTTAAACGTATCGTAAAAATCTTCCCTTCTTTTATTCAGGCCGTTTACTTCATAAGCTTTTGACTTTTCAAAGTTAAGCTTCGCCTGTTCAATTAAAAATGGCTTATCGAGGGATTTTAATATTTTGCACATCTTCGAAATACCACCTTTAGGGAATATACAGTCCTTGGTTAAAAGCTCCGGTATTCCGCCAGCCGTTGTACCTAAAGCGGGACAGGCAAGGCTCATCGCTTCTATTACGGCCCTTGGCAGTCCTTCCTGGCGGCTCGGCTGAATGTATATATCAATAGTTTTAAGGAACTCAAATACTTTATCGTGGGAAAGCGGCCCTACGATTTCTACAAGGTCGGCAACATCAAGTTCTTTTATCAGGTTTTGAAGCCTCTCCTGGTTGCCCTGACCAACGATCCTGTATTTAAATTTAACGCCTTCTTTTTTCAGTTTTGCTACGGCCTGGATCACATCGGCCTGTCCTTTGTACAATACATCAACGGCTGCAACGGTACCTATGGTGAGGATGCCATTTTGCTCATTAATGTGCTTTATCCTGTCTGCCAGGCTCTGCTCGTTTATCTCGTTCAAAACCACATTCGAGCAGTTGGTCGATTTTCCATTCGTTGGGTAACGATTCTGTAAAAACTCACTGGTTACATAAACCGTATGGGTGGCTTTACTAAGCAGGCCTTTGTAGTAATAGTATTTAAACGGTGCGAGTATTTTTCCCTGCCAGTTATAGTTCCACAAGGCATCCCACACACAGGCAACCATCTCTGTGAGTACCGGCTTGTTGAGCTTCCGGGCATGTTCAAAAGCGATAGAACCCGAAGCACTTGGAAGGCGCACCACGATCACATCATGGGCCTCAACGGCATCTTTGATTATTTTTATTGCTTTCGACCTGTTTTTATAAGCGCCAAGCGACTTGAAATTAGGAAACTCTATAAAGTTGAAATTTTCCCTGTCGATTGCCGAGTACCGTTTCGACTCACTTTCATCAATGTGCCTGAGCCTCATTAAAAAAGTTACCTGCTCCCCTAAATAAGCATATCTGTCCACAAGGGCATTCTTATAATGTATGCCAAAATATTTACCCTGAGTATCCCTGAGTATCGGTCCGTCATGAACAAATAACACTTTTCCCATGCTTTATCCTTATTGTAAATTTTCTTTAAATATCCTGAACTGTATCTCTGCATCAAAATTCTCCGAGGCAAACTTCTGGTACGTGAATTTCTCAGGATTTTGCTTTAATTCCAGTATTTTTTGCGTTGCCGCCGGTACATCCGTGGGACTAACAAGGCTCTTCATGTCATTCTCAGGCATACACTCCACAATTGGGTTGATGTCTGATGCTATAATGGGCAGCCCGGATATCATCGCTTCGATCAGGGCATTCGGCTGGCCTTCGGTAACCGAAGGAAAGAAGAACGCATCGAACGCTTTGAGGTATTCCGGTATGTTGGACTTAAAGCCCAAAAACATAATATCTTTTTCTATGCCCAGCTTTTGGCTGTATGGTATAAGCTTGTCGGTATCATTGCCTATCAGCACAAAATAAAAATCCTTATCGGCTTCTACCAGCTTTTGGGCAACGTCCAGCAGAAAAAAATGATTCTTTGCTTCTGCAAAACGCCCGGTGTGGCCCACTATAAATTTATCCTGCGGCATGCCAAGCTTATCCCGAAGCTCTTTTTTATCCATATGCACATTGGCAAAATTGGCTACCCCTACCCCATTCCGTATTACCTTGAAACGTGGATCGGCCGGGTATTTGTCACCAAAAAAGAACTTTAGCCCCGATACGGAGTTAGCAAAAATATGCGTACTGTATTTGTATACCAGCTTATTCAGGAAATTGGTATAAGCTACCCTGAACGCCGTCTTTTTAAAGTGGTGGCTTCCCTGCCTGTAAAATGTTATCCTTTTTTTAACGCCTGCCATCTTACTTAAAAGCATTGGCATGCCCGCAAAATTGGCGTTGAAATCGCATACTACATCAAACCTGTTCTTTTTAAAGAAGCTGTAGTAAGATACCATTTTTCGCGGCTCAAAATAACCAAGCGGCATAAACAGCACCTTAGATCCGGTTGCCAGATAATCATCGTAGAGTTCCCCCTTTGCATTTTTCCTTACAATCACAGTTACATCCATGCTGCTGCCGAGGTAGCCTAAAAATCGTAACAAATAGGTTTCTATTCCCCCTGCATTTAAGGATGGGATCAGGAAACATACTTTTGTCTTATTATTTTCCATTATGAATTATATCGGCCAATTGGTCTGAGCTCATAAATTCTGCATCAGGCCATTTATTAGTGATCCGTTCTAAAAGGTTATGCAACATTGCAAGGTTTTGTTCCCTGTTTTCAGGAGCAATAGCGCCTATGAAATTAAGCCTGTGACTGGCAATGATAGCAGGCTTTTTAAAGAAAAAGGAATTTTCGATATCCTTAATGCAGCTTCCCACATTATCAAAATTGCGGGACATCTGCGATGGCTCAAATAAGCAGTTCCTTACCAGGTATATCTGGCCCAGTTCGTTCTTCTTTCCTGTGCTTACCGGATAAAGCCTTATACCGCCTTTCTTCGTGTCGTCCGGTATTTTTTGGTATTTCATACTCTGGAAAGCCGTCACCCCGCTTTCAAGGAGGGTTGCATTCAGTTCCGGCGACCAGGTATAGTTATTGGCAATAAATGTCTTTGACCTGAAATTAAATATCTCCTCAAACAGGTTGAGCCCTTCCTGGATGGATTTTTTATAATACGCAATATTATCAGCTTTATCAGAGCTGTAAGCAGCCTGTACATTATAAATGTCTTTGCTGTGGAGATTTTTCGGCACACCCCAAAAACCGGCTTCAAATGCATCGATGAATATCTTATTATTACCCTTCAAGGCTTCAAGCCATACGGGAACGTTCAAATGTTCCCTCCCGTGGTATTGCGGCCTGAAGATATTAGCATTCATCCCCTCGTGCCATTTCCCGAACACATCTTCATCGGGGTAGTATTCTTTAAGCGTCGTTGTAAACGGCTTATACGAATATTGGGTAAACCCTGATTGTTTTATCGCACCAAAGTCAGGATTGGCAACGACGGTGTTGGCTGTAAAAACAGGATGGTTACCGTTCTTATCTTTAAATTTGAGCAACACGCTGAACAAACGGTCTAAATCTTCCGTATTGGCCAGTGTGTCATATTTGCAATACGGATTGGACAGGATATTGTAGCCGGACTCCTGGAAAGCATCCCGTACCTCTTTATTAGGCATGCGGATACTGCCCCAGTCGTCACTGTCGATAACAACGATCTTACGGCTGGTCTTCCAACCCTTACTGTTGGTAAGGCTCCTGTTTAAAGCGCTTTTAAACTTATTCAGCATTATGACCTGTGATCGTTACGTTTAGTAATAATATCCCCAAGTTCTGAAGATGTCATGAATTCAACGTCAGGCCATTTTTTAACTATGGCGGTCAAAAGCTTGTGCAGTTGCTCTAAGCCTTTGTCCCTGTTGGTAACATCCAGGCTTCCTATAAAATTGATCCTGTGCGAGCTGATAACCGCAGGCTTTTTCCATTTGAAAGCGGTTTCGATCTCGTAAAGGCAGTTGTTCACTTCGTCTTTGGATGAACCAGAAGGCTCAAAGAAAGCATTCCTGGTAATATAGGTCTGGCCGTGGCTGTTTTTCTTGCCGATGTGCCTGAAGTTTTTCTTTGTCTTTCCTTCCCCCAATGGCTCTACCTGTACTTTAGGCGAAGACATATAGATAATGCCGCTGTCGGCTGCAACTTTTTCCAATTCGTTGTTTAATGGCCCGTTCGGCGGAACAAAGAACTGCGCTTTAACGCCGTGCAGCTTTTCAAAAAGGGCAAGCCCGTCTTTCACTACTTCTTTCTGCATCGCAAGATCTGAAGCCAGCTCAAGGTCAAAGGCTGCCTGGAAACCGATCTTGCCGTCTTTCCTGTTATAGCCCCATATATTATTATCAAAAGCAACCAGTGCTTCTGAATCGCCGGACTTCAGCGCCCTCAGCCAGGCCTGGATATTTAAGTGCTCCCTTCCATGGAATTCCGGTACAAAGACGTTTGCTTCCCTTCCTTCTTTCCATAAAGGGAATGCGTCTGCCTTATTGTAGCGCTCGAGGGTTTTGGTAAACGGCTCATAATGGTATTGCTGGAAATTACCAGCTTTTATCTTGTCAAAATCCGGGTTGGCTACAAGGCTAACCGCAGTCATTTTCGCCGATTTATTATTGCTGTCCTTAACACTTGAAAGCGTTTCAAATAAAGCCGTCAGGTCTTCTTTTGAGGCAAGAGTATCATACCGGTTATACCTTCCTCCGTGGCCTTTATCTACAGACAGGCCTGCTTTTACTAAATTTTGGTAGGCTTCATTCGAAGACATCCTTATGCTTCCCCAGTCATCCGATTCAATGACAACAATTTTACGGTTCGACCTCCAGCCCGGAAGATTAGAAAAGTTTTTGATTAATTTAGACAGCATAGTATATTGTTTTTATAAAAATTCACCTATCATTTCCCGTATGGAAACATTCATGGTACTATCAAACCAGCCTATAAAAGGCAGGCCCAGGATGAAGATACTTGACATTACCAGAAGCTCTGAAACGAAAAAGACCATCTTAGGTACAAATATCAGGATGCAAACCCAGTTCAAAAAACGCATCAGCCTGGGGTTGCGAGTATCACTAAATGAAAATGCTCCCCGCAGGGCCATTATCGTGACGACCGCGAGAATATAAATTACCGCATTGGCCATGGTGCGGCTGTAGAAGGCGTAGGAGAACGCCCCGAAATTTGCGAGTGTTGCCGTTAAAAGCCCCGTCGCAAACAGGCCGACTTCCAACTGGGTCATTTTCTTTTTAAAATAACCGCTCAATATCAATAGTAAAGCAAAGGCGTGACCGCCATAATATACCGCATCGGTTTTACCATACTTGGCATACCATACAGAGTTACCTGCCTCCATACGTACCGCAATCGGGTCAATACCTTCACCCGATTCATCCTGGCGGTAGTAGGCGCTTACCTTGGTTTCAGCAAGGGAGTTATCCTGAGATGCATCTACGATATTTCCAGGGTCAAAATTGGTAAAGAAAGAAATAAGATATAGTCCTATAATTGCTTTAGCCGGGATCTTCTTTACAAAGAGCGCAAAAAATGCAGGTATCCCGATTACAAAGTAGGCAAAGTGTATCAGGGGCGCACAACACATGAGGAACAGGTATTTTCTCTTACCTGTCTGGTGATAACCATAAACCCCATTAAATAGAACCCACATCCCCGTCCATGTACGAACCGTCTGGAAACTTGTAACACTCCGGTGGATAATAAATAATATGACAATGAGGAGTATCGGCAATGCCAGTTTACGCCCTCGCTCCCAGACCAATATCTTAGACATTGCCTTGACATAGAAATACCCATAAATAAATGCGACAATTGGGAAAAACAAACCATGCATTCCCAGTATACTGGCAGAAAAGAATGCCAGAACGTGGGCATACACGTCGTTCGGCGAACCTTCAAGCGGGGAAAAAGTAATGATATGCTCTAACCTCAGGAAGAATTCTGAGAACGACATGTGGTCGTAATTATTCAAAAGCCTCATGTAAGCAGCAGCATCGGCACCCTCACCATATTGTAGCAGCGAACCGTACATTACAATGAAGAGAATGATAACCAGCTTCTTATTTTTCCATTCCAAATGCTTTACAGCACTGAACAGCCCAATGACAGGAGAAAGAAAAAGCAGTGCTATTGATAAGCCTTTTGTCTGATTTGATCTCATTAAATACTATAAGCCTATTTGCCTAACAGGAATTTCACTATGTAAATTAAATTCTTTTTAATTAATGCAAACCGGTTCGGGCCTTTTTTAACAGCATAATCATAAACGGCATTGTATTTAGTAACTATGCCACCTGTCCCGAAAAACTCGGTAAACAGGTCGAGCGTCTCTTTTCTTGCCGCCTCATATTTCGTTTTATCCTGTATCAGCGCTTCGATATTGGATAAATTCTTATCTACATGCTTCGTTTGAGCCTTATTCCTTTCAGAAAAATTCGTACTGAAAAGCTCATCAAAATTTTCGGTATTTACCAGCATTGGGTAATTCGCGTTCTCAACAGGTGTCAGGGAAGGTATGCCAAGCGACGTTGCTTCCATAAAGCTCCTGCCCGTGCCTACAACGAAATCGGCAAGGTATAAAAAGTCGGAGCCTTTTGCAGCCCTCTCATCGGTTATATATTTTACAGGCAGGTTTCTGTCAGAGGCCTGTTTCATAAGGTTCTCAAAACGTGCCTTATCCTGTATGCGGCCGATAACGATCAGCTCAACCGGATATTTTTTGGATAGTTCTTCAATCAGGTTAAAAGTATCCAGAAGTGTTTTTTCATACGCCCCGCCAAGCCTGCTTATCCTTACGAAAGTGATCTTGTTTGGGTCTTTTTGCTCCACCCTCTTGTTTTCTTCAAGGAGGTCAAGTTTTCTCACCCTGTTCGGGATAATGAAAATATCTTGGTTTTTGTAATTCTTGTTTTTTGTGAACCAGTCCTGATTCTCTTTACTGAAAACAACAATGGCATCAGCGTGCTGGTAGTTGCCTCCCGAAGGATTTTTACCGCCGCATTTATTTAAAACAACAGGGAATTTTGACAATGCTGATGTCGGCAGTATCCTGTTGAGGGAATGCGTATCGAAGCAATGCACCACATCCGGGCGGAAGTTTTTTACAAAGCTTTTTAATTCCGAATTTAATTTAAATACGCTTTTTAAGCCCTTGCCTACTTTGATATGTTTTTCAAAATAGGGATTGGTCATGATAACCGGGCTCGAAGCAGAACCAAGGGTAAGTATCTTAACGTTGTGGTCTTTCGCCATTTCAATGCTTACCTGGTTCAGCGAGTTGTAGTGCCCGCCTACTCCGTTTCCGCCATCATTCGAAATTAAAAATAATATATTCATGTTATATGATCCTTTGTTCTATTTCTAAATCAACGTTAAAACGCTCCCTTACTTTTGACTGTACGTGTTTGATAACACCAATAATATCCTCTCCGGTTGCATGGTCTACATTTATAATAAACCCTCCATGCTTTTTAGATACTTCAGCGCCACCTATACGGTATCCTTTAAGCTGTAGTTCGTCGATCATCGGGCCTACATAATACCCCGGGGGCCTTTTGAAAACACTTCCGGCATTCGGGTATTCTTTAGGCTGTTTTGCCCATCGTGCTTCCTTAACCGTTTCCATCTTATTTTTGATCTCATCTGCATCTCCTGGCTGGAGCTGTAGCCAAACCTTTAATACAACCTGGTTGGTCTCACGCTGGAAAAGGCTGTTCCTGTATTCATAGCCAATATCAGCCTTATAAATTTCTTTTACCTGCATATCGGCAAGGTCAAGGTACCTTACTTTTACGAGTATATCTTTTATCTCTTCGCCGCTGGCACCTGCGTTCATAACAACAGCGCCGCCAAGCGAGCTTGGAATATCATAGAAAATCTCTACGCCCGAGAGTGAATTTGCATGAGCAAACTCTGTAAGCTCTATTGTGCTTACCCCTGCCTCGCATACCACTATATTGCCTTCTTCAAGGGTTATAGACGAATAGCTCTCGCCAACGATTATAAAATCTTCTTCATAACGATCTTTAGAGAATATTATATTGTAGCCACCGCCGATGATCACTTTGTTATCAAGGCCGGAGTCTTTAAATATTTCTACAAAATCAGCTTCATTCTCAGGGAAAAACGCCCTTTTGCATATTGCTTTTATCCGATAGCTGTTATAATTGGTCAGGTCGAAATTGTTCTCTATCTTCACTTTATTCTGTTTAAATTATTTTTTCCCGATTTTCGCTTCAAAATCAGATTTAACCTTTTCAAAGAACTGAATATCATCTTTCAGTTCGGTTTCTTCTAAAAAGATTCGGGTATCCGGGTTCATTTTAGGAGGACGAACCTCTTTCCTGAACTTATACAAAAGCCTTCTGCCGATACCTTCCATACCCAGCTTTTGCAGAAATGCCGATACCAGCACTATTGCGTGGCTCGTTGGAATTTTTGCAGGGTTCCTTGGCAGCTTAGAAAAGTTCAGTTCCTCTACATCATTGATCCTGGCTACGCCTAAGAAATCCAGCACCACATTAACCGACTCTTTGGTGTGTGATGTCAGGGATTCAAAATCGAGTATCAGGAGGTTTTTATCGGGCACTACGCCAACGATATCCTTAAACTGTTTCGCATACCTGCTACGTTCCAAAAACGAGTAGTGTTTGAAGTTGTGGTAGGATTTATTTATTTTTTCAGGCTCCTTTTTCAGGGCTTTCTCAAAGTTCAGGTACTCCCTTCCCATCCCGTACTGGTGCCAGTATAGCGAATAGGTACGCTCGATCGGGTGCCTTAGCACAAAGATAAGCTTCATATCCGGGTTGTGCTCCAGGATCTTTTTTACGCTGCCGGGGTTAAAATTAACGTCGGCCGAAGTCTGGCCGATAACAGTCCCTTCTTTTTTATCCTTAAGCGCTTTTTCAAACAAGCTTAAATACCATTCTTTGCCACGCTTAAAAATCCTGTCGTCATCAAAATAAGCATGATCCATGTTCCGGTCTATAATTATTATATCCGGATGGTTTAAAAGCAGGTTGTTCAAAAATGTCGTGCCGCTTTTCATAGCGCCACCAAGTATAAAATCTGGAACCATAGTATCTATTTTATTATTGCTGGAATACCTATTGCTGTCGAATTATCGGGTACATCTTTAAGTACTACCGAAAACGCACCAACCCTTGAATTTTCGCCAACAGTGATGCCCCCAATTATTTGTGCCGCACTGAAAATTTTTACGTTAGACTTAATATGGGGATAGGCTTTCGTATCCGCCCCTTTACTACCGAGCGTAACATTTTGCCATATCATCACATTATCCTCTATAACCGACCCAACACCGATAACAATGCCCAACGGGTGCGGGAATTTTATATTCTTACCTATTTTGGCCTGGTAGGATATATCGCAGGAATATCTCGTCAGCTGTTTTTTCTTCAAATACATGATAATGATATTGAAGAGTATATTCCTCCTCTTCGACAGGTAATGCCCAATCCTGTAATTGAGTATCAGCCTGAAGGACATGTTGAACCAAAAGCTCAACAGCTTCCGGTGCGGCCCTTTTTCACTATAATTATTTAAGTCCTGGGAAATAAGTTTGAATATACTCACAGCTGATCAATTACGATTTCCAGTTATACCAGTTCCAATTTTTTGCCGCCAAGAGCCTGTATCTTTTCAGACAGGTTTTCATAACCCCTGTAGATCTGCCAGTCTTCTTCAATAGTAACCACTTCGTCAGAAGTCATCCCTGCCAATAGCAGTGCGATACCTGCCCTAAGGTCTAATGCCCTAACGGTTCCGCCTTTTATCGGGTTGCCACCGTTGATGACAAGCATATCTCCTGATACATACGAGTCAACACCAAGTTTTGCAAGCTCCTCAGCATACGCATACCTGCCCGGGAAACGAAGGTCAACAATTTTAGATTCTCCTTTAGACATAGCACCATACACAGCAAAAAGCGGCTGCATATCAGAGTTGATGCCCGGGTAAGGGCCTGTGCTTATCTCAATAGGGTAAGCATTCCCGCCTTTTACGATAAGGCTTGTATCGCCTTTGTAAAACTTCATTCCGCTTTCCCTAAGGTACACCAATGGCACTTCAAGGTGCTCATACGGGAAATTCTCAATTTCTACTTCTCCGTTTGTAATTACAGAGCCGATAGCCCATGTAAGCGCTTCCATATTATCCGGTATTACCGCATGCTTGGTACCCGAAAGGTAATCAACGCCTTCAATTTCGATAGACCTTTGTCCGAATACTTTAATTTTGGCGCCCATTTTATTAAGCATATCAATAAGGTCCATAATTTCTGGCCTGATATGCGGGTTGAATAATGTCGTTTTTCCTGATGCTAATGAAGCGGCAATAATTGTATTTTCTGTAGCACCGGTAGAGCGCATTGGCAAATGAATCTCTGCACCGTTCAGCCTGCCTGTCTTAGCTTTTGCACACAGGTAGTCTCCTTCTTCCCATACTTCAGCTCCAAGTTTTTCAAGAAGCATTACGTGCAGGTCATATTTTCTTTCGCCCAGCTTACAGCCACCCGGTAACGGAACTTTACCTTCGCCATATCTTGACGTTAATGCACCCAAAATCAAAAGGGTATTCCTTATCGACCTTTCATCCCATATAAGCTGGGTTTTGATCGCTTCGGCACCTTTACCTATAGCTACTGTATCATCAATGCTCACCACTGTTTTACCAAGCGCTTCGAGCATCTTCAAATGCACCTGCACATCAAGCAGCCCATTTGGGAAGTTGGTCAAAAATAATGTGTCTTCTGTCAGAAGCGACGCTGCTAACAAACGCAGGGAACTGTTTTTTGCCCCACTAACCTTAACAAGGCCGTTTAATCTGGTTTTAGATATAGATAGTGCCATAATAGAATATATTATCGTTTAAATTTGGAAATTTTTTCTTTTATTACTTTCAGGTTATTAGATAACACTGTAAGGCTTTCATGCTTAATAAGGTACAAAAACAAGCCATTACAAACCACGAATCCTGCTGCATAAGCCCAGTTGTTTATATCCTCCCTGAAAAGGTGGAAAAACAACAGGAATATACCGAAGATTAAATTGGGCAGCAATAATTCCTTTACCTGCTTTGCAAAGCTTATCTGGAATTTGGATTCCATTACAAACGCATAAATAAAGAATACCAGGGTTGCCACTATTACTACGGCATAAGCAAAATTGACTATCCCGAAAAAGTAGCCGAATATCATTGGTGCAAGCTTTAGCAGGCGTTGTATGAGGCCAAGCTTAAACCTTAATTTAGAAAATCCTTTAGCAAGGACTGCCTGTGCCATCATTCCCGTTTGCGGTGTTGTAAGCGTCGAGAATAACAATATCTGGAAAAACACAATACTTGGCGCCCATTTCTGCCCCAGCATCCCGATAATGATCTGGTGGGATAAAAAGTAAATAGGCCCTACCAGCATTACTGTAAGCCCGGTGACTACATTGAATATTTTATGGTATATCTGTTTAAATGCCTGAAAGTCATCCTGCAGCGCGCTCAATGCCGGAAACATTACTTTACGCAGGCTGTTTGTGGTATAGGTATCGATCTGTGCCCTTAACGAATCTGCACGGGAATAAAATCCCAGTGTAGATGGTGAAAAGAACTTACCCACAAATATGGTATCGATCCGGTTAAATATCTGCCTCAGTACCGAGTCTAAGAAAATATAGCTCGAATAGCTCAGCAGCTTCTTTACTTCTTCTTTTGAAAATTCCAGCTTTGGTGTCCATCCTGTAGAAAACCAAAGCAATATGGTAGAGGTTGTAATCGTTGTAATTTGCTGTACAACGAGGCTGTACACCCCAAAATCGCAATAGGCAACGGTAACACCTGCTATTCCGCCTATTACAGTAGCGGTAATGCTCCTTATGGTAAGGCTGCGGAAGTCCATCCTTTTACTCAGAATGGTAGCCTGTACACGCCCCAGTGCCGCAATTATCGGTATAAGGGCGAGATAGTATAAGATGTACCGTATTTCCGGCTCGCCATAAAAATCGCTGACGTAAGGGGCTACCAGTACTATAATTAAGGATAATAACGAACTGATACCGAGATTTACATAAAAAATAGAGGAGTACGCAATGTCTTTAGTGTCCTGTTGCTGTATGAGCCCGCTCGTAAAGCCAACGTCGATAAAAACCTCGGTAATACTAATGAAAACCATTGCCATACCGATGATACCAAACTCTGCGGGAGAAAGGAGCCTGGCAAGGATAATCGATATAAATATACCTGCAAACTGCCTTAACACAGACCCTGTAAGATCCCATATCAGGCTCTTCTTGGTTTGGTTTACTATTTTTTTACTCAACTTTTTGCGTGTTCAATATTACTCAATCGTATTCATTTGGGATGCTTATGCAACGATCATCCCTGCTGCAACCGTTTCGTTAGTGCCTTCATCTATAAGGATAACGCTTCCTGTATTGCGGTTATCGCGATAAGGATCGATCATTACATTTTGTGCCGCACGAACAGTTACACGCGCAATATCGTTCATAGTAAGGTCTTTATCCTCATTATTACGCTCATACGTGTTGATATCAACTTTATAAACAACATTCTTAATAATAGCGCGCTGCTCGTTAGACGTGTGCATCAGCGTATATTTTGCTCCCGGTCTTGCAGGCTGGTTGTTCAGCCAGCACAGCATCACATCAAATTCCTGCTTCATTTCGGGCTGGTTGTTTTTCTTCACGATCATATTTCCCCTGCCAACATCGATATCATCTTCCAGTGTAAGGGCTACAGACATAGGCGCATAAGCTTCTTCTACCTCTGTTTCCCCTGCGTTGATGGATTTTATTTTTGATGTAAACCCTGAAGGCAGCACAACAATTTCATCCCCTACACGGTAAATACCGCTTGAAATCCTGCCGGCATAACCCCTATAGTCTATAAATCCTTCACGCTGCGGGCGCAATACGGTCTGTACTGCAAAACGCGCGTCTATTTTATTGATATCACTGCTGATATGAAGTGTTTCCAATACATTCAGCAACGCAGAACCCTCATACCAATCCATTGATGTAGAACGGTTCACCACATTATCGCCGTCCAGTGCACTGATAGGGATAAAACGAACGTCTTTTACATACAGTTTCGAAGAGAATTCCTCAAACTGTGCAACAATATCATTATATACTTTTTCCGAATACTCAACAAGGTCCATTTTATTGATACAAACAATAATATGCGGAATCTGCAGCAGCGAAGCAATGAAAGCATGCCTCTTGGTCTGCTCGATAACACCATGGCGCGCATCGATAAGGATAATTGCCGCGTTGGCGGTAGATGCACCCGTCACCATATTCCTTGTATACTGGATATGCCCGGGAGTATCTGCTATGATAAATTTCCTTTTTGGCGTGGTAAAATAGCGGTACGCCACATCAATAGTGATGCCCTGCTCGCGCTCGTCCCTAAGCCCGTCTGTAAACAATGCAAGATCTACCCCTTCATGGCCCTTCCTTTTGCTGGTCGCTTCAATCGCTTCAAGCTGGTCTTCAAAAATAGATTTGGAATCATATAGTAAACGGCCTATAAGCGTGCTCTTTCCGTCGTCTACGCTTCCTGCTGTGGTAAATCGTAATAGCTGGTTGTTATCTATCTGCATTTTATTAATTCGTTTAATTGTCTTTGCCTTATGCGGCTATATAAGTTAAAAGAATAAAAAGATTTTTGTATCTGTTTATGTTTCTGAAAGCGGATGTTAAAAATATCCTTCCCTCTTCCTGTCTTCCATTGAGGATTCCGAACGCTTATCGTCAGAACGGTTGCCCCTTTCGGTATGGCGCATCGTAGATACTTCTTCCACGATTTTATCCAAAGTATCCGCATCAGACTCGATACCTCCTGTGATCGTAATATCGCCCAGTGTCCTGAAACGGATCTGTTTTGAGATAATCTCTTCTTTTGGCTCCAATACCAGGAACTCGGAGTTTGGAATCCATGAATCGTTACGCCAAACCACTTCGCGCTGGTGCGCTAAATATAAAGACGGGATCGCTATGTTTTCCCTTTTTATGTAATTCCATACATCCATTTCGGTCCAGTTACTGATAGGGAATGCCCTGAAATGCTCGCCCTGGAAATGTTTGCCGTTAAGCAGGTTCCAAAGTTCCGGACGCTGGTTTTTAGGATCCCATTGCCCAAACTCATCCCTGTGCGAGAAAAAGCGCTCTTTTGCACGAGCTTTTTCCTCATCACGCCTGCCACCGCCTATAGCGCAATCTATTTTATTAGATTCAATCGCATCAAGCAAAGTAGTAATCTGCAATGCGTTACGGGTTGCGTTTTTTCCACGCTCTTCTGCAACCCTTCCCTTGTCTATTGCTTCCTGAACAGAACCAACAAGCAGGTTTACGCCAAGCTCCTTTACAAGGTCATCGCGGAACTGCATTGTCTCCGGGAAATTGTGCCCTGTATCGATATGCAAAAGCGCAAAAGGTATTTTTGCAGGATAAAAAGCTTTTTTAACCAAGTGGGTTACTAATATAGAATCTTTTCCTCCCGAGAACAGAATAACAGGATTTTGGAATTGTGCCCACACTTCGCGAAGTATATAGATAGCTTCGGATTCTAATTCATCTAAATAATTTAAATAATATTTGCTCATTGCTTTAAAGTCCTAATTTATACTTTACAAATGTAACTACTTTTTTTACTGCTTCTTCAATACTTTCCTTTTCAGTTTCAATCAAAACATCAGGATTGGAAGGTTTTTCATAAGGAGCATCAATACCCGTGAAATTTTTTATTTCGCCGGCCCTCGCTTTTTTGTACAAACCTTTTACATCCCTGCGCTCGCATTCCTCTAAACTGGTGTCTACAAAAATCTCAATAAAGTCGGTTTCACCTATGATCCCTTTTACCAATTCCCTGTCTTTATGCAGCGGCGATACGAATGCCCCTACAGTAACTATCCCGGCATCTACAAACAGTTTGGCTACTTCGGCAATCCTCCTCAGGTTTTCATACCTGTCTTCTTCGCTAAAGCCCAATCCTTTGTTTATGCCGCAACGTATGTTATCGCCGTCAAGGGTGTAAGTGCTTATACCTTCTTCAAAAAGCGTTTCCTCTACCCTGTTCGCTATAGTCGATTTTCCGGAGCCCGAAAGCCCGGTAAACCATAGCACATACGATTTATGCCCGTTTTTTTGGTTCCGGTTTTCCCTGGAAACAATGTAATCGTGTTTTACTATATTATTCATAAATAGTTACGTCTTCTTCTTCTTTCTTCTTTGGCAGCCCGAATTTTACTTTATACCACACCCGTTCATGAATGTAGTACAATATCATTTTGGTCGCTACTTCAGAGAACCCGATCTTAAGCCCCGTCATAGGGTCGCCGGAAATTATCCAGGCCAAGATCATGGTGTCAATAGTACCTACCATCCTCCATGTAACTGTCTTGGCCAAATGGCGCTTACGGCTTTCCCTAAGCACCTTTTCTTTTGAAAGGTTAATTTTATACCACACCCTTTCGTGAAGATAGTACAGGAACATTTTGGTAGCCACTTCGGCAAATCCCACTTTCAGTCCTATCAGAGGGTCGCCTGAAATCAACCAGCTTACCAGCATTGTATCAATCGACCCAACAAGACGCCAGGATACAGCCTTTGCTATATGCCTCTTGTGGGAATTATCACGCATGGGATACCAGGAAATAAGGATTTAATAAATTCTCTTTATTATATACCATATCTTTTTTAGTGCCGTTGTCTATAACAGATACACCGACTGCGTTGCAGATAGCCTGTCCTGCTGCGGTGTCCCATTCCATTGTTGGGGCAAAACGCGGATATACGTCAGCATTACCTTCAGCAACAAGGCAAAATTTCAATGAGCTTCCTTTAGAAACTATCTCAATTTCTTTATCGGTTGTTTCTTTAAGCGAGTCTACAAATTCCTGTGTATCAGCGCTCATGTGAGAGCGGCTGCCTACAACACGCATTGCGGTTTCGCTGGCTGCAGGCCTGATGGCCTCGGCATTTGCCAAAACATCTTCAATAGTTACATCGTGCGAGTCCAGCACCACCCTGTAAGAATTTTGCGAAGCGATATCGCCGTAATATACCGTTTTTACAGCCGGTACATAAATAACGCCAAACTGTGGCACGCCATTGGTAACCAATGCAATATTTACCGTGAATTCACCGTTCTTCTTGATAAATTCTTTAGTACCATCCAGAGGATCAACAATCCAGCACGAAGACCAGTCTTTGCGTTCACTGTAAGGAAGCTGCTTGTTCTCTTCGCTTATAACAGGGATCCCGGTAGTTAGCAGGTGCTCCATGATAACCGCATTTGCTGCCTGGTCGGCTTCGGTTAAAGGGGACGCATCTTCTTTGTAATCAACTGTGAAATCTTTTTCATAGATCTGCATGATCGCTTTTCCTGCCTCTATACTGGCCTGTATTGCTGTTTTGTAATTTTGATTCATGTATATATTTTATGGGGGATAAAATTGCCGGGATTATTCAACGGGTAGGGCAATGATGGTTACTGGTTATAATATTCCTTATACCATGTAACAAATTCCTTAACGCCTTCGGAAATATCAGTATCAGGGCTGTAATCAAAGTCGTTCTTTAAAGCTTCAACATCGGCCCATGTTTTTTCAACATCGCCTGGCTGCATCGGCAAATATTCTTTTTGGGCTGTTTTGCCCGTACTTTTTTCAATTTCAGATATAAAATCCAATAGTTTCACAGGCTTGCTGTTCCCTATATTGTATACTTTATATAATGGCTCCTGTTCTTTATCAAAAAGTGTAGCAACAATACCTTCAACAATATCGTCGATGTAGGTAAAGTCCCTTGACAGCTTACCGTCGTTAAATACTTTAATAGGCTTATCATTCAATATGGCATCTGTAAACAGGAACATGGCCATATCCGGCCTGCCCCATGGCCCATATACTGTAAAAAAGCGAAGCCCAGTAGTTTTGATCCCGAAAAGATGGCTATAGGTATGCGCCATAAGCTCGTTGCTCTTTTTTGTAGCAGCATAAAGGCTTATAGGATGGTCTACATTATCATCGGTTGAGAACGGAACTTTGTCATTCAGTCCGTATACGCTGGAGCTACTGGCATAAACCAGTTTTTTTACATTATAAGTCCTGCATGCCTCAAGGATGTTCATGAACCCAAGGATGTTGCTGTCAATATACGTAAAAGGCTTTTCGAGGCTGAACCTTACTCCCGCCTGTGCGGCAAGGTTGCAAATGATGTCGAAGGCCTGTGTTTCAAAGAGGTTGTATAGATTATCCCTTTCTTCAAGGCCCATCTTAATGAACCGGAACCTGTCATTAAATATTTCGCTTGTCAGGAGCGTATTGTCAGCAGGAGTTCCGGAAATGCCCAGTTCTTTCAGCCTTCCGAGCTTTAAGTTGATATCATAGTAATCATTGATATTATCAAGGCCCACTACATCGTGTCCCATTGCTAATAGTCTCTGGCTAAGATGGTATCCTATAAAACCTGCCGCTCCTGTAACTAATATTTTCATGATTATGAATAATTTATATTATGTAAAAATTCAACAACTATAGAACGATGTTATCAAATTCCGTTTAAAACAAGTAACCGGGATTATGCTTTACCCGTATCTGCCGGTGTATTGTATTTTATAGTCAGCATTACACCTATTGACTCCACTTTCAGCCTGATCGTGTTTTTGTTCACTTCCTCTACCAGGCCGGAATGATTTTTAAAAGGGCCCTCTTTTATTTCAAAGAGGTCGCCCTTTTGGATATTCTCTACTTCAACATCTGTAACGTCTGTATGAAGCCACTTTTTTATTTCTTCAATTTCCGTATCTCTCACCAGGGCCGGCTTACCCAGCCAAAAAAGATACCTTACAACACCTTTTGCATGAAAGACATCGTTTTTCCTCTTTTCCTCTATGTTTACAAACACATAGGAGGTAAACAGGGGCATTTCAACTTTTTTTTTCCTGTCAGACCATTGCCTGATCTTTGAAACGAGAGGGCAATATACTTCGATGCCCATTGCGGCAAGTTCCTCGGAAACTTTTTTTTCAGCTTTTGGTTTTGTATATACAACGTGCCAGGGCATCCTATCTTTTTATTTTCAGCATTTATTATCCCGCTTCATCATGGCTTCGCCCCGTCAGTCACAATTAACAATTGCCTAACATTGGTATTCGTTATTATTGTATCACCGGACTTAGAGTTAGTAGGCTTTACCTACACCTGTAAAAATAAATCCTATTTCCTTCAATTCTTTACCGTTAAGAACGTTTCTTCCGTCAAATACGAAAGCCGGCTTCTTCATGTTATCATAGATCTTTTGCCAGTCGTATCCTTTGAATTCATCCCATTCTGTTAATATAGCAATAGCATGAGTATCGCGGCACGCCTCGTAAGGGTCCTGGAACACGGTAACACCCGCTTTGTTCTCTTCCGGTTTTCTGGTTGCAAGGTAATCAAGGTCCCTGAAAATGGTAGTCTCTTCTACTTTAGGATCGAAAACGGCAATATTTGCCTGCTCATGCAACAGGTCATCGGCAACATAAATAGCTGCTGATTCACGGGTATCATTAGTATCTTTTTTGAAAGCCCAGCCCAGGAAGGTGATCTTTTTGCCTGATACTGTATTGTATAATGTTTTTACGATATTGGCAGCAAAACGCCTTTTTTGGTGGTCGTTCATTATAATTACCTGCTCCCAGTAGTCTGCTACCTCATCCAGTCCGTATGATTTTGCGATATAAACAAGGTTAAGGATATCTTTCTGGAAACAAGAGCCACCAAATCCTACTGATGATTTAAGGAATTTAGAACCGATACGGCTGTCCATACCAATGGCACGCGCTACCTCATTTACATCAGCGCCTGTTTTTTCACACAATTCAGACATGGCATTTATCGAAGAAACACGCTGTGCCAGGAATGCATTTGCAGTAAGTTTTGAAAGCTCTGACGACCATACATTGGTTGTAAGGATACGATCTTTAGGTATCCAGTTGGCATATACGTCAACGAGTGCGTTTATTGCAGCCTGCCCTTCAGCATCTGTATCACCGCCTATAAGTACCCTGTCCGGTTGTAGTAAATCTTCTACCGCAGTTCCTTCTGCAAGGAATTCCGGGTTAGAAAGTATCTGGAATTTCACACCGTTTCCGGTACTGTCCAAAATACTCCTTACTGCCTCTGCAGTACGCACAGGAAGCGTTGATTTTTCAACAACTATTTTATCATCTTTTGCTACAGCCGCGATCTGCCTTGCACAAAGTTCGATATATTTAAGGTCGGCCGCTTTACCTTTGCCAAGTCCATAGGTTTTGGTCGGGGTGTTAACCGAGATAAATATCATTTGCGCTTCGTCTATCGCTTTTTCAACATCTGTTGAGAAGAACAGGTTCCTGCCCCTTGCAGACAATACAATTTCGTCAAGCCCTGGTTCGTAAACAGGAAGATTGTCGGTATTCTCATCGTTCCATGCAGCAATCCTTTCGGCATTAAGGTCAACAATAGTAACTTTAATGTCCGGACATTTGTGTGCGATAACAGCCATTGTAGGGCCTCCAACATATCCAGCCCCGATGCAGCAAATATTAGTTATTTTCATCTTATATATCTATAGAGTTGTTAAAAATAAAAGTATAAATTAATGTGGCAATGCTTACAGCTTTCCGTCAGCTTTTGCGCCAAGTATGCCTTTTACATCATAAACAATGCTGTTGGCAGTTTTTACCTGTGTAAAATCAAGGTCTTTGAATTCGTTATGGGCAACACCAAGCACTACAGCGTCAAACTTATCGTGAGGCATTTCCCTAACGGTTTCAAGGCCATACTCATGCTTAACCTCAGCCGGATTAGCCCACGGATCAAAAATCGTGATGTTGATTCCGTAATCCTTAAGTGCTTTTATAACGTCTACTATTTTGGTATTGCGCACATCAGGGCAGTTTTCCTTGAATGTTATACCCAGCATCAGGAGGTTTGAGTTGTTGATAGTGATGTTCCTTTTGATCATCAGCTTTACAACCTGCGATGCAACATATTCCCCCATACTGTCATTAAGCCTTCTTCCGGCCAGAATGATTTCCGGGTGGTATCCCATTTCCTGTGCTTTCTGTGCAAGATAGTAAGGGTCTACACCAATACAGTGGCCCCCAACTAATCCCGGCCTGAACGGAAGGAAATTCCATTTCGTGCCTGCAGCTTCCAGTACAGCGTTGGTATCAATATCCATACAATTGAATATTTTAGCCAGCTCATTCACAAAAGCAATATTAATATCCCTTTGCGAATTCTCTATTACTTTTGCAGCTTCGGCCACCCTAATGGTTGGCGCCAAATGCGTGCCGGCAGTAATTACCGATTTATACAGCTCATTTACTTTCTGCCCGATCTCAGGCGTAGAGCCCGCGGTCACTTTAAGTATTTTTTCTACGGTATGTTCTTTATCCCCCGGGTTGATCCTTTCCGGCGAATAGCCTGCAAAGAAATCTTCGTTGAATTTAAGGCCGCTGATCTTCTCAAGTACAGGGACACATTCTTCCTCTGTAACACCCGGATAAACCGTCGACTCATAAATCACGATATCACCTTTTTTCAGTACTTTTCCAACTGTTTCGCTGGATTTGTACAAAGGTGTAAGATCCGGCCTGTTATTTTTATCTACCGGTGTAGGAACCGTAACGACAAAATAATTGCAGTCTTTAATATCATCGAGGTTTGTAGAGCAATACAACCCGGCTGCTGACGAAGGGCTGCTTACAAGCACAGCACGAAGGATATCGTCCTCTACTTCAAGTGTACTGTCGGTTCCCGAATTTAGCTCGTTTACGCGTGATTGGTTAATATCAAAACCAACAACCGAATATTTTGTGGCAAATAGTCTTGCCAAAGGCAATCCTACGTATCCTAATCCTATAACTGCAATTTTCATGCGATAAAAATTAACTTTATAATTAGTTTTTCAGGTTTTCCCAATACCATCTTACAGCTTCTTTAAGTCCTTGCTGTAGTGAAAATTTGGGATCGTATCCTAGTGTATTTTTTGCTTTGTCGATACTTGCAAGCGAATGTGGGATGTCGCCCGCCCTGTTCGGGCCATAAATAACGTCTACATTCGCTATTTCAGGATCAAATTCCGAAAGGTATTCTTTGAGGTAACCGATAAGGTCGTTTAGTGTATTCCTGTCACCATAAGCGGTATTGTATACGGTGTTTACAGCCTCAGGATTTTCTGTAGTCATGGCAAGCTCATTCATAAGCACCACATTATCAATGTAGGTAAAATCCCTTGAGAAATTGCCATCACCGTTTACTACCGGACTTTCGTGCGCCATGAATTGCAGCACAAATTTAGGTATTACAGCAGCATAAGCCCCATTTGGGTCCTGCCTTCTTCCGAATACATTGAAATAACGCAGGCCTATAGTTTGGATACCATAGGTCTTGCTGAAAATTTCGGCATAAAGCTCGTTTACATATTTTGTAATTGCATAAGGCGAAAGCGGCTTGCCAATCTTATCCTCAACCTTTGGAAGGGATTCAGAATCGCCGTATGTAGAAGAGCTCGCGGCATAAACAAAACGTTTAACGCCTGCATCTCTTGATGCAATTAACATATTTAAAAAGCCACTTACATTAACATCATTGCTTGTATAAGGGTCTTTTATTGAGCGGGGTACTGATCCCAGTGCCGCCTGATGAAGAACATAATCTGCTGATTCTACTGCTTTTTGGCAGTCCTCAAAATTCCTTATATCGCCTTCAATAAGCGTGAAATCAGGATTATCAAAATGGTGTGCAATATTTTTCTTGTGGCCGGTAGCGAAATTATCAAGACAAACAACTTTATAGCCTTTATTGATAAAATAATCGCATAAGTTTGAACCGATAAATCCTGCGCCACCCGTGATAAGAACTTTTTTTGGTAATTCTGCCTGCATTAATGGTTGGTTTTAGCTGAATACTTGCTGTTGGTTTGGATTGCAAATATATACACTATATTTTAACATAGTATTATTTTATATTTACTTCTTTCCTTTTTTTAATAATTCAATAATATAACGCTACATTTACATAGTTCAAATTATTCTTGTGCTGATACAGAACATTCTACATAAATTAAACCTTTTATTTAAAGACAATTACAGGATTAAAACAGCAGCCAGATTTGTGAATGTCAATTTTACCGCGTTGTAATGTTAAATCCAGGTTATTTAATTTTCAACTACATACGTTACGCTACAATCCTTTCAGGGAATTTTCAAAAGGCACCCTGTGCAATATACTCCTTCCAAGGGTTACCTCATCGGCAAATTCAAGCTCATCGCCTACACTAATGCCCCTTGCAATAGCAGAAGTAATTACATTATAATCCTTTATCTGCCTGTAAATATAGAAATTTGTCGTGTCGCCTTCCATGGTCGAGCTGAGGGCAAAAATAAGTTCTTTCACACCGCCTGACCGCACCTTTTCGACCAGGGTGGTTATGTTCAGCTGGCTTGGGCCTACCCCATCTATCGGTGATATTTTGCCTCCCAATACATGATAGATCCCTCTAAACAGCCCGGTATTTTCAATAGCCATTACATCACGCACATCTTCCACCACACAAATGATTGATTTATCCCGCAAATTATTAGAACATATTCCGCAAACCTCAATGTCGGATATATTATGGCACTGCCTGCAAAACTGTATTTCTTCTCTCATTTTCCGCAATGCTGTAGCCAGTTCCTGCGTTTGCTCCTCCGGCTGTTTCAGCAGATGAAGGGCCAGTCGCAGCGCCGTCCTTTTGCCAATTCCGGGCAACTGTGAAATTTCGGCAACCGCTCTTTCCAATAATTTTGAAGACATTTCCATAGTGCCGCAAAGGTAACAAACGCTTACTTATTTATAGTAACGAGGCACAAATTAACAAAGATGTAGCTTTTTGCGATAATTTTTAGTTGTTTTGTATATCAAACCAAATGCTATGCAGCCGTTAACCATACTTTCCATCATTATTGTTTATTTTGGTATCCTCATCCTCATATCGAGGATTGTCAGCAAAAAAGACAGCAGCAATGATACATTCTTCAAGGCCAACAAAAACTCAAAATGGTACCTTGTAGCGTTCGGAATGATAGGTACGGCGCTATCCGGGGTGACCTTCATATCGGTGCCGGGAGAGGTGGGCGCGCCAAGCGGTGCACAGTTCAAATACTTCCAGTTCATACTGGGCAATGCCATAGGTTTTATTATTATTGCCAAAGTGTTATTGCCTTTGTACTATCGGCTTAACCTTACCTCCATATACAGTTATATAGAAGGCAGGTTGGGCTACTACAGCTACAAGACATCGGCTATGATATTCCTAATCAGCCGGACTATTGGGTCAGCGTTCCGGTTATACCTCGTTGTACTGGTGCTGCAACGTTATGTGTTCGAAGCATTTGGCGTACCGTTCTGGGCGACAGTACTTATTTCGCTGCTGCTAATTTTTGCGTATACGTACAAAGGCGGGCTTAAGACCATTATTATAACCGATACACTACAAACGGTCTTCCTTGTATCGTCGGTATTCTTTACCATCTATTTTATTTGCGACAGCCTCGACATGAGCCTTCCGGAAGCATTCGAAACCGTAAAGAACAGCAATTACTCAAAAATATTTTTCTTTGAAGATTTTATAGGGAGCCGGTTTCATTTCGTAAAGCAGATACTCGGCGGTATCTTCGTGACCATTGCCATGGTAGGGCTCGACCAGGACCTGATGCAAAAGAACCTGAGCTGCAAAAACATTGGCGAAGCACAAAAGAACATGTTCACCTTTACGGGTATATTTGTGGTTATCAACCTGTTTTTTCTCGGCGTTGGTGCACTCCTTTATATATATGCAACAAATAACGGTATCGCTATCCCGCTTAAGAACGGGCTGCCTAGTACCGACCTGCTTTTCCCCGAAATCGCTTTTAACCACCTGGCGATTATACCATCGGTAATATTTTTACTCGGGCTAACGGCAGCGACATTTGCCACAACCGATTCGGCACTAACGGCGCTAACAACCTCATTCTGCGTTGACTTTTTAGGGATGGATAAAGCCGAAAACCTTGCGGCCAAAAATAATGTAAGGAAACGGCACTTTGTGCATATCTCCTTTTCGTTGCTGATGTTTTTGGTGATCATCGTCTTCAATATACTGAATGACGACTCTGTAGTGAGCATGATCTTCCGGATTGCCGGGTATACCTACGGGCCTTTATTAGGACTCTACTCTTTTGGATTATTCCTGAAAAATTACAGTGTGAAAGACAGGCTTGTGCCCTTTGTGTGCGTTGCCTCGCCATTGCTCACGTTTGTACTACACACGTATTCGAAAGAGCTGTTTTTCGGCTATGTATTCGACAATGAACTCATCATTGTGAACGGGCTGATTACCTTCCTGCTGCTTTTAGCCATCATCAAAAAGGAGGCTAATATTGGTGTATCGAGAGCATAACCAGCGTACAGGCCACTTCGATATCAATGCCATTTTGCTTTAGCAGTGCATAAAGCTCAGGGTTCTCGGTACCGGGATTGAAAATGACACGCTCCGGCTTGAGGCCAACAATATAGTCGTAGTACTGCTTTTGGTTCATCGGGTTAAGGTACAGCGTAACAGTATCAATATCCTCAAATTGCACCTGCGTTTTTTCTATCTTCAATCCGTCGAGGTTGTCCTCTTTTTTGCCCACCGCCACTACCGGATGGCCGTAGCGCTGCAACATTTTTATCGCTTTATAAGAGTACCTGCCGGGATCTGTAGAGGCGCCCATTACCAGTGTTTTCTTTGCTTCCATGATTGTTGTTTTACTCAAATTTAGATAAAATTCATTGCTTCTCCTTTACTTTTAGGGTAACTATAACACCATTTGTTTCGCAAAGATGCACAAAGAAGACGCAAAGTTCCGCAAAGTCTGGTTACTCAAGATGAAAAGTATTTAGGAACGAAGTACCCTCTATAAATAAAACTATATTCCTATGAGGTTAGAATTTACTTATTCAGCCACTTCTTGAAATCCCCCGAATTATCAATGCTTACCACTACATCAAAATCAGTGGGCGGGTTCAGCTCAAGCTTTACGCGGCTTTTGGACCAGGCTACCATTTGCCGTATGGCATCAAACCCCACAAGCACCTGGCGGTTGATCCTGAAAAAATGGTTAGGATCTACTTCGCTCTCCACACTTTCAAGCGACTGGTCGAGCAGGTATCCTTCGCCGGTTTTGGCAACCAGCTTTACATAGCGGCCTTCAGAGAGAAAATAGGCTACTTCACCGATCGGGATGCTTTTTATCCTTTGGCCCGAAGCCACCATAAAACGCTCCCTTGCTGCAGGTTTGTTATTCATGGCCTCTATCAATGCTTGTATATTGATCCCCTCATTTTTTGGCTTTAGCTCCCTGAACTTATCCATGGCCTGCTTCAAATCTTCGGCAGAGAACGGCTTTAGCAGGTAATCGATGCTGTGGAGGCGAAATGCTTTTATCGCATACTGGTTATAGGCCGTGGTGAATATGATAGGGATAGTCACCTTTATCTTTTCAAATATCGAAAAGCTGTTGTCATCGCCCAGATGGATGTCAAGGAATACAAGGTCGGCGGTATTGTTGCCCAGCCATGCTACAGCAGTTTTTACATTATCTATAACAGCCAAAACGACCAAATCGGGCGCTGACTTCTGCAATAATGCCAACAGGTAGTCGGAAGCCGGCTTTTCGTCTTCAATTATAATGGCGCGTATCATTCTTCATTAATTAAAGGGAGTTCGACAATATATTCATCATTCCGCACTTCAAATACAGGCTCAGCAGTATTAAGGTACTTATAGCGGGAAATGATATTCTTAATGCCCGTCCCCGTAGAATCTTCCACATGCTGCCTCGGCTGGAAATTATTCGCTACAACAAGTGCGCCATCTGCAACATCTACCTTAATAGTAAGCGGCTGCTGTATCGTAATAACATTGTGCTTTATGGCATTCTCAACCCCCATTTGCAATGAAAACGGCGGGAGGTATTGCTTCAGGTTTGCCGAAGGGACGGAAATATCGACAATAAGGCTGTCGCCAAAGCGCATTTTTTGCAGGTACAGGTACGACTGCACATGCTGTATCTCTTCGCCCACGGTAATCAGGTGCCGGTCTTTGAGCTCCAGCGTATTCCGGAAAATTTTGGAAAAGACACCAGTGAACTCAAGTGCCTTGTCGGGGTCGCGCTTGATAAGCGAAGCCAGTGCGTTGAGTGAATTGAAAAGAAAATGCGGGCTCACCTGGTTGCGCAGCGTTTCGAATTGTACCAGTATATTCTCGTTTTCCAGGCGAAGGTTCTGCTCTTCGAGCTGTGATTTTTCATACCCCAAGAGCTTGTTGGCCTTTTGCTTCAGCTTGTAATTACGGTACAGGATGACTATTATAGCGAGGCACAGCATAGAAATAGTAAAAAACACCACCCACCATATACGGTTGCGCTCTATTTTCGATTCGTCCAGCTTTTTCTGGGTCTTTAATATCTCTATTTCCTTTGTCTTAATATTGTTCTGAAATTCTTCCTCGAGCGCCAACTGTATCCTTCCGGTTTCCTCCACATGGATAGTATCGCGCAGGTGAATTAATTTATTAAGGTATTCCGCCTCATCTTTATACTGCCCTTTGGCCTTGTGCCATTCGGCCATACTTTGGTAATAAATGTCTTTATAATAAGGAGAGTCCAGCTCAAAAGCGGCCTTCCCTCCTGCTTCAAGGTATTTCAGGGCTTTTTCGGTGTGGCCATAATCGGTATACAAACTCCCGAGAGCCAGCGATATTATGGCAAGTGCGTTCTGGCTGCCTGATCTTTTTTGGTAGTCCAATGCCTTCAGCTCATACTTTTCCGCTTCTTTAAAATTGCCGAGCATGTTATAACTTTCGGCAATATCATGGCAGGTAACAGCAAGCCCGTTATCATCCCGAAGCGCTTCAAGAAACGGCATGGCTTTATTATAATATACGATCGACTTAGCAGCATCGCCTCCATATTGGTATACTACACCAAGATTTACATATATCGTCTTATAGCTGTGATCGTCTTTTTTACCGGGAACAGCAAGCGCTTTATAGAGATAGTCTTCAGCTTTTTTATAATCCTCACTATTAAGGTAAACAGAAGCTATACTGCACAGGCTGTACACTTTGCAGGTATTATTTTTAATAGAATCGAAAATATGGTACGCACGCATGTGGTTTTTCAGGGCTACCGCATTGTTACCAAGTGATGTTTCGGCAACACCTTTCACCATAAGTAAAAGGCCATAGTCAACAGTACGCTTTTGCTTTTTTGCCTCAACCATCATAGGGTTAGCTTCACGTAGTACGGCGACCGGATGATCGGCAGCTACAGCGTTTAGCGAATCTATTTTGAGTCGAAAGGCATCTTTAGGCTGTTTTTGGGCCAAAGCACTGCAACCCGCGAGCAGGATAGTTGCCGAAAATACTATATGTAGCAAAAAACGGACAGGCATAATTGGTGCTTTGATCAACAAATCTAATTTATTTTCATTTACGATAAACAGCTTTACAAACCTAAGCCATTATCCTTCGCAATCGTTTCATTTTGTAATGAAGGTGATTTATATGCACATGAAAGCGCTATATGGACCGTGAAGGCCGAAAGTGCTTCCACATCATCTTTTGCTCATTACAAAATTATTCACCTTCATTACATTACATAACAATCAGGATGCTGTCCATCAGTAGTTTTGCCTCAGAAAATCATCGAAATCATCAATCAAAAAAACGAATAGTATTATGGAAACTTTTTTAAAACTGCTTGCAGCCTGTCTTACCTTACTTAGCTCCTGTACCTCATCAGCGCAGGGATGGACACGTATCAATGCGCTTCCGCATTCTGAATTTACGGCTTTTCAGGTGATAGACGGCACAATATACACCGCTACAGGAAACATGCTCTACACCAGCAGTGACAACGGCGAAACCTGGAACGGATCGGAATTCACCAATGAAGAGGACATACATATATTTAACTTCAAGAAATTCGGCAACCGTATTTTCGCAGGAACAGAAAAAGGTGTGTTCTCGGCTCTTGCTACTGCAGTTGACGGGTTATGGCGTTATGATATTAATACCTTCGAAATATCGTCTTTCGCAGATCGGGACAACAGGCTTTATGCATCGATACAAGGCGCCGGAATTATCCGTTACAATGGGGCCGGATGGTCCGACTATTCTAACGGGCTGCCCAATTATTCTTATAATGTGTCGAAAGTATTGGACACTCCCGGCGAGCTTCTTGCCCTGGCCGGTGGTAATGGCACTTTCTACCGGTTTAATTCCGCGCAGGGGCAATGGACCGAAGATTATTATACCGGAAATTTTCTGCCCGGGCTCATCATCCAGGACGCTATGCTGCTTGATAACGTACTATATGTATCGCTTTACAACATGATACTAAGGAGTGACGACTTTGGCGCCAACTGGATCACCGACCAGGCAGGGCTTCCGTATGGGCAGGGACGCTTTATGTATGCGGGGCAGGAAGATCTTTATGCGATTACAACTGATGGCGAAAGCACCACGAAAATAAACAGAAGGCCGATAGATGCTCCGGCAGGCACACCGTGGAACAATGACAGCGAAGTGTTGCCAATTTATACTTGGGCGATGGGCGAATTGGGTAACAAAACATTCCTTGCTGCAAACCAGGGGGTTTATGTTTTCGACACGACAATGGGCCACGAAAACCCGCAATTGAAGAATGTAGTGATCTACCCGAACCCATCTTCAGATGGAAGGTTTACATTGCAAACGGAAGCAACAATAGACGAACTGACTTTCTACGACTTATCCGGAAGGAGCCTCACAACAGAAAAGCACCTTGATAATGGCGAAACGTTTACTGTTCCCAACCCGGGACTGTACATAGTTAGCGTAACAATAGGGAATACCAGCCAAACATATAAAATTGCTATGGAATAGGTTTAGGTTTTAGGTACGTTGCGGAAGCTCCTCGTTATGAGGGGCTTTTTTTGCCCTCTCCCCCGGCCCCTCTCCTAAGCGAGACATGCCGAGATTTCGTGCTTACTCTTAGGAGTACATGCAGAATTAAGGATAAACAAAAAAGCCTTCCGTTTCGGGAAAGCTCTTGTATGATATAATAGCGTTTGACTACTCAGCCTCGGCAACGATCTTGGATGCGCTGCGGTAAAGGTAGGTTCCATAAATATGCCTGCGGGCAAAACGTGCAGGTGATTCTGCATTTACCATTTTCACATAAACGTTCCTTGGTACGCCAAAATACTCGTAGCTGCTGCCATCAAGGAAGTTGATGTATAATGCCTGTTTCTCGAAGTAAAACTCCGTGATAGGTGATGCCGATGTGGTTTTAGTATATTCTTCTTTATTCTTTTCAGAAGTTTCCGGGGCGATGCTCACCAAAAAGTGGTACGCCTCGATGATAGCCTTGCTCCTGTCTTCGGCTGCATGCCTTTCCTCATCGGTGGTGCAGGTATCAGGATGGCAGTCTTTCATGCTGTTCCTGTAAATGGTTTTCAGTTCTTTTAAAGTAGCCGCTTTGGTAACGTCGAGTAGCTTTCTGTACTCAACAATTTTATTCATATTCATAATTGCAGTGGTAAAAACGCCTTTGTTAGCGGCGGCAAAAGTAGTCAATTATCCCGAGCGCACAACACATGATAACGAAATATTCAGGATATTAAGCAATTAGGTAACCGATGAGCTGTTTTCAAAGATATTTTTAACAATGGATTATTCATTCCGTAAAGTTATCTTCAAATACAATTGTATCGTTATTGCAAACCCCACAACCTGATAAATGTTTCAGCCTGTCAACTACATAATTGAACTCATTTATCCCACCGGTAAATTGCGGCAATCCCTAGCAACCCTTATTTTTGCTAAAGTCACGTTTAAAAAGCACCTTACCATTTTGCTCAATATAGTCGCCCGATATAATTAAGTAAGGATGATTATTGGAATACCCTGCACTGCGGCTTCTTACTATTATGTTGTCGTTAACTTTCAGGCTGTCCAACTTCCGGAATTCCTCAGTAGTAAATTGCATCATGTACTCTTCGTCTCCAATCCTGACGATAAGCCATTTCGGCCCTGATTTCGAGTTTTCACGCTGAAAAGTAAGAGAGGTTACGACGGCTTCCATATTAGTAAAAGCGTTTATGTACTTCCTTATTTTATCATGGCTGGCATGCACTTTTTTACCTTCAGGAGAAACCTCCCATTCTTTGTACTTTATACCGTCAGGAGAAGCCTCCCATTTTTTCATGGCATCCGGGTCCGGTTTCCTGTGAACAATGGACATAGGCTTTTGGGATGGCTTAGTTTCAGTTTTAATTTCACAATTGGCAAATAACATTCCGCTCACCACAACAAGCGGCAAGATCAGGACATAGAGATTTTTTTTCATCTGTTTCATTTTTTAAATTGATTCAGCGAATCTACTTTGATATTTTACGACTCGGCAATTTGCATTGTAAATTAAAATGTAAACTTTGTAAATAGATTGTAAATGGTGCGTTTTTACATGGATCCATAGCGGATATGAGGCCGAAAATGGCCATAAAAAAAGCAGTAACCTGATGATTACTGCTTTTCATATCGGAAAAAGATCCGTTTCGCGCGGCGGATATGAGCCATCTAACTAATGATATTTGTAGAAAATAAAAAAACTACCTGATTCCTGATACCTTTCATTTATTGAAACTTGACTTTATTTACTTAAGTAAAATCTCTAGATTTTTCAGACTTCGCTGAATTTTAGTGTCTTTTCTCATTTCTGCATAGCTACCTTTAAAGTCAAGTATTATATCTAAAAGCTCAACTGTTGAAGGATTGGTAAGTTTCTGTCTTATTGTGTTTAACAAGGTTACAAATTTTTGCTTAGAAAGGGTGAGTTGAAGTTTGCTGCTAATATTATCAGTAGTGAAGGACAATAATGCTACTGTGGCTTGATAATTATCAAAAGAATTAATTAACTCAAAATATATTGTTTCTGCATCCCATGCCACACCGTTACCATTTGTTAAGAAAACTTCAACTACCGTTAGAACATAATTTTTATTAATGGCTTTGGGTACTTTAGGAGGCATTCCAATAACTCTGATTAATTCCTTGGCGAACGGCGGTTCATTATAAAAGTTATTATTTCCTCTGTGTGCATTTAGTAGATTGTGCATAGCCAATTGAATTTCTAAAACCCTTAAGTCATCAGGAATATAGCTCAAACCATTAACTATTTCTAAAAATTGCCTAGCCAATTTCCTTGGTTCCAACATATGATTTGCAGAAAAATATGCATATTTAATGCCAAATTCATCTTTAACATCTTCATCTATTGCTTTCCACAGAAGAGGTAATAACAATTTAATATTTTGTCTTGTTTGCGTATCAGTGTCCTCTCTAGTGTAAATTCCAAAAAAAGCTGAAGCCAAATTATTGGATTGCTCATTAGTCAATTCAGTCAGGAATACTCCAATTTCGTCGGCATTTTCGGCAGTGATTGGCTCTTTTTTAATGTTTGCTAATAATCTTTTGATCTGTATTGCTCCATTAGGGATTGGTAAAGTTATAACTTCTTTCATACAGGTTTCAAGCCAAGCAATCAACTGCAGTCCTGAAATTTCATTTTGATTAGGATGGGCGGCACTTGCCTAATTTCTCATATAGTTAATATGCACCAAATGTCTATGACCTACATCCGAAATAAGCTCAATTTCTTTCGCTCCGTTAATCAGATCACTATCAGGCAATTTTACGAGGTCTTCCTCGCTTCTAAAGCTTTTTCTCTTATCACCCCCTACTGTGTTATCATAAAAATATTCTAAATCAAATTGTGCTACTCTTTTCCTTAATTGGAGAATAGTTTCATCCCACAGATAATTGAGAGATGCGTCAAACAATCCAGATGCCGAAGCGGCTAAAAATTTCGCTAAATACACAGACTTAGTAGTCATTTCAGGATCAAGCTGTTTAATAACATAATCAACGTTTGAAAAAACTCTTAAACGTTCTTCTACGCCCACAAAAATCCCTGTAGTGGGTAAATTATGATTCTCAAGAAAGGTTACTAAACCTTTTTCAAAATTTGTTAATTGAGCTGGGTAGTTATTTTCTTGTGTTTGTAGTTCCGTACTCATAGGTTATAATGCAATATGATTGTTAAACTTATAAATTAATATCATTCTATCTGATTCATCGTTAGATTTTATACATTCTATAATATATGAACATCAGAAAAATGCTAAATTATTAAAATCATTTGTCTTAATTATAGATTTATAAAATTATCCACGTAATAAATTTATTTTGAGCAGATTATAAATAGAGATGGTAATATTGAAATTTCAAAACTGTGTCCGCCGCGGCGAATATGATACCTCAGATAAAACAATATTTTCCAAAAACAAAAAACCCTCTCATTTCTGAGAGGGTTGCTTTAGTAGCGGGAACAGGACTCGAACCTGTGACCTTCGGGTTATGAGCCCGACGAGCTGCCTACTGCTCTATCCCGCGATCTTCGAGTGCAAATATACGACGGTTATTTGAAATAGCAAGCTAAATTGCATAAAAATCTTTTATTTTCGGTATTGCGCTGATATGCCTACCTTTGCGGCATAATTATTTTTTTATGGCACATAAAGCAGGTTTTGTAAATATCATAGGCAACCCGAACGTCGGGAAATCGACCCTCATGAATGCATTTGTAGGCGAGCGCCTCTCCATTATCACCTCCAAGGCGCAGACAACGCGCCACCGTATTTTGGGTATCGTGAACGGCGAGGACTTCCAGGTAGTGTTATCTGATACGCCCGGCATCATCAAACCGGCCTACGAGCTACAGAGTTCGATGATGGACTTCGTAAAGTCAGCCTTCGAGGATGCTGACATCCTTATATATATGGTAGAGATCGGCGAGAAGGAACTGAAAGACGAGGCCTTTTTCAATAAGATTATCCATGCCAAGATCCCCGTACTGCTATTGCTCAACAAGATAGACAAGTCGTCGCAGGAAGAACTGGAAGAGCAGGTACAGCTTTGGACAGAGAAAGTACCGAACGCAGAGATATACCCTATCTCGGCATTAAAGAACTTCAACGTTCCTGAGGTGTTCAGCCGTATTATCGCGCTGATGCCGGAGTCACCCGCATACTACCCTAAAGACGCGCTTACTGATAAGCCAGAACGTTTCTTTGTAAACGAGACCATCCGTGAGAAGATCCTTTTGCATTACGAAAAAGAAATTCCGTATGCCGTTGAGATCGAAACGGAAGAGTTTGTTGAAACCGACACGATAATACGCATACGTGCCGTAATAATGGTGGAACGCGAGACCCAGAAAGGTATCATTATCGGGCATAAAGGTGAGGCCATCAAACGTGTGGGTATGGAAGCCCGCGCAGACCTTGAGAAATTCTTTGGTAAGCAAATACACATCGAAATGTTCGTAAAAGTGAATAAAGACTGGAGGAGTAACAGCTACCAGTTGAGGAGGTTTGGGTACAATCAGAAGTAGTTTGTTTAAAGTTTAAGGTTTAACGTTGCTACTCAGAACTTTGAACTTTAAACTTTAAACCTGAAACTTTATATGTACTTTTGCAAAAATTTAAAATAAGGAATGAATAATATAGTAGCTATTGTAGGAAGGCCGAATGTGGGCAAGTCCACTTTTTTTAACCGCCTGATACAGCGAAGGGAAGCTATTGTTGATTCTGTCAGCGGGGTGACCCGTGACAGGAATTACGGCAAGAGCGAATGGAACGGGAAAGAATTTTCGGTGATCGATACCGGCGGATACATTAAAGGATCTGACGATGTTTTTGAAGCTGAGATACGCCGTCAGGTAGAGCTTGCTATTGACGAGGCCGATGTTATCATCTTTTTGGTAGATGTTGAGGAAGGCATTACACCAATGGATGACGAAGTGGCAAAACTGCTTCGCAAGGTGACCAAACCGGTTTTATTAGCGGTAAACAAGGTCGACAATTCTATGCGCGAGAAAGATGCTGTAGAATTCTATAACCTTGGACTTGGCGAATATTATACCATTGCCGGCATGAGCGGATCGGGCACAGGCGACCTTATGGATGCGCTTGTAAAGCTGCTTCCGGATGCTGTTGCTCCGGATGAAAATGCTGTAGCACTACCCCGTTTTGCCGTTGTAGGACGTCCTAATGCAGGAAAATCTTCCTTCATTAACGCGCTTATCGGCGAAGACCGTTACATTGTTACCGACATTGCAGGGACGACCCGCGATTCTATTGATACTACCTACAACCGTTTCGGGTTCGAATTCAACCTGGTTGACACTGCGGGTATCCGCCGTAAGGCCAAGGTGAAGGAAGACCTTGAGTTCTATTCGGTGATGCGCTCCGTTCGTGCCATTGAGCACAGTGATATCTGTATCCTTGTTATTGATGCCACCCGTGGTTTTGAAGGACAGGACCAGAGCATCTTCTGGCTTGCCGAAAAGAACCGTAAAGGCGTTGTGATCCTGGTAAACAAATGGGACCTTGTTGAAAAAGAGACCATGACCACCCGCGATTACGAACGTAAAATACGCGAAGAGCTGCAGCCGTTTACCGATGTGCCTATCCTATTCGTATCGGCGATAACAAAACAGCGTTTGCTGAAAGCGCTTGAAACTGCGGTAGAAGTATTCGAGAACAGGAAACAACGCATTGCCACATCAAAACTGAATGAGGTTATGCTGCCTATAGTTGAGGCCATGCCGCCACCCGCGCTGAAAGGCAAGTACGTAAAGATCAAGTTCTGTATGCAGCTGCCTACACCTACCCCACAATTTGTATTCTTCTGTAATATGCCGCAGTATGTTAAGGAGCCGTACAAGCGTTTCCTTGAGAACAAGATGCGCGAGATATACAATTTTGAAGGTGTGCCGATAGATATTTATTTCAGGCAGAAATAATCTATCCTGTTTTTGATTAACTTTGTGTAAAAACAACGCAGTTATGGAAATACGGTTTGAAACAAAAGAAGAAAGCAACAGGAGGCGGCAGGAAGAATTCCTGAAATTATCAGGAGGCGAAAGAGTGATGAATTTTCTAAAGCTTTCGATGCAGATGAAAATGTTCCCAACCAGTGCAAAGCCTGATAAATCTTCTAATTTTATTATTGAAATCTCTTCGAAGTAATGCTACAGGCCTGGAACGAAAGCATCAGTAATTTTATAGCTTTAGCAGCTAAATATAAAATAAGGATGCTTATGGTTGGCGGTGGTGCGGTAAACTTTCATGGATATCAACGTCATTCAGCCGATGTTGATTTTTGGATAGAGACAACTGATGATAACTTCAGAAAATTAGTTGCTGTTTTTAAAGAATTGGGATATGACATTGATGACTTTCCTCCTGCCGTAATAAACCAGGAGCAAAATATTTCTGTTAAATTCTCACCAGAGGACCTTGATTTGGAACTGATCACGAATTTCTCAGTTAATAAGCCTTTTGAACAGGCATACACCGATAGTGTGGTGGTCGAAGCAAGCGGAGCCACATTTTTAAGATGGAATGTTCTGTCACTTGAAGACCTTATTACCAGTAAAGTTAAAGCTAACCGCCCAAAAGACCTTTTAGACATTATGCAATTAAAGCAAATCAATAATAAATAGCACCACAAGCTTTTCCAGAAAAAATTTCATACACTTTTAAACTTTACCGTTGAAATACAGTCTAAAATAGTATCACACTCTGTCGGGTGTGATATTTTTTTTTAATGAGTACCGCACAAAACATTTAATTGCTTAACCTCTATGCGCCTATTACTATACTTCTTATTGCTTTGCAGCATGGCCGGATATAGCCAGAGTGTTACGCTCAAAGGTGTGGTTACTGATAATACAGATTTTCCGCTGGAGTCGGCGACCATTTATCTTATAAGGGTTAAAGACTCTACAGTTGTTGATTACACCATATCCGGGAAAAGCGGCAATTGGGAACTTAAGGTACCCCGGATAAATGCACCGGTTACGCTGAAAATCTCGTATGTGGGGCTGGCCAATTATAAAGAAGAATTGCCGTCTGTTGATAAAGACCGTGATTTTGGCACGCTGAAACTGCAGGATAAAGCTACAGAGCTTAACGAAGTAGTGATAGAAAGCGAGATACCTCCTATCCGCATTAAGAAAGATACTCTGGAGTTTAATGCCTCTTCGTTTAAAGTAAGGCCGGATGCGAATGTGGAGGCTTTACTTAAACAGCTTCCGGGAGTCGTGATAACGCCCGATGGAAAAATAACGGTAAACGGCAAAGAGGTGAACCAGATATTAGTTAACGGCAAACCCTTTTTTGATGCAGACGGCCAGATAGCGCTGAAGAACCTGCCTGCCGATATGATCGACAAAGTGCAGGTATCCGACACCAAAACAAAAAAAGAGGAGCTGGCAAAGCAGATGGCCAGCGGCGATAATTTCAGCATTAACCTAACAATAAAAGCAGACCGGAACAAAGGCCTCTTCGGGCGGATAACAGGCGGGTACGGCAGCAGCGGGCGGTATGAGGCCAGCGGGCTCGTCAACTATTTTAAGGACAAGCAAAAAATAAGCATCCTGGCATCATCGAACAATATCAATTCGTCAGGGTTTACTTCAGATGAAGTATTTGGCAGCATCGGCAGGGGCGCAAGCGCACAGGCACTGACGGGAAGCAATAATACACCCGGCATTACGCAGAGTACCACTGCCGGGGCCAACTATAATGACGAATGGTTTAAGGGTTTTGACGCAAGCGCAAGCTATAATTTCAACGGGGCTTCAACCGAAAACAGGCGGAGGTATGAGGCGATAAATTATTTGCCGGAGAGTGAAGATGCAGACAATCCGGGGACGATCATCGATAAGAGCTATACAACGCAGTCGACATCAAAATCAGACAGCGATACCTATTCACACAGTTTTAATAGTGAGCTGAATTACAAGATCGACTCCACAGCAACCATTAACTACAGGCCAAGCTTTAAGCTTTCCAATTCGAACAGCACTACATCCTCCAACAGCTTTTCGCAAAGACTGGCCGATTCCAGGCTGCTCAATGAAAGTACATCGGCATCACAGTCCGAAAGCGACAGCAGGGGGCTCACAAATAACCTGTTCTATTTTAAGAATTTTGCGCGCAAAGGGAGGGGCCTCAGCGTTACCCTTTCGGCAACCGATAATGCAACCGAACGGAAAAACCTTAACCAGTCCAATACCATAAAATACACCTATCCGGGCGGAATTGCAGAAACTACGACCGACACCCGGAACCAGGTACTGAATAATGAAGGCACTACCAATAACTACGGTGTTGGGGTTGACTATTTTGAGCCCATTACCGATTCGCTGCGGCTCGATATAGGCGCTAATTATACGTTAGCTAAAAACACCAGCAGCAGGGACAGCTATGATTACGATCCCATATCAGATACGTATTCTATTTATAACGATGCGCTTTCCAACTACCTTGCTTCCGAAACCGGTTCGATTTCCCCGACAGCCGGGTTATCGCTTGAAAAGAGTAAACTTAGAATAAGCGGTGAAGTTGGCGCGCAATTCTCTTCTTTTAAAAACAACGCCACTTACATGGACCAAAAATATGCGCTGGACAAAAGCTACATCCTGCCGCAGGGTAATATCCGGGGAAATTACCGGTTCAGTAAATCCAAGTCATTATCCGGAAACTATCGGTATGCGGTTAGCTTTCCTGATGCTGACGAGTTGCTGCCTGTGGAAGACATCAGCAACCCGCTCAACACTTTCATCGGTAACCCCGACCTTGACCTTACCGAATCGCATAACTTCAGGGTAGGTTTCCGCAATTTTGACAATGCTACCCGCACCGGCTTTAATATATCGGGCAACGCCGTTTTTTACAATAACCAGGTTACACAATTTACCACAATTGATGAAAGTGCTAAGAGGACCACTACCTACCGGAATGTATCGGGTATTATGAACAGTTCGCTGTCAGTCAACTGGAACAAATCCTTTAAGAAGGAAGCCCACGAGTTGCTGCTGAATACGGGGATTTCGTTGAATTACAGTACCGATAAAGGGTTTCTCAACAGCGAGCTGTATAATTCCAAATCTATCGGACTCACGCCAAATTTTAATGTGACCTACCGCTATGGCGAGCTGTTGACGATAAGCCCTTCGTACAGCTTCAACTATAACGAATATAACTATACCAACTACAGCGTAAATTCTGCGTCAAGCTTTGTGCACAATGTGGGTATGGAAGCTACCAGCTATTGGCCGAAACATACCGTAATAGGCGCTGATTTTGGGTATACCTACAACTCCAACATCCCTGATGGATTTAAAAAGGATTTTTACCTGCTCAACACAAGCGTTGGCTATAATTTCCTGAAAGACCAGCTGTTGTTTAAAGTAAAAGTATATGACCTTTTAAACCAAAATACAGGCGTTAAAAGAACGGTACAGGCAACATCCGTCACCAACGAGGAAAACATTGTCCTGAAGCGCTATGTAATGTTCTCGCTCACTTATAAACTGAGTAAATTTGGGGGAGCGCCTCCTGCAGACAACCGCCGTGGGGGCCCGCGCGGAAACAGGCCTCCGGGCAGCGGACGCGGACGTATGTAAAAGCATAAAGGCACAACAATGCTGCGCCTTTATAATGAAACTTACCTGAGTATACGGTTACTCCGCTGATGCACCAGCCGCCTCAGAGGCTAACTTACTCTTAATGCGTTTCCCTGCATTATTTTCGGTAACTGACGCCGACCGCTTGAAAGAAAGCGGCGAAAGTGGGTATTGAGCAGTTACATCGAACCAAATGACTTTCGGGATATACGGCAGCAGCCAGAAAATATTACCAAAACGCGGAGCATCGGACTGGAAAACGTCAATATAATAGTCGTCGTATGAAAAGCATTGTAAAAACACAAAGAAAGCTTCTATATAGTCAGAGTCATTAGCAGCATCGAACTGGGTATGGTCAAAGGCTAAAAATTGGTGCTGTACCGAAGTAAACTCCAACAACGTCTTTCCGAACCAGCCTCCCTTATAGGTAATTGTAATGTCAAAAATGGCATTTTTTATATCATTGATTTTCTGTTCGCCCAGACTGATCAATTCTTCTTCGGAAGAGCAAGCCGATAATTGTTTTTTCAGGTCGCCGAGGTCGATGACACTTTCAACGACAGAACCTAAAAAGTCAACCAGCAGCTTTGAGATATCGTCGTCCACATAGGCTAACGAAAGCGAGCGGTTGGTTTTGTTGATCGTTTTACGAAGGGCTTCAATTTCATTCTCCGAAAGCATTGCTTTTTCAATATCGAAAATTGTTGCCGCCGACCCCAACCTGCCCTGGATGAATTTCAAATACCGCTCTTCTGCTTTTTTCAGTCTGCCTTCGTTTGTCCTGAGCATGCCATAGGCTTCTTCCATCTTTGCAATATCGCCCGATTCCAGCAATTGGCATATTTCCAGGAAGCTATCATCAACTTTGTTATTTCTTTTAAGGAATGCCTGGGTATCATTCCCCCAAAGTGTACCCTTAATGCCGTACTTACTCGCTATTTGTGATCCGGAAATATCGATACCATTCAAAAGGGGCAAGTCCAGTTCCGGAATCTCGAGTATCGGGTTATTGTTGATATATAAGCCAAGGAGTCCTTTCAATTCGTTAATGCTGTCCGGGACCCGGGTGAAATGACATTTCGCAAAATAAAGATACCTCAAAGGGCTTCCGGTAAGTTTCGGAAAGTCATTTATCGGGTTATTATCCAATACTAAAAAATCAAGTTTGGGGAAATGCGTCAAAAAAGAAACGTCGGTGAACTTATTATCATTCAGCCGTAATGTATCAATAGTACAGTCTTTTGCCAATTCGATCTTTTCGATACGGTTTCTGCTGATATCCAGCCTTTCGGGAACGTCAAACACCCAGTTGGGGACAGTTTCAATTTTGTTATCCTGAAATGAAAGTCGTTTTGCATTAACTTTCCTTACCGCATCGGGAATTTGCTCCAGCCCACAATCCCGAATCTCAAACTCATCCGCAGAAATGGGGTAAACAATATCTCCTTCAGCATATTTTACAAATGAAAGCGAACGGAAATGCGTATGTTTTACCCAAACCGGAATGGGTTCATTCCACAAGCTGAGATAGTCTATCTTCAGGTGATTTAATATCTCAATACTGTTCGCGTTGGGTTCCCATTTCTTTGCCCTCACCTTTTTGGTAGCGAGGTTTTTCGGTATCTTTAAAATATCGGCCAGGGCTTTACCTCCGGTGTATTTTAAAATATCAGCGTAATATTCCAGTGCTTCTGCTTTCACAGCATCATTGGCTTCAATTGTGGGCAGTGCCTTTTTCATGGCTTTTTCATCCCCGGAACGGAAAATATTTTTTACTTCCTGAATTGTCATTATCGGTTTGTTTTTTTGGTTAATTGGACCTAGGCAACAGGCATTCATTGCGGCTATACGTCCTGAACAAAAATATGCAATTGCCGTTACTATATCCAAACTGATCGATCCTGTTAGTATTAAAAAAAAACTTGTTATGAGGAATACTCATAATAAATCCCGTATTTCGCAGTTTTATCAGTGAAACCTTACCATAAACCAACAACCTATTACCAAATTTTACATGCACAAAATCCTTACTTTCGTTTTGTTTTTCGCCTGTACAACATTTAGTTTCAGCCAAAACATCACCTTAAAAGGAAAAATCACCGACACTGAAGATTTTCCGCTCGAATCGGCAACTATCTATCTAACGTCAGTAAAAGATTCTTCCGTAATTGACTACACTATCTCAGGAAAAAGCGGTACCTGGGAATTGAAGACCCGCAAAATTTCGCAACCTGTTTTCCTTAAAGTTTCTTATGTTGGCCTTGCCGACTACAGGCAGCAATTCGATTCTATGACAGAAGACCGCGACTTCGGTACGCTAAAGCTTGCCGACCGGTCGACACAGCTTAATGAATTGGTTATCGAGGGGGAGATCCCTCCAATCCGCATAAAATCGGACACGCTCGAATTCAATGCCTCATCGTTTAAAGTACGGCCTGATGCCAATGTTGAAGCGTTGCTAAAGCAGCTCCCCGGCGTTGACATCGACGAGCAGGGCAAGATAACCGTAAATGGCAAGGAAGTAAACCAGATACTTGTTAATGGCAAGCCGTTTTTTGATAAGGACGGAAAGATCGCCCTGCAAAACCTGCCAGCCGACATTATTAACAAAGTCCAGGTTACCGATACCAAGACCAAGCAGGAAGAATTATCGGGACAGAAAGCAACCGGCGATAATGCCAGCATTAACCTTACTATAGACGAAGACAAAAACAAGGGCCTCTTTGGGAAGATCATGGGCGGCTACGGGAGCAGCGGACGGTATGAAAGCAGTGTTTTGGGCAATTATTTTAAAGGCGCCCGAAAAATAAGCATTCTTGGCTCTTCGAACAATATCAATTCCACCGGCTTTTCTATGAATGAGATTTTCGATAATATGGGCGGTGGCAGGAACACGTCGATCTGGATGAACGATGACGGTGGGTTCGGCATCAACGGCATGCAGTTTGGCGGCGGAAAGGGCATTACGCGATCGAATATACTCGGGGTAAACTATGCAGACGAATGGGTGAAAGGATTTGACGGCAACGCCAGTTATTTTTATACCGGCGCCAACTCTGAAAACCAAAACCGTACACGGCAGACCAATTTTCTGCCTGTAACAGCCGATGCCCAAACAGGCGAAATGGTTGACCCGAGCTACAGGATCGAATCAAATTCGCGTACCAACAGCAACCAGTACGCCAACAATTTCAGCACAGAATTCAATGTAAAGATCGACTCAACGGCTACCATTTATTTTGCCCCGAAATTTGTATCTGCAAATTCAAAGATAAAGAGTGATGCAAGCCAGGAAACGCGCAGCGTAGCAGATGAAAGACTGCTGAACGACAGCGATTCCTATACGTTTAACGAATCTGACAATAAAGGTTTTGAGAGCTATTTTGTTATGAACAAGTCTTTTAGCAGCAAAAAAGGCCGTGGCCTGAACGTTGTTTTTCAGAACGATAACAATACTAATAATGGCACCGAATTAAACCAGTCGCAAACCAATAAATATTCCTATACCGGCGGTGTGCAAAGCGTTACAGCCGACGACCGGAACCAGGTGCGGTACAACAGGAAGGCCAATGATAACTATACTGCAGGTTTTGAATATCTTGAACCTGTTACCGACTCCATGCAGGTAAAAGTGGCCGTGAACTATGAGTATAAAAATGTACTCCAGGACCGTGACGGCTTTACCTTTAACAATGTTACGAACGGCTATACCGACCGTAATGATGCGCTTTCCAATTACCTTACCTCCAAAACCAATACCCTGCGGCCAACGGCAGGTTTCAGCATCAGCAAAGATAAACTGTGGTTTAATGTTGAGGCCGGCCCACGTATTTCCAGCTTTAAAAACCGTTCTGACTATATGGGACAGGCGTATAGTATCAATAAAAATTATGTATTGCCATCTGCCGACCTGCAATTGAGCTACCGGATGTCTAAATCCAGGTCGCTGTGGATCGGTTACAGCTACGATGTCAACTTCCCCGAACCTAATGAGATCCTGCCCGTAGAAGATATCAGCAATCCATTATATACTACCATTGGTAACCCTAATATCGATCCCCAAAAATACCACAACCTTAACCTAAGCTATCGTGATTTTGATTACGCCACACGTTCCGGATACAGTTTTTGGGCAGGTGGTAATTATAATGAAAACGAGGTAATGGCTTATACCTTAATAGACGAAAGCGCCAAAAGCACTACAACCTACCGGAACATTTCAGGGACTTATTACAGTTGGTTTGGTGGGAACTGGAGCAAATCTATCAAGAAAGAAGGGCATACCTACAGGTTTAGTTTAGGGATAAACGGAAACTACAATGTCGGCAAAGGGTTCCTGAATACGGAACTATATGATTCTAAAACACTGAGGATTACGCCAAGGGCCAACTTTACCTATGAGTATGGCGAACTGCTGACTATTAACCCATCGTACAGCTTTACCTATAACCAAACCGACTACTCATCTAATTATCCTGTTAGCCAGGCATCCAACGTGGTACATAAAATCAACCTGCAGACAACCAGCTACTGGCCCAAGCATGTGGTTTTTGGCAATGACTTCGGCTATACCTACAACTCGCAGATCGCTGACGGATTCAAAAAGGATTTCTTTTTATGGAATAGCAGCTTAGGTTATAATTTCCTGAAAGATAATTTATTATTTAAAGTAAAAGTATATGACCTCCTCAACCAGAACATAGGTACTTCCCGCACTATCAATGCAACCAGTATACGCGATGAGCAGAATATCGTACTCAAACGCTACGTGATGTTCTCCCTTACCCTGAAGCTTGATAAGTTCGGCACCAAGAAAAAAGAGGATACCGGCTCACCATTTTGGTGGTTTTAATATAATAACAAAAGGCTGCAATCGCAGCCTTTTTTGTTTCAATACAATGCTTCTTGATAACCTCTACAATTGACCTTATCGTACGGCAGATTTTAAATTTCACGCAAAGCCGCAAAGTCGCAAAGACTCATGCCGAATTGTTACGAATAAAAGCCGCAAAACTGAATTGCTGTGCAATCTTCCCCTACAGACTTCGCGACTTTGCGACTTTGCGCGAAAATCAAAAAAATTAGCGAGAAATCGACCACTAACTACTTAACGGAGAAACTCAATGTAAACTTGAATGCAAAGTTATCATTTGAATCCGGCAGCGAATATCCCCCGTAACGGTAATACAAGCCTGCTCCAAAACCCAGGTACCCAATATTAAGGTAATTCATTTTGAAGAGGTTATCTAACTGTAAACCGGTTTCTGTGAAGAGCTTATTCTTGGTTTTATACGTGATGAAATTATGTGTCCCGCCTTTGGTAAGATCACCCCAGCTGAAATTGTTGTGAATTGATATCTGTGGCTGGAACCAGCCGGCTTTGAACAGCAACCCGCCAAAATTATGGGATGTAAAGAGGTTGGCATATTTGTCAGATAAAAACTCATAGGGCATCATGGTTTGGAAGGTGTTCTTCATAATCACAGGATAGTCTTTATCATAGCTGCCCTCGCCTGTAAAGAGCAGCCCGTATGGCAATGTCCTGTCGATATAGCCTGCTTCCAGCCTATAGGATGATTTCCCTATGTTCTTTGTAAAGAACGACTGCTCTACAGCGCCTTCAATCTTGTTATAGTTGAGTTCACCGCCAAAAGCATCTTTCAGGCCCCTTGAATAAGAAAGGTACAGTATGGGATATTTGGTGCTTTGGCTTACATTTTGCTTAAAGCTCTGCACGAACCGCTCCCTGAAAGCGAACCTGAGGTTAACCGACAACTCTGTATTTTTATAGCGGCTGAAAGAAGTACCGTCGTTATTTATAAATACGTAGTCATACTGCGGTGTAACGGTTTCATTGCGGAAGCCAATATTCCATTTGGCATACCGGAAAGTACGAAAGCCGATATTCAGGCTGTTCTCTTCTATCCGGTCCATTTGGTAGGCGATAATGCTCCTCACATTATAGAACATTGGTGTGTAATCGAATCCGTGGTTGCCGGTTTCGACAAGGTTATCCTGGTATTTTGCCCCAACGGTAAACTGGTGTTTTTTAGAAAATTCATAAATAACTTCCCCTCCGTATTTCCATTTGTAGTCCCTCGAACCATACCCGAAAAATCCGCCGAGTGTCAGCTTCTCAAAAAGCTTCTCGTTGGTATAAAGCCCAAGACCCCATCGCGCGCCTTCGTATTTATTATAAACGAGTGTTTTTGGTACATCGATATCAATAAATTTAATCGGGATACGGCCACGGGCAAACTTCTCCATAAAAAGCAGCATCCCGTCAAAATTCCCTTTCTGCCCGAGGCTGTCCAATACGGTATAGGTAGTGGTTTCGGCGGTATTGAGCTTTTCGCGCCGCGCATCTTCCCAGTAGACACTGTCTTTCTTAGCTGCATTATCCTCTATCCAGACCGATTCCAGCCTGAAATCCCTCTTTGTCAAAGGCAAGCCGATCTCAACATTATCAATATAGCTTTTGCCCTGCGCATACATGCCTGTTTTCGGTGTGGGATAGTCGGTAAACTCCAGTGTAAAATCAAGCTGTTCCGGAAACCAATAGCCTTCCTTAGTAAAAACATACTGCTGCTTTATCTGTATGTCGATCTTTCCTTTATCGTAAGGTGATGCCGTAACATTCTGCACCGCATACTTATTGGTGTTGATATATAGCAGGCCTGTCAAACCATCAAAATTCTTATGCGGAAGCGGCTTGTAGGATATTATATAAACAGTATCCTGTTCGCGATAAAGCGTATCCCTAAGCGTAAACCTGTATTTGCTGAGGCTGCCTTTGCTAATGGGGTTAAGGTAGTTGCTATTCAGGAACGGGATGTTGTCCTTATAAAAGGAGAACGGCTGGAGGTCGGTAGCCAGTGAGGCGAAGCTTGGGTTTTTGAACCCCGAGACCTTGGTGGCAAGCACTACTTCCTCGCTCATCTCCGGCTTCAGGTACTTGCGCTCGGTAACCGACTCCATCATCATCAAATGGCCGTCCTTAAAAACTTTACGCATCTTAAGGCTGTCTTTTGCTGCTTCCGACCGGATATCATAAATAACTTTATTATAAGTCTTGTACCTGAAAGAGGCAATATTCTCAGGGTCATTTTTTTCTTTGTTGGCAATCACTTTACGCATTATGCCGTAAGCAGGATCCTCAGTAGGCGTAATTACCAGTTCTTTAAGCTCATTTTCTGCGAAAGCAAGCTCAATAACCAGATCCTGAGTTTTGTTTCCAAGGGCAATGGTTTGGCTGGTATACCCAACATAGCTACAGGTTAGCGAATTTACCGGAGTTGTTCCTGTCCATGAAAATTTACCGTCAATATCCGTACTGATACCAAGTGTACTATCATTATTGAAAATTATGCTTGCAAATGCCAGCGGCTCATGAGTTGTGGCATCTGTTACTTTTCCGCTTACGCGATGCTGCCCGTGCATAATTGCAATAACAAAGAAAGACAAAAAAAGCAATAGGTTTTTTAGCTTCATAAAAAGGTGGTTAGGAATGCAAATAGCAAACGAAAAAACTTACGGAATTGTATGTTTTAGCTGTAAAAAAAGCCGCGTTAGCAGCTTTTTTTATATTATTCTTTCGGTAAACCTAAATTTTGGCAAGAGTGCAGCTCAATCTGAATTCTGAAATCTACAATCTGAAATACTTTACCAGCTTCCCCCGGCACCGCCGCCACTAAAGCCGCCGCCACCGAAACCGCCGCCAAAGCCACCACCGCCGCCGCCGGAACTTCCCCAGCCGCCACTGCTTCTTCCGCCACCCATGCGTCCAAGGCTGCTTAGTATAAGGATATCGCCAAGCGTGCTGCCTGTAAAGCCGCGGCCACCTCGTCCTCCACCGCCTCTTTTTGAGATAATGATAAAGATTATAACAATTATAATAAAGACGATAGCCCCTATCGGTATGCCTCCGCTACCCGATTTTTTGCCATCGCTTCCCTTTCTTTCTCCCTTATATTTGCCCCGCAGCATATCGAATATCGCATCAGTACCTTTGTCCAGGCCGTTATAGTAACTCCCTGCCTTGAATTCGGGAATGATCACCTCACGCGTCATTTCCCCAAGTTCGCCCGCAGTAAGCCTGTCGTCTACACCATAGCCCGGCGTAATCCATATTTTACGTTCGGATTTCGCCAAAAGGATAAGCACCCCATTGTCTTTATCAGCCTGGCCTATGCCCCACCCCTGCGCCCATCGGGTACTGAGGTCGGCAATGCTTTCGCCTTTGAGCGATTCAATAGTGACAATTACGATCTGGGTCGAAGTCGTATCAGAATAACGCACCAGCTTCTCTTCGAGCGCCTTCTTTTCATCATCGCCTAAAACCTTTGCATAATCATATACGCTGGTCTGGAATGATGGTTTTTCCGGAATATCGAATTGCGCGAAGGCTGCCATCGGGAACAGCAGTATTGCCAATAGCAACATTCCATATATATAGATTTTTTTCATCCTTTTGAAATGGTATCAGGAAGTTCGTTTTTGTCAGCATCTGCAAAAGGGAAGTAGGTTTTCAGGCGCTCGCCGGCACGCAATATACCTTCCACAAGCCCCTGGCTGAAGCGTTTTTCTTTAAAATGGTTCAGCACGATCTCTTTGGTGCAATCCCAAAAATCGTTCTCGACAACTTTATCAATCCCTTCATCGCCAACGATCGCAAACGTCTGGTCTTTCACGCCAACGTAGAACAACACGCCGTTGCGTGCCGCCGTGGCCTGCATGCCTAATTGCTGAAAAACCTCCTTTGCCCTTTCGAGCGGAGGTTTTCCTGCGTTTTCTTCTATATGCACCCTTATCTCCCCGGAGGTGTTTTTCTCCGCCTGCCCGATTGCAGCAATAATAGCTTCTTCATCAGCGGGAGTAAGGAAATCCTTTGCTTTAGCCATGGCTACTTGATATTAAAGTTCACATCGGGCGCCTTATCAGAACCGGCAGAAGCTTCAAAGTATGGTTTTTCCGGGTAACCGCCCAGGAACATCGAATTTGGAAATTTCAAAACGTAGTTGTTGTAATCTTTCACAGTCTCGTTGAATCGGGTCCTCGATGTACGGATCTCATTTTCTGTAGAAGCCAGCTCGTCCTGAAGCTTCAGGAAGTTTTGGTTGCTCTGCAGTTGCGGATAGGCCTCCACAGAAACCAAAAGCCTTGACAAAGCCGAAGAAACACCCGACTGCGCCTGGTTAAATTGTGCCAATTGTTCCGGTGTAATATTCGACGGATCTACAGTAACCGAAGTCGCTTTTGCCCTTGCTTCAGTAACGGCAGTAAGCGTACCTTTTTCAAAATTAGCAGCGCCTTCAACCGTTTTTACAAGGTTGCCGATAAGGGCATTGCGCCTCTCATAAGAAGTTTGTACGTTACCCCACGATTCTTTTACGCCCTGGCTTTTAGTTATGGCGCCATTTTTAACGCCCATCGCCCAAAAAAAGATTATCACTATAATTACTACAATTATACCTACCGGTATCATCCATTTTTTCATGTCTCGTTTGTTTTAAAGTTCGTTCTTTATGTTTATTAAATTGCTTTTAATAGCTTCTAATTTACTAATAATTTCAAATTTATCAAGGGTCTTTTTCTGGCCTTCCTTCAGGTGTACGCGTGCGCCATCAAGCGTAAAGCCGCGTTCTTTTACCAGATGGTAAATGAGCTGGAGGTTCTTTACATCCTCAGGCGTAAACATACGGTTGCCCTTTGCGTTCTTCTTTGGCTTGAGCACATCGAATTCCTTATCCCAAAAACGGATAAGCGACGCATTGACGTTGAAGGCCGTAGCGAGCTCCCCTATGCTGTAATATCTTTTTTCCGGCAGTTCTAAATGCATTAATCGAGAGATTGGTTTTCCTGGTTAGCTAATTTAGAAATTAAAATGTATTCTTTCGCAGAAATATTCCCGTAATAGAAATTTAAAGGGTTTACTACCTCGCCATTCTTGTGCACTTCATAGTGCAGGTGGGGCGCCTCACTTCTGCCGGTACTGCCCACATAGCCTATCACATCGCCACGCTTTACCTTCTGGCCCGCCTTTGCCTTGAATTTGCTCATGTGGCCGTACAGCGTTTCGTAGCCAAAGCCATGGCGTATCACGATGCGGTTGCCGTATCCCGACATCTTATTATCGGCAGCGACAACAACGCCGTCGCCCGTGGCAAAAATTGGCGTGCCGGTGCGTGCCGAAAAGTCCATCCCGGCGTGGAACTTGCGTATCTTGGTAAAAGGGTCGCTCCTGTACCCAAAACCGGAGGCCATCTGGCGCAGGTCTTCATTTTTAACAGGCTGTATTGCCGGTATTGAAGTGAGCAGTTTTTCTTTGTCCTTCGCCAGTTTGGCAATCTCATCAAGCGATTTCGACTGTATAACTAATTCCTTAGAAATTATATCCAGTTTTTTAGAAGTGCTTATTACCAGTTCGGAATTGTTGTAGCCTTCCATTTCCTTGTATCGGTTTACCCCGCCAAAGCCTGCCTTGCGCTGCTCTTCGGGTATGGGTGTGGTGTTGAAATAAGTGCGGTAAATGTTGTTATCGCGTTCCTCGATACTGGCAAGTACCTCATCGATCTGGTCCATCTTTCGGTTAAGTATCTCGTAGCGCATCTGCATATTCTCTATCTCGCGTGCCTGCAGCCGGTCTTTCGGTGTTTCGAAGAACGGGGTGTTGAGGAGCGCCACAAAGCACAGGAACCCAAAGAGCGCCGCCGCAGTGAGGAAAAGCAGGACAACACCAACTTTTTTACTCACCTTAGGCTTTATCTTCCGGTACGCCAGGTTTTCTGTGTCAAAGTAATATTTTACCTTCGCCATGTCTTAAAATATTCTATTTTTGCACCTTATGGAAAAAAGCATGTAAGGTGCATAAATCATAAACGAACAAATGTAGTAAATGTTACGGTTTTACGTAATGGTTTTTTAGCATATAGATACTTCGGACAATAAAATTAATTCATAAAAGACCCCAAAGGTTTTAAAAACCTTTGGGGTCTGAGCAGATAAAATAAACAAAATTTCAGGTATGAAATCCCAGGATATCAGGAAACAATTCTTACAATTTTTTGAAAGCAAAGGCCACCTAATCGTGCCTTCTGCCCCTATAGTAACCAAAGACGACCCAACGCTGATGTTCAACAATTCCGGCATGGCGCAGTTTAAGGAATACTTTCTGGGCAACGGTACACCGAAGAGCAAGCGTATAGCCGATACCCAGAAATGCCTTCGCGTGAGCGGCAAGCACAACGACCTTGAGGATGTGGGTTTCGATACCTACCACCACACGATGTTCGAAATGCTGGGCAACTGGAGCTTTGGCGATTACTTCAAGAAAGAGGCCATCAACTGGGCATGGGAACTGCTTACAGAAGTATACGGCATACCTAAAGACATTCTTTACGTGTCTGTTTTTGAAGGCAGCCCGGAGGAGAACGTACCTTTCGACCAGGAAGCGTATGATATCTGGAAAGAACTAATCTCTGAAGACCGTATCCTTCTCGGAAACAAAAAAGACAACTTCTGGGAAATGGGCGACCAGGGTCCGTGCGGGCCGTGCTCGGAGATCCACGTAGATATCCGTTCTGCTGCCGAGAAGGCGGAAGTTTCGGGTAAAGACCTTGTAAACAACGACCACCCGCAGGTAGTGGAAATATGGAACAATGTATTTATGGAGTTCAACCGCAAGGCTGACGGCTCACTGGAAAAACTTCCTGCGCAGCACGTAGATACCGGTATGGGCTTCGAGCGCCTGTGTATGGTTTTGCAGAACGTTACATCGAATTATGATACCGACGTATTCACCCCGCTAATAGAAAAAATCGAAACCCTTACGGGCAAGAAATATAATTCGAAGGCTGCAAATGATGCCGAAGAAAAGATCAATATTGCTATCCGCGTAATTGCCGATCACGTGCGTGCCGTGGCGTTTGCCATTGCCGACGGACAGCTGCCAAGTAACGGCGGTGCAGGGTATGTGATACGCAGGATATTAAGGAGAGCTATACGTTACGGCTTTACCTTCCTTGATAAGAAAGAGCCGTTCATCAATGAGTTGGTGGCTGTATTAGCCAACCAGATGGGCGAATTCTTCCCGGAGATAAAAAACCAGCAAGGACTTGTGACGAATGTGATAAGGGAGGAAGAAAATTCTTTCCTTCAGAAATTGGTGCTCGGAATGGACCTTTTGGAAGATGTTGTTACCGAAACGCAGGGCAAAGAAATCGAAGGTGCTAAAGTATTCAAGCTATATGACACGTTCGGATTCCCTGAAGACCTTACTGCACTTATCCTTAAGGAAAAAGGCTATACCTATGATAAGGCGGCTTTTGATATCGAACTGAAAAAACAAAAAGACCGTTCCCGTGAAGCCAATGAAGTAGCTAAGGGCGACTGGGTTATTTTAACAGAAGGCAATACGGAGAGTTTTGTTGGCTATGACCAGACTGAAAACGAAGTGAAGATAACCCGTTACCGAAAAGTAGACTCTGCAAAAGACGGTGTGCAATACCAAATCGTACTGAGCGCGACCCCATTCTATCCGGAAGGTGGCGGTCAGGTTGGCGACCGTGGTGTATTAACATCTGCCAATGATCGCATAGAGGTACTTGACACCAAAAAAGAAAACAACCTTATTATACACACCACGCAGGAATTGCCCGAAAATATTGAAGGCACTTTTACTGCAAAGGTAAATGAGAAATTGCGCGACGATTCGGCGAGCAACCACTCGGCTACCCACCTGCTCCACCAGGCACTGAGGACCATCCTTGGCACGCATGTGGAACAGAAAGGCTCATTGGTTAGCCCGAACTACCTGCGCTTCGACTTCTCGCATTTTGCTAAAGTGACCGATGCCGAATTGCAGCAGGTCGAGGATTTCGTGAACGCCCGTATACAGGAGCACCTGCCGCTTATTGAGCGCAGGAGTATTCCGTTTAAACAGGCAGTGGAAGAAGGCGCGATGGCGTTGTTCGGAGAGAAATACGGCGACAATGTGCGCGCGATCAAATTCGGGGACAGTATGGAGCTTTGTGGTGGCATCCACGTGAGGAACACTGCCGATATTTGGTATTTTAAAATAATAAGCGAAGGTGCAGTGGCAGCAGGCATACGCCGTATCGAGGCCATTACGAATGAAGCCGTTAAAGCACATTTCGCTTCGCAGGAAAAAGCACTTGAAGAGATAAACAATACTCTGAAAAATCCGCAGGATACCCTGAAAGCAGTGGTATCGTTGCAGGATGAGAATACAAAACTAAAAAAACAGCTTGAAGGCCTGCTTCGCGATAAGGCAAAAAGCCTGAAGGGCGACCTTGCGAAAGAACTGCAGGAAATAAACGGCGTACAGTTCCTTGCCAAACAGGTAGACCTTGATGCTACAGGGGCCAAAGACCTTGCGTATGAGCTGGGCAACCTTGGCACCAACCTGTTCATCGTACTCGCGACCAATGACGAAGGCAAACCGATGCTGACGTGCTATATCTCCAAAGAGCTTGTTGCCGAAAAAGGCCTCAATGCCGGACAGGTGGTTCGCGAACTGGGCAAATACATCCAGGGCGGCGGCGGCGGGCAGCCTTTCTTTGCAACCGCAGGCGGTAAGAATGCGGCGGGTATTAGTGAGGCACTGGTTGCGGCTTTGGAGTTTGTGAAGTAAAAAGCAGCAAAGTTACAGAGTGGCAGAGTTGCAAAGTTTATGGGGAGACCCTTACTTTGAGACTCTGCCACTTTTATTTTGAACTTTGAAACTTTGCCACTCTGCAACTTTTTTATTCCTTCCCCACTTTGTTATTTTGTTACTTTGTTATTTTGTTACTTTGTTACTTTGTTACTTTGAAACTCTGCCACTTTGTAACTTTGAAACTTTCCTTACCTTTGGATTAAAATTAAAAATTCAGCTACATGAAAAAGATCGTATTACTAGTGATGGCAATGGGGCTATTCGCTTCCTGCTCTAATGATGACGGGCCATCGGGCACCGGCGGAAACGGGGGCACCAGCGCTACCCTGCTTAAAAAAACCATTGAAACCGCCCCTGACGGAACAGAACTAATTTCGACGTACATCTACGAGGGCAACAAGATCACGACCATTAACCATAACAACGGTACTATTGAAAATTATGCTTATCAGGGAAATTTCCTCACTGAGATCAGGCATTATAAAGATGGCGGCCTTATCAGGAAAGAGACATTCCTTTATGACAGCAACGGTACATTTGGGGCACATATAGACTATAACTATGACCTTGCAAATCCTGTAAACAACAACGCCGTCCGCACTGATTATTCGTATAATGGCAACAAAGTAAATTTTGCACAATTCACCGGAGACGACAGCAATCAGACGAATGCTTACCAAACGGGGACACTGACGCTTGTGAGCAACGGGAATATCATAAAATTTGAAGGCTCAGCAGGAAACAAAACCATCAATTATTCTTACGACGTTAAGAATTCACCGCTTAAGGAAGCCTACGCTTACGGGATCCTGGCGCTTACACAATTTGAGGGGGGTGTAAATAACGTTACATCAACACTGGTATCACAAAATGGCACTACAGGAAATACACTAACCACCTACACTTACAACAATAAAGATTATCCTGCAACAGCGGTGCACACCACTACCAACAGCAGCGTTTATAACATCCAGTATTTTTATTAAAAATCCGATTTTGATAACCCGCTTTATCTTTTTGACATAGCGGGTTATTTATTTAACAATGGCAGCAATTTTTATTTTTATTTTGTGTTATCATTGCAGAATTAATCACTAATCAACCAAATTTACCAATGAAAAAAGTTTTTGCAATGGCAGCTATTGCCTTATTTATGATGACATCGTGTTCTGATGACAGTTCTTCTTCCAACAACAATAACAACAACAGCGACACTGTATTATTGAAAAAGACGATTGAGACATCACAAGAAGGAACCCTTACAACAACTTTTACTTATGATGGCAATAAGCTCATGAGAGAAGATTATTCTGACGGAGGTTACCTTGAATATTCTTACACTAATGGTCATTTGGCAGATATGAAATATTATGATGCAGGTAACCTTCTTACAGATAAAGATATTTTTACTTATAACAGCAATGGTAAATTGGCTACTTATGTTGAATATCATTACCCTTTAGAGGAAGGTGATGAAATTTGGGTTGAAAAGTCGGTTTATACATATAATCCGGATGGAACGATATCCTTTAAATCTTTTCAAGGTGATGAGGTTTCGCAGACTGAGCCATGGTACGCCGACGCCACAATAAATTTAGTTAACGGGAATATAATAAGTTTAATGTCAACAAATGCTGGACAGACAACAATATGTACATATGATACTAAAAATAGCCCATACAAAAATACAGTTGACTTCGATGCTATGGCACTTGCTTTTCTGAATTCAGATCAAATGACCGAGAGCGGGATAAATAATGTTTTGACATTTGATCTCGGTAACGGTGATGTAACTGAATCAATTACTTACACATATAATTCTGATAATTATCCTGTAACCTCTGACAAAACAACAAGTTACTTTGGTGCTGAATCACACACCAATATCCAGTACTTCTACGAGTAATATTCATAGTTATAACCCGATACGCTGCCTGTTTTGGCAGCGTATCTTTTTTAACAGTGCTCCAATCACTCTTTTTTGCTATTATTGTAACGATTAAAAAATTATCTACTTTATGAAAAAAATTTATGCAGTGGCTGTTGCCATCCTGCTCCTTATAACATCCTGTTCTTCTGACTCAAATTCAGAAACCGACGCTGTCAATGTAGTGCTTTTGAAAAAAACTATCGAACAATTCCAGGACGGTTCCATGCTCATCTCTCTGTACCAGTATGATGGTGCGAAATTGGTATTTGTTTCCAAAAGCAACGGAGAGCGCAATGAATTTACTTATACCGGTGACCAGATTACCAAAGTGGAGCATTCCGGGAATAATGAAGACGCAAAAACAACCGAATTCACTTATGATGATGAAGGAAAGGTGTCCGAAATGCTCGAATATGGTTTTAACACCATACCGGGCGGGGAAGGCGAAGTGCCTGTACAGGTGCCATGGGCCAACAGGACTACATATACGTATAATACGGATGGTACTATTTCATTGGCAACGTATACTGGCGACCACGAATCGCAAACACAACTTACCGGTGAAGGCATGCTTACAATGGCCAATGGCAACATTACGGCCTATGCATCGGCATCCGGTAATGCAACCTATACGTTTGATGCCGGTAATAATCCCGAGATGAACATAACAGGAATCAATCCTGTTAATATTGCATGGCAGTATGGAGGGATCAATAATATTACAGCCGCAAACCAAGGTGGCGGAACAGGTTCGTACTCGGCTACCTATACCTACAATTCAGGTAATTACCCTATAACAGCCACAGAGGTTGAGGGAGGCGAAACGACACAAATCTGGTTTTTGTACTAAATGCAGTTCACAACGCAAATACCCATACAAAAGAGCAATCATCCTATTGATTACAATTCGCGTGTGGTGTCTTTGGGCTCCTGCTTTGCTGTAAATATGGGGCAAAAGCTGGATTACTTTAAATTCAGGAATACAACCAATCCTTTTGGGATACTGTTCCATCCGCTCGCCCTTGAAAAGTTCATCGCCTTTGCTGTACATGAAAAAACGTTTACCGAAGCCGATATTTTTTTTCACAACGAACGCTGGCATTGTTTCGATGCGCATTCCAACCTAAGCGATCCGGATAAGGATGTTTTACTCCAAAATTTAAACAATGCAATTGCTTTGGCGAATGCCGGAATAAAAAGCGCCACGCACCTTATCATCACGTTGGGAACGGCGTGGGTTTACCGGCATAAAGCGACCGGCGGCTTTGTGGCCAATTGCCATAAAGTCCCGCAAAAAGAATTTACCAAAGAGATGGTGCATATTATGGAAGTTGAAGACATTCTTTCTTTTATGATCAAACTATTACACAGCCTGAATCCGGCATTGCAGGTTATTTTTACAGTGTCGCCGGTACGCCATATTAAAGACGGGTTTACCGAAAACCAGTGGAGCAAGGCCAACCTTATTGCCGGCATCCATGAAACGCTGGACCCGAAACACGGAAACAGCAACTGTAGCTATTTCCCGTCTTACGAGATAATGATGGACGAACTGCGCGACTACCGCTTTTATGCCGAAGATATGATTCATCCAAACCAAACGGCTATAGACTATATCTGGGAGCGTTTTACAGAAGCTTTTATTACTATCGAAGCCCAGGCTACTATGAAAATGGCCGACAACATCCAAAAAAGCCTGCAGCACCGTTCCTTTAACCCTGATTCTCAGCAGCACCGGGATTTCTTATCCAATCTCAGCGATAAGATAGAAATGTTGCAGCAACAATATCCGCATATTCAATTTTAGATTTTTAATGGTTTATTCTCAATTGGCCGGCTTCATAAATTGTTTTTTTAAGCCAATTATAACATAACCGCTTGCAGGTTCTTCTTATCTTTAAAAGAAAAAGATGACTAAGAAGGCACTTTTGGTTATTATAGCAATTGGGGTAATTATCCTTTTGTTTCGTTATTGCGAATTTAAAGGCGATGGACACACAACCGTCCTCGAGGAAAGCGCGCTAATACAGGAGCAGATACGCAATGTGGGTAAGCTGGTTGTTACCGAAGGGCATTTCAGCGAGGTGCTTACCTATAAAGACACTAAAAAAGGCTTCCTTAACCTGTTTGATGCCGAGAAGAAAGCCATCGTGATCGTAAATGCCGAGGTCACAGTAGGCTTCGACCTCAGCAAGATTGAGTACGATATCGACGAAACAACGAAAACCATCACCATAAAGAATATCCCGAAGGAAGAGATAAAGATAAGCCCCGACCTAAAATATTATGATGTGGAGCAAAATGGCTTTAATGAATTTGGCGGGGAGGATTACAACAAGATAAACAAGCAGGTAAAAGAAAGCCTCGCGAAGAAGATAGAAAAATCCAGCCTGAAAAGCAATGCTCAGAACCGCCTGATAAGCGAGTTAAGCAAAATCCTGATACTGACCAATACTATGGGGTGGACACTGAAATACAACGGGCAGCAACTGGATAACAAACGCTTAAATGATGGGATTTTCGAAAATTAAAAGCCACGAATTACTAATTCTAAAGTTTGCAGAATTGTGTAATTCGTGGCTAAAAACTAAACCGCTTTTTCTTTTTCAAATATGAGTTCAAGGCCACCCTCGATAAGATGGGCGACTTCGGGACGTTTCTTTTTAACCGAATCCAGGTGCAGCATCACTTCATGCAATAGTGCTTCATTGTTATCCTTACTAAGAAGTTCAACAATCTCTATAGAAAGCAGCCAGTCGTTCGGGTGGCTTTCTTTCAATTTTGTAAAGGTTGCTGTAATGCTGATAGCAGGGGCTTTGCCTTCCCTGATGTCCCTGATGTTTTTATAAAGGCTTTCAAGTTCTTCCCTTTCGATTGATTTTTTAGCCTTTATGGTCTTACTTGACGGCACGTGTGTTATTAGGTCGAAACTGTTCACATCGGCAGGCCCGGAGAAAGCCGAAATAACTTTCTTGCCTACCGCCATGTCGTATATACCCCATTCCGGGCGGAACAATACGGTATCGTTATGTGTTACGGTACAATCCTTAAAGCTGATGATAATGATCTTGCCCTGGAGGTTCCTTGTTCCGGTGATGATCTCGCCGCTAACAGTGATGTTTCCTTCAAATTCGAGTGTTACACGTTCGCCTTCATAGATCGCATAGGCCTGTAAGTCGCGCGGACTCATGTCCTCAATGGCCAGGTTAATGCCTTTAAGCTTTCCTACAGGGCTACCGAAACCTTCTGCATGATAGGATGCGCCATGCCCTACCAGCTCCTTTTCGCGGTACGACAACGCCGTTTTGCCGGTAGTCTGTATATAAACCGGTTTCCCGTCATTTTCCAAAACATTGGTAAACAGCCCTGATATTTGTATTCCGGTGCTTAGCTCAATGGTTCCCAGCGCTTTCGATTTTATCAGCTTTTCAATCCCTGAAAGGCCGCCAGTGCGGAGCGCCATCTTATTGGCAAACTCCTCAAGCACCTGGCTCAGGTAGGCAAAATCGGGCGTAACAAAAAGCTGCGGCTGTGGTTTGGTTATATCAAACCCCTGGTAGGCCGCATCAATGGTATAGGGTACTTTTTTAACGTTATCGGTCATGCACCAGGCGCTTTCGCCAATAGAAGAAAGCAGCCCGGCGCCATATATTTTCGGGTTTTCTACAGTTCCAATGAGGCCATACTCCACCGTCCACCAGTGCAGGTTGCGTATCAGCGCCATTTCTGATGGTTCAACTACATCATTCTGTAGTTCGTCAACGCGTTTTTCTATCGCCTCGATCTCGTCTTTTGGTGTACCTTCGGCCTCTTTCAGTATCGAAAGCAAACGTATTGCCTCATATATTTCATAATCGCGTGCCGACGATATGGCCTTACAGCCTATTTCGCCGAAGCGCCTTAAATACTCAGCATATTCCGGGTTGGCGATTATCGGCGCATGACCTGCACCCTCGTGGATAATGTCCGGTGCCGGTGTATATTCTATGTGTTCTAATTGACGGATGTCTGAAGCAATAACCAAAACATTATAGGCCTGGAATTCCATAAAGGCATTAGGCGGGATAAAACCATCCACCGCTACAGCTGCCCAGCCTATTTCCTTCAGTATTCGGTTCATGCCATACATGCTCGGGATATTGTCTATCTCAATACCTGTTTTTTTAAGGCCGTCAAGGTAAGAGCTGTGTGCCACCCTGCTCAGGTAATCAACATTTTTGCGCATTACATAGCGCCACACGGCCTGGTTTATCGGCGTATAGTCGCTGTAATCCTGTGGCTTTATAAATTGCCTCAAATGCTTCGGAAGCCGGTCTATTAAAAGGTTGCTCTCAATCTGTGCACTCATAGTTAAAACATTAATTACAATCGTAAAATTACGAAATTCTCATTTAACAATCCTAAAACGTAAAATTTATATTTTAATTTTAACCATAACAAACTGCCTTTTGTAGATTAATCAAACATTGTAAAATAGAAAAGCCGCGGTAAGGGGCCGCGGCTTTGAAACAGAAACAAAGTAATAAAACAGTTTTAGTAAAACTGTAAATGTTACCGTTTTAGTATGGCATAGTATATTATTTTTTTAATTCCTTCATCTTAAATGTCTTGGTCAGTCCATTTGAATATTAGCGACTCTTTTTGGTATGCCTGGCCACATGTATAATGAAAATCATTATTTATACCACCGTATTATTTGTAATTTAGCAGGCAAAAAATTTTAAATCGCCTTAATTGAGCGAGATTACAAATCATTCAATCACAAAAATCAACAGTAGCGTTTACAGAATTATGAAGAGAAATATATTTTCAGCCCTATTGATATTAACTACATTCATTTCATTTGCTCAGGAAAAAGTAAATTTTTCGGAGAAATTCAAAAAAGAGAATCAGGGAAAATACAAGATCGAGATCAACGAGTTAAAAGAATTGATCCATATCATGATAGCCATTACCAGTACCGGTAAGGAAAACAGCGATATGATCCAGCAGGAAGGGCAATATTATAAAGACGTGCGATCTTACTTTAAACCCTACGAAAATGAAGCGATAATCAAAACCTTTGATTCGCTTATGAGTGCTTCTCTTTATAACTATGTTTTTTTAACCGGGAATGCAATTTCATATAACCTAAAGGGGAAAAAACTTGTAAAAAGTAGTGTTTTTGAATTTCCGGCAATGGGAGTTGCAAATATTCACATTGATAAAAATCCAATAACCATTTACAAAAAGGAAATAGAAAATTTTGCAAAGAAATCTAAATTCAGAAAATTCTATTCTGAACATCGGGAATTTTACTCAAAAATCATTTCAGACTACGAAAAAAGTGCCAACCTTGGAAAGCAATGGAAATGGCTGGAAAATAATTTTGAAACCAAAAAAGAAAGTTATATCATATTATGTTCTCCCCTGATCAACGGATTTAATTATACTGGGCAATTTACCAACAATAACTTTTCGCTAATCCACATGAACCTGCCACCTGTTGATAACTATCCGAATCTCACTGCGCTTGAAAATGAGTTGTCGAATACAAGGGTTATGTTTACTGAAATTGATCACAATTATGTTGATGCGCCTACAGTGTCAAATACGGATCTTATAAATCAGATTTTTGCCAATCGAAAAATTTGGGTAAATGAAGAAGCCGAGGGGACATATGCGTATCCTACACCTGTTAAAGTCTTTAATGAATATATGACATACGGGGTTTTTGTGCTTTATTGCAAAGACAATTACGACCAGGCTTCGTTAAATAAGGCAACAAAAGATGCTATTTCCCTGATGTCGGAAAGAGGCTTCCCGAAAATGGAATTATTCATTGAGGTTCTTTTTAAAATCCGTGCAGAGCATCCAAATAAAAAAATAGATACATGGTATCCTGAATTTTTGAAACAGCTCGCAAAAAAATAGTGCCAATACTAAATAAGCCGGAAGATTTCTCTTCCGGCAAGTAATTAGCTAATGTTTAATTATAACCCAGCTCTTCTTTGGCGGATATTCTTTCATTATCCCGGCACAAATTCATTAATGAACTCCCGCTATATTATATTTTACTATTTCTTCACTAGCTTTTCTACCTTCATTCCATCCCCGGTCAGTACTTTTACAAAATACATCCCCAAAGCCCTCCCGGAAATATCCAGTGAAGCATTGCTTCCGGCCTGTAACAGCCTGCCTTGAATATCATAAAGCTCAACTGACTTTATAACTGATGCAGCACTTATATTTACAATACCATTGGAAGGATTCGGGTATACTTTCACCGAGTTATCTTTTTCGAAATCGCCCCTGCTTAGTACCTCAAAAATAGTCGTTGCATCGTTGGTCGCAATCGGCCAGTTGTAGTCGAAAAAGATATCCGCCTGTTGTGTAACGTCGTCATTAGCCTGTAGTGTATTCAGTGTTTTAATTTTAAAAACCACATTGCCTTTTTCTGCCGGGCCGAGGTTGATGGCGTCAAAGCGGAACTCCACTTTATTACCGGTCACTTTTGCCTGAACGGGATGTGAAGCATTGATCAGTTGAAGCGTAGCCATGTCAAACTGGGCTGTATCGATAACATCCTTCACAACAATGAAAGTAGCAGGCGCTGTGCCGGTATTCTCAAAATTAATGTTGTAATGAAGGTATTCGCCTATTTTATCCGGGTTTACAGAATTCCCTTCGAGACAATTGATATCGTTGGGATCGAATGAACCTATCACAGTTTCCTTCAGGCCAAATACATTATCCAATAGCGTATCATCTCCCGTTACAGGGTTGATGGTTGCCGTGAATTGCAGATTATCGTCAACATTTACAGCCGGGATTTCCATCGGGCCATTTACGTTCAATATCACATAAATTTCCCGTTGCTCAAAAGGTGCAAGATTGTTATAATTCCAGTTGATTGTACCGGATGATGAGGAATCTTCCGACGGGTTAGCCGAAACAAAATCCAACACATCTTCCTGGTAAGCAAGTACTACAGAACCTGAAAGCATTTGGTTGCCTTTATTCCTGTAAACAATTTTATAATTGGCATCAAATCCCGGCCGGGTGCCGAAAGGCACAATTACAATATCAAGGTCGGGATGGTTACCATTTGGCGTTAAGCAAAAATTCTGTGTACTCACAAGGCTGTCTACTGCTGTAAAGCTAACTTCGGCAAATGGCGGAGTGATGGTGAACATTTCGTTATCAAAATCAGGTGTAATAGTGAAAGTACCTGCCTGGGTATAGAAATTGTAAAGACCTACATTACTTATCACTGAACCGCTTTCGGTACCATCATTTATATTCAACTTAATGCTGCTGATAACGCTATCATTTGTGTCGCAGCCATCGCCTTCATTGTCGAAAAGTAATGAACCGGTAATGACGTTGTAATCGCCGCCGGGAGTGAAGGTGCAGTAGGTACTCACTAAGGCATTGCTTTCTATAAATTGAATGTATTCCAGTTCACCTTCGTCTACACATACAAACATTTTATATTGGTTATTGTCATTATAATCAGAATCCCTAATAGCAGATGAATTAAGGGCATGTACCGGATTGCCGTTTTTCAGGTTTACAAAAACATCATGGTTTTCGCTATTAAACTGTACATTCAAAAATTCAAGGTTAGGACATCCGCTTAAATCAAGCTCTTCAATGATATCGCTAAATATCCATATACCCTTAAAATTTGGATTCTCGCCGATAGTCAGTGAAAATAATCCAGCATTATATAGACTATCAACACTTAATCTTTCAAGGCTTTGCAAATTAGAGACATCCAAACTTGCCAGTGTTGTCATTTCAAGGAACAGATCTGTCAGGCTATCCATTCCTGACATATTTAATTGTGACATCTGACCGTCATTAATACTTAGGTATGTTACCTGGTCAAGCCCTGAAAGATCAATGCTGGAAACGGAGGTGCTGATTGACAGATAGGTCAGGTTAGTGAATGCCCCGATTCCCTCTAACGATGAAATGGGGCCTGTAATTTCGGGGTGTTCAAAAATACTTAGATGCTGTACGGCCAACGCTTCAGAAACCTGTAACTCTCCATCTCCATTAGTGTCGATGGGTTCCGAAGCAGGGGTGAACTGTACGCTTAACAAATGATTCTTAAAATTCGCATCGGGAATATTCACGATCTGCGCCTGCATTATCCCCGCAAGCAGCAGCGATAATAATAGTAATGTTTTTTTCATAGTAGTTGGTTTATTATAAAGATACGAAATTCGCATAAGGTTGCGTTTAAAAATAAAAAAGCCGCAAAATATTTACGGCTTTAAATAATTATAAATTAAAGAGTTACTTTTTAACACCTTCTCAACCTTCATCCCGGCTTCGGTGAGCACTTTTACAAAATACATTCCGGCGGCACGTCCCGAAATATCTAGTGAGTCGTTGCTTCCCGCCTGCAGCAGCCTGCCCTGTATGTCGTATAATTCTACCGACCTGATCTCTGAAGCAGCCGTAATGTTCACCATGCCGTTGGATGGGTTCGGGTACACTTTTACTGAATTGTCCTTCTCAAATTCGCCCCGGCTCAATACTTCAAATACTGTCGTGGCCTCGTTGGTTTGTATCGGCCAGTTGTAGTCAAAGAAGATGTCGGCCTGCTGGGTTACGTCGTCGTTAACCTGGAGCGTATTCAGGGGTTTTATTTTGAATACCACATTGCCTTTGCCTTCCGGCCCAAGGTTAATGTCATCAAAACGGAATTCGACTTTGTTGCCTGTGATTTTTGCCTGAACGGGATGCGAAGCATTGAGCATCTGTAAGGTAGCCATGTCGAACTGCGTGGTATCAATCACATCTTTTACTACAATGAATGTGGCCGGGGCGGTACCGGTATTCTCAAAATTGATGTTGTAGTGCAGGTACTCCCCTATCCTGTCCGGGTTAACCGAATCGCCTTCAAGGCAGGTAATATCGTTCGGGTCGAAGGAGCCGATGACGGTTTGCTTCAGGCCAAAAATGTTGTCTAATGGCGTATCATCTCCCATTACAGGGTTGATGGTTGCCGTGAATTCCAGATTATCATCAATATTCACTGCCGGGGTTTCCATGGGGCCGTTTACGTTGAGGGTTACGAATATTTCCCGTTGCTGGAATGGCGCCAGGCCGGTGTAGTTCCAAATAAGGTTACCCGAAGATGAGGAATCTTCCGACGGATTGGCCGAAACAAAATCCAGCACATCTTCCCCATAGGCAAACACGATATCACCCGAAAGTGTCTGGTTGCCCTTGTTCCTGTAGATGATCTTATAGTCGGCATCAAAGCCGGGGCGTGCGCCGAATGGTACGATTACGATATCCAGGTCGGGATGATTGCCATTTGGTGTAAGGCAGAAGTTTTGAGTGGTAACCAGGCTGTCGACTTCGGTGAAATTTATTTCCGCGAATGGCGGGGTAATGGTGAAAAGGTCGTTTTCAAAATCAGGGGTAATGGTGTAGGTTCCTTCTTGTGTGTAAAAGTTGTAAAGGCCGGTGGTGCTAACGGTTGAGCCGCTTTCCGTACCGTCATTGATGTTAAGTTTTATGTTTCTGATAACGGTGTCATTGGTATCGCAGCCATCGCCTTCGTTATCGAAAAGCAGTGAACCTGTGATGACGTTGTAATCGCCGCCGGGGGTGAAGGTGCAGTAGGTGCTAAAAATCACATTATCAGAAACATTTTGAAATTCCTCTCCTTCATCTATACATATGTAACATTTGTGTCCTTCATCATTATCGAAGTATACCCATGTAGAGCTGATAGGCCAGTCATAAGAAGCATCACCATTTTTTATATTTAAAAAAACATCATGCGAACCGCCAAAATTAAAGCTAAATGTTGCAATGTTAGGACAGCCGCTCAAATCTAATGACTCTATTCCAGTAGAACTAACCGATATAAGGTCTAAGTTAGGATTACTACCAACATTTAAAGATGTAAGGGTATTATTAGTTCCTGAGAAAACCCGGATAGTTGTTAGGCTTTGCAATTGTGAAATATCAAGAGATCCAATTGATGAACTGGCCAAATTAAATGTTTCTAAATTTATTAATCCATTGATATTAAGATCCACAAGTGCAGCATCATTAATAATTAGGCTTACAAGATTTGTAAGAGCGGAGATATCTATGGCCGGTAAATGGGATAAAGTTATATCGAGTGCTTCAACATTTGTAAAAGCTCCAATTCCCTCTATATTAATTATTGGAGGATTATAAACTTCTGTAATCTGAAGGGCATTTACATTCTCAGCTTCACTCATCTCTATTTCACCATTCCCATTCGTGTCAATAGGCTCTCCATCATCAAGATCAACCGCCTGTATTAAAAAGTTCTTAAAATTCGCATCCGGAATGTTCACGATCTGCGCCTGCATCACTCCTGAAATAATAAGCAATAAGAATAGTAACGTTTTTTTCATAGCTGATTGATTGGTTAACAAATAGTTGTGATAAATATATAAAAAAAGCCCGTTGAAAAAACGGGCTTGATAAGAAAAAGTAAGAATACGATTATTTTTTCTGCTTCGGCGGGAACTGCGCGATGATTTCTTTCACAAACTCATTGATGCGTTCCTGCTTTTTGTCGCGGTCAAAGGTCAGTACACCCTTGCCTACACCCTGCCAAACCAGTTCTTTTTTAGAAGCGTCGATAAGGTCGATGTAAAGTGTGCCTTCGGTAGAGGTGCTCACTGAGTTGTAGTTACCACCCCAGCCCCACGGGCCACCCCAGCCCCAACCGTATCCGTAGCCCCAGCCACCCCATCCGTAATAACCGCCAAAACGGTTAACGTTGACTTCCTTAGTAGCTTTAGTAAAGATATTCACCAACAGCGCCGGCTTCTCACTTTTGGTAAAGCCTTTTTTCGCAAACTCGTCGTCGATGGCGCGCATGATCCTTTTCTTGTCGAGGTCGGATATTTCGGCCTTGTCAATACCGTCTTTCAGGTAGCCATAGGTTTTGTACTGGTTAAAGTCGGCTGTCTCATCATAATCCGATGACACCCTTACAGAACTGCACGAAGCCGCAAGTGCAGTGATAAATAGTAACGATAGCAATTTTACTGTTTTCATAAAAATAGAGTTAATTATTCATAGCAACGTCAAATCCGCTAAATCAACTTCCCTTATGAATACCGTTTAGAGTAAGGTATCGTCCACTTTATTCGGGAGTGTGACTTTCAATAAAGGCTGCGCTTCCATGGCCCTTTTGATGGCAAATATCGCCTCGTCGTTCCTGGCCCAGCTGCGCCTTGCAATACCGTTGTTCACATCCCAGAAAAGCATTGATTCCAAGCGTCTTGATGCATCTGAAGAACCATCAAGAACCATACCAAATCCGCCGTTAATAACCTCTCCCCATCCAACTCCGCCGCCATTGTGAATGCTCACCCACGTAGCCCCACGGAAGCTGTCGCCAATAACGTTATGTATCGCCATATCGGCCGTAAAGCGGGAACCGTCGTAAATGTTTGACGTTTCCCTGTATGGTGAGTCGGTACCGGATACATCATGGTGGTCGCGTCCCAGTATTATCGTGCCTATTTCACCTTTGGCAATAGCCTCATTAAACGCCCTTGCAATATTAATGCGCCCTTCAGCATCGGCATACAGGATTCGTGCCTGCGAACCCACAACCAGCTTGTTCTCCTGTGCGCCGCGTATCCATTTTATATTGTCCTGCATCTGCTGTTTGATCTCATTAGGTGCGGTTTTTGCCATTTCTTCCAAAATACTTGCGGCAATCGTATCGGTTTTAGCCAGATCTTCCGGCTTACCTGAGGCACATACCCAACGGAACGGCCCAAAGCCATAGTCGAAACACATTGGGCCCATGATATCCTGCACATAGCTCGGGTATTTGAAGTCGATGCTGTTGGCCGCCATTACATCGGCATGGGCACGCGAGGCTTCCAAAAGGAACGCATTGCCGTAATCAAAGAAATAGGTGCCTTTCGCCGTATGCTTATTAATAGCATCCGCCTGCCTGCGCAGCGATGCATATACTTTTTCCTTAAATAGTTCCGGGTTGTCGGCCATCATGGTGTTGGCTTCTTCAAAAGATAACCCAACGGGATAATAGCCGCCTGCCCACGGGTTGTGCAGCGAGGTCTGGTCACTACCCAGGTCAATATGCAAATCCTGCTTATCAAATTCTTCCCAAACCTCTACGATGTTGCCCTGGTAGGCGATCGATACTACTTCTTTATTGGCTTTCGCCAATTTTACGCGTTTTACGAGTGACGGCAGGTCGGTCATTACTTCATCCACCCAGCCCTGTGAGTGGCGGGTATGTACTGCTTTCGGATTCACTTCGGCACATATCGTAATGCAGCCTGCAATATTACCTGCCTTAGGCTGTGCACCGCTCATTCCGCCAAGCCCGGAGGTTACGAATATCTTACCTTCCAGACCTTCGCCGTTTTTGGATATTTTGCGCCCGCCGTTCAGTACCGTAATGGTCGTCCCGTGTACAATGCCCTGCGGGCCGATGTACATGTAGCTTCCCGCGGTCATCTGTCCGTATTGCGTAACGCCCAGCGCGTTGAATTTCTCCCAATCGTCCGGTTTGGAGTAGTTGGGTATCATCATGCCATTGGTCACCACTACCCTTGGCGCTTCCTTATGCGAAGGGAACAATCCCATCGGGTGGCCCGAATACATGACGAGTGTTTGTTCATCGGTCATTTCGCTGAGGTATTTCATGGTGAGCCTGTACTGCGCCCAGTTAGAGAATACCGCGCCATTACCACCATAGGTTATAAGTTCGTGCGGGTGCTGCGCCACGGCATAGTCCAGGTTATTCTGGATCATGAGCATGATGGCTTTCGCCTGCTCGCTTTTGCCGGGATATTCGCTTATCGGGCGGGCATACATCCTGTAGTCAGGACGCAGGCGGTACATATAAATGCGCCCGTAGGTTTCCAGTTCGTGACTGAATTCTTTTATGAGTTCCGCATGGTGCTGCGGCTCGAAGTAACGCAGTGCATTGCGCAGTGCCAGTTTTTTCTCTTCTGCCGAAAGTATCTCCTTACGCTTTGGCGCATGGTTAATGTCGGTCTCGTAAGGCTTTGGCTGTGGTAAAACCGAGGGGATACCCTCCTGTATCTGTTCGTGGAATGTCATGTTTTGTTCGTTTGTCGTTTGGTCTTTATTTTTTTGTCACCCTGAGCGCAGTCGAAGGGCAACGTACTTCTTGACTGCGCTCGAAGTGACATGCCATACGTAAACTGAACACTGCGACTGAAAACTATTTCTTAATATTTCCTGTTCGTTTGTCAAATCCGTAAGGGCAATGGCGGCATCCGCTTTTGCAGCAGTAGCCGCGTTTAAGGTGGTACGCTTCGGTAAAAACCTTGTAGCCTTCCGGTGTAAGGTAATAGTCTTCACCTTCTATTAATTTATTTCCTAAATTTTGCCCTGTCATACGCGCAAATTTAGGAACTTTACATCTATTCCTTGTCATTATTTGGGAAAATGGAACGCGGATGACACGGATTTTTGCGGATCGATGCAGATTTTCTAATGAAGTCTCAAAGCCATGCACCTTGCAAGTATTGCATTGCTATATCTTTGCGACTTATTGTACACCATCTCCGGCATGAGTCTTTGCGGCTTCGCGGCTTTGCGTGAAATTGAAAATATTTTAAATGATAATCGCCTCCAAATATTTAGTCCCGAAAGGTTACGCCGCTATGGCACTGTTCCCATTCATTTTTGTCCACGACCAAAAGATGAAGGAAAATAAAGCGCTTATCAACCACGAACGCATCCATCTCCGGCAGCAGGCCGAAATGCTTATACTACCTTTTTACATTTGGTATGTAACAGAATACCTGGTCAATCGTCTTGTCTTTAAGGACAGGAAAAAAGCCTACCGGAATATCAGTTTTGAGCGGGAGGCGTATGCTAATGAGACCGACCTCACTTATCTGGCAAACAGACCGTTTTGGAATTTCAGAAAGTTCTTAGGTGTTGAAAATTAATCATTTAACGTATTATGGCATTGCAATAAAAAAATTACATTTGTTGTAACAAACCATAAAACAAAATAATTATGCAAATGAATTTTTTAGCCATTCTGGTGGCTGCCCTGGTTACCCTTCCTGTGGGTTTTATCTGGTATAACAAAAATGTTTTCGGTACCGTGTGGATGCGCGAAACCGGAGTTACCGAAGAAAGCGCCAAAAAAGCGAACATGCTGAAAATATTTGGGCTTACGCTGCTATTTTCTTTCATGCTTGCCTTTATCCTGCCAACGATCGTGATCCACCAGGTGGGTGCGCTACAGCTTACGGGCGGCGACCTTACGAAAGTTAAGCCTTCCTACAGTGCCTTTATAGCCGACTACGCCCATAATTTTCGTACCTTCAAACATGGCGCGCTTCATGGGTTTATGGCCGGACTGTTCATCATCCTGCCTGCAGTCGGCATCAATGCACAATTTGAGAATAAAAGCTGGAAATATATACTAATCAACGCCGGTTATTTTATAGTATGCCTTACTATAATGGGCGGAATAATTTGTGCATGGGAATAACTATCTATTTATGTAAAAACAATACGATCCCCGGAGGTTGCCGTACCTTTGGGGATCGCTATGAAACAAAAACTTTGGACCAAAAATTTTCCTTTTCGATTTTCAACTGTGCCGAAGCGCTTCCGTTAGCCTGGGATGCCATTGCCGAAAAAAATACCTTTCTTACACGGTCCTATCTTGCGCTGCTCGAAAAAGCGGCACCGGAGAACATGGAATGCCACTTTGTAGGGCTTTTCAAAGACGGGGAACTTTGCGGCATCGCACTGGCACAATACATCAACCTGAGAGGCATCGACACCTTTAAGAAGAGTTTCAGCATCAAGGATTATATTTTCAAAAAATTCTCTTCCCATATTATTGTTATCGGCAATAATACGCTTACGGGACAGAATGCTTACCTGCTTAGTGATACCATCCCGGAAACCGAAGCATTGCATTTATTCCGGCAAGCGCTAAAGCAGATGGCACGCGACTACCGCAGAAAATGCATTTACATCAACCTGCTTGCTATAAAAGATTTTAACCGCGAAGAACTGCCCGATTTTAAGGCTGCGGGATTTAAAGGTTATTATGAGTTCTGCACCCAGCCCAACATGATTTTCGATATCAGGGAAAGCTGGAACAGTATTGACGACTACCTGGCCGACCTGAATACTAAGTACCGCACGCAGTACAACCGCGCCCGCAAAAAAGCAGAAGGCATCGAAAAGAGAAAGCTCACTGAAAATGAGATTCGCGAACAGCAGGACAGGATCCACGAACTGTACCTCACCGTTGCGGGCAATGCTTCGTTCAATACATTTCATTTGCCGAAAAACCATTTCGAGATCTTTAAGCAGCAGCTGAAAGAAGATTTCCTTTTCTATGGTTATTTCCTTGACGGAAAACTGGTTGGGTTCAATACCCTCATAAAAAACGGCACCGATATGGATACGTATTTCTTAGGGTATGACGATAGTATCCAGAAAGAAAAAATGCTGTACCTGAATATGCTATATGATATGATTGGCTATGCAATCAAGAAAGGATTTAAGCATGTTGTTTTCGCACGGTCGGCAATGGAGATAAAGAGCTCGGTGGGCGCCAAGGCCGAAGTTGTTTATGGCATGATAAAGCATACCAACCCAATACTCAATGCATTCATGGCAAGGCTGTTTCCTTACTTTGACCCGAAAGTGGAATGGAAAGAGCGGAGTCCTTTTAAGTAACATGGTATAGAGACGCATTGAATGCGTCTCCCAATAATCTTAATCAGTATGCGAGATGCAGGCACTGCGTCGCTACATTTGAAATCCACAAGAATATTTTCGATCATTACGGCACCGCGACCTTCATCTGCCTGTGTAGTATCTTTACTTCGAGCCTTTCCTCCTCCCCGCAGTATTCGCCGTCAATCTGGAAACAAACCGGGAAACTGGTAGTGATTAGCGCTTCTTCTGTCGAAATGATCTCCACATCCTCTACGCTGTCTAAAGGTATGTTGCCGGATATTATCTTGCCTATCAGGAAAACATCCATGCTCTTTAGTATCACGATCTCAAACTTACCGTCATCCATTATACCAACAGGATTTATGGTTACGCCGGTACCGTAACGTTGTGTGTTGGCAATTACTACCATGCGGGCTTCAGTTTCTATTATTTTCCCGTTAGCTTCTATTTTAACATGGAAGGGCGGATCGAGATCTGTCAGTGTGCTGATGGCCTGCAGGGCGTATCCCAGCTTGCCGCGTATCGAACTGCCTTCGTAATTCCGTATCAGTTCGGCATTCACTCCTATATCGCTAAGGTGAAGGCTTTTTTTACCGTTGATGCATACCATGTCCATCTCCATGACATTACCATGGAAAGCGATTCTTAGATTTTCCTCTATATCATTGGAAAGATTCAGGTCGACCGACAGCCCGTTAGCAGAACCTGCGGGCAGTACTCCAATTATAACATCATTATTCTCCATTGCTTCAGCAACCATTTTCACTGTGCCGTCTCCACCGGCAACAAGTATACGCCCGGGTTTATGTTCTTTATAAAGCGACATTATTTCCTTTTCGTCATCATTCCCTGTTGTCTCAAATTCGATTAATTCTACTCCCTCCTTTTCTGCATATTCACGCGCGGCAGCTACTAATTCCGTCTTATCATTCCCGCCGGCAATAGGATTAACAATCAATAAACATTTCTTTAGGGTATCCATCCTGTTTTTTTTATTAAATTTAGAGAAATAGAAACGGGAAACTCTTATCAAATTTATAAATTTTTCATGAAGCCAGTTTTAAAACTTTACCGCGGTTATGCCAATGAGGGAGAACTGATCGTTTTCGGGCATGTCTTCAGGCCAAATACCGCAAGCGATTATGAGTTTGAGAAGAAACGTTTCAAAAACGCAAAATCCATCATCAGGATGTTCCGCGTAAAAACGATTCCGAATGCAGACATCTACCTTGAACACGATGGAATAAAGATCCATACCAAAGCGCTTAGCGATGGTTATTTTAAGTTCTGCATCCCGCTAAACGAGCAGTTGGGCTACGGCTGGACGGACTATTATGTGAGTACCTTTCATGAAGGCGAGGAAATCTGCGAAAAAGGGACTTACATACGGCCTTATGAAGGTGACCTTGGTTTTATATCGGATATTGACGATACCTTTTTGGTATCCCATACGCGGAATGCGTTTAAAAAACTGTACATACTATTGTGGAAGAATATCAATAAACGAAAAATATTCGATGATGTTGTTGCACATTACAAGGCGTTAAGCACTGCAGGCAGGAACGCGAAAGAGGAAACAAACGCTTTTTTTTATGTGTCCAGCAGTGAATGGAACCTGTACAGCTTTATTGTGAAATTTACAGAAAAACATGAGTTGCCTAGAGCCGTCCTATTACTTAAAGATATTAAAACAAGCCTTCTCGATTTCTTTGTTACCGGCCGTGGCAACCATAATCATAAGTTCGATAAGATAAAGCACATACTTGAATTTTACCCGCACCTGCAATACACATTACTGGGCGACGACTCACAGCACGACCCTTTTCTTTATGAAAGCATCTGTAAGATATTCCCGGTTACGGTAAAGGCGGTTTATATCCGGCAGACAGGCAGGCATAAGAAGGAAAAGGCAGTTGCAGCTGTAAAGAACATGGAAGCTATGGGAGTTGCCGTTTGTTATTTCAAGAATAGCAGCGATGCCATTGCCCATTCTAAACGAATTGGGCTAATCGTATAACTTTAAGATAGTATTACATATAATATCTTACAAATTAGTTAATTTTAACGAACCTTAGTAACCTTAAAGTACAAAATATGAAAAAAGTAATTTTAATGACGGGACTTGCCATAATGTTATTGGCATCCTGTAAAAAGAAGGAAGAGCCGCTACCACCAACACCGCCGCCTGTTGAAAATCCTGCTCCGCCGCCAGCGCCAAAGCCACAGGCAACAGTTCCTGCGCCTCCTCCTCCGCCTACAACAACTAAAGCAGAAGAAGATACCGACGGGACTTCTGTAAGCATTGGTAAAGATGGTGTAAGCGTGAAGAGCAAGGATGGAGAAAAACAAAATAATGTGATCATCACTAACAAGAAAAAGGAAGTAGAGATCAGGACAAAGAATTAAATGAAAAGGGCTGATAAATTCAGCCCTTTATTATTGTCCCACGGTAATGGCCAGGATAATAAATATCTTTATAACTACGCTTTTTCCAGGTCTTCCTGTACGATTTCCCATTCTGCCATAAGAGAATCAAGGTCCTTCTTTTTCTTCTCGTAGGCCGAAAAGAAAGATGCATCACCCGTTAGTTTTTCAGGATGCTCCGCAAGCGAACGATCATCTTTTTGTATCTGCTTTTCCAGTTCCTGTATTTGGCTTTCTATTTTGCTCAAGCGATTTTGCAGGGTTTTATTCTTCTTTTGATCCTCATAAGACACCTGTTGTTTTGCAGCTTTGGGCTGTTCCTTTACCACATCCCTCTTTTCTACCTCGCGCATATTCTGCATATTGCGCTGTTCAAGATAAAAGTTGATATCACCAAGGTATTCCCTTATCTTCTGGTCCTTAAATTCATATACTATGTTAGACATTCCCTGAAGAAAATCCCTGTCGTGGGATACCAGCAGCAAAGTCCCTTCAAATTTTTGCAGGGCAGCCTTCAGGACATTCTTCGATTTAATATCAAGGTGGTTGGTAGGCTCATCCATCACAAGTACGTTAATCGGCTGGAGAAGGAGCTTGCATAGCGCCAAACGGTTCCTTTCGCCTCCTGAGAGTACTTTTACTTTTTTCTCAACATCGTCCCCCCTGAACAGGAAAGCGCCCAGCATATCGCGCACCTTTGAGCGGTTGGTGTCGGTTGCCGCATTCTCCATGGTCTCAAGCAGGGTAATCTCGCCATCAAGGTATTCCGCCTGATTCTGTGCGAAATAGCCTAATTGTACATTATGCCCCAATTTTATTACACCGGCATAGTCAATGTCCTTTGTAATTGCTTTTATCAGCGTTGACTTCCCCTGCCCGTTCTGGCCTACAAAAGCGATCTTGCTTCCACGCTCGACAAGCAGGTCAATATCTTTCAATATAGTTTTCTCCCCGTATTTCTTAGTTACATGCTCCGCCTCTACCACAACGCGTCCCGGGGTCATAGAAACAGGGAAAGAGATATTCATTACCGAATTATCATCTTCATCTACTTCGATGCGCTCAACCTTATCCAGCTTTTTTATAAGCGATTGCGCCATAGAGGCTTTAGATGCCTTAGCCCTGAATTTCTCAATAAGCTTTTCAGTCTGTTCGATCTTTTTTTCCTGATTCTTCTGGGTGGCGAGCTGCTTTTCCCTTATTTCATGACGAAGGTCAAGATATTGGGTATAAGGCTTGTTGAAATCATATATTTTCCCAAGGGATATTTCAATAGTACGGTTCGTTACATTATCCAGAAACATCTTGTCGTGCGACACAATGATCACCACACCGGGATAGGTCCTTAGAAAAGATTCCAACCAGATTATACTCTCAATATCAAGGTGGTTGGTAGGCTCATCCAGCAACAATACATCATTATATTGAAGCAACAGTTTCGCTAGTTCAATACGCATGCGCCATCCTCCGGAGAAAGTATCAGTAGCCTTGTCAAAGTCTTCCCTTTTGAAACCAAGCCCTAAAAGTATCTTTTCAGTGTCACCGACATAGTTATAACCACCCAATATTTCATAATGGTGCGTATGGTCGCTAAGGTCTTCAATTAATTTCGAATATCCTTCACTTTCATAATCTGTACGGGTAGCCAGTTGGTGGTTAATCCTGTCGATTTTACCTTCAACGTCTTTTATTTCCACAAATGCCTGATAGGCTTCTTCGAGTACGGTGCGCCCTTTTACAAAGTCGATATCCTGCCTCAGGAAACCGATCTTCACCTCTTTTTCCGTTGCAATTACTCCTGAATCGGGCGCAATATCGCCGGATAATATTTTTAGCATGGTCGATTTTCCTGCACCATTTTTACCAACAAGGCCTACCCTGTCGCCGGATCCAAGCCTAAAGGTAACTTCCTCAAACAAATACGTGCCCCCGAAGGAAACCGATAAATTATGTATGTTCAGCATTAAATGTAATTCTTATTGCAGCACTTACGCAGCTGCCAATTTTTTTGCAAAGGTACTACTTTCAAAGGAAGCAGATTTACTATTACGCAATCTTTCTGTTTTTAAAACGCGCCAAGCTTATTTCCATTGGTACAGGGATTCCTGTTTCGATAGAATCATAGAGTTCTTTAGCCATAGCCGGCCCGAGCATAACGCCTCTTGTACCAAGCCCGTTAAGCAAATGCACATTTTTAAATTCAGGATGGGTTCCAATAAGTGCCTTCCTGTCTTTTGTAGTTGGCCGCACACCTGCCAAATGGGAAATGACCTCATAGTCGCAGGTAACAAGCTCATTTAGTTTTTCAACAAGTTCTTTCTTACCTCCTTCAGTAGGTGTGTCGGTTTTGTCGTACCATTCATAGGTGGCACCAACTTTATAAATGTCACCACCAACAGGAAGTATAAACACACCGGCATTTACAATAGCATCGACTTTAAGCATAGGCGCTCTGATGACCAACAGTTCGCCCTTAGTGCCATCCAGTGGCAGATGCTTGAAATAAGGATTGGAATGCAGGCCGAAGCCTTCAGCAAAAACAATGTGGCGGGCTTCAATACCTTTATAAATAACGCAGTCAGCGGAGACTTCAAGCGTATTATAATCAAAGGTTTCGTTTAAAAAAGCCTTTGACTGCATTAAAGAGTTATGATAGCCGTCAATCAGGACAGTGGTATCAACATATCCTGTATGTAGCACCCTGCCAAGCCCAAATGGCGCAGGGAGGTACTCATATCCTGATGGTTCCAATGTTGTCGACAAGAAAGGTTCAAGCATAGGTTTATCAGCTGCGGTGTACCAATCATTCTGCTCTTCAATTGAAGCAAACTTTCTGTAAACGGGGATACTATGATCAAATTTTAAACCCAGGCGATCTTCAATCCTTTTATAAAAAGGCTTCATATACTCCAGATGCTTAGGTGCATCCTGCGGAAGACTAAACCGTTTTAATATAACCGGATTGTAAATACCAGCTGCAACTAAGCTAGAATTTTGTGAAGCATTGCTGATTACTGTAAATGACCTGCTGTTTGAATAAGCCGTTTCAGCAAAACTGATCCCTGCAAGGCCACCACCAATGATAATAAAATCTTTCATAAGGTAAAAATAAAAAAACTCTTACCGAAAGGGTAAGAGTTTTCTATTATTTTGGAATAATGATATTAGTAATTCCACATATCCTGCTCGAAGTTGCGAATCTTTTCTTTGATACGCTCTGCTTCAAGCAATTGCATTTGTGAATTTTCCTTCATATAATCCTGTATAAGCCTGTCACCGTAAACGTTGTCTTCTTTTGTCATTACAGCGCTGAAACGCCTTGAGTTAAGAAGGTGGTCAAAGGTTATCGGCATTGCAGAGTTTTTCTCATTAAAGGCTTTTGCCTTGTGTAGTACATCTCTCGCAGCAGGGAAGAATACCCAAAACAAAGGGAAATATTCTTGTTCAATACCTTCTTTACCCATAGTCTGGACATCCGGAACTACTGGTGAAATACCAAGCATTCTGTACTTAAGCTCTCCTTGACGTTTATCAAAATACCACAAACCAACAATCTCATATCCGGAAACATCAATTGCTTTAATTTCCGTTTTGACAATGTTTTCAGGAGAAATTGTCTTTTTACCGGATCTATAAGCAGCTGGGTCTGCATTATATTCATCAGTACCAGCAGATGTAGTATCAATCCTGAAAAGACGTTCCTGAATATCCTTCATGGTCTTTTTTGTAGTAAAATAACTATCGTCATACACTTCGGTGATTTTACCTTCCTTTACAGCAGTTATTAATACATCATAAAGGGGTCTCCTGTCAGGACCTAAATTCTCCTCAACTGGAAAATACATGGGAAAATTAACCCTTTGGTCGATATCAATATGTTCCCATACTTTCCTTGACTGTAGTACGTCCCTGTCACCAACGTATCCGTAAGGTAATGGATTGTCATTGTCCAATGAATCCTGTGCGGCAGTCTTTTTACCTATTTCCTGCGGAGTCTTGGCATTCAAAAGGTTTGACTGTGCAAACCCGCTAGCGGATATAAGGCCAAAGAAAACTAATAATGATAAAATCCTCCTGCTCATTGTTATACTTTTTTATTTAATTTAATTACTGTACTTCGTAAGTACACATAGAAATTGTACGTGGTTTTTGATCAATACCTACGAAATTAGCTTTAATATCAGAGATAACTACAACATCACCCCTACCAGCTTTAGCAATAGCTGACTTTGCTTTTGAATCCATTTTGTTACCCTGAACAACAATAGTAGGTTGTCCCGGTACTTTTAAGTTAAACTGAGTAACATTAACTGTTAAAGGGAAATCAAAGTCTTCCATAACCGCAGAAATAGTACAAACTTCAAGATTTGATTTAGGACCTTTTGCAGCTACCTCATTCCTGATTTTACCAGTAGGTGCCGGAAGACCTTTAATACGGAATACTTTTTTATCGCTTACAGTTGAATTATCTGGAAGCTTACCGGTAACATTAACAACTACTTCAGTACCTGAGCCCGGAGTAAGCATATATTGTCCTGCTTTACCTGCAGACCTCATACCAGGAGCAGAAGCTGTAACTTTATCAGAACCGATACCAGCGAATGAAACAGATATCGGGTTATCAACACCACGATATACTACATTCATTTTATCAGCAGAGATTGTAGCTGAGTTTGGTTTTGGGACTACAACATAAGTACCTTCAAATGCCAAAGGAACATTCTTGCCATCTTCAAGGAAGTTAAATTTACCTTTGATGTTTTGCTCACCTACAGCACCGGCAGTCATTTCAATTTTTGCCTGGCCTGTTGCAGGGTCAATTTTACCAGGACCTTCGAAAGATACAGGTTTAGTATCCTCGTCATATCTTCCCAATACTACTTTACCAGTAACTTTTTCTCCCTGGAAGTAAGCGTTTTTGTCTAGCACAACAATCGCCTGATATTTATTCATTGAAGTTGCATCAATAGCCGCTTTACCCAAAGCAAGGTTATAAACGTTAGCTTCCATAACTTTTACGTTATTTTGCATAGCGGTAAGCTTTGTCAAAGAAGCGATAGAAGGGAATCCTTTGTAGTGATAGTCAAGATATCTCTTCTTAACTCCTTCTCCGTCAACGACGTCAGATGTATTGAATTTACTATCAAGCTCTCTCACAATAGCTTTATATTTAGTATCCAATCCTACAGCTGCCTTCATGTCTTTTTTATACTTTTCAATAGCAGCAATGATCTCATTACCTTTTTTAGAATAACCATCGCCTTCAAACCAGCCTTCATCAATCATGGCACTTTTATCCATTGCTTCATAAGGAAGCTTACCATCTTCTTTTCTTTCAACATCTTTAACGATCTCACCTTTGAGAGTTTCGATGTAAGCATAAAATTCAGCAGAGATTCCTTTTACTTTATCAGATAATGCTTTTGCCGGGGCAAACGATGCACTTTCTGAAGCTTTAAGCTTAATAACATCATAAAGCTGAGCGTTAGTTTTAGTATTTTCAACATTCGAAGATTCAAACTGTTCGTTCATCAAACCGAAAGCAGATAATACTTCTTTTGACATGTTTAGTGCCAACATTGCGATGAAAACCAGATACATCAGGTTAATCATCTTTTGTCTAGGGGTTAATTTTCCTCCTGCCATTTCTAATTAGTGTCTTGTTTTTTTTGTTATATAATACTAATTAGCTAATTAAGCTCTGTTTCCCATTGCAGAAAGCATACCACCGTAAACATTGTTCAAAGAAGCAATATTTTGTGTCATAGCCTGCATTTGGTCTTTTAGTTTAGCAGCGTTATCAGCGATTTCTTTGTTAGCGTCAGCGTTACGTGAAGCGCTCTCTAACTGAACTTTATAAAGACTGTTTAGTGACTCCATCTGAGCAGCAGCCATAGACATTTCCTCACTGTATTTTTTCTGAGAAGCGATTGAATCAACTGTTGGAGAAATTCCTTTTGCAGCAGACTCAAAGTTTTTGATGCTGTTACCAAGGCTTTCCATCAACGCGCCGTCAATTTTAGCTTCTTTCAATAAGTTGTCAAGTTTTTGTGAAAGCAGACCCTGAGCCTCTTTTGGATCTTCTTTTTTCACTTCTTTTTTCTTAGCCTCGCCACCTGCAAGTTCAGGATAAACCAGTGACCAGTCAAGTTCTTTATCAACAGGGTCAAAAGCAGACAATCCGAAGATAAGAGCTTCTACACCAAGTCCTACGATTAGCATTATACTTGCTCCGGCCCAGTGTTGTATTTTAAAAAGTGCTCCAACGATTACAACCGCTGCTCCCATACCATAGGCAAAATTCATAACTCTTTTAGGTAGTGCCATAATAAAAATAATTTTAGTTTTTAGTTAAGTTAAATAAATATTCAAAAAATAAAGTTGGTTACTGTTGATTACCGGTATTTTGTGTACCCATATAATCCTGTACTGTCCTGAAGCCAATATAACTCCTTGCAGAATCGGCATACTCCCAATCCCTTGTACTTACCTGAAGGAAGTACCCTACATCTTTCCAGGAACCTCCGCGAATTACCTTACGATTATTGTTAAGATCCGGAACGTTAGGGTTCATTGTAGAAACGTACTCGTAAGAAGAAGCATCATAAGATGAATCTGTCCACTCAGAAACGTTACCTGCCATATTATAAAGATTGAAATCGTTTGGCTCAAATGATTGTGCCTCGACTGTATAAAGAGCACCGTCCGCAGCATAGTCACCCCTGTTTGGCTTAAAGTTCGCAAGGAAACACCCTGTATCATTTTTAGCATAAGGACCACCCCAAGGAAATGTTGCAGACTCGAGGCCTCCCCTGGCTGCATATTCCCATTCAGCCTCTGTAGGCAAACGGAATTTATTTACAAACTGATTACCCTTATCTTTTTGGTATGTATTTTTATTAAGAGTCCTCCATGCACAAAATGCTTTTGCTTTCTGCCATGTAACACCTACAACAGGATATTCGCCATAAGCCTCGTGCCAGAAATAGTCATTGTGCATCGGCTCATTGTAGGAATAAGCAAAATCTTTGATCCATGCAGTAGTATCGGGATAAACCTCTACTTTTTCATGCCTCATATATTTACTCCTTTTGTTCCTCGTGCTTTTAGTAGACTTATCTTTAGCAGCTGCATCAATATCCATCCACGTGTAAGAGAATATAAGCTTTGAAACATCCACAGTCCTTAATCCGTTGTATGATTCTGATTCAGGAAGATACATAGAGTCCATAACCTCAACATAATCAGCATCCGGGTATTTTTGCGGGTCCTTGATAAGCTTTGGCTTATGGTTCAGCCTTCTTCCGGCATACATATCGTCCGGATTGTTAGGATCTCCAAGGCTCCAGTAGTTATCATACATATATTGATCGTAAGGCGATTTCTCTTCACCCTCCTGGTCTTTGAATGCATATTCACCTATACCACCACTTCCCGGTGTAGCACCCTGCTCATCCGCCTGGATAGCAAGCCTGGTCCTGATAGTCGAATCTTTCACCCACTCCACAAACTGGCGGTACTCACTGTTTGTGATTTCCGTCTCGTCCATATAAAAAGAACGTACAGTTACCGTTTTAGTAGGAGCATCCTGCACATTAGCCAAGTCATCATCTGACTTACCCATTATGTAAGCGCCGCCCGGAACTAAAGTCATACCATAAGGCTTTTCAGGCCTCCACTTTTTTCCTCTAACACCTACCAGTTCCCCCCGGTCACTGGAACCACAGCTGATTAAAAATGATAAAGTTGCTGTTAATGCAATGAACTTCTTCATAGATTTGGGTTGTTTTTGTAATTCTATTTTTAAGGGCGTAAACCTATTTATTTATTTTCAAAAAAACAATTTTTTTAATAAAAAAACCATGTCCAAACGCAAACATTTAAATTCTTGTTTACAAATCGGCCTTTTTTATAACAAAACTGTTAAATTATGTTTTTTCTTTGAGCTTTCCACAATCTTTCAGGAAACTCGTTGTTGCATGCACTAATATAATCCTGATAGCTACATGGTAATAACGTATTCCTTTTCAATTTATTATCAACTCCCGATACAAAAGGGACATCGATCCACCATCTTTCTGTTTTGTCACTCTTATAAAAGATGATCTCCTCGTCTTCCGTAGGCACTATATACTTCAGGTATTGCTCCTTGCTGCCAAACGGATATTCGTTAGAGCGGTAGTGCATGCCTTCAATAAAATACCATACCACCTGCGCTATAAGCGCTGCTTCCTGCCGGGTGTCCTCATGGTTGAATATTCCAAAGGAACTAACCTTATCACTTATCCCTGCGTAGCGCGCTAAAGTACAAATTTCTTTGCCATCAAAACCATTTGGTATAAATTTAACAATATTTCCTGAATCGCCAGACTTAACTGCAGTCATATCAATACATACCATATCTGCATCCCTGAACACCGGTTCGGCAATAGAAGGATCGTTACAAACCTCTCCCAGGCGGTAGGCATCAAAGTATAATTTCTCAATCAGGTCGATCTCCTCCTGTGAATTATAATACGTTTGGTAACCTATATTACTGTAATTAAAAAGGTTATTCGGTTCATCGACTATAATACTAGTAAGGTATGACCTTGCAGATATCGGTTCATTCTCCTTCCCGAAATCAAACCTGCTGTCTATTGCCACAAGGTTTACCATTTGCTCCAGGCGGTCATAAGCGCGGTAAAGCCCGTAGGCCAAATCCTGCGAACCGCCTATAATTATCGGGATAACTTTACTCTTTATAAGCACTTCTGCAATACTTTTTACAGCATAATACGTATCCTGTGTAGTCTCCCCGGAAGGTATATTTCCCATGTCGACAATACCTTTATCCCAATTACCGGGAAAAAGGCTGTAAAATTCTTTACGTATATAATTAAGGTGTACGTGATCTTTTTTATCATTCATGCCCCTGTTGTCCAATACACCCACAAGCGCAATGGAAACATTTTCCAGCTCGGGAAAAACTTCTTCTGTATGAAGTACGGCTTTTTTGCCTAATGCCTGCGGCGGAAGCTCGTTTATAAAACCGAGCAGGTCTGCATCTAAAGGTTCTAAAAATTCAAAAGGCATAATTGCTGTTTATTTCTTTTTTACTGCTGCTGCTTTTTTCGCCGGAGCTTTCTTAGCCGTCGTTTTTTTGGCCGCCGTTTTCTTTGCCGGAGTCTTCTCCTCTATCATAGCTTTTACCTGGTCAAGAGTAAGCTTTGAAGCATCCACATCCTTATTAAGCTCAATCTTGGTTTTGCCTTTAAGGATGACAGAACGCCCCCAACGGGCCTTCTCTACCTTTATACCGTCAGCTTCCCAGTGATGAATAACTTTATCGAAATCCTTTTGCAGCTTGTCTTCAATAAGCGCTTCAAGGTCGGATTGCGAAAGGTTATCGAAATTGTATTTTTTACTTACGTTAATGAACATACCGTTCCATTTTATAAATGGACCGAAACGCCCAACGCCTTTTTGTATCGGCTCACTCTGATACATTCCTATAGGCGCATCGGCCTGCTCTTTTTCATTGATAAGCGCCTGTGCCCTTTCAAAAGTAACATCGAGCGGGTCTTCTCCTTTCGGGAGCGAAATGAACATTTTCCCAAAACGAACATACGGGCCAAATCTGCCGTTATTCACTTCTACCTCTTCCCCTTTGTAAGTACCAAGGTTTTTCGGCAGCAGGAACAGCCCCAAAGCCTGGTCAAGCGTAATGCTTCCTATGTTCTGCTCCGGCAAAAGGCTTGCAAATTGTTTGTTTTCATCTTCGGCATCACCAATTTGTGCCATTGCCCCGAATTTACCAAGGCGCACACTTACCGGTTTTCCTGTTTTCGGGTCGGTGCCCAATATCCTTTCGCCCGATTCGCGCTCTGCTGTCTTTTCAACATTGATAACTGTCGGATGGAAATGCCCGTAAAAATCGTTCATCATCATCGTCCAGTCAGCGTTACCGGAAGCAATCTCATCAAAATCCTGCTCTACCTTAGCGGTAAAGTTATAATCGAGTATCGTTCCGAAATGGTTCACAAGGAAGTCATTTACAATAATACCGATATCAGTAGGCACAAGCTTTCCTTTGTCTGAACCAACATTTTCAGAAAGTTCCTGCTGCGTAACAGAAGCGCCTTTCAGCATAAGCTGGCTGTATTTCCTCTCATGCCCCTCAAAATTCCCTTTCTCAACATAATTCCTGTTGATGATTGTAGAGATCGTTGGCGCATAGGTAGACGGTCGGCCAATGCCAAGCTCTTCGAGTTTCTTAACCAGCGCGGCCTCGGTGTAGCGGGCAGGCGGCCTAGAGAAACGCTCGGTTGCCGTGATATAGTTATTCGATAATTTTTCGTTTACTCTTAGCGCAGGCAGCATTCCTTCCTGTTCAGCATCTTCATCGTCATTGCCTTCAAGGTATACTTTCAGGAAGCCTTCAAATAAGAGCACCTCTCCCGAAGCAGTAAACAGCTCCTTATGATTGTTCGCCTCGATCTTTACATTGGTACGTTCCAGTTGGGCATCGCTCATTTGCGAAGCTACAGTACGTTTCCATATCAGGTCATACAGCCTTGCCTGGTCACGGTCAATGTTCACGGTGTGGCGCGTCATATCGGTTGGACGGATGGCCTCGTGGGCTTCCTGGGCACCTTTGCTTTTGGTAGCATAAGTGCGCGGCCTGCTGAATTCCTTGCCATAAGACCTGGTGATCTCTGCTTCCGCAGCACCCATCGCTTCCTGCGAAAGGTTTACACTGTCGGTCCTCATGTAGGTTATAAGTCCCGCCTCATACAGGCGTTGTGCCATCATCATGGTAACGCCAACAGGGAAGTATAATTTCCTGGCGGCTTCCTGCTGCAATGTTGATGTGGTGAATGGCGCTGCAGGCGACTTTTTAGCCGGCTTTGTTTCAAGGTCAGAAACCTTGTAAGCAGACCCGATATTTTTATTTAAAAAATCCTGCGCCTCCTGTTTGGTTGCAAAATTTTTCGGAAGCTTTGCCTTGAAAACTTTACCTGCCTCATTTACAAATTCAGCCGTAATACTGTAAGAGCCTTCTGCGTTGAAATTCTGAATTTCGCGCTCGCGCTCCACAATAAGGCGTACAGATACCGATTGCACCCTTCCTGCCGAAAGCCCGCTTTTTACTTTTTTCCAAAGCACCGGCGAAAGTTCATAGCCCACAAGCCTGTCGAGCACGCGGCGTGCCTGCTGTGCGTTAACAAGGTCGTAGTTGATTCCACGTGGGTTTTCTATCGCTTTTTGTATCGCTGTCTTAGTGATCTCGTGGAAAACGATGCGTTTTGTTTTTGATTTGTCCAGCTTCAGTTCTTCCGCCAGGTGCCATGCAATAGCCTCCCCTTCGCGGTCCTCATCGGAAGCCAGCCAAACCATTTCGGCCGATTTAGAAAGATCTTTGAGTTTTTTAACCAATGCCTTTTTATCGGCAGACACTTCATATTTGGGCTTGAAGCCGTTGAGCACATCTACCCCTATTTCTTTGCTTGGAAGGTCGGCGATATGCCCATAGCTGGACTCTACCTGGTAGTCTGCCCCTAAAAACTTTTCTATGGTTTTTGCCTTAGCCGGCGACTCGACGATCACTAAATTCTTTGCCATTATACTTTTCTTTGGTCGCAAAAGTATGTGATTTTTTTAAATATTATAATGTACCCCGTCTTAATTACTCATATTTTACGAAACGGCAGTCGGGAGCGCAATAGCTATATATATACTATATATAGGAGTAAAAGAAAAATTATGGCAGGATAATACGTTACTTTTGGCTATTATATTTTTTTTAACCGACTGCTATCCCTACACAAAAAAGCGGACCATGCGTAGTATAAAATTTTACTCAAACAACATTCTGCCAAGTTGACAGGGTTACACTTTTATTATTATCTTTGCCGTTCTAAAAAAGCATGTCCAGTAGTGAATTATGGAAAAGATAATTGAAGAAAATAAGCAGGGCCAAAGCCTTGTTTTGGAGCAGAAAGAAGGAAATACAAAAAAGCTTTTCATAGAAAGCTACGGCTGCCAGATGAATTTCTCGGATAGCGAAGTTGTTGCTTCGATACTTGCCGGGCAGGGCTATAATACCACCCAGAACATCGAAGAGGCCGATCTTGTGCTGGTAAACACCTGCTCTATCCGCGATAAGGCGGAGCAGACCGTGCGCAAAAGGCTCGAAAAATACAATGCCGTAAAAAAAATAAACCCGGGAATGAAGGTGGGTGTGCTTGGCTGCATGGCCGAGCGCCTGAAAAGCCAGTTCCTGGAAGAAGAGAAGATAGTCGACATGGTCGTGGGGCCTGACGCTTACAAGGACATCCCCAACCTTTTGAAAGAAGTAGATGAAGGCCGTGATGCCATCAACGTAATTCTTTCCAAAGAGGAAACGTATGGCGATATTGCCCCGGTACGCCTCAACAGCAATGGTGTGACAGCATTTGTTTCCATTACCAGAGGATGCGACAACATGTGTACGTTCTGCGTGGTGCCATTCACCCGTGGACGTGAACGCAGCCGTGAGCCGGAAAGTATTATGGAAGAAATTAAAGACCTTTGGGACAGGGGCTTTAAGGAGATTACCCTGCTTGGACAAAACGTGGACAGCTACCTGTGGTATGGCGGCGGGCTCAAAAAAGATTTCGTGAAAGCATCTGAAATGCAGAAAGCTACAGCAGTAGACTTTGCACAACTGCTGGACAGGGTAGCCACTACTTTCCCGAAAATGCGTTTCCGTTTCTCGACTTCCAATCCGCAGGACATGCACCTGGAAGTAATAGAGGTAATGGCGAAGCACCATAATATATGTAAGTACATCCATCTGCCGGTACAAAGCGGCAGCACACGCATACTAAAAGAAATGAACCGCCAGCACACCCGTGAGGAATATATGGAGCTTGTAGACAACATCTACCGCATTATACCGGAAATATCACTGTCGCAGGACATGATCGCCGGCTTCCCTACGGAGACTGAAGAAGACCACCAGGACACCCTTAGCCTTATGGAGCACTGCAAATATGACTTCGGGTTCATGTTTGCCTACTCTGAGCGCCCCGGAACACTGGCCGCCCGCAAAATGGAGGACGATGTGCCGGACGAAGTGAAGAACCGCAGGCTCGTTGAGATCATCAACCTTCAGCAGTCAATGGCATTGGGACGCACCCAGCGTTTTGTCGGCCAGGTAGTAGAAGTGCTTGTCGAGAAAGAATCCAAACGTTCGGACCAGCACTGGAGCGGACGCAACTCGCAAAACACAGTGGTAGTTTTCCCGAAAGGCAACTACAAGCCGGGCGACTTTGTGAATGTACTCGTAAGCGAATGCACATCGGCTACATTAATAGGTGAAGCGGTGGGCTATAGCGAAATGCAGTAGTTATAAGCCCCCTAACCCCCAAAGGGGGAACTGCAGGGGTGTTAAACGATATTATGAAAATTAACGATAACAATTCCCCCTTTGGGGGTTAGGGGGCTATGGAAAGCGTACAAGCAATAAAACAACGATTTGAAATTATAGGGAACGACCCCAAACTGAACCGCGCGGTTGAAAAAGCCATACAGGTAGCCCCTACTGATATTTCAGTATTGGTGACCGGCGAGAGCGGTGTGGGTAAGGAAAGCATCCCCAAGATAATACACGCCCTGTCACACAGGAAGCATGGCAAATACATCGCCGTAAACTGCGGCGCCATTCCCGAAGGAACAATTGACAGCGAACTCTTTGGCCACGAAAAAGGCGCATTTACAGGAGCAACCGGAACACGCGAAGGTTATTTTGAAGTGGCCGATGGCGGTACCATTTTCCTCGATGAAGTAGGCGAACTGCCGCTTACTACACAGGTGAGACTGTTGCGGGTTTTGGAAAACGGCGAATTCATAAAAGTTGGTTCTTCTCAGGTGCAGAAAACAAATGTGCGTATTGTAGCGGCTACCAACGTGAATATGTTCGATGCGATCGAAAAAGGGAAGTTCCGTGAGGATCTGTACTATCGTTTGAGCACCGTGGATATTATGCTGCCGCCACTCCGTGAAAGGAAAGACGACATCCACCTGCTGTTCCGTAAATTCTCATCGGACTTTGCACATAAATACAAAATGCCACCTATAAAGCTGGATGACAATGCCGTGCAAATGCTGCAAAATTACCGTTGGAGCGGAAATATACGCCAGCTGCGCAATGTGGCAGAGCAAATTTCCGTTTTAGAAACAAACCGCAATATTTCGCTGGCTACGCTTCACCACTACCTGCCGGAAGCGGGAACCAACCTGCCTGCGGTGGTAAAAGGCCAGAAAGCCGAAAGCGATTTTAGTAACGAGCGGGAGATATTATATAAGGTGCTGTTTGACATGAAAAGCGACCTGAACGACCTGAAGAAGCTCACGATGGAACTTATGCAGAATGGCAACACCAACAAAGTTCAGGAATCGAACAAAGGTCTGATACAAAAGATATACGGTTCGGGTGGCGATAACCACAGCGATTTTGAGGATTTGCCAAGGCCGGATGTCTTTACACAACAAAAGGTACAACGGCCGGAACCTGTGGAACACCATGACGACGACGATGATAACTACCTGTTTGCCGAAACTGTTGAGGAAGAAGAGACACTCAGGCTTGACGAAAAAGAGATCGAACTGATAAAAAAAGCCCTGGAACGCAACAAAGGCAAGCGCAAAGCTGCGGCCGACGAACTGGGCATATCGGAAAGGACGCTTTACAGGAAAATAAAACAATTTGACCTATAATGGTACGAATTATGAAACACATAAAAATTTTGATGGCGCTGGCGGTATTATTTACACTCAGCGGCTGCTCTGTATACAATTTTACCGGGACCGGTAAGATCGATGCCAAAACATTCCAGGTGAATTATTTCCAGAATAATGCGGAACTGGTAGAACCGGGCATTGAGCGCCAGTTTACGCAAAGACTCCAGAACCTTATATTGAACCAGACCAATCTGGCCCTTACTACTTCCGGCGGCGACCTGGTATATGAAGGGGAGATTGTAGAGTACCGTGTAAGCCCCATGACCGCAACTGCCAACCAGCGTGCTGCTCAAAACAGGCTGACCATATCGGTAATGGTGCGCTTTACCAACAAAAAGAAAGAAGATGATGATTTTGAAAAACGCTTCAGCTTCTATTATGATTACTCTGGTGACAACCTGCCATCAGGGCCAACACTCACTTTAGCGCTGGAAGAAATATTCGAAAGGATAACTCAGGATATATTTAATGAGTCGCTGGCGAAATGGTAGGTAGTTTTTAGTTAACAGTTTACGGTTGACAGCTTTTCAAGCCGGACTGTAAACTTAAAACTGTAAACTTAAAACTTAAAAACTAACTTGAACACAAAAGACTACATACAACTTTTAAATAAGCCTTATTCGCTGAATGAGAAGCAGACGGGTGAGCTGGAGCGGATACTTAATGAGTTCCCGTTCCTGCAAAGTGCGCGCGCCATTTATTTAAAAGGACTGTATAACCAGGACAGCTTCAGGTACAATACAGAATTGAAGAAAACTGCGGCATATACAACAGACAGGTCGGTGCTGTTCGATTTCATTACATCAGAGCAGTTCCAAAGCGTGCAGAAAAAGTTTTTTGAAGACCGGGAAAAATCTGTCGGGCTTATTGCTGTTGCCGATAGCGAAGTGGTAGCCGCGCCTCAATCTCCAACCGACAAAGCAGAAGAATCTATAAAACGGCTTATAGAAGCAGCAGGCCCGGCTGAAGATGAAAGCGCACCTCAGCCACAACAAATGCCGCCGGAGATGGCCGAAACAGAAGAACCTGTACTTAATGCAATTGAAGAAGCGCCAACCGAAGAAATTACAGCTGCCGAAGAAAAACTTGAGATAGGCAGGCCAATTGACTTTAACCCACAGGAAAAACATTCCTTTGCCGAATGGCTGCAACTTTCTAAAATGACCCCTGTCAGCCGCGAAGAAAAACCGGGAGAGGATAACCCTGAACCGGCAAACAGTGACTCATTAGCCAAAAAGCTGGAGCTGATCGATAAATTTATTGAGAACAATCCAAAGATAGCGCCTGTAAAAAACAGCCCGCAACCTCCTGTGAGCATTGTGCGGAGCAGTGAAGACAATTCCAGCCTGATGACCGAAACCCTGGCGAAAGTTTACCTGGAGCAAAAAAAATATGCAAAAGCCATTCAAGCTTATGAAATTTTAATTTTGAAATATCCGGAAAAAAGTGTTTTCTTTGCAGACCGTATTTCGGACATAAAGACTTTACAACAAAATAACAATTAATACGATGGTTAACTTTTCAATTTTTCTGGTACTTATAACAATAGTGAGCTTCCTTCTGATAGTCGTAATTATGGTGCAAAACCCTAAAGGCGGCGGCTTGTCTTCTGCTGTTGGCGGAACACAAATGATGGGAGGCGTACAGAAAACCACCGATTTCCTTGATAAGAGTACATGGACACTTGCTGCCATACTAATAGCGCTTATATTGCTTTCGAGCCTTAGCTTTTCAACTAACCTTTCCGGTGAAGAGAAAATGATCGATGAAGATGCTGTACCGGCTGCTAAAGCTCCTGCTACAGGAACACCGGCAACACAACCGGGCACTGCACAGCCACAAGGCGGCACACCTGCACCGGCGGGACAACCTGCGAACTAATTTTTCATAATAAAACCATAAAAATGCCGGCTCATTTGTGCTGGCATTTTTTGTATCTGTAAATTTGTCAGCCTTCAAACAAATGGCATAATTTCTGAAAAACCAAAAACAAACTTAATAACAACAAAAAATAGAGAATAATATGGCTTTAAACATTAAACCCCTTTCAGACCGTGTTCTGATCGAACCGGTTGCTGCAGAAACACAAACTGCTTCCGGAATTTTTATTCCTGATACTGCTAAAGAAAAACCGCAAAAAGGAATTGTAGTAGCCGTAGGTAACGGTACTAAAGACCACGACATGACCGTAAAAGTGGGTGATACCGTTTTGTATGGCAAATATGCAGGCACAGAATTGAAATTTGAAGGTAAGGACTACCTTATCATGAAAGAAGAAGAGATTTTCGCAGTAATCTAAGCGTTTACTATTTAAACACATATAACAGCAAACAAAATGGCAAAAGAGATAAAATTTGATATTGAAGCACGCGACGGCTTAAAGCGCGGTGTGGATGCATTGGCAAATGCGGTAAAAGTAACATTAGGCCCGAAAGGCCGTAACGTGATCATCAGCAAGTCGTTTGGCGGGCCTACAGTAACCAAGGATGGTGTGTCTGTAGCAAAAGAGATCGAGCTGGCTGATACTCTTGAAAACATGGGTGCACAGATGGTTAAGGAAGTAGCTTCCAAAACCAATGACCTTGCGGGTGACGGTACTACAACAGCTACCGTGCTTGCACAGGCTATCGTAAAAGAAGGCCTTAAAAACGTAGCAGCAGGCGCTAACCCAATGGACCTTAAGCGTGGTATAGACAAAGCTGTTGAAGCTATTGTTGCCGACCTTGCGCAACAGGCTAAAGTAGTAGGATCTGATAGTGAAAAGATCAAACAGATCGCTTCCATATCAGCGAACAACGACGAAACAATTGGTGAGCTAATCGCTACTGCTTTCGGTAAAGTAGGTAAAGAGGGCGTTATCACTGTTGAAGAAGCTAAAGGAACCGATACGTATGTTGACGTTGTGGAAGGTATGCAGTTCGACCGTGGTTACCTGTCTGCTTATTTCGTTACCAATTCAGAAAAAATGGAGGCTGAACTTGACAGGCCATACATTTTATTATACGACAAAAAAGTGTCTTCGATGAAAGACCTGCTTCCTGTATTGGAGCCGGTTGCACAATCAGGCAAACCACTATTGATCATTGCAGAGGATGTTGATGGCGAAGCCCTTGCTACCCTTGTAGTGAACAAGCTAAGGGGTGCGCTGAAGATAGCTGCTGTTAAAGCCCCGGGCTTTGGCGACAGGAGAAAAGCACTTCTTGAAGACATCGCTATCCTTACAGGCGGTACCGTAATTGCTGAGGAGCGTGGTTACACCCTTGAAAACGCAACTCTTGACATGCTGGGTACCTGTGAAAAAGTGGTTATCGATAAAGACAACACCACTATTGTGAATGGTGCAGGTGAATCGGATATGATTAAAAACCGTGTAAACCAGATCAAAGCCCAAATGGAATCGACCACGTCTGATTATGACAGGGAGAAACTACAGGAACGCCTTGCAAAACTTGCCGGTGGTGTTGCCGTACTATATGTTGGTGCAGCATCTGAAGTGGAAATGAAAGAGAAAAAAGACCGTGTAGACGATGCATTGCACGCTACAAGGGCCGCTGTTGAAGAAGGTATCGTAGCTGGCGGTGGTGTTGCATTGCTAAGGGCTAAAAGCGCACTCGCAGCTATCAAGCCTGAAAATGCCGATGAGGCTACAGGTATCCAGATCGTTGCCCGCGCTGTAGAATCGCCTTTAAGGACGATTGTAGAAAATGCAGGCCTTGAAGGATCTGTAGTTGTGGCTAAAGTTGCCGAAGGTTCAGGCGATTTTGGTTACAATGCTAAAACCGACGAGTATGTGGATATGCTTGCAGCAGGTATCATTGACCCTAAGAAAGTAACACGTGTGGCGCTTGAAAACGCGGCATCGGTTGCGGGTATGATACTTACTACCGAGTGTGCCCTTATAGACATAAAAGAAGAAGGAGCCGGCGGCGGAATGCCAATGGGCGGCGGTATGCCGGGAATGATGTAATCATTTCATTTTTTATACTTAAAAGGGGCGTTTTATACGCTCCTTTTTCATTATGTTAATTGTGGTTTTTCTTTTTGGGGGATTTAGTTAAAATCCTACATTTATCGAACCGGCATTTGCAATGTGAATCTGCCAATCATCGACCACCTTATGAAAAAAATCCTACCCGCCTTACTACTTCTTGCCTTAATCGGCTACAGCCAAAAAGCCATTGCCCAGGAAAACAAAAAAGAACAGGTTGCCAAATTGCTCAGCGACTATTTTTTACTGGAAAGGGAGAATATCCATGTACAGCTGAACAAAAGCATTTATATGACGGATGAGCAGGTATGGTTTAAAGGCTATGTTTTCCATCGCAGGAAAAATGTGCCGTTTTTCTCTACGGTAAACATATATGCATCGCTTATAGATGCTGATGGCAAAATACTGGAAACAAAGCTGGTGTATGGCAATATCGGAAGCTTTTCGGGTAGCTTTAAGCTCAACAGCAAATTCAGGTCCGGCAAATACTACCTGCAGTTTTATACCAACTGGATGAACAATTTTACGGAAGACGAATCATCGGTTTATGAAATTTCGATTATTAATGAGGCCCAGGGTGCCGGTACTGCTTTGGCGAAGGCCGATCCTTCAAAGATCAGCATCGTACTGAAGCCGGAAGGCGGAACAATCGTAAGCGGTATAGCAAATATGATAGGGATAAGCATTGCCGACTGCAATCATAACCCTATTCCTATATCGGTTGCAGATATTGTAGACGGCTCGGGCAAAACGCTCCTTAAGGTACAGATCAACAAAAAAGGCTATGGCAAATTTGAGCTTCCCCCCGGCGCCATCGGATGCAAAGCTGTTGTAACGATAGATGGCATAAAGCGCGAACAACTGCTCCCCCAGCCGCAGAGTAAAGGCATCGCGCTCGAGATAAACAATTTTTCCTCTCCTGACAAAGCAATCGTAAAGATCAGGACGAATAAGTTTACTGCCGAATCTCTTGCCGGAAAGCCTCTTTTTATACTGCTTCACCAGGACGAACAGGCAATGCTGTATGAAGTTGCTTTTAAAGACGGAAGTACCGAACTGACCATGGCGATACTTGCGAAAGACATTTTCGAGGGGATGAACACCATACGCGTACTCGATAACGACCTTAACCAACTTGCCGAACGCCTTATATACAAATATCCGCAAGCAGTGCTGACTACCGAATTAACCAAAGTAAAGGAGACATCGGATATACTTCAATACAGGGGAAAAGTGAGCTACCCGAACATGAACCTCAGCATGTCGGTACTTCCCGAAAACACGAGAAGCTTGGACGAAACCAATGATATTTACAGCTCTTTTCTTCTGATGCCCTATATCAAAACCCACCATAACGCCTCAGGAAAATACTATTTTTCAACACTTTCGAAAGTGAAAACGTATGAGCTCGACCTCTATCTGCTTAACCAGGAAAGTAAGTATGAATGGAGAAATATTTTGTCCGGCCCTCCGAAAAACAATTACCCTTTTGATATGGGGCTGACCCTGAAAGGAACAGTCCCTGCGATTTCAGGTGCGACTCAGTTTGCAAAGGTGCGCCTCTATTCGCTTACCTCATCAATCGATGACATGGCAGAGGTGGACGAGAAAAGAGAATTTTTATTTAATAACATTGTTATAGCTGATTCAACTTATGTAAATTTTACACTGCTCAGGAAAGGCGAAAAGCCTAAAGAACTTAGGCTCGCCCCGCAAATAGTGAATGGTGTGAGAAGGTTCAATAAGCCCTTCAGGCCGGAGCCGCATTACTATTTAGAAACAACCGCACCTGAGGAAATGGATATTCCGCATACCTATAACGAAAACATCCAGCTGGAAGAAGTAACTATTGATGCCAACCGCCTAAAATATGCGACCAGGTTTGGGAATGCGAATCTCAGGGCATACAAAATAACCGAAGAGCAGGCCAACATGTACCAAAGCCTGCTCAATTATCTAAAAACGTTTAGCGGATTTAATATAAGTGACGCCGGAGGGGATGTGCGCATTACGAGCCGTACGGTAAACAGTATTAATGGTGCCCAAAGCGGACCGGTAGTATATATAGATAATATACAACAGATGGACTTTGCGGTATTGCGAAATATACTAATGAGCGAGGTTGATGAGATTTACATGAGCCCACATGCCATAGTGCCCTCTGTACGCAACTTTACCGGGATTATCAGAATATACCTGAAAAGAGGAGGTGGTACTTACAATCCGAAAAATGCAACGCCCGAAATTATGGTGAGAAATGGTTTCGAAAGAGTGCTGCCCTTTGAGAATGTATTATACAGTACTACGAATGATAAGGGATTTGAGAATTTTGGTGTAATCGACTGGGAACCTGCTATTATGACTGATGAAAATGGTGGATTTAAACTTGAAATACCTAAAACCGCACAAAAAACAATGAAAGTAATTATTGAAGGTTTCAGCGCCGATGGAAAGCTTATTTCAGAAATTAAAACCATTCCCATAAATTAATAGAAAAGCCCCCGGTCGCAACAACAGGGGGCTTGTCAACTAACTAATTGAAAAACACCTGGTACTGAGCTACAACAGCACCTTTACTTTTTATATGGTCGCCACCCGTATTATATACAGGGTGGTTTTGGTACGATAATGTAAATTTTGATGCCTGCCCGGCAAGGAACCAGTTTACGCCAGCATCGAAATACATCATCGGGTCATTTAGCCTTTCATAATTGGCATACTGAACCGATGCGTAGGGCATCAATGTAGTCGTGCCTATAAGGTTATCCTTAAATTTATAGCCTGCCTGAACATAGCCCACAGTGCCGGTCCCGAACATAGGGAATGCATTGCCACCGCCATTAAGCACAGATGGGTCATTGCTTCCGTTAGCCGGGTTCATCGGTCCTGAATTACGTGTATAGTTTTTCCCATAATCAAAATGGGTCACGCTACCATAAAGACTTATCGCCTGGCCTTTGTCACCGATCGGCGCATCATAATATATATCCGCCGCAAGGTGGAGCATATCGCTGTCAATAGTATTCCCCGCATTATCCAGTCGCCACATGGCATCTTTTTGGTAAATAGCGCCGGCCCCGATATTGAATACCGTCTTGCTGCCAAGATATGTACCCGTGTTATAGGGTGTCATATTCGATTCCTGGTCTTTGAATTGGTATTGCAAATAGGTGTTGTACTGCATTTTTGGCGGGTTTGCAGAGAACGACGAAGCCTGGCTGATGTTATTTGCCGGATTGTATGTCGCCGACTTCTGGATAGCCATTGGCTGTGCCATGGAAACGCGGTAATCGAGCCTGCCCAGTTTTCCTTTTGCAAAAATGGACAGCTTCCTGCCAAACTGGTCGGTCACGTCATTGGTTGCCTCTTGGTATAGCGGTAGGTCAATGCCCATAATATTAGTTATAGAAGATGACGCATAGCGTGAAAGCCCGTTCCAGCCGGACAATCCCATACCCAATGACAGCCTTGTCTTGTCGACAGCATACTCGCCGTAGGCATCGTGGACAAAGAAGCCCATTTTTCTGTCGGCTATGTTATTGAAGTTATTCTCACCAAACTGCGAATAGGCAAAAACCTTATCGGTAAGCTGTCCGTACATCTGTACCCTGTAACGGCGGATACCTACATCGGTGCCGCTGTTTTTCGCCACGCCATTAATGGTTGTCCCCGGATTGTAATCGGCACTTCGCAACCACGCCTGTGTCATAAAGGTGAACTTCACGAAATTGCTCCCATCGTCGTTCAGGTAAAACTTTCTGTCTTTAAAGAAGTCCTGGGTAGTGCTGGATGCCGGGGCAGGCATTACAGGCTGGGTTTGTGCATTGGCATTTTGAGCCATCAGTACTGTCATCAGCCCCGTGGCCAATGCATATTTTATATTTTTCATTAAAAGTGTGTTTGTTAAAAAAGGAATACCGGCTTTGCGAACAGGGCAAAAATACCGGTATTCCGGGCAATTAACAACTTTATCTTCTCCCGGTGACATTGCGGCCAGCACAGGTTTATAGTATGGCTAAATGATATTGAACGATAACAAACGACCGGATTATCCATTACAATTCCGAATACAATCAAAGAATTGTAAAAGGCGCTCGTTGTTGTTTCGGTATAATTTTTTATGTGGTAATAATAATCTGTTGTATCCACGGCCGGGCGGCCATACTACAGATTTACGCAGGAAAATCGAATTTCCAGTTGCAGTACAGTTTATACAGTGGCACTTTACAGCCATTGCTGAAAAACCCACCAGCGTTTGTGCGGAGATGTTGTGTGTAACGAGTAAGGGTTGCACTAAACGAAAAATCACTAAAAAAGGCAAATGGCATATCGTCAATATCGCCGTCATTGATTTGTTCCAAAAAGCTGAATGACGAGCTGTCTTCTGCAATTGACAATTGCTGCTTTGATGACTCAGTGCGTGCAATTTCTTTTTTATAGCCAGAAGGGGCTGCGGAAAAAAATGCTTTTGCCTGTCCTGCAGTAAGGAAAAATAATAGCAGCCAAAAGGTTATAAAACCTTTATTGCTATTTACCATTTTTCGGATTGCCTGCATTCTTAAGAATTTAGTCTCACAAAGTTATAGGATTTTTTATCTGTAAAATTCTTTTCCAGGAAAAAATTTGCAAAAAAAATTCCCCAAAGAAATTTTTGGGGAATGATATTATCAAACATGGCAACCCGTTATCCCCTGTCGTAGTGGCAACAGCTATGGAGATTGTTGTAGTCATCGTTCGTAGCTTTTACAGTGTCGGTATCATGTCCTGCTTTTGCAATGGCTGCACGTACATCATCCAGGCTGCATTTCGTCTCGTCAATGATCAGGTGCAGGTCTTGGTGGTCTTCATGCCACACGGCCGATTTTACACCCTTTACGCCATAGGCTGCTTTCTCAATGCGTTTTTTACATTGGTCACAGTTGCCTTTCACTTCTATTTCGTGCTTAGCATTCTTGTCCTTTTTTTCCTGTGCCTGTACTGATAAACCACTGAGGGTTATCAGTAGTATTAAAATTAGTTTTTTCATTTTTATATTTTTTTGTTTAGCGTTTATATAGACCTCACCCCGAAGGAGCGAGCCCGTGTTATTTTATCTTAAATCGTATCCCCGCATAATACATCTGCCCGAAAACCGGTGCATAGATAATACTACTGTCAAAATACGGGCCAAAAGGATCATCACTACCTACAATAGCTTTCTTCTGCTGGTAATTGCCAAGGTTTTCGGCACCCACGTAGGCTTCGAACACACTGGAGAACGTACGGGTTACCTGCGCATTCATCAGCGAGAATGATGGCGAGTAGTCGCCCATTTGATATTGTGTCGGGTTGCTCCCTGTGTAAGGGAGTCGCTGCCTGCCCATCCAGTTATAGGTAAAGTCGAATTTCCATTGCCTGCCGCCTTCGCCAATATGCGTTTCGTAGGCAATATTGGTAAAGAAGCGGTGCTTGGCCTGCAACGGCCTTTGCTGTAGCCCGGCTGTGGCATAATCCGTCTGTACGTCATAATATTTATAGGCCGTACGGATATTGAAATGCATGGTTATCTCATAATTCAGTTCCAGTTGCAGGCTGTTGGCATACGATTTCCCGTTAAGGTTGTAGTAATTTACGGCCTGTGGCGAATTGAACACATCGGCTACCACCTGGTTTTGGAAATCGGTGCGGTAGAAATCGACCACGAACTCGGCATTTTTATTGAACAGCGGGAATCCCTGAACAAAACTCACACCATAGTTCCATGCTATCTCCGGGTCAAGTCCGTAAAGCTTGCCACCTGATCCCAAAATATTCATCTGCCTCGAGCTGCCCAAGTAGGCCTGGTTCTCGGCAAAAATATTCGCAGCCCTCTTGCCCCTTCCGGCAGATGCCCTGAAAGTACCTTTTTCCCAGGGGTTGTAGCGCAGGTGCATCCGCGGGGTGAAGAAAGCTCCGAGGCGGTTGTGCACATCAAAGCGACCGCCCAGTACCACACTGAAGTCGCTGGCGTTATCGTATGTATATTCAAAGAACGCACCCATCGAATTGTCAATCCTGCTGAAATCGGCAGTATTTACAAATTCACCATAATTGTCGTAGGTAAAGTTAAGCCCGGCGGCGAATTTGTTGAGCGTGTTATTGATTATCGAATTGAATATCAGGTTTGAATACAGGCTCTTCTGCTCAATATCATAGGTTGAAAATCCAAAATACGACTCCTGCCTGTGCCAGTTGAAAGACGTTTGCAGGCCAATGCTCTGGAACGGCATATCAGGGAAGACGTAGCCCAGCTTGGCCGACACATCAGCCTTATCGGTATTGATCTCCGAACCCCAGTGATTGGTGGTGAACTTATCCTTATCTGGGTCGAAATCCACTTCGCCCGACTGTTTCTCATCGCGCATGTAGCGCAGGTTAATGAAACTTACCCAGCCTTTTTCGGCATCGGTATACTGCCAGCGGTTCATTACGTTTATCTGTTTTGCCAGCGGGTTATCAAGGAAGCCGTCGTCATTCATGTCATTTTTCGCGATACGGGTATTGCCGTGCAAAAATAGGCTGCTGCTCCATTTGTCGGAAAGCTTTTTATTAAAATGGGTATTCAGCTCAAAACGGCTGTCGGTAGAGCCATACGCATTCAGGAAAAACGGGATATCATCTACCGGCTTTAGCAACTCGTAGTTGATCTGCCCCGAGATACTTTCGTAGCCATTGACAACAGGCCCCGCGCCTTTGGTTATCTGGATACTGCTGACCCATGTACCAGGCACAAACGACAATCCGTATGCCTGCGAAGCGCCACGGACGGCAGGAATATTTTCCTCTGCAATTAACAGGTACGGACTGGTAAGCCCCAGCATTTTTATCTGTTTGCTACCAGTAAGGGCATCAGAAAAATTCACATCGATAGATGGGTTAGTCTCAAAGCTCTCGGCAATGTTGCAGCACGCGGCTTTCAGGAGTTCTTTGCTCCCCATAGTGGTGACGTTGGCAGCTTTCACATGGGAGCGTTCAAGGCTTTTACGGTTCTTCTCAACCACTACCTCGTTGAGTTCTTTCCCTTTATCGGGTGTCATTTTGTGGTTGATAAAACTGGGAGAAGAAACCGTAAGGGTATCGGTTTTGTAACCAATATAACTGATAAGCAGGCGGTCATTTTCTCCTGAAAAAGGAATAGAAAAATGGCCATCTTCCCTTGTTGAAGTCGGCGCTCCAAGATTGAGCCAGCTGATACTGGCACCGGGCAATGGCTGGCCCGTCTCATCGGATACCATGCCGGTAAGAGGTTCCTGCGCATTGACTAAAAAGCCAAAAAACAGGAATATATAAATTAGAATAGTACGCATAATAAGAGTTTAATGTTATTACTCAAGTAACTTTTGCGTATGCAAAAGCGGTAAGAACATTGAACTTAGGCGTAGAAAATGTATTGGCAATAGAGCTTAAAGAGCGGAGGCGCATGGGATTCGCAGTAAAAAGACGGTTGGTCTTTTTGTGCAACGGGCGCTTCGCTGTAATGTAATGTATCGGAGTTCCAAACTTCGGCAGGGCAAAAAGCCCCAAGGTCAAGCTGGAGGGATTTTACGATAATATTATCAGACTTCGTGTCTTGAAGCTTTACAACATCATTTTTGCAGCAGCTCTTATGGGTTACAACAGGTTTTGCACAGCACGACTTCGGGGCGGCTTTCTTTTCAACCTTTGTGCCGCAGGGCTCCTGAATTCTGTAAGCCAGAGAAACCGATGCTACTTCGCCATGGCAGTAATGCACATTGAGCGCCATCCCGATATTGGATACCAATATCAGTACAGATAGTAATGTGCTTATGTAGCTGCGTAGTTTCATTTGGATGCAAAATTACGAAAATTCATCTATTAATAATGAAACGGGATGCAAAATCACTTCATCTGTTTTTGTAACAAAAAGCGGGTAAAATAATACCGCTGTAAGCACTGCGAAATTTTCTAACTATCATTTTTGAAACCCGTTGACTCACCTGCATCGGGTTTTTCATTTACACGCTTTTGGTAATAGAAAGCAGGCAAAAACAAAATAAGCAAAAGCGGCTGTATCAAAAACCTCCGCACATAGAATATCATGAGTAAGTTAGGCTCTTCGGCGTTGAGTGCTGTAAACAGTACTGCAACGAATATTACAAAAAAAACAAGATACAAACCAGCCGTGAGCTTCAATATAGACCTGTCTTTAAATGCGATCCAAATAATGCCCAGCGAGAAAAGCATATTCATCCCGTAACGAAATGCCAGCCCTAAAAATAGCCGTATGCTGCTATATTCCGGCAGCGATTTCCCTTCTTTTCTAAAAAAGTCGAGCAGCGGGTCGTAAAATAGTTTTTCCTCGAAAAGGCGAACCAGCACCAAAAATACCAGCAACATGAATACGCCTGAAATATCTTTTATATTAAGCTGCATCTTTTTTCTTATTTCCTGAAAATTTCATTACCCACGCTATCCATAGGGCAAATACCACTCCATAGATAAAAAGGGGAAAAACAATGTCGTGCAGCAGGTGCCCGTATTCATTATAATAAAACAGGCCCAGGCCTAATAGCGCTATCCTGGCAATATTAAGCAAATGAAGCAATACAATACCGGTTATACTATATATTGATGTCCTTTTAAAGGTGGTGGAGAATGCTATTATAAATGCCACAAACAATATCATGACACTTATGGCATTGCACCCTTCTACAATTCTTGCAACACGCTTTCCGTTTACAAAGAAAAAATACGATGCCTCAAAAGGCTTTTTCTCAATGTGCGATTCCTCTCCCAAAAAGTTTACAAGTCCCGATGCCTGCTGCGCCACAAGGTGCGTCATGCTGTCGGCTTCAAATGTTGCCGCATCATACTGGCTCAGGTAGGCCCAGTACAGCACCGAAAGTATCAGGTAGCTGCCCCCGAATTTAAGAAGGAATAAAAAGAAAGCCCTGTTTTTTTGGACAACACCCATTGGCAATTAGTTTTAACAAAAATATGGAAAATCGAACAGGTTTAATAAATACTTTTGCTTTAAAGATTTTTACATCATGACATTCGAAGAATTACAACCTAAGGTGACCGATATACTGCACCACGTAAACATTTTAAGAGAAGAAAAGCTCCTGCAGCTGTGCCATCTTTTAAAAGAAAATATAGATTATTATGACTGGGTAGGTTTTTACTTCCGCAATGGCGAGAAGGAGGAACTTATTCTTGGCCCCTACGCCGGCGAACCTACCGACCATACGGTGATCCCCTTCGGCAAAGGCATCTGCGGGCAGGTAGCGGTATCCAACCAGAATTTTGTAGTGCCGGATGTGAGCGCACAGGACAATTACATTGCGTGCAGCATTTCTGTAAAATCAGAAATCGTAGTTCCGCTTTTTGTTAATGGCGTAAACATTGGCCAGATCGATATCGACTCTGGGGTGTTGGATCCATTTACCGAAATGGACGAAAGGTTTTTGGAGTTTGTAAACAAAGAGGTTGCGAAGCTTTTCTAAAAGAGTTACAAAGTAGCAGAGTTGCCCCTTTCTTTTCTAATAATACAAATGAAGTTTGCTATGTTAGCAACCAGCATAATCCAGGCAAACGCAACAAAATAGAGGTTATCTGAATCAATAATAGCCCAAATACAAGAGGCTAATGCAAAAAAGAAAAGCAATAGCTTGCTAAGTGATATGTTTTTCATTAATTCAATTTTGATGAAAGTAAAAATAAGAATAAATCCCTGAAGTTGTTTTGAAAAAGAGCTGCAAAGTTACAAAGTAGCAGAGTCGCAAAGTTTTCTGAAACTACTCTACGGAAGAAGAAGCTACTGCCAATTTGTTGAGCATGAGTGGCAACTTGAAACTTTAAACCTTAAACTTTTATAACATTATATGGGTTGCGTGTTTTAAAATAATGATTACCTTTGCACCCAATCAGGATAAACCTGAATACATAATAATCATTTTAGTAATATTAGCATGTACTTAACTAAAGAAGTAAAAGCAGAAATTTTCGCCAAGCACGGTGGAGCAGAAGCTAACACAGGATCTGCAGAAGGACAGATCGCATTGTTCACATTCAGGATCAACCACCTTACAGGACACCTTAAAAAAAATCGCCACGATTTTAATACTGAGCGCTCCCTTGTAATGCTGGTAGGTAAAAGGAGAAGCCTTCTTGACTACCTGAAAAAGAAAGATATCAACAGGTATCGTGAGATTATCAAAGAACTGAACATCAGGAAATAATCGAGATGAGAAGAGGTGCCCGCGCGCCTCTTTTTGTTTTTACATATTGTGCACAGAAAAAGTTTTGGTTTTTCATTGGGTTCCATACAACTACAACAACAACACAACAACAAACCCATTGTTTAATCAAAAGAATTAGAATTTATGATTCCAAACGTTACCAAAGAGATCATCGATCTGGGAGATGGAAGAAGCATCTCGATCGAGACTGGTAAACTGGCCAAACAGGCCGACGGCTCAGTAGTCGTGCAGATGGGTAATGCCATGCTGCTCGCTACTGTAGTATCTGCCCGCACAGCAAGCCCGGGTATTGACTTTTTACCGCTTACGCTTGACTACCGCGAAAAATTTGCCGCTGCAGGGCGTTTCCCCGGCGGTTTCTTTAAGCGCGAAGCAAGGCCAAGCGACGGTGAAGTACTCACTATGCGTCTTGTTGACCGTGTGCTGCGACCACTTTTCCCGAAAGATTACCATGCCGAAACGCAGGTGATGATCCAACTAATGTCACATGATGAAGAAGTGATGCCCGATGCACTTGCCGGACTGGCAGCATCCGCAGCGCTTGCACTATCCGACATTCCTTTTGCAACGCTTATCTCTGAGGTGCGCGTAGCGAGGCTAAACGGACAGTTCATCATTAACCCAAGCAAAGCCCAGCTGGCAGAGTCTGACATCGACATGATGATAGGCGCTTCTATGGACTCTATCGCGATGGTTGAAGGCGAAATGAAAGAGATATCTGAAGCTGAAATGATCGAGGCTATTAAATTTGCCCACGAAGCCATTAAAGTACAGATCGCCGCGCAGGAAAGGCTTCAGGCCGCTGTAGGCAAAAAAGAAGTAAGGACGTATGAGCAGGAAAGAAGCGATGACGCTGTACTTGCCAAAGTAAAAGAACTTGCTTACGACAAATACTTTGCAATTGCCAGTGAAGGTTCGGCTAAACACGAGCGTTCTGAGAAATTTGCAGGTGTGAAAGAGGAAGTGAAAGCATCGTTTACAGATGAGGAGTTGCTTGAAAACGGCGACCTTATCAGCAAATACCTTAACAAGGTAAATAAAGAAGCGGTACGTAACGTGATCCTTGATAATGGCACACGCCTTGACGGAAGGAAAACAAACGAGATACGCCCTATTTGGTGTGAGGTAGATTACCTTCCTTCAACACACGGTTCTGCTCTTTTCACAAGGGGTGAAACACAGGCGCTTGCTACGGTAACGCTTGGTACATCGCGTGAGGCAAACATTATTGACCGCCCTACCGACCAGGGAGAAGAGCGTTTTTATCTGCACTACAACTTCCCGCCGTTCTCTACAGGTGAAGCAAAACCGCTAAGGGGTACCTCAAGGCGCGAAGTAGGACACGGTAACCTTGCACAACGTGCACTTAAAAACATGCTTCCTGCAGAAGTGCCTTACACAGTACGTGTAGTTTCTGAAGTTCTTGAATCGAACGGTTCATCTTCAATGGCTACAGTATGTGCAGGTACGCTTGCGCTAATGGATGCAGGTATCCAGATGATACGCCCGGTATCGGGTATCGCTATGGGACTAATATCGGATGATGCTACAGGCCGTTGGGCTGTACTTTCTGATATCCTTGGCGACGAAGACCACCTTGGCGACATGGACTTTAAAGTAACCGGAACATCTGAAGGTATCACTGCCTGCCAGATGGACATCAAGATCTCCGGCCTTAAGTACGAGATCATGGAACAGGCGCTTAACCAGGCGCGCGAAGGCCGCCTTCACATCCTTGGAAAACTAACGGAAGTTATCGATACTCCAAGGGAAGATGTGAAACGCCACGCTCCGAAAATCATAAAAGTTACCATTCCGGGTGCATTCATCGGAGCCCTTATCGGCCCTGGTGGAAAAGTGATCCAGGAACTACAGAAAGCCTCAGGCACTACTATCGTTATCAACGAGGTAGACGAGCAGGGTGAAGTAGAGATCTTAGGCACAAGCCCTGAAGGAATCCAGATGGTACTGAACAAGATCGACTCGATCATATTCAAGCCGCAGGTTGGTGAAACCTACAGCGTAAAAGTCATCAAAATGCTTGACTTCGGCGCAGTAGTAGAATACCTTGATGCACCGGGCAACGAAGTACTGCTTCACGTGAGCGAGCTTGACTGGGCACGTACTGAGAACGTATCTGACGTGGTGAACATGGGCGACGTGTTTGATGTGAAATACATCGGCATTGACCCTAAAACACGCAAAGAGAAAGTTTCGAGGAAAGCGCTTATGCCAAGGCCTCCAAGGGATGAGAATTATGTTCCAAGAGAACGTGATGACCGCCCAAGGGATAACGACCGTGGTGGCTACAGGGACAACCGTAATGGTGGTGGTGGACGCGATAACCGTGGAAGAGACGACAGGAACTCCCGCGACCGTGGCCCAAGAGAAGAAAGAAGAGACGACGCCCCGAGGGAACCAAGGGAACCGCGTAACGAAGATAATGGCGGAGAGCCACAAGAATCTTAATTACTATTTAAGGTTAATTCAGGAAGAACCCTGTCGCTGTAAAGTGGCAGGGTTTTTTGGTTGTAGTTGGGAAGTTATACCACAAAGATTCGCAAAGAAGGCGCAAAGGCTCGCAAAGGGAAATTCAAGGTTAAATTCCACAAATGTTACTATGACCACCGACAGATTTAAGTTTAAAGCAATGTTGCACTTTTAAAATTATTTACATTTGATGAAAATTTAGGTAATGAAACTAATAGACAATCATGATTTGCCAGATACAGCAAAAGCGATTTTGGATGAACGCATTGCCACAGAGAAAAAATCTAATTTTATTCCTGTCAACGAAGCACATAAACTTTTGAAGCAGAAATACGAATTATAAATTCTTGTATCGATAAAACACCTACAAGGTCTTAGAGACCTTGGACGATTACAAGGGTACGGTGTTTCTCAACCTGCAAGGTTTTTTCAACCTTGTCGGTTTTGCGATAGCCGACTTACAGGACAAAAACATCTGGGCACTGTTCCTTCATCCTGATGCTGAAGGGAAAGGCATCGGTAAGCAGCTGCATAAAATAATGCTGGACTGGTATTTCTCACAGACCAAAGAAACCGTTTGGCTGAGCACCGGCTTCAACACCCGCGCGGATACTTTTTACCGTATGCAGGGCTGGCGCGAGGCCGGGCTGTATGGCACCAAGGAAACGAAGTTCGAAATGAGCGCAGAGGAGTGGAAGGCGTTGTCATCCTAATTTTATCCGTTAAATATCTTATTTCGCTTAATAGCCCTCCCCTTTCTCAGCTGCCAAGCATGCCATGCGCTGGGTACATCGTGCGTCCATTTTGGCAAAAATAGAATGATCAGGTAAACGTCAAGGTGCGATATTATCCCAAAGATGACTGCCAATGCCAATGGTATGCCTCCGTATCCGAAACCAATTATCGAAATGAATGCCGCAAAAAGCGTAATGCCCCAAAGCTTTGACAGCAGTGCGTGCGTACAGGTTTCTTTGCCAAACTTCAGGATGCTGAATACATAAGTAAGGCCTTCCATCGTAAAGATGGTGATGATTGCATATTTGTTATTGATAATAATTTCGGGATGAAGGAGCCAGCTGCACCACCCGGCACAGATCCAGAATACAACATCGGTCTGGCTGTCCATCCGACGCAATTTTTCGGTGGATACTCCTGCCTTTCGGGCTATGATGCCATCAAAAATATCAGATAATATTCCCAGTAGAAGTAAGATCATCAGTAAAATTCTTGCCTTAGTCCCCTGGCTGTAGGTGATCGCTATCATTACAGGGCCGAGGATAAATCGGAAGGCAATTAATAGAATGGGTATGTTTTTCATGTTTTTTTATTTTAAAAAGTTTTTATCAGCACGAGTGTTACGCCACGTTACCCTCTCCTTTGGAGAGGGCCGGGTGAGGACTAAACAGCAAGAGTGTAGCTGCTCCCTCCTCCCTTGCAGAGGGGCTGGGGTGAGGCCTTTATTAATCTTTAAAATTCCAGTTAATAAAAGGAAGTATCCGTTTCTCATTCTTATTGATAAGGCCTATCTGAATACCCCGGAGCTTTTTGGCATTGTTGAAAAGCCCGATCTGGACTCCTGTGAATTTCTCGGCCTTGCCATAAGCCCCGTTGAGCATACCTATTTGCACACCGGAAAAAGTGTTATAATCGTTGCCAAAGGCGGATATCTGCAAACCCCTGCCGGTATTAATTTCTGTACCGAACAAAGCCGCCACGACACCATTGCTCTTAACAGAGCCCGACATGCAAACGGCCACTTGCATACCATTATTACGGAACGAGTAGTTGGAGAACCCCGCTACCGACAGCCCGTTTGTTTGCCGAAGCGATTGCACAAAAGCGGATAGCGTAATACCATTTACATCGGCAAAGGCATTCGTGCCGCAGGAAATGTTGATCCCATTGATGACCTCATTAGGTATCTTCTTTTCGAATTCCCTTATCTCCGTAGGTGTTTGCGGGTATCGGACCCTGTCAACCGGAAAAATGAGAGTAAAGAACAGTAGCGACTGTGATATGGGTTCAATCCGGATGCCATAAGAACGCACACTAACAGTATCTGAATCTATATAGGTATCCGATCCGATACCAAAAGAAAGCCCGTAGATATCACTGTCGCCCGTGGTATAAAGTCCAACCGGAAAGCGGGCTTTACGTTGCGGCACTCCCTGTGCCTTAACCGAAGCATAAAACAGGAAAAACATAAGCATAAGCAAATAGTTTGGTTTCATGATACTTGATCTATTGACGGTAAATAATCCCTACGGTAAGGCCTGTGGGAGCCGAAGTTGGACGGAACATAATCTGTGAACAAGCCATAAGGCGTGTAGTTATAATTGGCCTGCAATCCCACATTGGCGTAATTGAGCCGCACCCCCTGCCCTATGTGGAACGCGCTGAAAGCTTTGGTAAACGAATGGTTGTCGCTATCCTTAAAATCTTCGGGATGAATTTTATGCAGATACCTTGCCTCTTTATCATCATACACAAAGAATGCATACCCAAAAGTCGAAAGCCATTCTACACTCAGGTTAAAGCCCACGGTGTAGACCTTGCTGACGCGAAAGCCCGCCATGCCCGAAACGCCTTTGGCCTTTACACTGAAAATACTGTCAGGTGTGGTGTAGTCGAATTCACGGCGGTTGGTCGGTATATAAAAGCTTCCGCCAATGTCCAGCATATCTCTATCGTCCATCCTGCTGCGGAACCAAAAGCCGAACTCGGGGGAAACATCGATCTTATCTTCCATCTTGTCCAAAGGCACCCTTGCCCCTGCCTCAACAATAAACCGTTCGTAACCCTGTGCAAATGCCATCGACCCCGTAAACAGCAGTGCGATGATGACTATATTTTTCATGGCTTACCAGTTAATAAAAGGAAGTGAACGCTTCGCATTGGTATTCCACAACCCAATTTGCAGGCCTTTTACCTCTTTCGAACGGTTGAAGATGCCTATCTGCACGCCGGTAAGACTATCGGCATTATTGTACAACCCAAGCTGGAGTCCGCCATATTGCGCCGTGTTATTTATCGGCGCTATAAGCAAACCTAATCCCTTGTCTGCTGTGTTGGCAATTCCCGAAATATGCAGGCCGTTCAATATCCCGCTGGTATTATAAAGCCCGGTAATACTCATTCCGTTGCAGGCATAGCCAATATTATAAACCGAAATTCCGAGCCCATTTACAACCCCATTGCCATTGAAACCCCCTACCGCAATATGGAGGCCGTTTACTTCCACTGCCGGATCATTATTCCTGGCACCGTTTGCGGGATCCTGGATCAAAATAAAGAATGGGGAAAGTGGGTTAATTTCAAGGTTGAGGCCGTTGATGGTCGCACCGGCAGTAGCGCCCCCCCAGGAAAATCCAATACCCATTGCCATTCCGTTTACCTCCACCACATTTTTTGCAAGCGGTGTAAGGCTGAACACCTGGGCACGCCCCTGGGCGAGAGAAGAAAGCGTTGTTAGTAACAATAATGCCGGTAATAATAATTTCGTTTTCATGGTATGATGATTTTAAATTACAAGTCAAAACTATTGTGATTACAGCAATTTCAATTGCGGTTTTGAATTAATAAAAAACATACATTTGTGAAAATCGCAAATAATGGATAACCAGGATAAACTCTTGAAAGCTATAAGGCATAAGATCGATAAATCGGCTTCGATGATCGATGAGATCGCGTCAGTGTTAAACATTAGTTATGATGCTGCACACCGGCGCATATCGCAAAAAAGCAAGTTTTCTATTGAGGAAGCTGTGGCGCTGTGCCGAAATTTTTCACTATCGATGGACATGCTATTTGCCGATGGTAAAAAAGTGATCGTGGAAAAGACGAACGAGATACGTTCCCTTGAAGATATGGAGGCCTATTTCAAGCAATCGGCCGAAAACATTAGTAGTTTTCTGGAATATCCCGGCGCAAAGATGTACTATTCGGCGAAAGACATTCCGTTATTTTATACTATTGGCGGAACATTGCTTTCGAAATTCAAGCTGTATGTGTGGCTCAACCTATTGGCGGGGACACAAAACCAGGATCGTTTTGAGAACTTTACCGTAAACCGTTCGCTACAGGAACACAGCCTGAAACTGAAACAGGTGTATGACAGCGTGGAAGTACACGAGGTTTGGAATGATACTACCATCAATAGTAATTTACAGCAGATATTTTATTTTTACCAGTCGGGGCTGCTTACTTTGGCGAATGCCCAATTGCTCTGCGCCGACCTGAAAGCCATACTCCAGGCTGCCGAAGACCGATGCTGCAACGGTACTTCGCGTTTCCATCTGTATTATAACGAATTGCTGATACTCAATAACAATGTATTGCTCTCCGCTCCCGAAAAGCAATCGCTGTTTGTACCTTATACTATGCTGGGGTATTTTATAACCAATGATGCCGATACGTGCGGCAATGCACTCTCCTTTTTTAAGCACCAGGTGAAAAACTCCAAATCGCTGAATGAGTCAGGTACACGCGACCGAAAGCTGTTTTTTAACAAAGCGCACCAAAAGATCGATTTCTATATCCAAAGGATGCAAAGCGAAGTCAATTTAAATTTTTAAAAAAAATTAAATCCTGCACGCAACCTTTTTTCATTTGTGATACTATAGCTTATAACCTGAAAGATGTTGTGAAAAATAAAAATATAATCAACGCAACCTTTTTATAAATCAAAGACTATAAATAAAAAAGGATGAAATAATCCTAAATTGCGAATTAAACCAACCCGCTTGAACATAGACAATATTATAAAAGGCTGTATTAAATACCATGCCGGCGCACAGGGAGAACTGTACCGCCTGTATAAGGATATGCTTTTTGTGCTGTGCCTCAAATATTGCCGGAATGAGGCTGAGGCCGAGGACAACCTGCATAATGCCTTCATTGAGATTTTTACAACAATTGGCAAATACAAAGGTTTGGGCTCATTTGAAGGATGGATGAAGCGCATAACTATAAACAAAGCCATAGACAGTTATAAAAAAAGCATCCAAATGATACCCGTTAAAGAGGATTATGAGGGAGAAACAAGTGTCACCGATGCCGAGATGGACCTGCCTTTAGATTACATACTATCGCTGGTGCAGCAATTGCCGGACAAGTACCGGCTTGTGTTCTCGCTCTATGAGCTTGACGACTATTCGCATAAGGAGATTTCAGAAATGCTGGATATCAGCGAGGGCACATCCAAATCGAACCTGCACCGTGCAAAAGCCCTATTAAAAGAAAAAATAACAACAAGCAGCCGCACCCTAACAATAATGTGAACATGGAAAACAAGAAAGACATAGGGAAAGCATTCCGCGAGAAGCTGGACGGCCTGCAAAAACCGGCTCCAAATGGTGGCTGGGATTCGATTTCCTCACAATTGGGGCAAATAAAAAAACCGTCTAAATTCCCATGGTTAAAGACTACGATTGTTTCACTTACAGTAGTTTGTGTGGTCGTCGTGGCAACATATTTCCTTTGGGAAAAGTATCTAACGCAGTTTTATATGGTGATGCCTGAAAACAATGCAAAAGAAAATACCGTAAATGCACCCGCAAATGACCAGCCGGAAAACAGATCGGCCAACGGTACACAGACGAAAAAAAGGCCCGATAGTATAAAAAGCAGCACACCATCATACGGGAATCCTGTTACATCTACCGTGGTTATTGCCACCGAAAAAAAGCAGCACACTGATGTGGGCAGCAGTGAGGTAGCTGAAAGCGGGAAATCGCAAATACCTGCAACAGATAAACCAGCATCTGTGTCGAATAGTGAACACAGCTTTTCTACAGCAGAAACTAATGTATTAAAAGCACCCGAAAATTCTGCCGAGATGCCTACACCCGAATATCGAAGGGGTAAACTTAAAGACCCCACTGATTATGGGGCAGATTCTTTAGTGATTAATAAAAAAACTGAAAAGCGCGACTTTTCCAAAATTGCCGACAGTCTCAACAGGCTTTATGGTAAGTCCGAAAAGATGCGTATAAAGTTTACCATTCCCCCTGATGTTGGCGTCCAGGCCGGCAGCAGGATATTTTACATACAGGTCATAGACCCGAATAATAAAGTAATAAACGAAAAAACTTTAGAAATACCGGGGAACCGCTTCTTGGCTTACAGCTTTACAGCAAATGTCCTTTACGAAAATAAGGCTGTCAAAGTAAATGAGGCCATCACCGGAAAGAATTTTGCCAAAGGACAATACCGTATAAACGTATTCGATAAAGAACGGATGATTACCAGTACTACCTTTACATTTAAGTAGCCAGCCCTGTTCATGCCGCCGGAATACTATCCGGCAACTTCTGTTCTCGAAAAAAAGAATAATAAAGAATATTTTTAGTTTGTTGACTTTCAGCCCCGTCCCTGTCCCCAGAACGGGGCTATTGTTAAAATTTGAATAATCTCAGGATTCGTGTAACTTTTTACCGTTAGATTACGTATAACTAACACATACTTAAACTCAGGAATCTTTACATGAGACAATTAAAAATCACAAAGCAGGTAACCAACAGGGAAACTGCATCATTAGACAAGTACCTTCAGGAGATTGGAAAAGTGGATTTGATCACAGCAGATGAGGAGGTAGAGTTAGCACAACGAATAAAAGCCGGAGACCAGAGAGCACTTGAGAAATTAACGAAAGCGAATCTTCGTTTCGTGGTATCGGTTGCAAAACAGTACCAAAACCAGGGATTGACACTTCCCGATCTTATCAATGAAGGAAATTTAGGACTTATAAAAGCCGCACAGCGTTTTGACGAAACCCGTGGTTTCAAATTCATATCATATGCGGTATGGTGGATTCGCCAGTCGATATTGCAGGCACTTGCAGAACAGTCGCGTATTGTCCGCCTGCCCTTGAATAAAATTGGTTCCATCAATAAGATCAATAAAATGTATGCCCTGCTTGAGCAGAGCAATGAGCGTGCGCCTTCGGCAGAAGAGATCGCTAAAGAGCTTGACATGACCGTGAACGACGTTAAGGAGAGTATGAAAAACTCTGGCCGCCACCTTTCGATGGATGCGCCGCTTGTAGAGGGTGAAGACTCTAACCTTTATGACGTACTTCGTTCGGGCGAATCGCCGAACCCTGACAGAGAGCTTATACACGAATCGCTTCGTACTGAAATTGAGCGCGCACTGGAGACATTAACGCCGCGTGAAGCCGATGTTGTAAGGCTATACTTCGGTTTGGGCGACCAGCATCCGATGACGCTTGAGGAAATAGGCGAGACTTTTGACCTCACACGTGAGCGTGTACGCCAGATTAAAGAGAAGGCTATCAGGAGGTTAAAGCACACTTCCCGCAGCAAGATCCTTAAAACCTACCTTGGGTAATAACGGAACGCAAAAAAAGCCGCCCAAAATTTCATATTTTAAATAAAATTTGTATTTTGGCGGTTCAAATATGCGATACACCTATAAAAATATATAAAGCACCTACAGTTCAATAACTGTTCGTTTTTTGATTGATGATTGAACTCCGGCTGATTACCGGAGTTTTTTATTTCATCAAAGTCTCACTTCCCTTTTACTATTTTGTAACTAACTCAAATTAATTAAACGGGAAAATCCTACAATTTACAACGCAAGCATTGTGCCAAAATTGTGCAGCATTAAAAATTTTGTAAGAATAAATAAAAAAGAGTTACAAAGAGGCAAAGTCATAAAGTTGCAAAGTTCAGCTATCTAAACGTTCTCGTCACTTCCATCCCAATTTGGCGATTCTGCAACTCTGCTACTTTGCCGCTTTTTTTCTCCTTAACTTTGTGACTTTGCCACTTTGCCACTCTGCAACTTAGGTTTATCTTTGCGCCACTAAACACAACACACTACAATGAAAAATACCCTAATTGCGCCATCGGTGCTTTCGGCTGATTTTGCCAACCTGCAACGCGACATCGAAATGATAAACAACAGCGAGGCAGACTGGTTTCACGTGGATATTATGGATGGCGTTTTCGTTCCTAACATCTCTTTTGGGATGCCGGTGCTGGAAGCCATTTCACGCCATGCGAAAAAAACCGTCGACGTTCACTTAATGATCGTAAACCCCGACCAGTACATCAAAACCTTCGCACAGCTTGGCGCTAATAACCTTACAGTACATTACGAAGCCTGTACACACCTGCACCGCACGCTACAGGCAATACGGGCAGAAGGCATGAAGGCAGGAGTTGCGCTTAATCCACATACTAACGTTGCGGTTTTGGAGGACATTATTAACGATATCGACCTTGTATGTATGATGAGCGTAAACCCGGGCTTTGGAGGGCAGTCATTTATAGAGAGGACATATAAAAAAGTAGCACAACTAAAAGAAATGATTCTTCGCAATGGCGCTTCTACCCTTATAGAAATTGATGGCGGTGTGAGCGATAAGAATGCGGTAGAATTGGTAAAAGCAGGAGCCGATGTGCTTGTTGCCGGTAATTATGTATTTCGTGCTGAGAACCCTGTAGAAACCATTGCCGGGTTGAAAAGCATGACCCAATATTACAAATAAAGTTTATCAGCAGTAAAAAAACCCGGAAGTGATTTCGGGTTTTTTTATTGGCTGCTTAAATCTCATAGAACTATCAAATTTAGAAATAGCCAAATCTCAGGTGCTTAAAATCAAAAATCCCCGCAAATGCGGGGATTTTTATTATCATAGGATCTGTTCCTTAGTTGAATTCAGACCTGTTATCTTCAATATCAGCTTTTTCTTTAAGCGCGCCGGATATCCTGTTAGGCACACTGCCTCTGCTTTCAGCTTTCATCCTTGTACTGTAAGCGCTGTAATTCGGAAGTGCTGGAGCAGCAACTATTGATTTTGCCCTTATCATGAATACACCTGCCTGGCCGGTTATAAGGCCTGAAGTTTTTCCTGCAGCAAGAGCAAATGCTTTACCTACTACTTTAGGCTCGGCACCAACATTCATTATCATTGGCGAAGCAAGAGTAACATCAGCAGCTGTTGCAACGCTTGAGCCTGTCTTTTGCGCGACAGCTTCAAGAGTAGTACCTGCCATTTTCTTTTTGATAAGCTCTGCTTTTTTCTCGTTACGGATAATTGGCAACACTACCATTTTAGCTTCTTCAATCGGCAACAAACCTTTTTCGTTAACAGCTTTAAGCCTTGCCACAACGTGGCCCTGAGCCATTGGCAGGTCAAATTTCTTAACGTCGCCTACCTTTACATCTTTAGAGAAAGCCCATTTAACGATGTCCCTGTTATTACCTATTCCCTGAACATTTTCGTCGTTAGCAAGCAATTTGTTTACCGGGGTAATTGTAAGGCCAAGGTCTTTAGCAAGTTTCTCGAATGGTTTGTCTTTAGCATCCATCTCCATTTTTGAAGCTTTAGTAAAGAGTTCATCCGAAGTTTTTTCAGACGGCTGTATTTTTTGCGCTATAGTTGCTATCTGTACAGCATCGTTCTTAGCATTAATCTTCATTACGTGGTAACCGAATTCTGTTTCAACAACACCTGTTTTGCCAACAGCATTATTGAATATAAAATCATTGAATGGCTTAACCATCTGGTTAGGAACGATATTTTTGTACTCACCTCCATTTTCTTTAGATCCCGGATCGTCAGTATTGTCTTTTGCCAATTGTGCAAATGAAGACTGATTAGCGTTAACCTGTTTCAAAAGGTCGTCCGCTTTTGCTTTAGCTTCGTCTTTACTCCTTGTAGCGCCAGGTATTTTGCTTCCTGAAAAAGAGATAAGGATATGGCTCGCATCTACGCTTCCGCCAGATTTCCTGTTTACCATTTTAGTAAGCTTGTAGTAGCCATTATCAATATAAGGGCCGTAAACATCACCTTTAGCAAGGTTAAATATTTGCTGCGCGTGTTCTACAGGCAGCCTTTCTTTAGTAACGTAGGTAGAATCGTAAGGAACTTCAGAGTTCATGTTTACGAATTCAGCAACATCGGTAACTTCCCTGAATCCCGGAAGGGTATCATTTTTAGAAGTCTTGTCGTTGTACTTAACACTTGGTGCAAGCAACGAATTAATGTTGGTTTTCATTTCAGTCTCATCGGTAACAGACGGCTTGTTATCGAATTTCACGTATTCAATTTCGCGTGATGCTTCCGACTTGTATTTTTTCTCGTTCTTCTTCATGAAAGCAACCAGCTCCTCGTCAGAAACTTTCACCTGGTCGTCATTAATAGTCGTGAACGGAACAAATACATAATCGAACGATGCTTTGTCGCTCTCGTCTTTATATTTTGCTTTTGCTTCTGCATCAGTAGTGTAAAAACCTGCTTTAAGCATTGTAACATACAGCTGCCTTTTAGCCATATCCTCTACAAGCGGCATGTTCTTTTCGATCATCTGATACTGCGCAGGATTTGTAGTTTTCATGTTTACAAGGAACTCATTGAATTTAGCCTTGTCAAATTTTCCAAGCGCATTCAAAAATTGCGGGTTCTGTGCAACACTAGGATCTTGTGCGTACATGTTCAGCACGTGGTCTTTTCCTACCCTAATGCCGTTTTTTTCAAATCTTTCGCTAAAAAGTATGTTGTCTACTTCCTGGTTCCATACCGCATTTGCTGCCTGTGTAGCTGTAACACCCTGCTGCCTTGTCTGGAACTCGTTTACTTTCTGGAAAAATTCCTGTGCCATGATGTCTTTGCCATCAACACTTCCCACCTCTTTGGTAACGCCAAAACCGCCACTGTTTATGATGTCGCCTATTATAAAGGCCAATAAACAGAATCCGATAACCAGTATCAGAAGGAGCGAACGCTGCCTAATTTTTGATAAAACCGCCATTTTTTATTGTTGTTAAATTTTATTTCAGTGGGCGAAAATACAATTATCTGTTTAATAATAAAAGGAGTGAGCTTATATTTTTGCCAATCCGTCAATTTTTTTTATTTAATCTGTAAAGGCACCAGTTTTATGAGTTCTATCTTTTTGGCAGATGCCCTTTCTATAAAAATCTCAAAGCCTTCTGTAAGCAGCTTTTCACCTGTTTGCGGAATCTCTTTAGCATGGTGTACTGCGAACCCGCCAAGCGTGGTATACGAGTCGGTTTCAGGGATATTAAGACTGTATTTTTCATTGATGTATTCTACGTCCATCCGTGCCGAAAATATAAAGCCGCCGTCTTCGAGGGCTATTTCAATAATGTCACCGCCGGCATCGTCATGCTCGTCTTCAATTTCACCAAAAAGCTCTTCGATTATGTCTTCAATAGTTATGATGCCCGAAGTGCCTCCGTACTCATCAAGTATCACGACCATACTTTTTCTTTTTCTTGTAAGCATGTTCAGCAGGTCTTTTATATAAATGGTTTGCGGCGCATACTCTATCGGTATCATTGCTGACTGGACGGAAGCCGGTTTTTTAAACATTTCAAACGAATGCACATAGCCAATAATATTGTCAAGGTTACCTTCATATACCACTATTTTAGAGTACCCTGTTTCGATGAAGAGCTGCCTCAATTCGGCAACTACATCGTCTAACGCTATAGCAGCTATCTCTGTGCGGGGCGTCATGATGTCGCGGGCCTTGAGCCCGGAAAATTCGAGCGCGTTGCGGAATATTTGTATTTCAGTGTCAACTTCCTCCTGCTCGTCTGCGCCATTAAGCTGCTCTGTGATATAAGTCCCGAGCTCTCCGCGGCTGAAAAAAGCTTTTTGGGTATCGCCTTTCGTACGCAGCAGCTTTACAAGTATTAAGTCAGCCACGACAATAATAAGTCCCGAAACTTTTTTGAAAACGCAGTAAAAGCCATAAGCCGGAATCGCGAAAAACTTGATGAGTGTATTAGCATACACCTGAAAGAATATCTTGGGTATAAACTCTGCAGTGAGCAGGATAATAAATGTAGAAATTGCTATTTGAAGGAACAGCTGAAAAAAAACATTCATACCGCCTATAGCAGGATACAGCCACCGCAATACATCATTGCCCATATAGTATCCGTAAATGACGAGTACAATACTGTTGCCCACGAGCATTGATGTCATGAACAGCGTAGGTTTCTCTGTTAAGCGGGTAAGTATTTTTGAGATTATTGTAGACTGTTTTTTCTCTACCTCGAGATACACCTTATTGGAAGATACATAGGCAATCTCCATACCTGAAAAGAAAGCGGACAGAAGTAGACATAATATAATCACTGCCGTTTCCATGGTTGTTATTCTGTTTTGTCCTTGTCGAACTTTTTGTAGTATCTCTTCCTGAAGAAAAACATGAATATTGCCACACCCGTAAAAAGGAAGCTGATTACAGCATCTCGTCCTTCAATAGCTTTCATTATGCCATCGTATAAAAAAAGCGCTGCAAAAACCAAAAACAAATAGGGTACAAACTTAAAATACATCTTTTATCCTGTTAGTCAACATTATTAATTTCTGCAACATTACGCTGTGCATTAAACACCTTGAAGTCTTTACTGAAGTCTACTCCGGGGCCTTCGATGTAACTCCCCTTTTCATCTGTAAATTTAAACCTTTTCTCGGTATAAAACCACTCATTTTTCTGGTCGTAATACAATTGCTGCGTTTCCATCACCTTACCATCGTCGGAAGTTATCCTTACATTGCCCTGAAGGTCTATAATATCCGATTTGTTGTACCATATCGCATAATCGGACACTACGTTAGTTTTCTTTTGCGGCCCGTCAAACAGGGTTACATGGACTCCTTTTGGAAATTCATTAAAACCGTACTGCAGGTTGGAAAAATCTTTCATAAGCGGGCTTACAAGGATTGCCTTTACTTTTCCTGAGTCGGTATATTTAAGGTTGATATTTTCCGTTTCGCCCGCGGGGCTAAAAGTCACGGTATTAATACGCTGCACATCCTTGAGGTTACTTTCGCAGGAAAAAAGCAGCCCGGCAAATACGGCGATCACTATATAGATTTTATGGAACTTCATTAATTACAGTGTTGGAACGGTAATGGTTTCATTGATCCAGCATCCGTAGGTAATCACGTCGCCTTTCTTTCTTTTTGCAGCTTTGGCTTCTTCCTTTGTCGGCTTGTTTTTTTCAAAGCTTTTTATCAACGAAGTCACGGTAGTCTTATACCGCGGCTCGGCAACCTCTGCTTTCTTTATGGTTTCTATAGCCAGCCATGTAAGCGCTTTACGGTCGAATTCCGAAAGGCCACATTCCTTACCGGCAGTAGTATACATTTCTGCAAGTAATATGTATGGTTTGCCAAATTTTGCATTAAGCCCGATCGCTTTTACGGCAAATTCTTTCGCTTTTGCCTTATCGGAATTCCTGAAAATCCCGGCAATATCATAATACAACGAAGCTTTCTTTTCGGGTGTTTTTTCGAGCGCGGCAGACTGTTCAAAGTAAACGATGGCCTGCTTCTGGTTGCGCCTTTTCAATTCAATAGTCCCCAGCATGTATGCCGTATTAGCCGAAGGCTTTGAAGCATGTACTGCCTGCGCGCCTTTATAAAGCACGGGCGAATTGTAGCACTTATTGCTGTACATACCTATGATAAGGCCTTCGAGCCAGGAAACATCACCCTTGTGCGCTTCGTAATTTTTGTCATAATAAGCCTCGAGCTTGTCGCACGTAAAATATCTTGACGATTGCATCGCCATATTTTCCGACACAGCATTCAGGGCATCGGTAGCTCTTGGGGCATCAGCAATCTGCTGTATTTCGGTTGCTGTAAGCTTAGTAGTTTCCTGCCTTTTCAGGAGGTTATCCTTATCTGTTGCAATTTTGTTTTTAGCATAAGCCACCTGTGCCGCCAATTCACCATACTTTTCAATAAACTGATCCTGTGAAATCCCTTTACCTGCATCAAACTGCGCGAGATACAATGCAAAATAGGTTTCGAGGGCGCTATAATCTGTAAATCCTTCTCTATTCAACTTAAAGGCAGTATCAAGAAGTTTATACACCTCATCGTCTGTAGCCATCTTGTTTTCTTTCTGGAGGAGCGCTTTTTTTACAGCGCCATCGCTTTTAGGGAAGTATTTTGCATATTCGGTATAGAGTGCTACAAGGTCGTTCAGCTGTGCGCTGCTTTCGGCTGGCGTTGCTGCAGTCTCAATTTTATACTCTATAACCTTTTGTCCATAAGTATATAGCTTGTCGCTATATTCCGGACATTTCTTCCTCAGGTCCGGCATGAGCGCGGCAGCATCATTGTAGTTCCCTGCATTCACTTTTTCCTCGAATGCCCTGATACCGGCTTCGCATTTAGCAGAACCCTGTGCGGTTGCCGCCATAGAGAATGCCCCTATTATAAATGCTGATACTATGCGTAATGTTTTCATGCCGTTATAGTTTTTAACTATTCATATTTCCTTTTTTGGAACCACCTGTCGTTTATAGAAAGGCTTACGAATAAATTTACATAATTTTCTTTTATCAGATTTGCTTTTGTAGTACCCCTTTGGCCAAACTCCACACCAAGGTTAAGGTTAGACCCACCTATACGCCCTCCTATCGGAAGGCCAACCCCAAGGCTAAGTCCCATGTCGTTTATCGCTTCACCATTTATAACTAACCCTGTTTTCTCATACCTCGCACCGGCACGGTATGTAACCCTGCTAAGATAGCTGGTGAAAGACGCATATTTTGGAATAAAGTAGCCGCCTAATGAGAATTTATGCGCTGTTTCAAACTTTGCATTGGTAACATCGTCAAAACGGCTGCCCAGTTCCTGGCTTTGCTGAAAAGTATATTCTGCACCAATGAACCAATTCCTGTTTTGTCCAAAACCCGTACCGAAAGTTGCCTTAGAGGGCATCTTTACACTTGAGGTAGAAACAGTTGTATCAATCTGGTCATGCACGATCTCATTGTTTGAATTAGTGATGGTTATTGTGGCCAACTGCCTTTCGGTACTGCTTTTAAGCTTGCTCTCCGGAGTATATGTAGCACTTGTCACCCAATCGTATTTACCTAATTTACCCTGGTATACTGCGCCAATGTTGACAGACATGCCATTGTAATCGGAATTGTTGATTTCCCTTGTTGGATACTGTATCGACGCTTCCTTTATTCCGGTTATGCTTTTAGTTTCAACCTGCCCGAAATTATACTGAAAATCGGCACCAATATTGAATTTTGGCGTAATCCGGTAGGCCACTCCCCCGAAAACACGGTTAAGGCCGCCGTTTCCATTAAAGCGCCTAAAGCGTGTAAGGTTGTCCGAGGGATCTAAAGTTGAATTTTCTATCCTGTAACCTACCGCCGTATACGGCATAAGTCCGAAAGCAAAGCCAAATTTATTATAAGGTATGGCAACTGCAATGTAATCAACAGTAGTCCTGTTGGCATCATCCGAGGCAGAATTTGTCTTGAATTTTGTTTTGGAGTTACTGGCGCCAATAGTGTAGGTAGTGAATATTAGCGATGCGTATGTTGCAGGGTTTTGGAGGTTAACGTGAATACTGTCCGGCAATATACCCAGTCCACCCATAGACCTGTTCTCTGCGGTACCTTTGAATTTTATATCGCCAATTCCAAAATAAGAATAAGGGGACGCATTATTTTCCTGGGAAAAAACAACAGTGGACAAAAGGAGGCAGAAGCCTGCAATAATTTTTTTAATCATTTCTTGATCGTATATAAGTATAAAAAATTCAGACTTTCCAACAGGAAATTTGAATTGGCAAATATGGTGTTTTTTAATCTTTTAGCCAAAAAATCAGCATCCCCTCCTGTCAATATTATCGTTACATCCTGATACTGTTGCTTATACTGCGAAATAAACCCTTCCAGTTCGTACAGCAGCCCGTTTACTACACCCGAATGCATTGATGCCGCAGTAGAGTTGCCAATAAATTTGTCGGGCATTTCCGGATATAACAACGGAAGTTTTGCCGTAAAATTATGCATACTCTCATACCTCAGCCTTAAACCCGGCGAAATAGCGCCCCCCTGGTATTTATTTTCGCTGTCTACGAAGTCATAGGTAACACAGGTTCCTGCATCAATAATCAACCGGTTACAGCCAGGAAATTGCATTACAGCCCCGGAAGCAAGCACCATCCTGTCTATACCAAGCGTAGCCGGGGTACTATAATTGTTTTGAAACGGAAATGTGAAATCGCGGTTTACCCCGAACATTTTTGTTTTCTCTTTCAGTAGTAAGAACAGGCTGTCCTGCTCTTTCCCTACCGATGAAAGTATGCTATGGGCTATTTTAGGATATTTTTGAAAAATTTTTTCAGCCTCTACAGAAGCATCGTTTTTATCAAATACAAATTTTTCGGCAAGCACAGTATCCTCAAATACAGCCGCTTTAATTCTTGTATTGCCAATGTCAACCGCTAAAAGCATTTTATGTTTATTAGTGCGGCAAATATAGTGATTGATTTTTTTTATCTTTTGTTTTGGATAATTTAAAAATGGTTCTATATTTGCACCCGCTAACAAGGCAAGCAAGCAGCTTAAATTGAAAGTAAAAAGATAATGGTACCTTAGCTCAGTTGGTAGAGCAATGGACTGAAAATCCATGTGTCCCTGGTTCGATTCCTGGAGGTACCACAAAAACCCTTGAAAATCTAATGATTATTAAGGGTTTTTTTATTTTTGTATCAAAATTGTGCCAGGTAAGAGGATATTACTTTGCTATTACAAATCCGCCAACAGCTCCCACGGCCAGCCACACATACCATTTTCGATACCATGGGGAAGGGATTATCACCTCAGCAGCGGTAATATCGCTGACAGCCATGTGCGGGTTTGAGAGTGTGATGTCGGTCCTGACTGTTTGCTCCCCTAAAAACCACTTTCTCTTTGTTCCGGTTATAACATTTGCCGATGTCCAGGTTTTAAAGGAATCAATCTTTACCCCTGCCTGGTCTGCTTCATACCCAAAGCTGTACCATTTGTCAGACGTTGTTCCCGACCGTTCAAAAACACATGGTATGCTATCCTTGTAGACAATGCCGATAGTATCGAACTGCGTAACTGTTTGAAATTTCACTATCGCCCTGACTTTTGCAAACTCTTTTGTGAGCGCTGCCAGCTGGTGATCTTTATCAATAATGATTTTCTGCAATTGCGCTTTGTCAAGCTGGAGTGTCCTTATGCCAGCACTTTGCCCACCTAAGCGGTTCGTGTAATGCTGTACCGTATCGGTGAGAGTTTCAAGGTTTTTATCCGAAATGGATTCACGCATGTTGCACTCCCGGAATGAGGACAAAAGCAATATAGCCAGTATTAAAATGACTATATAAGGGATGTATTTTTTCATTTGTTGATAAGATTATAATAATATGCGAATTTTGCCCGTACATCTTCGAGACCGATATAACCCCCATTCACTGCTTTTCTGACGGCTTTTACATCTGCCGGGGCTGTACCTTTCATTTTGCCCCACAGTTTGTTCTTGGTGAAATAAAACAATGCCGATTCCCAAAAATATTTTGTTGCAACACAATCCGGGTCAGACATAATCTCGGCATCCTTTATAAAATCGCTGAAAAGCTTGTAATTATTCCTGCCGGTAAGCTGGAGCGATCCGCGACCCCTGAATTTCCAGCCGTCACCCGACGCCTCATCTCCATTACCCATACGGTTAGCATAAACGTTGTTAGCAATCTTTTTCGGCCTGGAAGCAAGTGCTTGCGCTAAAGCATTCGGCTTACCTGTTGCGGCGTCCTGATAACGGTTTGGCCATGTGCCTGCTAATCCGGCAGCGCTATAATTAAGATTTTCGGTGTCTGCTTTAAAGCCGCCTGTTTCATGATGTACATTGGCTAAAAAATGGGCCATTTGTGCGTCGTACTTTATTCCAAATAGTAAGCACATTTTCGCAATAGTAACCCTTCCCAATACCCCATCATCATTCAGACCGTTGTTTTTTTGAAATTCTGCTATATGATTCATACCTGGCTTTTTTTGTTTGGGCACCCATCACAGGATGCTTTATAGCTTTCTACTATTTGCCTGAGCATAAATATTTCCTGCTTCATTTCGACTATCTCGCTTTTCATGTCGGAAACAAGGTCTTTATAGAACTGCCTCCAACTGCTGTCAACCTCAACATTAGCCTTTCGTAAACTAGCCTGACGCAGTTTGTTAGCCGCAAACCAAGCATAAGCCCCACCTGCACTCATTAGATAAGGGAATATTTCTGCTAATGGCGGCATCTTATTCTTCTTTTATTTCTACACCAAACATTTTTGACAGTCCGTATATAACAGCGTCGAGAGCTTTTAGCCCTAGCATGCACTCATACTTTATTTCTTCCGAAAAAAGGTTTGTACCTGCTATGAAAATAGTAATGGCCGAAGTAAGTATAAATGTTATCCTGAACATGTTTTTAGCCCATGTCGGGGTTCTGCTGTTTATCGCTTCCTTTGTAAAGGCGTGGTATGTTTTCTTTATCATGATGTTTATTTTACCAGTTTGTTAATGCAGAGCGTACCCAGGTATTTGTTGCCACGCACACATAAATATATGTAGCCGTTATCCTGATTTCGCCAGTTGTGCCAGTATCGGCTGAGGAAGATGGGGCCGTATTTAGCGCTGACAATTTGAAGGCAGTACCTTGAAACTGCCCCGTTTTTGATACAAATGCACGCGTTGCTGTAGCTCCGCTTATATTGCTGTTAAATTCGATTATGTTTCCAGTGCTTGATGTATGTGCATTATTTATTGTTGCTGCTGCAGCTGCATCAGCCAAATTTCTTTGCAATGTTATACCTACTCCGGTTGTTCCCATAAGTATCGTTCCCCGGCCCGAAGCAGAAGCGTTTGATATACTACCGCCATTAGGTAAGGAAATACCTGCTGCCGATGGTATTGTAATGACAGGTGAATTATTGTACTTCAATACCACTTGCTGAGCATCATTGCTTCCGATATTTACTGTGGCACCAGTTGTGTCACCTCCATTGGTTAGCTTTGTGTCAATCGCGGTTTGTTGTGCCGTAGATACAGGCTTATTTGCATCACTGGTATTGTCAACGTTTCCGAGCCCAACATCTGACTTTGAGAAATCAATGTTTCCCGGGCCCAAAAGGCTTTGTCCTTCAATTGTCTTTATGTTTGTGCCGGAAACCAACGTTGCCTGTTTTCCTGCAAGAGCTGTAGCCACTGCCGTTGCGATATAAGAAGGGTCAGCAGAAAATATATTACCCACAAGCTGAATGCCAGTGCCGTTTGTATAGGTTCCCATACCTCCCGTTTGAGATAATGTTATTGCCGTTGTGCCTAATGTAATAGAATCGTTAGTTATCGTCCACCATGTATCCTGATTCACTGTTCCCTTGGTTACCGGGATAGTTTTATTAGCCAGCTCTTCACCAGTATCAGAATCACCGGCCCTGACCCAGGCTATTTCATTGGCGAGATAAATACCATTTTGTGCCGCTATAGTCTGATTTTTTACGAGCACCCTGTCCCCTATAGCCACCGTCACATCATCTATCGTTAAAAGCCCTGACAAAGTGATGTTTGCTGTGGTCGCTACAACGCAGTTTACTTTCCAGTTAAGCCCTGCAACCGCATTATCTACATAGCCTTTGGTAATTGCAGAATTTGCGGTGTTTGGGAATCCTGTTAATTGAACATCGCTACTGAAAGTACCAGGCCCGCCAAATAAAAAGTTAGGATGGGATATTTGAAACGTTCCTACGCCCCCAAAAAACACATCACCATTTGTCTTTAACTGAAATGTACCCATAGCAGTATTAAGTACTAGGTTTGTCCCTATATTTGAGACAGTGCCGTTAGTCAAAATTTGTTGTAGGGTTCGCGCATCGACATATTTTTTTTGGGTGTAATCCAAGAGGCCTATATTTGCTGTGTAATCTCCCGACCCCGATATGCCTTTTGAATTTGTATCAGTAAAGTCTAAAAACAATTGGGTTGTAGTCAAACCCATACTAACTGCTATACTCTCAGATGTATTATTTAGAGTCAAACTTATTCCTGTTGCACCTAAAGCTAAACTGGAACTTGATTCAGAAGAATAAACATTTCCGGAAATATTAGTTGGTGAAACATAAAGACCTGAATAGAGAGAATACTCGGCATCTATAGAATTCATACCTAACGAGTTATTATTAAACTGTAATATAGAATAAACACTAGCCTGATCGCCATTTATAAACTGTCTCGCACCCGTAAATTCAATATTTCCTGTAATCGGTTTTCCTTCTGCTGTGCCTGATAACGGGACACATTCCCCAACATCATCCAGCATGGCATAGGTATGTGGACCTGTCTTATCTTCGGGATGGTTAAATTGTGTGTTCCCGCTTACATCGTTAAAACGCTGCTTAACAGTATAACCATTGGCACCCGTAAACAAATGCCCGTCTTCCTGATGCTGTAGTTTTGCCCCATCGCCATATACTGTTATAGGATAACCTGTTTCTCTTCCTACTGCGGTTACTGCTTCGAGTGTGGGTATACCGGAAACATTACCATTAGTAACCTGTGCAAAATCGGCATTTATAAAGTCATTAGCGCCCAAACCACCTCCATATACTCCAGGTGAACCAATGAATAATGCAAGATACAGCACACCGCCTATGTAATAGCCAAAGTAATATTCAAGGCCGGTTTCGGTAAAATCGTGTTCTTCTTCATTGGCAGCTGCCAGGAATCCTCCTTCTTCAATTTCACTTAATGGAATGATGAGTGTCGTATCGTTGTCTCCGACATCGGCTATACTAAGTGGTTTTTCTAACAAAAGATAGAGCATCCCCTGAAGAATCGTATTGCCTCCATAACCCCAGGTGCCCTTTCCTCCCATAAAAAGGAATGTGTAGCTTGTGGAAATACCTGTTTCGCTGATAGTATATCCCGTGAAAAGCACAGGCGTATCTATAGGAGTAATTATGGTGGTGATCTGGTTTAGTTTTATGCGCATCCCCCTGGCTGCGGGCAAAGTTTCTATAAGGCCCACACTGCGGACTAAGGGAGCATTGTTCTCATACTGGGGTATGGTATCGTCCATCGTCTGAAAATCGGCTTCTGTTGATTGCTGCTCTCCTACTCCATAGACGCCAGGTGCACCTATCCACAGATAGGATGCCGGTACAGCATCTAGAGTTCCCTGAAATATTGTATAACCTTCATTTTGTGGCTGTATAACTATTTCGGAGGTATGGCTGTTCAGCCATTGCGAAACCGTTTGGCCTTCACTTTCAAGGGCACCATAATTCACGATGTCAGTTACAGGGTCTGCTCCAATGTCAGATAATGTTTCTTCATTTGAATACATCAACTCAACATCATCGGCAGTGAGCTGCGTTGCGCCAACACCATACTTGCCTTTGCCTTTGTTCATCATCTTGAACTTCAATATCCTTTGCGGAGAATAAAGCCCCGGTGTCGAGCGTTTTCCCGATGCGATAAACCATACCGATTGCTTTTCGTTCACCTCATATAGAGGCAGGCCGTTTATCTTTGATACGATAACATTTAAATTATCATCATCTTCAATAAAGACATATTTTTTAATATCAATATTGTCCTGCCCGGCAACAAAAAGGTTTGCTACCGGGAATTTGTAGCTGCTGCCGTCCGCCCCCTGGGATATGTCGAATGGCTCAGCAACGTGTATCAGCGCATTTTCCGTTATCGTTGCAGCCTGTGGCCTTTGTGTAAGTTTTTGATTTTCCATTACTGAAATATGAAGTTAATATCGTTCTGAAATATGAAATCCTTCCCATCCTGAAAGATGTAATTTAAACCTTCGACAGTTATGATATCTGTACCCATAATGTCGTTTACAAATGGGGCAAACTCTTCCTCCATACCTTTGAAATCGATGGTGTACTGTGTGGTACTTACCTTAAGGCTTTCAGCCGTCAAGCCGTTTCGGAAGCCTAAAAGGAAATAATCGCCGTTGCTGTCCAAAATAATAAGGAAGTAATCTTTTTTAAGCAGCTTCTGGAATTGCAGGTTATCAAAGGCTGTGATTTTATTGAAGGTTAGGGAGAGCGATACATCAAAAGATTTACCCCCTTCATTTTCATTTTGCTGCTGCAGGAATGCCGGCCCCTGCACAAGGTCAAAAGTGTAAAAGAAAGTTTCGGGGAATTCGAGCAGGCTCACACCGTCGTAGGTAATTTCGCTTCGCTGCACTTTTTTGTACGGAGCCAAAAAGACCCTCTTTATACCACCTATTGTTCTTTTACACTGCACCTGCCTGTTTGCCGTTATAGGAACCATCCGCCTGATACTTTTACATCTTTATTACAACTTCCTGCATATTCCGGCAGCGGGTTGCTGCGCAGCCATCTTTCGGCCCTTTCGATATACATCTGTGCTTTGGTGCGCTGGGTTTGTGCCAGGTACTGTACTTCTGCCTTATTTACGGTTTCACTGTTTTCGGGAGCGTGCTTAAATATCCCTCCATTTGCCACCGTATAGCTACCGATCTCTACATATTCGGCAAAGACCTGGTGACGAAGTATCGGCTTGAGGTAATTGGTAAACAAAACCTCATAATCACCGGCTAAGACTTCGTCCTGAAAATCCTGTTTTATCTTTTCGTACAGCTTTGTTCCCAGTAACGGCTCAATCACCGTGACCTGTACATCCAAGATGCATGGAATGTATTTGTCGACATCAACGTTGCCGCCCATAGGTGTGTAAGCTGTAATTTCTGACGGGCGTATTAAAAGTATTTCCATGATGCTTAGTTATTAGAGGATATCATTTGGGCAGCGACAGCCATTGCGGGCGCTTTTTTTTCTTCATCGCGGGAATCCTGGGGTGCTGCCGGAGTTTCGGTAAGTGGCCTGAAATAAAGGTCGAGTGTAATACCGTTGAGCGATATAATGTTCTGCAAGGCCTCGATGATGTATTGCTGCTTCGGCGCTATCACCCTTTTTACCAGTTGTGCTTCGGCAGTGTCGAGCTCATCAGCATTGTTACCAAAGCCTGTACTGTCTTTTATACCGAAAAGCATGGGCGAAACAACCCTGTGGGCGGTCATTATCTGTTGGCGGCTTTCCTGAGTAAGGAAGTCCCATTGCTTGTGCTGCTGCTCGTTTACGGGGAAGGGCACTATCGTAATTTCGGCTTCCTTATTCTGGAAAGAGACTACGAACTTCTGGGCATTGGTTGAGCCTGTCAGCTGCTCTTTTACCTTTCTTTCAAAGTCGAACTTCTCCTCCGGAGTGAGGCCTTCGCCATCGGGGAAGTTGATAATGTAACCTGCAGTTAATCCCTGCTTGATGGAATTAATGCAGAAGTTGGATATCTCTTCTTCCATTTCGGCATATTGCAACCCGGCAAGATAATCGGGTGCGCCGAAGTAATTGCATCCCGGTGTGTAGGGCTTTATTACATATATTTCTATATCGTCTTTTGAACTCCCGAAGGCGCTGAATTCTTCCGGCGGGGTTTTATGCAACTGTTTCCAGTTTTTGCAATACCAGTAGCTTTCGATCTCGCCATCCTCATTTTCAAGGCTTGGTGCGACCAATTGTTTTGGCAGATGGTAAATGCCCGAGACTTTTTTACGGTCTTTGGTTTTTACCACCTGGAGGGAAGCCTCGCCGAATATTTGGAAATCGGTGATAATTTTCTTTAATTCCTGTGGTCTCATCAGGGAAACAAATTCGGCCCACTGGTTTGGTTTTAGGGTTGCATCATGGGCGGTAAGTCCGCGGCCAAAGGTCAGGTCGATATACGATTTGTTGATGGCGGCATTGGTAACGCTGCCATTGTTCCTGTCAATTATATATTGGTAAAAGGAGTTATCGCGCCCGTTGAGCACCCAGTTCTTTGTTTTGTTTTCTTCAAGCTTTGGCCTGACATAACCTGACAGGTATAAAAATTTTACATCGCTCATAGTAGGAATATATCTTTGGTTGTCTTGTAATTCTGTGTATCCGCTGCCTGGCTTGTCACAAAGATCTTACCGCGGTAAAGGATCTCGTTTTCCTCTGTTACTTTTACCTGCCAATTCGATGTGTTTTTAAATGCCTTTTCAAATTGCAGGAACATATAACCGTTAGAAATCGTTGGTACAATTGTTATCGTACTGCCCGGCTCCCTTTCTTCGCCTGCCAGTTCGAGTACTACATCGCCCAATGGATAAAACCTCGGTATTATCTTCAGGGTGTGGGTTGTGTTGTTGGGGTTTAGTATGTTCATATTATAGTAATGAGAGGATGAGATTTTGTTTCAATTTTGGAAACAAAATCTCATCCTCTCATTAAAAAATACCTGCATAGAAATTGCTAATTGGTACAATTTCTTACTATGTGTGTACTTAGCGTATTTCCTAACTTAAGTGAAAAATGAGAATATCATTATAAAATAGTCCACTTATAAAAATCTGGCAGCCAATTAATTTATAAAGAAAAAGCCATCAATTAAGATGGCTCATGCTGTCAAACTCTATATCCTCTGGAATATACAATGAAGCATCGATTAATGGGATTGGATACTGATTGAGATATGTATTCTCTGTCTTTGAGTGCAAAATCCCACGAGTGATGCCTAGCGCCATACCTGCAAAATGCTGTGCATATTCTTTTTCCAGCTTATACTTATCTTTCTTAACTTGCATATCTTCCCATGCTGCACCGCTAAGTTCCATATAAAGACCACTTTCAATTGTCACAACAATATTTTTATCATACTGAAGTTCAAATAAAGCAAATGCAGCTATTGACGTTCTAGGTTTTACCCCAAAACGGAATCTCACAACCATTTCCAGTTTTGACAAATCATTGGTGTCAATTTTGTTTTCCTCATACACCGCAAATTGTTCCGTAACAACCTTTAGCAATTTAAAGGCGAACTCTCCCCTAATGTCTTCCATTTAATTTCTGTTATAGATAAAGGCTCGCCATAGGGCATCCTTTTTTTCTCGGATTTACTTTCCACCTTATCAACATTCAGTATAAGGTTACATTGTACAGACTTTTCGTACTGCGTCTTATGATCGTTAGGTATTACAAATAGCACCACATCTAGTGCGTTTTGTAATTTATAGATTGTTTCAAGGCTAATATTCTCCTGACCTTTCAAAAGTTTATTCACATATTGAGGAGAACAGTTCAAAAGAACTGCAAGTTCTTTTTGTGTCATGCCTTTTTTCTTCATTGCTGAAATTGCCTTAACAGCAATAGAGAAAGATATATCAATCCAACCTGAATTGTCTCTTCGATACTTGGCTTCTTGAAGCCATTCCGTATCTTTAACAGACTCTTTTTTTAGCCTGTTAAGAATTTTATTTGTATTCATATCTCTCTTAAAAATTATAATTCAATGAATTCCAAATCTGGGTTTTCTTCATCTTTAAGATATTCTTGCGCTATGTTAAATTTTTCTAGCTCTAGTAATAAATGAGCTCTCTCATTCATGTCAGCAGTTAATTTTATTGCCCCACCACAAATAACAAATGTGTTAGAATCAATTCTAATTGCATACACCCGCAACCAATTGTGCTTGTTTAGTCCTTTTCCTTTATCTCTCTCAAGTTTCCTGCCAGTTTCTTTTAATGTCAAAGGTCTAAAATACTCCGACAAATTGTCATATTTGGAGGTCTTTCCAGTTTCAGCCAATTCCAAAATTTTTGCCTCCATCATTTTAGCTTCGCGACGAGTCCTTTCTATAGCTTCTTCAATAGATATTGAACCCCAGACACCACTATGCAAATCACCTATATGATTAGTAAAAAAATCATGAAGGTAAATAGGATCATTCCACAAATCAAATAATCTTCTAAACTCATTTTTATTTTCACTGTCATATTGAACGGAGTAAAGACTTTCTTCTATTATATCAAAGATAGCTACTATTTTCATTCAATTAACCTATAGGTTTATTTTTTGCAAATATTTATAATAATTTTAGTTATTCCAAATATATTAAAAAAATATTTTCATAGAACTTAATTAATTAACCAGCAAAATTTCTTTTGCTGGTTTAAATATGGTAATTTATACCGATGGAGCGTTTTCCGGTACAAGGGCCAATAGCGCGGTTACTGTTGCGTCGCTGAGGATCGGGGCAAGCGCTCCTTCCATTGCTGTGCCGGTAAGGTTATATCCATTGAAGTCGGCTTTGGCGGCTCCTGTGGTTGGGGCAACGGTGAAGTCGACACCTTCTGAGGTACCAATCGCATGGTACAGTCCGTTGCGGTCTTTTACCACTACGGTTGGGAATCCGTAGGCAAGGAGATTGAACTGATGGTTGTCTTCTTTACTTATCCTTTGCAGGGCAAGCGTGAGGGTTTGCGTGTTTACGGTCGTACCGGCTGTTTTGTCGGAAACCATAGATTGTGCCAGGCTGTTGCCTTCGCCTGAAAGGTCGTACTGGAATACTTCGTCAATCAAAGGATTGATCGCTGTTGCTACACCGTCTACTACCGTGAAGGGCTTTTCGACGTGGTTGATGAAAAATACTTTTGAGGTACCTGCTAATGAATTTTTGCAAGGTACTTTTCTTCCTGATGTGATATCACATGCCATATTGTTTGATTTTTTTTGTACTGCGTGGGCAGTGGTTGTTTTTGTTATTGTTTTGAGCCAATAGGGTTTTAACCACCCCGCCCCAGGGGGCACCCCTCCAAGGGAGTGGAAGTGAGGGACGTGCTTACTCGAGGATGATTTTTGCAACGAATTGCATTAATTGTTTTAGGATGCTGGAAAGTCCTCACCCCCGACCCCTCTCCCAAGGAGAGGGGAGCGAGACGTAACGACAGAGCGTGATGAATTCAGTACGCTTGTATTCGGACAAACTTGAACGTAATGAGAATAGATGCATATTCTTATTATAAGTCCTCTCCCCGACCCTCTCCAAAGGAGAGGGAGCCAGAGTGTGCCGACAGAGCGTGGTAGATTCACGATACTGTTTGTGGAGTTATACCGATGGAGTTGCTGGCCTGTACCAAACAATCTCTTCGGAGTTGTAGTATTCTACGCCGGCATTGTATACCAGGGATCCGCGTACTTTTCCGTCAAGAAGGGTTTCGTTGGTGTTTACTACGTGTACGTTGTTGAAGTCGGCTTTAAGGCCGGTGCCGAATACTACGTTTTTAGGCTCAGCGATCACCATGTGGTTATCGGGCAGTCCCGGAAGCTCTACAAGGGTGAATTTGCCGAATTTGATTTCGGTAGCCGCATCGCTTTTGCCTTTGTTATTACTATCGCTGGCAAGGCCATTTGTAATTGCTTTTGAGATGAGCAGGAACGAGTAAGCGATTGCGATGTTTGATGCCACACCTACCTTGATAGGCTTTTTCTGCAAGCCAGCCGGAACTTCGCTAAGGGCTCTCATCAATTGTGCCTCTACGTTGTCTTTGGTGATCGCGATACCATCGACTGTGATGATATCGTCGTCGTCGCTAAACAGCTTCAGGTAGCCGTCGAATTCATCGGCATTGTCAGCATCGCCCTGCCATATCATCGTGTCGATAGCCTCTGCTTCCTGAGCAAGCTTTTCTGCAAGGATGGCGTCCATGATGACTTTCATATCGCCGTCGTTGAAGGCTGAGTCGCCCAAGTCGCCATCGTTCCACTGGTTTCGGAAATCCTCAAGGCATACCTCGAAATCATCCTTGAATTTCTTTGGTTCCAATACCTTTTCTGAAAGCACAATAGAACCGGCCGGTACGAATCCGCACGTGTATTCCCTGCGCCCGCCCGTAAGCTCTATCTTGCGGAGATTGAGCTTGTAATTTACATTTTCGTTGAGGGTGACAAACCCGGAGTCAAGCGTTACGGCCTCTTTGAATGCCTTGCCTATAATTACCCCGGCTTCTTTACCGGAATAATTGGATGTCGATGTTAGTGATGTAGCCATTTCTTATTTACTGATTTTGAATTGCGTGAAAAATCCTTTGTTTTGCTGTCTTAAGTTCTACCTGTACCGGTGCACCCTTTATAGGCCTGGCTGCCGGGGCTGCGGAAAGCTCTACGATCTGCGCTTTGAGCGCGTCTATTTCTTTTTTGTGTTCGATATGATACCTCAGCATTGCGGCCTTAACGGCATTTTCGACAGCTTTGGCGGATTCTTTTTCGTCTTTTGGGGCAGGAGCAGCAGGTTTTTTTGGGTCGCCACCGGCAGCTGCGGGGTCTTTTACCTCAGCAATCTTGCCCTCTTCTTTAACCACAAGGACTTTCTTGTCCTCCATTTCGTATTCTCCTACCGGAAGCGGAACTTCGGTACCGTCTTCGGCTGCTATCCATACGCGGCCACCAACCTGTAGGGTGTCGCCTTCGTATTGTATGACTACCTTATCATCGGTAGTCTTTACCGAACCAAGTGCAATGCCCCGCCCTTTTTTCATAAAGGCCAATGCGGATTCGAAACCGTCTTTAATTGCATCTGCAATCCTTTTTGTATCACTCATTTTTATATTGCTTTTAAAGTTTACTTCTTTAAGGGAAACCAGGGCATCTACCGAAAAACCCTTTACCTTCCCACTTTTGACATAGTCGTTCCATATCTCATCGCTGTCTACCTTCATGGTCGCCATCCAGCTGCCTTTGGGATAGGACAGGCCAAGCGCCGCCGACTTATCATTCTTACTGTCCTCTATTATCCAGCTTTCTACAAAGGTTACTCCCTGTATTTGGCTGTTGTGCTCCAGGCTGCTGTTTTGCTGGTGGCCGCCTTTATAGAACCCAAAAGCGAGTTCTTTGACCGTGTCTTCTGAGAAGAGTACGTTGAATTCTTCGCCATCCTGGTTGCGGTAGATGGGCTTGTTGGGCTCGAGTACCAAACCGATTAGTATGCGCTCGTCTTCATTGACGGTACTGAGCTTTACCTCAGCTTCGGACAGGGCAAGGAAGTTGCCTTCCATGGCGGGCTTTTCTACTAAGGAAATGCCGAAAACGCCTTTTGTGATTTTGGGATCGTATATCGCTTCGTAGGTTTTCATTGTTTCGGTTTTAGTAATAATGGGGGATGTGGATTTTGTTTTGTTTTTGAAAAAGGGAACCCCGCTGAAGCTGGGCAGGCAGCGGATGAAAAAGGAACGCGGATGACGCGGATTTGAGCGGATGGGCGCGGATTTTAGCTTCCTGCATAGTCCTCACCCCCGGCCCCTCTCCAAAGGAGAGGGGAGAGAGCCACACTCGTATGGTAAATCAATTTGGTTTATGTGGGACGTTGCAGTGTAACGCCTCTACAGAGGTTAATTAAGATTGCCTTATTATGGAATGATAACAGTGCGATTACCTGAATCCGGAAGCTTGCTGTGTCAGGACATTATTATTACAATGTGCTTTGCTCTACGATATTGCGGTCGAGGCTTTGGGCAGAGGTAACGTTGCTGCTTACTACGTAGGCTTGTATAGGAGTATTTTGCCCGCCGATGGCTTCGGCGATCTGGTTGGTGCCGGTGCCTTGTACCAAATTGAAAGCAGGAGCTGCCGCACCCCCACCTGCACCTGCTCCACCGGGGGCGCTTTTCTCTACCGGTTTTGTGGCAAGTATTTTCTTTACGTTCATCAAGCCGGATGCAACGGCTACACCTGCTGCTGCTGCTCCAAGCGCAGGGCCTACTATAGGTATTTCGGCCATACTTGCGTAGGCAGCAGTGGCTCCTTTATAAGTATCCTGGATTGCCTGTGATACTGCCATGCCTTTTGCGAGCTCTGCTCCTTTGCCGCCCATTTCTAACAACATTTTTGCGGTATTACCGGCAACATTCAAGCGGTTTTGGGCAACGGATCTATCCTCTTCTTTTTCCTCATCGGTTCTCTCATCTTTCTTATCACTATCTTTACGCATTAGATCTGACAAATAGGATGATGTTACAAAGGCGAGATCCATTTTGTTTTTGGCTAATTCCTCGTCGTCTTTTTTCTTTTTATCTGCTTTTTCTTTTTCTTTTTCAGCTGCTGCTGCTGCATTATCAGCCAGAATTTTTTTCTGCTGATTATCATTTTCAGACTGAGCCTGTTGGAGATTTTGCTTTGCCATTGCATACTGTGCTTCGGCATCGGCTCTCTCTTTTGAAAATAGCTTCGCGTTTTTAATGTCTTCTTGTAACTTGGCAAACTCCATTGCCGCTTGCTCTTTTATAATTTCACGCTCTTTTTTGAGCTTTACCAGCGGATCTATTTCGTTGTCGGCCTCCCATTGCTTTTGATTAAGCTGAAGATTTTTTTGAGCTAATTCTTTTCCTTTTGCAACTTGTTTTAATTCTTCAACCTGCTTTTCTTCCTCTTTTTTTCTAAGATCATCATAGTACTTATTTATTCGCTCCTTTTGTTTTCTTGTTGCACCGAGAATCTCAAGCTCTTTTATAGCCCTTTCCTGTTCAATGTTAATTTTTTTGAGATTTGTATCAGCAAGTGCGTCTATTTCCTTTTTATCATAATCTTCAAGTATTTTTTTTATGTCATCCCTGCGTTTCTTCGCTTCTTCATTTGCTTTTTTTCTATCCTGGTCAGCTTTATCCTGTCTTTCTTTAGCTTCCTTTGCTGCATCCCGATCTCGTTCATTGGCATAGAATTCTTTAATTGCAGCACTTTTTATTTCGTAGTTTTCATCGATCTCAAGTTCTTCGAGCGCCCTTTTTTCTGCGAGGTCTATCTTTTCCCGGTTAGTCTTTGCTGTGGCATCTTCATCACGTTTTCTATAGCCATCAAGAAACTTAGTCAACTGTGCTGCACTATCTTTATCTGCCTGCTCAATATCCCTGAGCATTCTGGCATGGGCATCGGCAATGGCCTGTTCTTTTTGTTCTACTGATAGTTTTTCGTCCCTGTTTAGTTCACCTATCTTATTGCGGTAGTCTAGTGCCGCCTTTTTCTTACGGTTGGTAAATTCGTCATACAAATCGCTATTAGCCTCATAAGCCAGTTCGTCTCTTTTTAGATTCTCCTGAGCATCCGCTTCCAGTTTGTCGAGTGCGCGTGAAGCATCCGAAGTAGCCCCAACAAAGTCGGTAACCCAATTTACCAGTCCGCTAAAAATATCGCCCAGGATTTCGAGTCCCGGTATAAAGCTCATCACTGCTTTTTTTACCTTCTCGAAATTGCCGATAAGGTAACCTAACGCAAGCACGATAATACCTATTCCCGTTCCGGCAAGTGCTATCTTAAACACCTTCATGATCCCGGTTGACGTACCAACAACTGCGGCATATATTGCCTGTGCGGCGGCAGCGGCCTTTTGTTGTGTAACAAAAGTTTTGTAACCTCAACAACGCTGTTTACCTTATCAAAATAGCCGTGCGTATGTTGGTTGAGCATTTCCATGGCTGTTCCGTTCTCCAGCACGGCGCTGCCGAAACCAACCAGCGTCTCACCAAAATCCTTACCCTTTTTTTCAGCCTTTTCAAGAGCTTCACCGGCTTTTTCAGTGACTTGTATAAAGTTTACGGTGTTGTTAGTGACATTCTCAATGTTGGTTTCTACATTGAACTCTAATTCTATTTCATACTTTTCAGCCATGATATGATCTTTTTAGATTTTTCGGTGTTTTCCTCCCGCATTTCGGTAGCCTGCATGTGCCTGATGCGCCTTATTTTTTCTTTGGTTTCCTTCCATGTTTTGGGAATGCCGTTTTTTCCTTTTGCAATCTCAATAGTGTGACCGCAGCCGTACCATTGGCCGGACTGGAGCATTTTGATGGTTTGTGCTATCATTGTATGTTTTGTATTAGGTATACCTGGAATGACCTGCCTGCGCCATTGTTGACGTTGATAAACATTGCCCTCGTTTCACCTGTGGTATTTTCGTTTACAAAAATGTTCAGGTTGTAGCCCTCCTGGTACACATCGGCCCATGAGGTGCCCGATCCTGTATCTTCTTTAGCAATATTCATCACAGCGCCATTGGTTACATACACACCGTATAACTGCTCTATACCGCTAAGTGTAACCCGTGACTGGGAAGGTGCGAAAAGGCCAAAATTGGTTTCGAACGTATTTATAAGATTTAGCGTCGTTTCACATGTGGTAAGGTCTACTGTAAAATCGTTTATGCGGTAATACCTGTCTTTTATGTAAAGCACATCGTTGAGCTTAAGCTTTGTGAGAAGCCACGCCGGTAGTATTGCCTGAAACTTAAAATTCCTCCTTTTTACATTGAATATCGACGTGATATAGGAAGACCAGTAATTTTTAAATAATGTGCCCAGAATCCTGGCGTAATTCCAGGTAGAGTTTTCGTCCTTCCAAAGCAATGAAAAGTTGCCTGAATCCAAGCCTAATGTATGGGCGGGCGTATTTATAAGCCCTATTACCCGGTTAGCGTTCCCGTCGTTATCTATAAGTGAAATGGAGTTTGCCGTAATATTTGTACGATTGTTATAATAAATTACCGCTTTGGGCTTTGCCGGCTCTATAGTTTCATTGGCAATAAGCCCATATTGTATGGTTGTGAGAGCATTAGTATTGCTATCTTTAAGCCTTTCGAATATAACCGTTTCGAAAGGAAGTGATATTTCGAGCGTTTCTCCATCCAGTGGCTCGCCTTCGTCATCATCAAGACTTAATTCTGCGTTGCCGTAGGCAATACCATTGTTTTTAAGGTACTGGATATTGAGAATTGTTGTTGGCGCCTGGTATTTAAAGTTCATGGTGCTGAATATCTTAGCGCGCTCCACATCATATTTTTCCCAATTGACCCATTTTGTTATGTCATGTACGGTGCCTGCATGATAGTAATCATCGATTGTGTTTATGTACATGTTACCCAGATTGTCGGGAATGGCAACGAGCTTGAACATGTTAAATAATCCTTTCAGGAAATCAATGATCTTCATGTTTGGCAATGCCGGTGCTACGTTGAAGGTATCTGTAATGGTGCTTATATTTGCATCAGCATCTTTATCTGTGTGGCCATAAGGAAATGCTGCACGATCTGCACGAAGCAGTATATAGGCATCATACTCAAAAGTAGCAGCTGCGCTTACATAAAATTTCAGGCTGAAAGGAGGATCGGGCGCAGCGGTAAATTCTACTGTATATGCTCCTGTGGCATCCACCTGCTGGTGTACTGTTTCAATACTGTTATTGTTGTTTTTTGCAATGATCCTGTAGGGAACGTTTTCAAAACCTGGTTGTGGTGTGATCGTGACACGGTATAGCATGTTATGGTAACCGTTGAAGGGATACTGGCCTACGTTCCAGCTATCGGTCGTGTCGTCATTAAAACCGAATACTTCCCCATCGCCATTGATCCAGTTAATTGCCTGCTCGGTATACTGTGCCCCTTCGTCGTTATTGAGCCACATATACAGCTCTTTGAACTCATTCCTCCCAAAAAAATCGCGGCTAAAAGTGATGCCATATTTTGCCTCAATAGCCTCAATAACTGCCAGCAACCTTATAGACGGCTTAAGATCGCTCCATACAATGCCCCTGTTCTGGCCGTTGTAGGCTATGTTTACGAGTTTTTCGCCGTCGGTGTTATCAGAGTTGTTTGAATTGTAAAGAAACTGGCGGCGCTGGCTTAGGAGCGTATATATGATATCGCGATCGTGCAACCCGGCGGTAAGTCCGTCCCGCACTTTGGAATAATTATAAATGTGGTCGTAATCTAAAAGCTGGAGATTGAGGCTGCTGAGCAAATCTTCTTTTATAAGCGTTTTAAAATTGACAAGATTGCCCCAGAAGTTTATGGTGTACGAACTGGCGCGACCATTTTTAACTGCGACTTTTTCCAACCTCATCTTACCCGTGCGGAAGGGAAGGCCATCAATTTCTATCCTGCAATCCTTTTTTGTCCTTGCATCAAAAGTATTGTCGATGTCGGCGTTATAATAATGCTTAAAGATGTAGTTGTTCCTGTCGCTGGCAGGGACCGTGAATGTTTTGGTATAGTCGGTATTCAGTTTAGAAACGTCCTCGGTGTTGGCCACGGAGCTGTTGAGTTCTATGGATTCGTCTTTGAACAAATCCAAAAGCTGACCTTCTATGTAAATTTTAAGCATCATGATTTATGTGTTGTGGAGTTGCGCCCTTTCAGGGCTTTGGCGTTCTTGTCACTACAACCCCGGGCGATTGTCCAGGGCTATTATATATAAGCCCTTGGGGTTTAAGGCTTTGCTTTATCTAATTCTTTGTAGTTATCTCTTGTTTTTAACCTCACCCCCGACCCCTCTCCGAAGGAGAGGGGAGTGAGCTACACCCTTTCTGGTTAATCCTCTCCCCAACCCTCTCCGAAGGAGAGTGAGCATGATGTGCCGAGAGGCGTGCTTACTCTTTCGACCTCACCCCCAACCCCTCTCCCAAAGAGAGGGGCAGCTGGACTCGAGACGTGATTATGTTATAGTTATTGGAATTGCCTTATAGTCCTCACCCCAACCCCTCTCCAAAGGAGAGGGGCAGCTGCACTCTTGCCGGATGAGTAGCATTCACTCTTTGGGAGTAAATGTTGCGGATTCTTCGTGTATGGAATTTGTGATTTGCTTTTTTGGAATTTAATCCCGGCTATACGTTATTGTTTTCGTTATAGGCGTGCTCAAACTCTATGGCGTAATTTATGAGGCGGTCGTTTTGCCGGTTCTTGAATTCCTGGCTGGAGGTACTTACATTTAATGGGACGGTTATTCCACCGGAAAGCATCCATACTCTTTCTGAGAGCAGCAATTGCCTGATCGCTTCGTTCTTGTCTTCGGTTATGAAGCCGCTATTGACTGTGAATTTGGTTTTGGCGTTTACATTATATTTTATGAACTGGTGGCTGCCTATAGGCCTGTTGCTCTCAAAGTTTTCGCTTGTAATACTGATGGTGTCTTTTTTTGCCTTGAAGAACGTGAACAGCTGAATAGCGCCTTCCTTATTCTGGAATGCAACATCTATGGGCGTATAGCGGCATTCGTCGGTTATAAGGAGGGTTTTTACCACACCATTATATGTGATTTCTACAAATTCGTCAGATACGGCTTCGGCGATATTGACCCAAAGGTATTTTACCATCTTATTTGAATAGTAGCTCCTTTGAGCTTCGATAGTATAATTTATCTGGTTTAGCGGATATGATATTACGGTTATATTCATTTCTATGGGATATTAATGGTTGCGGATAATGGTATGGTTAGTGACACCTCATTTGAATAGTTGCCGTTTACCTTCATCCTTATTTTCTGATTTCCGGTGGGAGTCCATGAAAAATCCCTTGGGCTGTTGGCATCATAGGGCCATACATCCCAGTTGCCATCATATATCTCGAGGTCAACTGCTGCAGCGTTTATGTTCAAATTGTAAAAGATCCTTGTAGCGTGCCCACTGCTGTAGGGTTCGATCTTGTAAATCCTAATGGCAGTAATGGTATAAACGGCAGAATAGATGATGGTTGATGTTACAGGGTCGAATGCTCCTGCCCTTACTTCGAACAGGCCTGAGGCTATTTCTGAAGGCACTATATAGCTGCTGCCAGAATGCGCTACCGGTGTCCAAGTAGTGCTACCAACCGGCCTTACAGATACAAATATCTCGGTATATGGGAAATTGGCTGCTGCCGTAAGGCCGTACTTAACACCTGTTGTCCTTAAAAAACTATTTATCGTAAGCGTCCTTTCGGGTACCGGCGGTTCGTCTACCATTATGGGCAAAACAAAATAACCGTCCCTGCTTACTTTGAACTCATCGCCTGTGAGCAGTATCTTATTTTCGGGCAATTGCGGGTTTTCGCCTTCAAGAAAATAACCATATCCCTTAAGGGCAAGATTGACTTCCTGTAAAGCAGGCACTGTTGGCAAGTCCTCATAGTAACATTCGTATTTCACCCATACCTGGTTATTGCCATCAACCAGCACGGTTGAGGTTTCCTGCGTACAATCAAATTCGATAAAATCATTTACAATGCGCGAAATATTTATTTTGTCGCTGCCTGATGCCCCTGATGCATTGATTTTTGTCATTATATAGACAGCTTCAGCCGGGACAGCGGTTTTGCTGCCATCCCAAATATAAATGCGTACTTCATAGCTGCTGCATACAACTCCTGTTAATGGACTGGTTAGCGGTACGCTTATGTAATGCGGAGATAATGTTTTGATGCTCATTATTTTTGTTTTTTATAGTCCTCATCATAATTGTTAATCCTCACCCCCAACCCCCTCTCCCAAAGAGAGGGGGCAGCTACACTCAGGCTGAATAGTCGTCTCGTCAATACTCTCAGGTTACTTCGACGTTCCTTATAACGATGATAGAGGGGGAGTGAGCTATACTCAGTTTAGATAGTCCTCTCCCCCAACCCTCTCCAAAGGAGAGGGAGCCGGAACGTGCCGATAGGGTGTGCTACTTTATGTTTTTGACCTCACCCCTAGCCCCCTCTCCTTCGGAGAGGGGGCAGCTACACTCATGCTGAATAGTCGTCTCGTTAATACTCTAAGGTTACTTCGACGTTCCTTATAACGATGATAGAGGGGGAGTGAGCTATACTCAGTTTAGATAGTCCTCTCCCCCAACCCTCTCCAAAGGAGAGGGAGCCGGGACGTGCCGATAGGGTGTGCTTACTTTATGTTTTTGACCTCACCCCCAACCCCTCTCCGAAGGAGAGGGGGGCTACACTCCTGTCTTACAATTCGAATTTGTATTTAGACATTACTGTCTAAGCTTCTGCAAGTGATGCGGTATACATTATTGTTTCAGGGCTTTTCTTATCTCTTCAAGCATCTCGGGTACGTATTCTTTTACCAGTAGCTTCGGCAGCTTAAAAAATTCGTCTTCAAAAGGCTTTGTTAAAAAATGCGATGCCCTAATTCCTTTGTTATAGACCGATCTGGTAATGAGAAATGCGGTTTGTTTGTAGGTGAGGAACTTTCCTGTTTTTTCGTTCTTAAAACGGATTCTCTTTCTTTTGACCCAAATGTTGATCGCTGCCGTGAGTGCGCCTTTTTTGCCTTTTCCGCTTCCAAAATGAAAGGGACTTTGAGGAGCCCTTAAACTGCTAGTTTTACCCTGTACTCCCTGGTCGATGTAGGCTCCATATCCTAATGAAGAGATGGTAAGCTTATACTTATCTTTGCTGGATTTGAGCTCGTATTTGATGCTGTTCCCAAGTTTTCCAGAGTCCGACCTTCCCAGTGCAGCAAGCCTTTCTTTGGAATTTTTCTGTACGGTTTTACCCAAAGTTTCCAGGAGATCCTTTATTGGCATAGGTTTATTATATCATTTGGGGTTTCTACTTCGAAAGTCATGATCCAGCCGTCAAGCAGGTTTTGCTCATATTCGGTACAGATCTCGAGGCTGGGCGACTCGCTGGCTGATATGTTGAGCTCTTCAAAATCTCTTAGCATCAGCAGCCATACACGATTGAGTACGGCAAGTGTTGCATTGAGGTTATCGATCTCATTATCATTGTCATAATACTTATCATCGCTAACCTCCCTGTTGCTGTCCCGGATATCGAAGCAGCCCATCTGCACACTGAACTTTACTACACCATCGCTGGGAAAGGAGGCGTTTCCGATGGCGACATGCAACAGCGGAAAAATATTCTTCCTGCTAATATCAACCTTATCAAAATCGCCTTGTGTAATAGTGTTTACAAGTGGCTGTGCTATTTGCTTTATGTACCTTAAGAGCTGGCTGTATCCGTTCATTATAAATAAGATGTTTGGGTGTTATTTCCTTTTCGTATGGCCGCCTTCACTTTGTTTTCCACCATTTCGCAGGCCAGGAACACGAGGCATTGGTGAAGGCCTAATTTTTCGATCCTCGGGATTTTAAGAATATTGTTCTTAGCCAGCTTTTTAATCGTCGGATACCAGCCGAAGTCCTTGAAAAATTCGGAAGCGGATTTTCCCTCAGTAGTTCCTCCGTCAAATACTTCTGGGTAGCTGCCTGTAATTCGCTCGCTAAACTGTAAAAAAAAACCAGCGCACCATTGACGGCATTCAGTGGCATGTCCTTCATCATTTCGGCATATTCTTCGGTACCGTCATAAGGCATAATAACATAGCTGCTACCAATGGTTTTGATTACGGGACGGAAGAGTACGGCCATGAGCCTATGGAGGGTTTCGGAACTCAGGCCGTGTTGCGAAAGGTCGGCGAATTCGCCAATAGTGATCTTATCGAAGTCGGGGATAAAACCAAATTCAATACCGTGCATGGTAAAGCGGTCGGTGAATTCTGCGTCGGTATTGAGGGCCGCATCAATTTTGAAAAGTAGCCTGTCATAATCTGCCTGCCTTAGGTGCGCTGTGTCTTTAAAGGGGATTCCTGTAAACAGGGAAATTTTTCGCCTGTTGAAGTTCTGCGTGTCCAAATCGCGCTGCAACAGCTCATCGTATTTGATGAACTTTCCGAGAGTTATCTCGCTGATATTTTCGGGTAGTATGATTTCCATATTGTAGTAATGGGGAGGTGATTGTTTTGTTTCAGGTTTGATAAAAGGAGTGTGGTTTTTGTCCTCACCCTTATGCTAATTAGTCCTCACCCCCAGCCCCTCTCCCAAGGAGAGGGGAGCAGCTACACTCGTGATTAGGTTAATCCTCTCCCCGACCCTCTCCAAAGGAGAGGGAGCGAGACGTGCCAAGAGTGCGTTGTTCACTCTTTTGTTTCAACCTCACCCCCGGCCCCCTCTCCCAAGGAGAGGGGGAGCAGCTACACTCATGCCGGATAGTAGCAAGTATTACTAAAGTTTACTTATTAGCCTTGATAGGAGTGGTATCCCCCGCTTTTTCGGCGGGGATATAGCGGATAGCAGGAATATGGACGGCTAAATAGCGACGGCCTTTCGCTTCTGATAATAGGTGGGTCAGTTCTTCGCTCTTATAGGCATCACCCCCAGCCCCTCTCCAAAGGAGAGGGGAGCAGCTACACGTGATTAGGTTAATCCTCTCCCCAACCCTCTCCAAAGGAGAGGGAGCGAGACGTGCCAAGAGTGCGTTGTTCACTCCTACTGTTGGCCTAACTCAACAACCATTTTTCAAAGGAGAGGGGAAGTGTAAAGTATACAGCGTGTGTGTGTTCTCAAACATCACCATTTACTGACAAACCTCACATCGAGTTTGCCGGGTTTTTTGAGTTCGAACCAGTAGCGCATCATGATGCTGTCCCATTCGTCCGGGGAGCGGCCGATGAGTTCTTTGATGCGGTCTTTAGGAACGATGCCCTGCTTTCCGTCTTTGTCGATATCCTTTAGCTTGACCTGTTCCATTTCTTCGGAGGTTATTTCGATGACTGTGGCATCGGTACATATCTCGCCTGCCTGGCGTCTGGCTATTTTTTCGGCCATTTTTATGGAGCACTGGCTCTTGAGGTTGTCAAAATTTGGCACCATGTAGGTGGAACCGTCCTTTATTTCTATAGGTTTCGAGTTGTTTACGAAACCTTTGCAACGCAGGTAGTCGATCACGCCGCCGCCTACCCCATCTTCATCTGCAATGATGTTGCTTAGCGGGATAGCATGGTTCTTTTGAAGTGCTTTTGCCCGGTCGACTATTTCGTTGATGGCGGATATGTCCATCGCTTCCCTGTGGATGCACAGCCAGCCATGCCACACACGGAACACGGTCTTATCCTTTCCTTTGCGGGCCACATCGATGGTCATGAATTTGAGTCCTTCAGGTTTCAGATGAGAGGGGTTGAAGTAATCGGCTATACTGTCGGTATCAATTAGTGTTGCAGGGTCGTCGTCGTATTCCCAGTTGCCGAAATAGAGGCGTTCCTTTTTTACTTTGTCGAAACGCAGCATTGATATCAGGGTGCTTTTGGGGAGGAACGGATTATCGGCGGGCAATGACTGGACAAAACGCCTGTAGAGAGGCAGGGTTTTGTCGCGAGAAGGCTTGTAGAATTCTTTGTACGTCCAGTTCTTTGCAGGGTTGCAGGTGCCGAGCATTTTTGGGATAAGTCCGTATTTTGTGAGCTTGTACCTGATGCGCGACTTTACGACCTGCCATGCATTATAGCTAACCTGGTTGCACTCATCGACAAAGGCACCGGTGATCTCGAGGGACCCGAGGCTGTCGAAGTTGGGGTCGCTGGGGTACAGGTACAGGTCTTTTAGCATTATCTGGCTGCCGTTGTTCCAATAGAATATGTGCTCCTGGGCATTGTAGCGGAATTGGTTGGCCAACCCGAGCTCAGCTACGGTTTCCAGGAAGGTATTGAGCGTGGTTTCGCGAAGGCTCTTCAGCTTAGAGCGCCCCATCAGCCAGCGGGTGCCGGGGTATTTCTGGCACATCTCGATCAGCCACAGGCAGCCGAGCTTGCTTTTCCCACCACCTGCTGCACCGCCGTAGAGGACTTCTTCGGTGCTGTTGTCTTTGAGGTAGTAGATGGCGTTTTTTTGCTTTTGAAGGAGTTTCATTTTTGATCATGATTTGAAAAAGGGAACGCGGATGACGCTGATTTGGGCGGATTTTTACTTTGGTAAACCTCACCCCCAGATCCTCTCCAAAGGAGAGGGGAGTGAGCTACATTTGGGCTTATTAATCCTCTCCCCAACCCTCTCCAAAGGAGAGGGGGGCGGGACGTGCCGAAAAAGCGTGTTATTATTGTGGTTTTGGCATCACCCCCTAGCCCCTCTCCAAAAGAGTGGGGAGGGAGCTGCACTCATGCTAGCAGTCCTCTCCCCGGCCCTTTCCGAAGGAGAGGGTGACGGGATGTGCCGAGTGGAAGTGATTACTATTGTGGTTGGGCCTCATCCCCGGAGTGAGCTACACTTGCGGTGTTTTGGCATCACCCCTAGCCCCTCTCCAAAAGAGGGGAGCAGCTACACTCATGCTGGATTGGTTGCAAATAAGATGCAAGCATTTGTGTCTATTTTTTGGGTTGCAGGTGAATCTGCGACTGAAAATTATTCCGGTTCGCCATCGCCGAGGTTAAGGAATACGATGTTCTGGATGGGTTTGGATTGCTGGTTGTCTTTCTCGTAGCCACCCAGGTGTTTCATGAGTTTTTCTATGGCATCTGTCCTGCTGTAGGTTTTTATTTTTTTTACGGCGCCAACTACATCGCGCACTCCTTCGCTATTGCGGCCATATACTTCGCTTACGTCGAGTTGCTGTATCATTTGGCGGGTTTCCAGCGGCATGTCTTTGAGGGCGATAAGGGAGCCGTTTTCGTCGTAGAGGTCGGCTATGTCGAAGCGTACCATTGCGGCTAGGTTTTGCAGCAGTTCGTCGAGGGTGATGTTGTTGCGGACCTGTGCTTCCTGCTGTAATTCTTTTATGCGTGCCATGACCAAGGGATTACTACTTATCCTAGTTGCACTTGGCGCAACAATGGGCTTGTCGTAGACATTATAGGCTTCGCGATAGGCTGCGGACTTATTGCCAAGGCGTAGGTATGCCCGGCAGAAATTTTCCTGTTTTATGGTGAGGGTTTTGGGGTTTTTCATAAGGTTACAGGTTTTGGGTTGCGGGTTGTGTAGGTCCTCACCCCCGGCCCCTCTCCCAAGGAGAGGGGGGCGAGATGTGCCGAGAGATCGTGATTACTGTTGTGGTTTGACCTCACCCCCAGCCCCTCTCCAAAAGAGATGGGGCAGCTACACTCGTGGTGTTGAGAGCTACACTCCTGCTGTTTAGTCCTCTCCCCGGCCCTCTCCTTTGGAGAGGGAGCAGGGACGTGCTGAGAGGACGTGATTAATGTTATGGTTTGGCCTCACCCCCAGCCCCTCTCCTTTGGAGAGGGGAGTGAGCTACACTCGTGCCCGGATGAGCGGCCTTGCCTTTAGAACTATAGGTCTGGGAGACGCAAAGCATTGGTCTCCAGTATCGGGATGCCGCTTTGAGTGAACTATTCAGGATCATAGGTTTTTATTAGGCTGTCCATTTTTTCTATCATGCGGAGGTAGGGTAATGGGTCGCAGGTGGCGCAGGGTTCGTAATAGGGAACATTGAATACGCCGGCGTAGATACCGCACACATATGTGCGCTGTTCGACTGAAAGCCTGAGCGTGCGGACTTCCTGGAATGCTTTCCAGCCTGCGATTTCTTCTTCGGTCATTTCCCGTATGTTTTTCCTGATACGGTTAGGGAAGATCCGGTTCCACTTTTCCTGCCTCTTTTTGCATGCTTCGCAGGGCTCTATGCCTGCAAATTTTGTGATTGCCGCTACTACGTCGCCGGCTCCGCGGATGTTTTTGCCCATTTGTTTGCGTTTTTTGAATTTATAATGTTTGGTGTGGATTAATTTGGCCTCACCTCTCACCCGCCCTCTCCAAAGGAGAGGGGCAGCTCCACTCATGCTTAGTCCTCTCCCCGGCCCTCTCCAAAGAGTTATATGGAAGAGGGAATGTGATTACTCTTACCATTTTGGCCTCACCCCCAGCCCCTCTCCCAAGGAGAGGGGAGTGAGCTACACTCGTGGTGGGGAGAGCTACACTCCTGCTGTTTAGTCCTCTCCCCGGCCCTCTCCAAAGGAGAGGGAGATGGGACGTGCCGAGAGGGTGTGATTACTTTTGTGGTTTGACCTCACTTCCAGACCCTCTCCAAAAGAGAGGGGAGTGAGCTACACTCGTGCGCCTCTTACTGACAGCAATTGAATCAAGCCTTTGAAAGTAAGCGGAAAGTTTTTACTCTAGCCCTGATAGAAGCGGTATCCCCCGCTTTTTCTGCGGGGATATAGCGAATAGCAGGAAAATGGATTGCTAAAAAGCGACGGCCTTTCGCTTCTTGCAAGCATATATATTATCTTGATTGTTATTGTTTTTTTTCTAGCTAATGATTATAGTCCTCACCCCCAACCCCCTCTCCCAAGGAGAGGGGGCAGCTACACTCGTGGTGGGGAGAGCTACACTTCTGCTGTTTAGTCCTCTCCCCGACCATGTCCAAAAGAGCGATATGGACGAGGGTATGTGATTACTATTGCGGTTTTGGCCTCACCCCCAACCCCTCTCCCAAGGAGGGGCAGCTACACTCGTGGTGAGGAGAGCTGCACTCCTGCTGTTTAGTCCTCTCCCCAGCCCTCTCCAAAAAGTTATATGGAAGAGGGGATGTGATTACTCTTACCGTTTGGCCTCACCCCCAACCCCCTCTCCCAAGGAGAGGGGGCAGCTACACTCATGCCGGATAGTATTGCGTTATCATATCAAAGAATTGTGTGTGTGTGTGACGCCAAGCATTAAGTCTTTACGTTAGATGGTAAGCAGGTAGGCGGCTTATAACGCTGCCTGCGCCGGTATGAAGGTTCTTGCCCATTGCTCGAGCTTTTCTTTTGCTTTCTTCTCTATCCTGTGTACTTTTTGGAAATTGATGTGGTACTGCCGTTCTATCTCCCGCCCACTTATTTCCTGCCGCAACAGTAATATCTGCTTTTCTACCCAGGTGATGCAGTCGGGGATTTCGAGGTTGGCATATTTCGGAGGTTCTTCCTCGTTATCTATGAAAGTAGAATTTTCATTCAGGTCGGCAAATTTTTCTTTTTCCTTAATAAAATTATTAAGATAGATGTGCTTCATCGTGTGGTAAACGTAAGGGTCGTTGAAGGCGGCATTGTTGCGGCGTTCGGCGAGATCGTGCAGCTTGAGGTACATCTCGCTCACAAGATCGTCGGCCACATAGGCATCCCTGCAGATGCCGCGAGCCATCCTTATCCAAGTGTCGTGCCTTAATGCGAGTTGCTCTATCATATCGTTGTTGCTACTTTTGCCTGTTCGAGCACTGTGGCCCTTCCCGGCGTTACTTTAAACTCATGCCCTGCTTCCAGCACTTTACCCAGAAGCGTGTCGTGGTACCTGCGGGCTACTTTTATAGTGACTATACTTTTCTTAGCCTTTACCGGCACTGCTTTTTTATTTGCCATATTTAAAAAATTTAGCCAGTCTTTTTCTGTGCTTTTTTCCGTGAAGGAATCAATTACAGGTACAGACTGAAGTTTGTTACTATCAAAATTGCTCAGGTCCATATTGAGGATGTAGCCGTTTTCTCCGTCGATGATCATTTCGTGGATGCTTGGAAAATCCGTAGCAATCACGGGGACTTTTTGCTGCATGGCTTCGTAAACCGAATACGGGAAGCCCTCAGTATCGCTGAGCTGTATGAGGTAGTCATAGCGTTTTACCACTTCGAGAGGTTCATGGGTCACTCCCCTGAATTTTATCGTTTGGAACAGCGGGATTACCTGACGGGCATAGGCTGTGGACGTATTGCCGAAACAGTCCCACGTAAAAGGGATTCCGGAAGCCAGCAACAGCTTTTCCACTTGGAGCATGCGTTCAAACCCTTTTTCGCGGGAGATGCGGGATATTGTTACGAGTCGTATCATGTTTATAATTTAGGTGTGGATTGCATTAATTCAAGTACTCTCCAACCCTTTCTGAAGGAGAGCGATTGAGATGTGCCGAGTGGGTGTGGTTTGGCCTCACCCCCGGCCCCTCTCCAAAGGAGAGGGGAGTGAGCTAAACTCGTGCTAATATTCCTCTCCCCAACCCTCTTCAAAGACAGCGAGCGTGATGTGCCGATTGAGGGTGCTTACTCTTACAGTCCTCACCACCAGCCCTCTCCCAAGGAGAGTGGGGCAGCTGCACTCTTGCTGACATTGCCCCTTCTCTAAAAGAAATAGGGCCAAACGTTTCAAGGGATTGATTATTCTTGTGGTTTTATCCTCACCCCCAACCCCCTCTCCCAAAGAGAGGGGCAGCTACACTCTTGCCGGATTGAACAGTACTTCCTTTTGAGATTTGAATTTTGGAATTTGTTATTTGCATCATAGCAGGTTGTAAATCAATTTGTCTATTTTATAGGGTGTTGCGATTTCGAACTGGCGGGCCACGTGGTTACTGACGGCGACATGGTGGGTTGTGGCCGAATCTTTTTTGTATTTGAAATCCCAGTCAGTTATACAGGCCACGTAGTCGGCGTGGATCATCTGGATCTGTGTAGCGGCTACAATGCGCCTACCCGGGCTTTTGCCCCATGCCGTTGCCAGGATAAGGGTATCTGCATGCAGCACTTTTGCGCCAAGCTTGTGGCATTTGGCGTAAGCCGAGATAGCGTTACGAGTTTTAGCATCACAGGTATCATACGCAAATGTGATTGCCGCGTGCAGAGCCATCCTTTTGCAGAAGTTGACTACAAATGTTTCGATGCCGCCGATGCCATTGAGGTGTGACGCGTAAATAATAATGGAGTGCGGATAGCCCATGAAAATACAGTTACCGATTGATAAATTTGTAATTAACGTAGGGCGGGATTCCGCTTAATGATATTAGTATGGACTACTTAACTGAAACTGGCTTACCTTAATAATGATAAATTAAGGTGTTTGTTTTACTAGTGTGTTAAACCCTGACCAGTGTATCGATGACTACGTTGTTATATGTACCTTTTGAGCCTGAAATGTGGAATTCGAGTTCGGCTACATCGCCGGGGAGTATGTCGTTGAGAAGGGCTATTTTGGTGCCAAGCGCCGAGGGGTAGAAAATCTTTCCGCTTTCTTCCTGCTCAAAATGTATCTGCTGTACCGCTGTGCCTAATTTGGTGGTTTTTACTTCGCCGATAGCCGTAACTATGCCTTTGATTTTGTAGTTCATCAGTACGCGTATTTATAATTATTTGAATGTTCTCCCTGTTTTGAAACTTCGCGGTAGCTTAAAAATTCTTCGGTAGTGCAATTGACTACCTCTTCGAGTGAACCGCGGAAAATGGTTTGCGAGGCTACAATATATATCCTCCATTCTGTGCCATCGAAGGAAATGCGGTGCTCGCAGTTAGATGTTTCTTTTACGATTTGTTCCAGATTTTTTAGTTTTTCTTCCATGATATTTGAGTTTTAGTTTTTAGTTTCAATGATTATAAAAGGAACGCGGATTTGGCCTCACCCCCGGCCCCTCTCCCAAGGAGAGGGGGCAGCTACACTCTTGCCGGATACGGATGAGGTCTTAAATATTACATCAATACCTTAATCTGAAGAAATAGGGTGTCGTGACAAGTACCGCAATGGCTACTGCCATGAATAGGCACAGGGCCATCATGAGTTCGCTGTTGTGTTTTATGGCAAGCGAACCTGTTATCCGTCGCTGCATAAAGTAGTGGTAGCAGGCAAACATGGCTGCCGCACCGGTAAGGCAGAGGATGCCGTAGGTAAATTCGAAAATGTGTTCCATCTTAATTATTGCTTAGGGTTATTACGTGTGCAGTTTTGCTGTCTATAAAAATCACTTTCACAAAGGGTCTCCTGTCAAAAAGCCCTTTAGCGGGAAGCAGTGCCTTATCGTGTTTAAGCAGCGTGAGCATGGCTTTTCTGCTTTATCCGCCAAATGCCCACATCGCTCCTTGTCCTGTCGCCTTCGTGTGCACTGGCCCAGTTGATTACTTCATTATCTGCCGGGTAATTCGACACCAATATCACAAAGGGCTTTTTAAAAGCACCTATGTTCCTGTGCGCTATTGTAAATCCTTGTTTCATAATTATTCTGTTATTGTGAATCGCCTGTCCTTATTAAAAAGCATAATAGCAGTCATTTCTTCGGGAGCAGATTTGTAAACAGCATTTACCATAGCTGCGTTTTGACGATGCTCCAGAGCCTGGCTGTACGCCGATATCCTGTCATCATACCTGCCGTTAGTATTCTGCCGTGTAAGATTGGCTATTGCCTGTAGAAGTTCCGCTGAAGTCATACCTGAAATTTTTAACTTTTCATTAACTTTTAGCAATTGAATTTCCATATCTTTGTAATGAATTATTGTTACACTTGATTGATGTAGCAAATTTACAAGAAATATTTCTACATAAAAAATATTTACACGAAAATTTTCTACTATTGAGTATATTTTTTTCGTATTGATATTTAAAATATTGATTATGAACGATATAAACATTAAAGAAAGCCGTGAACTTGCAGGTATAACTCAGGATTTTCTTGCTTCAGAGCTTGGAGTGACGGTTAGAACAATCAGCAGCTGGGAAAACGGAGCTACGATTCCGAAGGGAAAACAAGAAATGATACGGAAATATTTCTCGTTAAAAACTAAAGAACCAGAAGTTTCTTCCGAAAGAGATATTCATGTTGTAGATTCCTATGAATTGCAGTTTACTAAAAATAAGAATGCCAATCATTTTACAAGATTACCGAATGGCCAGTACTACATGACAATGCCACTGGCCGAGCACAAAATACAGGCAGGATTCCTGGATAACTACCAGGACATTGAGCTGCTAAAGGGAATGTCGCAACATGGCATTATTGTAGACCGGCCCGCAAAAGGGCGTTACCTTGCCTTCAGGGTAAAGGGAGACAGTATGGATGACGGGACCAGCGACGCCATACCGCAAAATTATATTGTAGCCACCCGGGAACTGCAAAGGCAGCACTGGACAAGCCTGATACGTTTTAAAGATTTCAGGTTTTGGGTGATATACACAACCGAATCGAAATTTCCTTTATTGAAAGAAATTACCGGCCATGATGTAGAGAAAGGTATTATTAGCTGCCATTCGCTAAATGACAGCCCGGAATACAAAGATTTTGACCTTTCCTTAAATGATGTACAGGCATTATTTTATGTAATTAATATCCAACGGGATGTCGCGAAGGATTATTATTAAATTGGGAAAAATCAAGTTAAACCTATATATGTAAATACACCAACAAAGTTAAAGATGAAAATTTTCAAACATTTTTAAGAAAATAATCTTTTATATTATTTTCTTTTGTATATTTACACCGTCTAATAACATAAATATAAATTTTTATACGCCATGAAAAAAACAATTCTATTATTAAGCGCTATCGGGATGGTAGCCTGCTCGAACAACTCTGAACTGGTTGAACCCCTTAAAGCCGAATTAATAAAGAGCTACGGTAAATCGCAAGAAGAGGTAGATTCATACACTTATTCCGTTCACGACGCATACGCCAAGGAGGTGCATATGGCACTTAATGAGAAATACCTTAAAATAGGGGAATACGCCATGGATGCAGGCAATATGGACAGAGCTGAAGAAGCATTAAAAGCAATGGACAGCCTTGAAGCCGCATTGCCGAAGGATAAGGACAAAAAATACTACGCCGTACACGCTTACAAGCTCCGGGATAAGGACACGATATTTAATGTGTATTATTACATGGATACCAGTAATAAACTGGTGGCTGTAAGAAGCAAGAAATAACACGTATAGAACTATTAAAACCTGGGGTTTTTGTCTCAGGTTTTAATAACATATCGTTTAAGCCTGCTATTTATACTTTAACGTACTGGTTTACATAACCTTTTGTGAGAAAATAAAACTCATATTATAACGAGACTACTTTTCATGTACACCTGATAAGCCAATTTTCATAAATGGCTTGTCCACCCCTGCGTCTTTCAGTAAATTTACAGCATAGAAATAAGCCATGAACGAACTGAATCTCGAAACCAGCCCATATCTGCTCCAGCATGCCAACAATCCCATCCATTGGAAGGCATGGAACCATCGCTCGCTCGCTAAAGCACAGGAAGAAAACAAACTCATTATTGTGAGTATCGGCTATTCTGCGTGTCATTGGTGCCATGTAATGGAGCATGAGAGCTTTGAAGATGAAGAAGTGGCCAAAGTGATGAACCGCCATTTTGTTTCGATAAAAGTGGACCGAGAAGAACGCCCCGATGTGGATGCAACGTATATGAAAGCGGTACAGCTCATGACCGGGCAGGGCGGCTGGCCCATGAACGCCGTATTGCTTCCTGATGGCAGGCCGGTATGGGGCGGCACTTATTTCAGGAAAAATAACTGGATGGATGCGCTGAACCAACTTCAGGATATTTATGCTTCTGAACCCGAAAAAATGGCCGATTATGCCGAAAAGCTAATGGAAGGCATACAGCATACGGGACTGGTTATGCCCAATGATGAAGGAGAGATACCGGATCCCGCTAACATAAAGCCCTTAGTTGAAAAATGGGCGAAGAGCTTTGATCATGAGTTTGGGGGTTATGCACGAGCACCCAAATTCATGTTACCCAACAACTACCTATTCCTGCAACGTTATGGCTACCAAACCAGGTCGCAGGATATTTTGGAGTATACAGACGTTACGCTTACACGGATGGCCTGGGGCGGATTGTTTGATACAATTGGCGGTGGTTTTTCTCGCTATTCGGTTGATATGAAATGGCACGTCCCGCATTTTGAGAAAATGCTGTATGACAACGGCCAGCTAATGAGCCTCTATGCCGAAGCGTACAAACGGACTAAAAACCCGCTGTATAAGGAGGTGATTGAAAAGACACTTTTCTTTATAAAAAGCGAGCTGACTGATGAGAACGGCGCGTTTTACAGCGCACTGGATGCGGATAGTACCGACCTGCACGGCCATCTGGAAGAAGGCGCCTTTTATGCTTGGGAAAAGCAGGAACTGAAGGATTTGCTCGAAGAAGAATTTGACCTGTTTGCAAGCGTCTATAATATTAATGAATATGGGTATTGGGAGGATGGAAAATTTGTACTCATACAAAATGAAACCCCGGAAGCGCAGGCAACAAGGGCCGGGATTACTACTGATGCACTAAGGGAGAAAAAAAGCGAATGGGGAAAATTGCTATACGAAGCCCGCGAGCACCGCGCCAAACCACGACTTGATGATAAAATCCTAACTTCGTGGAACGCTGTGATGCTGAAAGGCTATGCCGATGCTTACAAAGCCCTTGGAGATGAGGAATACCTTACTGCCGCCCGCAATAACGCGGTGTTTATTTCCGGAAAAATGTGGCACAGCGACGGCCATTTGTGGCGCACCTACAAAAATGGCACAGCGAAGATTAAGGGTTTTCTGGAAGATTATGCCCATACTGCTGATGGTTTTATAACACTGTATGAAGCTACCCTGGAAGAAAAATGGCTGTTTTATGCCAAGCAGCTTACCGACTACTGCCTCGAAAATTTTTACGATGAAAAGCTGCAATTCTTTGCCTATACATCCAAAAAAGAGGAGCAGCTTATCGCGCCGCATTACGAAACGGAAGACAATGTAATCCCGGCATCCAACTCAGTGATGGGGAATGTGCTTTACAAACTGAGCCTGCTGTTCCATAATACTTATTATGAACGAATTGCCTTGCAGATGCTTTACCGTATAGTACCGGGGTTGGATTATCCGTCGGCATTTTCAAACTGGCTTAACCTGTGGCTGGAACTTTCGGCACAAAACAGGGAATTGGCAGTTTGCGGGGAGAGTGCAGCTGAAGCTATTAAAGAGATTAATAGCCATTACCTGCCCCATGTCATCATTGCAGGCTGTGTGGAAGAATCGGTGGTGCCTTTCCTTGAAAACCGCTTTGCCAAAGACAATTTAATGTTTTATGTTTGCCGAAATAACGCATGCAACCTGCCTCAATCGTCATTGCAGGATACTTTAAAAGAATTAAAATCACTATGAAGCCCTTGTTTGCCATCGAGAATATCGACACTTATATAAACCGGTTCATAACTAACATGGTCGACTACGCGCCAAGCCTTATTTCGGCTATAGTTGTACTTGTTATCGGGATACTTATCATAAAGCTTTTCCGCAGGATCGTTAAAAACCTTATGACAAAAAGGGATCTCGATCCTACCCTTTTGAAATTTGTACTCGATGTGTTTACATGGGTATTCCGGGTGCTGCTTTTCGTTACTGTAATCGAGCAGCTTGGTGTAAAAACCACCTCGTTCATGGCTGCCCTGGGCGCTGCGGGGATTGCCATCGGACTGGCATTGCAGGGCTCGTTATCGAATTTTGCAGGCGGATTGCTCATTATACTGTTTAAGCCCTTCCGCGTAGGTGACTATATTGAGGCGCAGGGCCAGGCGGGTACTGTAAACAGCATCCAGATATTCAGCACCAGGGTAATCACATCGAACAACCAGGTCATCTATATGCCGAATGGGGCATTATCTAACGGGACCATCAAAAACTTCTCGCAGGAACCGCTTCGACGTGCCGAGATCATATTGAGCGTAGGCTATGAAAGCGACCTGAAAATGGTAAAGGAGGCGATATTCGGCGTAATTGAGCGGGATACCAAGATCCTTAAAGAGCCTTCACCCGGGATTGAAATAAAGGCACTTGCAGAGAATTCGATAGAACTGTCGGTAACCTTATGGGCCGAACGTGCCAATCATGGTAAAATGGTATCTGACTTTTATGAAAATATAAAAGAAGCCTTCGAAAACGCAGGTATAACAATACCTTATCCGCAAAGGGATGTGCATTTAAAACAAGAGAAAGAAAAATAGCCCTATCGGCAATAATCCGTTAAATACATCGTTTAAAAACCTTGTGGCATACTATTTGTAAATTTATACAACATTGTAAGCAATGTCTTTACAAAAAAAGTATATTTGGCACTTTAATTTTTATAACATCAATCATGAAGAAATTTAATGTAATCGCGGGTATCGCTATGGCTTTTTCGCCACTGCTTATGAATGCCCAAATAAACCAGACACCGCTGAATACAGGAGGTGCAAGAGGGCAGATCATAACATCAGCAGAGAAGCCGATGTCAGCTGTGGGATCGATGTATACCAATGAACGCTATATGCCTGCAAAAGTATCCGGAAATGAGCAGATTTTGCTTGTTCGCTATAATGCTTATTCTGATTATTTTGAACTTAACAATCCGCAGGAAGGAAAAACACAGACTTTGCCAAAACAGCCTAATGTAAACATTACAATGTCTGCTACCGGCGAGGTTTATTCGCTGCAGCAATATAAAACCGAAGATGGTGAAGAAATCATAGGCTACCTAAATGTAATAAGCGACAAACCTAAGGTGAAAATTTTCAAAAGGGAAAGGATTTACCTGCAACCGGGAAAAATTGCAGACAACAGTTATTCTTCATCAAAACCTGCCACTTACAAAAAAGCTGATGATGAATTTTATGTAAAAATAAATGATGGCGAAACTGTATTTGTATCTGGGAAAAAAGATGTTGCCAACCTTATACCGGGTAAAAGCAAAGAGGTTTTGGACTTCATCAAGAAAAACAAGCTTGACCTTGAAAAAGCTACTGATCTTCAGCAGCTTTCAGGCTACCTTGAAACAATACTGTAAAAATACGATCTAAAAAAAATCTTCCAAACATAAGGTTTATGAAAAGCGGCATCAAATGATGTCGCTTTTTTTATACTCAGGACTACAACCTCCAATGATCATAGCATTGTTTCCAGGTTATTCGCCTGTTTGCGTCGTGCTGACCGTTTATCACTGGTTAGGTATAGGGTTTGTGCCACGGTTATTACTTTACGAATATGTCTTTCCACAGGATACCTTTATGGTGCCACTTGGACGGTTTGTTGGTTATAAACATGACAACCGTTTTAACATCGGATAAAAGCTGCTATTCGAAAAACTGTCAGGCACATGGTTTTGCAAACAAGCCCATTATAATTAGTAGCCAATGTAAAACCATTGCAAGCTTTATGTGCCTTTGCAGAAGTTACTAAACACAAAAAAGGACACCCCTATAGGAGCATCCTCTTTTTCAAGTACAAAACTAACCCTTAACTTAACTTTTTAATTAAAATCAAATCTTATGCCAAGAGACAAATTATTTGAATCAATTTCATTATTTGCAAATACCGGCTGAAGATCGTATTTAGCATACAGGCTTATCTCACCGTACCCAATGTAAGCGCTTGCCCCGTAAACAAAGTCACTTACATTGAAATCGCCTTTTTGCTTCACTTTTACATCATGGCCATTTTCATTATATTTAAGTATTTGTTTTTCCTTCACATTAAATCCTGTGTAGCCTCCAATTCCCAGACGAACGCTCTTGTGTGTAGGGAAATAGGTCTTGTCGCCGTTAACCTGTTTTTTGGTCAGGTCGAACTCCAGGTGCACCGGCAATACCAGGTTTACATAACGAAGGCGGGATACATCAAGGTTGAGGCCGGAATCCTGAAGGAATGTTTTGCCTCCCTGCGTTACGAACATTTTGTTATTGTCTGGGCGAAGGTTGTTGTATTGCAGTGACAATCCGTATTTAGCATGAAGCAGATTGTTGTTTTTCAGCAGCCTCGTATTCCAGCTCACTCCCCATTCATAAAAATCTGACCGCCATTTGAAGTTATCCTGGTCTATTTTATCATCAGTCACAAGGCGGTTTACACCAAAGGCGAACACGAACTGCGAGGTTGTCCTTTTATAGCTGTACTCTTTCGTCTTTGTGGTATCCTTAGAACCGTTGATAAAAATATGGAATCTGTCATTTTTTATCTTCCCGTCAACTTTATCTTTTACAAGCTGGCTTAGTTTTTCTTCTTCTGCCGCAACCCTGGTTTCAATATTTTTGGCACGAAGTTCGGCAAACTGCTGTTTTTTGGCATCTGCCTCAGCTTTCGTAATCTCGTTTTTCTCAAGCTGTGTGTTTACTGCTTCCACTTCAGCTTTAAGGGAATCTTTTTCCTGTTTGGTTATCTGCTCAATGTTAGTAGCGATAGCGCCTGCTCTTTCCTGAAAGCTTTGGGCATGTAACCTTGTAGCGCAAAGGCATAGCAATGCCACTACATAAAAAGTAATTGTTTTCATGTTTTTAATTATTTACTGTTTTGTTATTGATGATTATTGATAGTTTCTGTTAGCTACAGAAGATTTCACTGCATTAAAGTTTTTAACTACACCCTGAAGGGCTTTGTCCCGGAAGCTTTCATCAAGCTCGCCCTCTACCGAGGAAAGTAACGAATTGGCATCTACCTTTATAGACTTCTTTTTTTTATGGGCAACGTCACCCGAAGCGGCAAGAAGCTTATCTGCTTCATCAGGATTAGGCATACTGATCATTTCTTTTATCCCCTGATTGGTTACAGCTGCAAGACCTTCACTATTTATCGGGGCAACATTACTCTTTTCTTTTATGTTACCTGGAGTGCTTTTGCTATCTTGTTTCTTCGATGAACTGCTTCCGGAAGGCTTTTTTTGAACTGTTTGCGTAGTGGCTATTGCATTTTCGGTTCTTTGCGGGGCAGTGATGTTTTCTGTTGCACTGTGCTCTTCTGTCCGGAGTGGCCCTGTTGCGTTTTCTTTTTTAACAGGCTGCTCTTCATTTACAATCCCGGAGCCTTTATTTATAGTACCGCTACCGGATTCTTTTTCCTGGTTTAACAAAAACACGCCTGCCATAAGGAATACCAAAAAACTTGCCGCCATATACATCCATGTCCTGTTTGGCTTTTTCTTCTCTTCGCCTACCGAGAGCATGGCATCCAGCCTGTCCCAAGCCATTGGCGATGGCTCGATGGTCCTTTGCTCCAGCTTTTTTTTGAATTCCTGTTCTAATTTATTCGGTTCCATTTACGTAATTCTTTTGCTTGTTAATTTGTTCCTGAAGCATCTTTCTTGCATGCGACAGTTGCGATTTTGATGTCCCTTCATTTATCCCCAGCATCTTTGCTATTTCCTGGTGCTTAAACCCTTCAATCGCATAAAGGTTAAACACCATTTTGTATCCGTCCGGCAGGCTGTCTATCAGCGATTGTATGTCCTCTACCGAAAAATGGCTCTCTATATTATTGAACGTGTCCTCAACATAAAACTCATCTTCCAAAAACCCTACTTTCTTCTGCACCCTCAGGTACGATATGCATTCGTTTACCATTATCCGCCGTATCCATCCTTCAAAACTGCCTTTGTGCTCAAAATTCTTAAGGTTGGTAAATACCTTCATAAAAGCCGTTATCATGATGTCTTCAGCCTGGTGCACGTCCTTTACATACTGCCGGCAGATGCTCAGCATCTTGGGCGCATACTTAGAGTAGATCTTCTGCTGGGCATGCCGGTTATTATCGGCTGCCAGGCTTATGATGTCCCTCTCTTCCTGGTGTAAGGCAATTACTTTCAAAATTCGTGTATTGGTTTGTTTTGGTTCAGAAGGCTGTTCTCATTTCTCAATTACTAACCGACTTCTATTAGCATAGACGAACAGCATTGCGAAATGGTTGCACGGGTAGTAAAATATTTTTTATAAAAATACATAAGTATTTAAATAACAAATAGATATGTTTTAATAAAAATTTAAAATATTTTCTCCTTCTTAATTTTTATTTGGCGGGGCTTGCCATTTTTAAGGATAGTGAGGGCAATTTCCTGCTCACTTTCGAGCAATTGTGAAAATTTCTGCCAGCAATCGCAGAAATCAGGGCATATGATTTTCTTGCCGTTGATGGAAGTAACACGATCGCCCGGTGCAAGACCGGATTTTTCTGCTGTTGTGCCGGCAATAACGGTTGCTACCTTATAATACCCTTCTGCATATTCGAGGCTGAAGCCAAAGCTGTCCCACTGTTTTGCTACAGGTATTTCTTTTATGGGTTTGAAGTACATTTCGCCATTGCCAAAATTGAGCGTTACGATATAGTCCTTTATTACAGGATTGCCAAACAGTGTGAGCCCCGAGCCGTCCCTGTAATAGGCTGGTGTTGCGTCAAACCTGAGGTCATTGATCACGCAATCTGCTTTAAAGACATTGATGCCGTCGGTTACCTTACCATGGTGCGTTTCTACCGAACCGCCAATGATCCTGGTTTTGGCTAGAGCCATATCGATAAAGTTTTCCGCATCCTTATCCCCTATCCATAGCGGCGAGGCGCATCCGGTATCGAACATCAGCCATTGCGACCTGCCATTGATGCGCGACATAAAATACGGCTGGAGGTTATTGTTGAGGTATACCGGAATTCTTACAGCGCCCTCCATTCCTGAAAGCCGCTCTATATTGTCGGTAACAATTATTTTCCTGTTGGGATAATCAATCTGCCAGATGTAGTTTTGGATAATAGCCGAACCAATGATACCGCCATCGACCATACATTGCAACTTTGGCGAATTATCAAGTTCGATGCAGTAGGCCTTTACATTGTTAAACACCAAATCACCCACAGTAAAGTTTCCTGTATTTACAATATCGGTTTCCCGGGCAAGCCCATTGGTGCTGCTCAGGAGCTGTTTTCCTAAAACAGTAAAATTATTTCTTTGTAATACCGCGGCATCGATCATGGTATAGCCGCCCGTATCAAAAAGAAAATCATAGGTTTCTCCGCCTACCCCGCCTTTAATTATGATCTCCCCTGTATATTCGAACGGTATCTCATAGTAAAAATCCCTTTTTTCGATACCAACGTCGTTCACAAGTTTCCGTATATCCTCGGCTGTCTCCAACTGGCAGTAGGCCTGCATAAAGACAAGGCATAGTATTGCGGTCATGTAACAGACAGGTTTCATAGTAAGGCGGTAGGTATACTTACAACGCCTGTTTGCCAGTATCAGTATGCCGTTACATAAAAAAAGGCTGCCAATCAGGGGGCAGCCTTTTTAACTAAACAAATAAAAAACTATTTTTTATAATTGCTGCAAGTGTAATCCCCGCAGGTAATTTATTTAATCATATTTAAAGTTCTGCTACTTTACATCCTCCAGTTCAATCAACCCCACTATCCGATACTACATTTTACTAACTTACAATTTATTCTTCTAACTCCCTGAGTATAGCTTCGAGGCAATTAAGTTTATTCCAATAGTGTGGTGACCGTTACTGTTATGATAAACTTAACACTATTCTTGGTGTAAAAACGCTATATCGTTAGCATAAATACTATACGCAGACAAAATTTTTATTGATATGACTAAAAAACTAACTATTCTTTGATGAAATCAGATAGTTACCTTGTTGAAGAAGAAACTGAAAATGCTGCCTAAAACGGTATTGTTGAGGTAATGTATAGTTTTTTTCCTTAGTGTTGTAAAAAGGTGAAGGTGTACAGGTAAGGAAAATATAATGAACCGAAGCTACGCCCGCTATATTTTTCTTTCGATGACATAATTTACCATAAGCATCAATGCGTCCTTATAAACCGAAGATGGATAATCGGCGAGGATTAGAAGCGCCTCTTCGCGAAACTGTGCCATTTTTTCTTCTGCATAACCAAGCCCGTTCTTTTGCTTTACAAAAGCGATGACTTCTTTTACACGCTTTTTATCTTTGTTATGATTTTTGACCGAATTAATAAGCCACTTTTTTTCTTCCTTTGTGCAGTGATTGAGGGTATAAATAAGCGGCAAGGTCATTTTCTGTTCTTTAATATCGATGCCGGTAGGTTTGCCAATGGCATCATCGGTATAATCGAACAGGTCGTCTTTAATCTGGAATGCCATTCCGATGAGTTCGCCGAATTTCCGCATCTTCTCGGTGTGATCGCTTTCGGGCTCTACAGAACAGGCACCAAGCGAACAGCAAGCCGCGATGAGCGTAGCTGTTTTTTGACGGATGATCTCATAATAGATGTCTTCGGTAATGTCGAGTCTTCGTGCTTTTTCTATCTGCAATAATTCGCCTTCGCTCATTTCGCGTACAGCGACAGAGATAATACGAAGCAGGTCGAAATCGCCATTGTCTATAGAAAGCAGCAATCCCTTAGAAAGCAGGAAATCACCAACCAGTACAGCGATCTTGTTTTTCCAGAGTGCATTGATGGAGAAAAATCCCCTTCGCCTGTTGCTGTCGTCAACTACATCATCGTGCACAAGGGTAGCTGTATGTATCAGCTCAATAACAGCTGCCCCGCGATAGGTGCGTTCGTTAACTGTCCCGCCGCTAATCATTTTGGCAGTAAGGAATACGAACATAGGGCGCATCTGCTTGCCCTTGCGGTTTACGATATAATAGGTGATACGGTTAAGCAGCGCTACTTTTGAAGACATGGAATCGCGAAACTTTTTCTCGAAAAGTTCCATTTCCCGTGCTATAGGCTGCTTGATCTGCTCTGTTATTTTCATGGAACCACAAAGATAGCAAAAGACGCGTAATGCCAAAAACATCGTAGTTATCTTTACTATCCTGTAGCAATTATTTATGATCGCATACACGTAAGGATCTAAACTTTACTTTGATAATATATTTCATAATCGTAGTTAGCTAAAGTATATCATAATCCTGAAAAATTATTGTACTTTAAGAAATTATAAACAACTGACTACCAATGATTTGTTTGTAAGTCAGAAAAAATATGAAAAATATGAAAAAATAATTTCAAAATTCACTGATATTTTTATCTTTACTGCTTTAACAAAACCCTAACATTTTTATGAAAAAAAATCTTACTAAAATTTTATTTTTTGTGCTTGTCCCGCTGCTTTTTACCAACTGTGCTTCTATTCTGAACTCAAAGATGCAAAAGGTAACAATAGTGACAGGCTCTAACGACTCAAAAGTATATGTAGACGACGTACTTGCCGGAACTGGAAAAAATGTTGTCGCGAAAATGAAACGCGACGCTATAATGAAGCAGGTGCGCATAGAGCGGGATGGCTATAAGCCGATATACAAAATCCATTATCAGGACAGAAAATCAGCATTGTATATAATGTCATGGGTACCATTTGGAGTATTACTATACCCACCTTTTATGGACTATGGACCAAAAGCTTTCAACTATCCGAAAGAGGTAACCACGTCTAAGGACGATATGTTAGCTATTGCTCCCCGTACCACTGAGCAGAAATATGTTTATCTTAAAAATACTGCTTTCGATGTTAAGAAAGAAGATATCAAGTATACACAGATAAAGCACAGGCAGCTCAAGAAAAAGAAAAACAAGTTTAAAGATAAGGGTACTGCTGAAGAAGACATCAAATTTGACAATTCCATCTTTACAGATGCGGTAAATGATATCCTGAAAAAGAATAATTATATAGATACGACGAACACCATCTTCAAAAGTAACACTAACACATTATATATCAGCGCGAAGATTAAAAAAGTTGAATTTGACAACGTGTACACTATCGCTTCCAAAAGATATATGAATTTCCTCATGACAAAACTGGACATTGAGTGGGAAATATTTGATTTGTACAACCAGTCGAAATTTAAAAAAACGATGAGTGGCACTTCAGGCGAATTTGCATGGAGCGCTAAAGGAGAAGTAGTAAGAAACAGTGTTGAAGATGCAATCAATGAGTCGTTTTTTACATTCCTTGCCACCAAAGATGTTGTTAAGCTGCTCGAACAGGGAGAAAGCAAGGAGATAAAACTGGAAGATCTAAGACTGAACCGCCCTGCTGTGGTATCGAACCTTGAAGATGCAATGGATGCCACTGTTACCATCAAAACAAAAGACGGTCACGGTAGTGGATGCTTTATTACCAATGATGGTTATATCATAACAAACTTCCACGTGGTTTCGGCCAATGACAAGCTTACAGTAATTACAAAAGAAGGAAAAGAATATAATGCCAAGCTTGTTCGTAAAAACGAATATTCGGACCTTGCCCTTTTGAAGATAGATGCCGTTGTAGCGCATGCGTTTATCCTCCCAACTGTGAAAAACTATAGGGTTGGTGATGAAATATTCGCTATCGGTACGCCAAAATCCATTGAGCTTGGACAATCGTTGAGCAAAGGTATCATTTCAGGTTTCAGGACATATGAAAAAAACAACATGATACAGACTGATGCCAGTGTAAATGGGGGTAACAGCGGCGGTGCACTTGTGAACAAGAATGGCGAATTTATAGGTGTAGTAAATGCTAAAGTTTTCGGTATTGGTGTAGAAGGCCTCGGTTTTTCGATCCCTGCTGAAACAATCTTTAAAGATCTTTCCCTCAATTACGCAAATTAGTTGAGTTCCTTATAAAAAGAGGCTGCCTGAAGATCGGGCAGCCTCTTTTGTTTTTACAGTGTATCGTCCAGAAATAAGTCCACTAAAAATAATGCCTCCGCTTACGAGGCAGCTTCATTCTTATTAGCCAATTGCCCGCAGGCAGCATCAATGTCTTTTCCGCGGCTGCGGCGTACTTTTACCACAATACCATCGCGTTCCAATCCTTTTATGTAGGCTTCAATTGCTTCGGGGTCGGCCTGCTGGAACTCGCCGTCATCAATAGGGTTGTATTCAATCAGGTTTACTTTACAAGGTACGTAACGGCAAAATCTAACCAAAGCGTCGATGTCTTCTTTCCTGTCGTTGATACCTTTCCAAACGACATACTCATAGGTAACGCGGCTCTTGGTCTTGCTGTACCAATATTCTAATGATTCCTTAAGGTCTTTAAGCGGGAAATTTGCACTGAAAGGCATGATCTTCGAGCGTATCTCATCGATTGCCGAGTGCAGTGATACTGCCAGCTTGAATCGTACCTCGTCGTCGGCAAGCTTTTTTATCATTTTGGGTAAACCTGAAGTAGAAACGGTAATGCGCTTTGGCGACATTCCCAACCCTTCGGGAGAAGTGATCTTTTCTATAGCCTTCAGCACATTGTTATAGTTCATGAGCGGCTCGCCCATGCCCATAAAAACGATATTAGACAATGGCCTGTTGTGGTACAGGCGGCTTTCGCTGTCTATAGCGGCAACCTGGTCGTATATTTCGTCCGGGTTGAGGTTACGCATGCGCTTAAGCCTTGCGGTTGCGCAAAAATTACAGTCAAGGCTGCACCCTACCTGACTTGATACACAGGCGGTAGTCCGGGTTTTTGTGGGTATTAGTACTGACTCTACAACCAGCCCATCGTGTAGGCGGACAGCATTTTTTACCGTACCGTCGCTGCTTTGCTGCATCTCGTCCACATGTATGTGGTTGATGACAAAGTTATCCTCAAGCATCTGCCGCGTAGGCTTGGCAACATTGGTCATATCGTCAAAATTGTGGGCACGTTTGCTCCACAGCCATTCGTATACCTGGTTGCCCCGGAATGCCTTATCCCCATTTGCCACAAAAAAATCGCGAAGCTGTTCTTTTGTAAGCGCCCTTATGTCTTTCTTTTCCGTTTGCATGGTGCAAAGGTAGTAACTATTTGCGAATATTGAAATTGTGGAGAAGATGGAACACGGATGAAGCGGATTTTCACGGATTTTCATAACCGAAAAGAGGCTGTCCGAAATTATTTCGAACAACCTCTTTTTATTAGTAACACACCCCTAACCCCTCTCAAGACTATCGTGTGGACACAAATCTAAATTTGCATTTTCTACATCTTTGCGTCTTTTTGTGGAAATGATTATCACGCAAAGGCGCAAAGCCGCCAAGACTCAGGCCGGAATCATAATACTTCAAACCGCAAAGCATTACGATGCAATGTTTTCACGTACACAACCTTGCGTCTTTGCGACTTTGCGCGACCTTTTCTAACCTAAGGCCTTACAACCAACACTTCAAAGCAGGTGCTTTTAAATAGCACTAAAAAGATGTGTATACACGATAGCTCTCAAGAGGGGAACAGCTACACTCCTGCCGCATAGCCCGGGCTACCTCAAAATTTATTTTTTCGCCAGTTTGTAATTGGCCTGTTTTCCTGATACGTCAGACAGTTTGAGAATATATACACCGTTTGCTGCCGATGAAATATCCAGCATACCTGAGCCAGAAGCCAATTCTCCAGCCCTAACCTGCTGTCCAAGCACATTGTACAATTCATATTTTAGTGATGAAGCGCTACCGATGATATTGAAAATCCCATTAGAAGGGTTAGGATATACCTTAACTGTTGCGCTAAGTGAATTTTCGCCCGTGCCTGTAGTGTCCTGAAGCCTGAAGCTTATAGATTCTGAGTTACCGAATGAGCCTCCCTCGGCTATAACCGTGCCGCCTGCTGTAGTAAGCGTATATTGCCCGGGACCATAAGCACAGCAGATCCCATCGCCTTCTGTATCAAAGATCGTAAAGGTATAGCATCCCTCTTCTGTAAGACTGAATGTTTCGCTATAATTCTGGAATGCATTGTAGTTATCGCCGTTGTATAAAATATCGCCTGCCTCATTCCTGAGTTCCCATGAAGTTTCGTCCGAATAGGAATCAGTAAACAGATCGAAAGTAATATTGGTAATATCAAATACCCTTGCCACAAACGTTGACGATACCGTGTTGTTTGCCGTATCATCATCAGTCCCGCCATTTGGGAGCGTGAGGTTTATATTGAGTACATTTTCGCCCGATGCGCCATTAAATTGCGGCAATTCGATATCTGTAGCCTGGTTGCCGGCAAGGTTGCCTGTCCAGTTGTATACAGCAGGCGTACCACCGTTCAGCGTATAATTGATCTGCGCCGATACCAGTGGCTGCGTACCCATGTTGATCAGCTTTACAACCGGTGAAATAGTAGCACTGCATTCCTGCAGGCCTATTTCCGAGAGGATTATTTTGGCATTCAGCGCAAGTGTTTCCTGTGCAGGATAAGTATCTACAGTAGTAGCGCCGGTATTTGCAGGGTCGAGCCATTCTTTTAGCCTCGTATCAGCGGTGGAACCGGCATCCCATGATACAGCAAAACGCCCGAAGGCATCAAATAAGCCATTGTTTTGTGTTCCGTTGCAGTCAGCCAGGCCGTAGAATAACTGGCCAATTATACGCCCTTCATTATTAAATAACGGCGAACCTGATGAGCCACCTTCCGTTACGCCCATATCCCAACTGCCGATAACCCAAAGGCTAACGCCATCGCCATCAACCTGAGGTGAAGGCGCATCGAAATCGCGGCATGTTTTCATGATATCGCCCGCAGGGTGATGAATACCAAAAGTAGAAGCAGGTGTGGTATCCGTACGGTCCCATCCTGCCCAGACCAAATCCCATGCTGAAGGCAGGGTTGCCGTAATCCGCACAAGACAGAAATCACTTTCACCACGTCTGGCCTTTAATGTGGCGCCACTTGCGGTCTGGTAAAAATTTGGTGCATTGGTAGTGCTTGCTTCGGTACCGGAACAAACCGGGTTAGGGCTTATCCAATTGAAGCGGAAGGACCACTCCGAAGGGTTGTCGTAGCAGTGATTGGCGGTAAGTAAATAAGGCGTGCCGTCATTACTGGTATTGTTTACAAGAGCACCGGAACAAAAGCTGTCCCCACCGGTAATTAAGAGCGCCACGGCTTTCTTATTAATATCTTTAAGCCCATCTATATCACCCATGTAGCACTCCACATCATAGTTGCAGTCGCCGGAGTTGTTGAGGCTGTCATCCACGGCTTTCATCATACCATCCGAAGTACGGTAACCGTGCACCACCTTGAATATTTCGAGTTTTCCCTGTCCTGCAACGGCGAGCGGCTCATAATATTCGATCCAGATATCTTCGCCTTTTACAAGCCATGTACCCAGTACCCTTTGATCATTGTTCTGGGATTCATCATAGGCACCCAACAGGTCGGTGTGGTCATTATTATAAAGGTATACCTTAGCCCCTTTCGGCATGTAAAAATCGGTGAAAAGGAAGTTCAGGGTTTTTGCGCCTTTCGACATGTAGCGTATCCTCCAAATCCTGTCGCCATTCGGCAGCGTATGCCAGCTCCCGCTATTTTGCAGGTTATGGTCTACAAAGAACTCCGTTCCGAAACGCCACGGGATATCTTTCCTGTTCTCGTTGGCCTTGTCTTCGGACTCCAGGGCTTTCAGGTCGAACTTCGGCATGGTGACCGGCGCCAGGTTTTCAAGATGGAGTTTCCAGCTTGCAGGCTTACCTTCGTTAGTCACCTGGCTGTAGCCAATGCTTACGAGCAGCATCAGCAAAAAAGTAAATTTAAGTTTCATTCGTTTAGGTTTAGGGTCGTAAAAATAACGCATTTTGTAATATTGCTTATTACTGTTTAAAAATATTCCATAGAATTTAAGAACTGTTTTGCATTTATTACTTTTACCAAAAAAATTACCATGCATTTCATATCCGAAGAACTGGAAGATTACGCAGCATCCCATAGCGAAAATGAGCCTCCACTGCTGACTGCGCTAAATCGCGAAACCCACCAGAAAATACTACAGCCACGTATGCTCAGCGGGCATTTCCAGGGAAGGGTGTTAAGCATGATAGCAAAACTCGTATCTCCGCAGCATATCCTCGAAATAGGTACGTATACCGGCTATGCCACTCTTTGCCTTGCAGAAGGGCTGCAGGAAAACGGCACGCTTGATACCATTGACAACAATGAGGAATTGTATGATTTTCAGGGAAAATATTTCGGGATGTCAGATTGGAAAGACAGAATAACACAGCATTTGGGCAACGCACTGGAAATCATCCCTAAGCTCAATAAAAAGTTCGACCTTGTTTTTATCGATGCTGATAAGGAGAATTACATCAATTACTTCAAAATGATCGTGCCGATGATGCGCAAGGGCGGGATTATATTATCTGATAATGTATTGTGGAGCGGAAAGGTTTTGGAAAAGGTAAAACCCAACGATAAAAGCACCAATGTATTACTGGAATACAACCGGCTGCTAAAAGATGACCCGCGTGTAGAAACGGTTTTGTTACCCATTCGTGACGGGCTCACTGTTAGTCGGGTGATCTAATTTTTCATGCTCAGGGAAGAAACGGTCACGAAGGTACACATACAACTTTAGTACCAGCCATCCTGTAAACAGGCCAAACAAGTATCCCATCAATATATCTCCGGGATAATGGAGCCCCAGATAAATGCGGCTATAGGCAAAAATGAGCGGCCAAAGGAAGAAAAAGCCCATGTATTTTATATACGGGTGCAGCACCCTGTATAAAAAGAAAGCGACTGCCATAGAGTTAGAAGCGTGCCCTGATATAAAGCTGAATGATCCCCTGCGCTGTATCGCCCTTATAAGTCCTTCAAGTTCCGGATTGTTACCGGGGCGAAGACGCTGTATGCTATTTTTTATAAGATTGGTAGTCTGGTCGGTAAGCAACAGCAATAGTGTAATCATGCCTACAACCAACAGTGCGTGACGCCAGCCGAGCCTTTTGAATGCAAGATAAAGTATGATTGCAAAAACCGGGATCCAGCTTACCTGTTTTGTTATGACTTCCCAAAACGGGTCGAAAGTCTCTGACCCCAGTGAATTGAGGTAGATAAATACATCCCTGTCGAGCTGCTGCAAATATTCAAGCATATTACCTGATGCGTTTTATAGGACCCGAGGTATCTTCGATATGTTCTTTCATTTTTTCGATCTCGCCCGTTATATCTTTCGACACATCTTCAGAGCCTATTTCGGTAAATGTCTTTTTAATATCTTCTATTCCGGCGCTATTATGTATTTCGCTTTTTATGTCGTTGGTAGCATTCTTCAGCTGCTGCATCCCTTTTCCAAGTGTGCGCGCTATCTCGGGTATCTTATCCGACCCAAAAAGCATAAGCACCACTATTATTATCAGGAAAAATTCCCCTCCGCCTATTCCAAACATGACTATGTGTATTTATTAAACAAAGTTACGTAAAGTTACATCGAAAGGGATTGCCGATATAACAATTTTAACTAGGATTATTGCTTAACCATTTTAAGCACCGCACTGCCGCTCTGACTGCTTACAAGTACCTGATATATTCCTGCAGGAAGCTGGCTTACCTGAATATCATTCGTTTTACCATTTGCTATTACCCTTCCGGCCGTATCAATTATCCTTACTGAATCAATCTCGTCATTACCTTCAAAATGTAGTACGTCTTTAACAGGATTAGGGGCTATAACAATTTTGGCAAGCGCCTTGTGATCTGCAACTCCATTAGTCGCCTGATCGTATACTTCAAGTGTGCTTTGTGTCTGGTCTATACCTGCTGATGTAACCACTATATGTGTGGTTATGCTCCTCAATACGGGCCCAGCCACAAGGTCTGCGCTATAATAGCTGTATATGGTTTGGTCAAGCGTACCTACAGGAATGCCCATGTATTTCAGGGTAAGGAATTGATCGGTCCTTAGCCTGGTTACATTTTTAGTATCTGTAAAACCCTGGTTTACGGTAAGGGTTCCATAAGCATCTACTGAGCTGCCTGCATTTCCTGAAAAAGTGCCCTGAATGCCATTCCCTTCAAAAGTCCCGGAAACCGAACCCCATACCTGCTCGTTTGCAGACATTGGAAAATTCCCTATCAGTCCGCCAGCGGTATAGGTTAGTGTTATCTGTGATGTTTTAGCCCCCCTGATGTTAGTGCCCTGGCCTGTATCAGAAAGGTAGTAATATGTGGGGTTGCCACCTTCCGTATTGGTTTCGACCACCATTGTAGTCCCGGGATAGTTGGCAAGATCAGTACTTGTTGGCGCCTTCACCGATGTCGCCGTATTTGTTACCACAGCCAGATTGTCAAAATTCCATACCATATTAGCGCCCATAGCGCTTTGGTCGATCGGAGTAGAAGAATTTACCAGCAAATAATGTGTGATGTTATCATCTTCGGGAATAACAGACGCACTGTAAAATGCCTGAATAGGCGCCTGGGCAAAGTTGCTTAAGGATAACAGCAATGCTGCGGATAGTAGTATTTTTTTCATAGGTTGGTTTTTTTCAAAGGTAGGAATTTATCCTAATTATCCCAAGCACTTAAAATACTGGTTTAAAGCAAATGCACCATGTGCATTTTAAGAAAGTTTAGCCACGAATTACACTAATTTCCACAAATTTTATTCTCTTACCGCTAATTTTAATGGCCCGGTAAATTAATCTTTTGAATAATTTGTGTAATTCGTGGCTGGTTTTTTTTAAATGCCCTTACCCTGAACACAGTTTACTTTTTATTTTCGAGTGTATCGAATTTGTCTTTTACCGCTTCTTTTGGCCACACGTTATTGGTTACGTCAATGTCGGCGGTAAGCAGTTTCGGATCGAGTGTTATTTTTTTAACCGGCTTGTCGGTTGCAAATACCCTTGATGCCGTTTGGTTGTTTTTCCTCCATATCTGTACCGGGAAATTGTAGCTTTCAACTGTGCCGTCTTCAAATGCAAGCTCTACCAGTATTGGCATCAGCATGCCGCCCGGCTTGTCAAACGTAACTTCATAAAAATATTTAGGCGCTTTTAGCTTTGCCCTGTCTTCTGCCGAAAATTTCTCCTTAAGGTAGTCGTTCAGCAGTTTTACATCTTTGGCATCCATAGCCTTTTTTTGCTGTTTGTCAAGATCAGCTTCTGCTACCATATAAACAAACGGGCCAGCCTCTTCGCCAAAACGGCCTTTTTTTATTTTGTATTCCTTCATAGCGGCAGGCTGTGTTTCGGTTACATAGTACTGCTTTACTTCCTGAATACCCATATCTACATAGTCGGTAGTGTAGAACCATCCCCTCCAGAACCAGTCAAGGTCTACCGCCGAGGCATCTTCCATTGTGCGGAAAAAATCTTCCGGTGTAGGATGCTTAAATTTCCAGCGGTTTGCATAGGTTTTAAAAGCATGGTCGAACAGTTCTTTTCCCATAACCACTTCGCGCAGCATGTTCAGCCCCGTACAAGGCTTGCCATAGGCGTTGGAGCCAAACTGGTGTATGGATTCAGAGTTGGTCATAATCGGCTCTAAAAAGCTTTGGTCGCCACTCATGTAAGGCACAATATTCGCTGCCGGACCGCGGTTAGACGGATAATTCGGCATGTACTCCTGCTCGGTGAGATATTGCATAAAAGTATTAAGGCCTTCATCCATCCACGTCCACTGCCTTTCATCAGAATTTACGATCATCGGAAAAAAGTTATGCCCTACTTCGTGTATAATTACACCGATGTTTCCATATTTTATCCTGTCGGATACATAGCCCTTCTCGTCTGGTCGGCCATAGTTCCAGCAGATCATTGGGTACTCCATGCCCTGGTCCTCAGCAGATACCGAAATCGCTTTTGGGTACGGGTAATCGAATGTATATTTGGAATAGGTTTTTAGCGTATGAGCCACTACCCTTGTTGAGGTTTCGCCCCACATAGGGTTGGCTTCCTTTGGATAAAGTGAATGTGCCATAACAGTCTTACCGTCAAGCTGTACCGCCATACCATCATAAATGAATTTACGTGAAGAGGAGAAACCGAAGTCCCTCACATTCTTTGCATTGAAACGCCATATTTTCTTTTTATCCGAAAAGCCTTTCTCGGCTTTCTCAGCTTCTGCCTGGGTTACGATAACCACCGGCTTATCGAACGACTTTGTAGCCTGCTCATAGCGTTTCAGCTGCTCGGCTGTAAGCACTTCGGCACGGTTCATCAGGTCGCCGGTACCGTCGATGATATGGTCGGCAGGGACAGTGATGTTCACCTCATAATTCCCAAAGGTCAGGGCAAATTCGCCTGCTCCCCAAAACTGCATATTCTGCCATCCTTCCACATCATTATACACGGCCATACGCGGGTAGAACTGCGCTATTACATACAGGTTATTATTGTCTTTATCAAAATGCTCATAGCCGGAACGTCCGCCAACAACACGGTAATTATTGATGTTGTACCACCACTTGATAGAGAACGAAATGGTCTCGCCTTTTTTCAAAGGCGTAGGCAAGTCAATGCGCATCATGGTCTGGTTGATGGTGTATTTCATGGGCTTGCCATTGGCATCCTGAACATACTCTATACGGAAACCTCCATCAAAGGCATCTTCCATATAACGGCGCGAAAAAGCATCTGCCTTATAGGCCGGATCCATTTTCTGGCTTTCTATCAGCTTTGATTTGGAATCCTTCGCGTTCTGGTTCTGGTCGAGTTGAACCCATAGGTAATCAAGGCTCTCCGGCGCATTGTTATGGTAAGTAATGGTCTCTTTACCGTAAAGTTTTGTGTTCTTATCGTCGACCTCAATATCCATCTTATAATCGGCCTGTTGCTGGTAGTAGGCAGGGCCAGGCGCTCCCGATGCCGTCCTGAACATGTTTGGCGTGGCCAGAAGGTCGTACATCTGGCTCATTTTATTGTTATCAGTATGGCCGCCTTCACGCTTTTGTGCCGGCTTATCCTGTGCAGACATAGTAACCGATGCGGCAAGGGATAATAAACAGATCGCTTTTTTCATAAAATGGTAGTATTAAAACTCAAGTGAACCCGAAGGTTCATCATTAGTCAGCAACAGGCTTTTTTTGTTACTGTTTATTTTGGTGTTTATAATGTTTTGCTGTTCTGGATAGGCATCAAAGAGTATAGTGTTGCTTACCTCAACCGACTTTATTTTCGAATCGGCAGGTATGGTGTAATAGCATATCAGGATATCATTTTCGATTTCCTTTCCCATGTATTTTATGGCTTTTGATTTGCCGTTGACCTTTATTTTTACGTTTTCGGTAAAGTATTTAGTAAGGTATTCTTCCGTTTCCGGCAGTTCCCGCTTTTCGCCCAGATAAAATTTCCGGTTGTATTTTTTCGTGAACGCCGCTTCAAGGTCATCAATGAATACGCGTGATGTCATTTGCAATACTTTCTTTTTCGGGGAAAATTCTATCAGGAATACTGCAACATAATATTTATGCGCGGCGGCAGCGCTCAGCATAATTGCAAGCAAAGCCAACAGAATGTACCGGGATATTCCTTTCATTTTCCAAAAGTAATAAACTTAACTATTTTATAATGCTTTTTTCAGATATTCGATATTGAATATTGATGAAAGCTATAGATTGCCTTAATTCAGTAATGAATAGTGGGATAAAGCTATAACACAGAGACATACAGAGGAGCATAGAGATTCACTGAGCTTATTTAGAATAACACCTTTGGTGTGAGTCCACAGAGTGCGACAGCTGATATCGCCATTCCCTGTGAACCCACGAGGCATAAAGCAATCATTTCTTATCCAACTTAAGGTACTCTATACTCTTAGCTACAAGGTAATCAGTCAGTTCAAATTCTTTGTCGGGAGGAAGAAGTTTTGCTGCATCTTTGGTATCGCAAAAATTAATAAACAGCTCGATTTCGTCACGGGGAATTTTAATCGTCTCTGTAAAAAAGTGGTAGGTAAACCTTTCCTTTACCGATTCCCTGAAAGATTTTGCAGCAACTTTATAAATCTCCGCTTTGTCTTTCTTTTTGCGCTTTTTAAACATTTCAAATATCTTGATGAAGTCGATCCCTTTGAGTACACTTTCATTCGGGTAGCGCTTTTCATTTAGTGGTGACTGGGGTTTGTAGGGCGCTGTCATTACAAGCTGTTTCGAATCGAGGGACGAAGTGACCTGCATGGTTTTGGTTTTCTTACTATCTGCCGCCAGATCCCCCAGCAGTACTGTTGGCCTGATGACAACCTCGTCGAGCATCGTGACATTCAAATCCAGCTTAATAACCAGCTGCTTTCCTGTAAAATGTTCCTTGCTCAGCACCATTTGTATGGAATGGAACGTTATACTCGAAAATAACAGTGTGTCCGTTGGCCTTGCGTAGATTGTAAAATTCCCGTCATTGTCGGTTACGGCGCCAATATTCGATGAGAGGTTGTTTACCGAAATATTATCGGTTTTCAGCGAGTCCGCAACCACTTTACCATACAATACCTGCCGCGGCTCCTTTTGGGCGAAAGCCATAAATGGAAGCAAAAGTAAAAGAGTAAAACAAAGTAATTTATTTCGCATCCGGGTTCAGTTTTAGGAATTCAGCGCTTTGGGTTTTGAGGAATTCGATGAGTTCCATGCCATAATTTTCCTGCAGCAGTTTCCGATCGGCCCTGTCATCGCAAAAAGCGAGAAAAGCGCCAATAAGGCTCACCCTTAGTTTCAGGGTTTCCGTAAAGAATTCTTCCGGATAGGAGTCCTTCACGATCTCAGAGAAACGGCGTTGCGATTTTACGGACTGCGTGTATTCTGTAGCGCGTTTGGGCTTCTTCGGCTTTTTGAAGAGCATGGATACTCCCGCAATCCAGTTGGCACCGATATTAGAATTGGTAAGGACATCCTTGTTGATCTCGGCTGCATTAAACCAGGTGTTTATCTGTGGTGTCTTTATTTTTTTGCTGTCGACAGCCAGATTACCGGTAAGGCCTGTAACGACTACTTCGTTGAGCATCGTCGCGGCAGGTTCCAACCTGACCACTAATGCTTCTTCTGCAAAATCTGAAGGTTTCAGGACAATTATAAGCGGTTTGAAGATGTCCCCCTGAAAGGTAAGTACATCCTTTACTTTTGCTTCAATTGTAAAACTGCCATTGCTGCCGGTTACCGTACTTATATTCGTAGTGGTATTGGTAACAGTAACGTTTTCTACCTTCAACTCATCGGTGATCACTATACCGCGCAACTGTTTTTCCTGTGCTTCTATTGCGAACGGGAACAAAACGAACAATATTGCAACAAGTTTATTTAGCATCTATAAGTTTAAGGTATTTTTTTGCCAGACCGGCCATAAGGAATTTTGCCTGGTCATTATTATTCGCCTTAAGTGCGGCGGCAAAATCCCTGTCTTCCACGATATAAAATATAAAACCGTTTACGTATTCTACAGGTATATGGAATTCGTTGATGATAGTCTCTTCGTTGCAGATATTATTGATCTTTTCCATCAGCATTTCTTTCCTTTCGGTTGCCAATGCGCCTTTCAGCATTTTGGTACGTCCATTGATGGCGTTGATAATAGGGTCGATGGGCATACCGCCTGCAATAATGCCGAGGAGCATAATCGGCTTAAAGTCACCAGCGGTCTTCAGCCTCCGCTCGGCAACGGTGTACTGCTTCTGCCCTTTTGGGACAATACCCAATGCTTCGGAGTTTATATTTTTGTATTTATCAATGGCAACTTCCTCAAGTTCGTAGGCTTTGTAGTTAACACTTACCCTATAGGGCGTCTCTTTGAATGTATTTGCAGTAACGGCAAATTCCCTCACTTCTGTTTTATCGCTGTATACGGCAAGGGCATCGCCAATTTTCGCCATAATGCTGAAGCTGCCCTGGCTGTCGGTTTTGGTCTCCTCCCCTGTTTTATTGTTTATAACAAAAATACCGCCACCTGCAGCATCCCCAATAGTAACATTACCCTTGAGCAATTGCCGGTTTTGGGCGAATATGGTGGCCGTAAAAAGAAGCAGCAGGTATAGCAGCCTATTTTCCATTTTTCACCATTTCAACATACTTCAATACCATGTCCGGCATAAGGGATTCTATGACATCGGTTTTAATTTCGGTGATGGCCTGTGCCATTTTTTTGTCTTCTATGCAATAGTAACTGAACCCGTCAACATTTTCCTTTGGGATACCAAATTCAACAATAAGCGTTTCGTCGCTATAGATCGTCTTAAATTTTGAAATCAGCCTTTCCCTGCGCTCCATTTCTACAGCTCTTTTCAATGCTTTTCTTTTTCCTGTAAAAATGTTGATGATGCCATCGCCATTGATTGCCATACCCTGCACAGTAGGATCGTTAAATTTAGGCCCTATCCTTGCGCCTGTAACTGCTTTACGCTCTGCCGGGGTATTGGCTGCGAGCCGCCCTTTTTGCCCGAGCGCATACGGGTCGTCTTTATTTGTTTCGTCAATAACCACCTCGTTAAGCTCGGTAGCCTTATATTCTACACTCACGGCATAAGGCATGTTCCTGAAAGAATCTTCGGTGATCACAAATTCCCTTGTCTCGGTCTTATCGCTATACACCGCAAGCTTATCGCCCGGTTTGGCAGCGATAATGAAATTCCCCTGGCTGTCGGTTTTGGTCTCATCACCGGTCTTGTTATTAATAACAAACACTCCAACTAACGTTACTCCTCCCGATTTAACGTTGCCACGCAATGATTTTCGCCCCTGAGGGAATGCCACGGTACAAACAAGGAGCAACAGACAGATCAGCTTACTTTTCATTTGGGATAAGTTTTAGGTATTTTAGTGATAGCCCCGTCATTAAAAAACGGGCCATCGTATAATTTTTAGTATTTACAGCATTCGCAAATTCCCTGTCTTCGACAATGTAATAAACAAAGCCGCTAACATATTCTTTTGGTATCTTATATTCGGTTATAATATCCTCTTCGGTACATATATTCCCGATCTTCTCCATCAGCATTTCCTTTTTCTCGGTCTCCACGGCGCGCTTGAGCATCTGGGTGCGCCCGCTAAGGGCATTCAGCAATGCATCCACCCCAAAGCCACTTGTCGCTGTAAAAAGCTTCCTTTCGGCGGGAGTATACTGTTTCTGGCCTTTGGGTACAATACCCAGGGATACAGAGTTGATGCTTTTGTCGACCACCACTTCATCCAGCTCATACGCCTGTATGTTCACGCTGATGGTGTATGGGTTTTCCTTAAACGATTGCTCACTAATGGCAAAATCCCTTACTACGGTTCGAGGACTGTAGGCCGTTATCTTATCTCCGGGTTTGGCCTCTATGGTAAAGTTGCCCATGGCATCCGATTTCTTTTCGATGCCGGTAGCCTTGTTGATTATGAAAACATCGCCAATACCGGCATCGTCTACAACTACGCGCCCATTGAGCGTTTTGCGCTCCTGCGAAAAAAGAAGCACCGGTATACAAAGCATTATAATAAAAAGGCTATTTCTCATTGATCAGTTTAAGGTATTTTACCGCCAGTCCTGCGAGCAGGAATTTCGCCATATTATCATCTTTCGCGTTTATGGCTTTCGCAAAATATTTATTTTCTACACTATAAAAGATAAAGCCTTTTACATATTCCTCAGGGATCTTAAACTGTCTGACGATATCCTCTTCACTATAAATATAGTTTATTTTGTCCATTAAAAGCTCTTTCTTCTCCGCTTCCACTGCTTTTTGCAGCATGGCGGTGCGCCCTGAAAACATATTGATGAGGGGGTCGAGCCCCAATGGGTTCATTTTCCATTTCGACGCAGTGGCCAGTTTTTTTTCGGCAGGCGTGTACTGTTTCTGCCCTTTGGGAACCAGCCCCAGCGATTCGGAATTGATATACCTGTAATCTACAATGACCAGCTCATCCAAATTGCGTGTATGTATAGCTAAAGGTACGAAAAGCAGTGTTTCTCCAAAGTCTTTTTCATTAATTATAACATCTTTTGCCTCAAATTGCAGGGCGGAGAATATGAGGGTGTCGTTTGGCTGTGCATTTATGGTAAAATATCCGCCACGTGTGGTCACTACAGAAGTTTCGGCCGTCTTGTTGATGACGTAGATCCCTTCGAGGTCGTCGAAATCGGAGGTTACTTTGCCTTTAACAGGCGTACGGTTTTGGGAAATAGCTGCAAGTGAAAACAGGAGCAGTAAAGAATGAATAAGGAAGTTCTTCAAAATAATTGGTATAGGTGATTGATAAGCGGTTGCCAGAGATAAAGCCGTTACATTTTCAACTCCCACCGCATCAAAATCTTTGTAACTTTACCTTTTCTAAGACTATTTAACGGATGAAAAAACTAATTATTGCAAGCACCTCCACACTTCATGGCGGAAATTACCTCGAATACCTGGCCCCTGCGCTGAAGGAGCATTTCAAAGATTGTGGTTCGCTGCTGTTTATTCCCTATGCGCGACCGGGCGGCATATCCCATGACGACTATACAAAAAGGGTTGCCAATTTTTTTGCCGGGCTGGGCATCAGCGTGAAAGGCGTGCACGAATTTGAAAACCCCGCTGAGGCTGTAGCCAATGCGGAAGCGCTTTTTACGGGCGGGGGAAATACATTCCTGCTGGTATCACAGCTATATAAAACGGGTGTTATGACCGCTATAGAAAATGCCGTGAAAAATGGCACGCCCTACCTTGGCAGCAGCGCCGGGAGCAACATCTGCGGGCTGACAATGCAAACGACCAACGATATGCCGATTGTCTATCCGCCAAGCTTTAAGACACTGGGGCTGGTGCCGTTCAACCTGAACCCGCACTATTTAGACCCGCAGCAGGGGTCGACGCACATGGGGGAAACGCGCGAGACACGTATAAAGGAATTCCATCAGTTCAACACGCCACCGGTATTGGGGCTTCGCGAAGGCAGCTGGCTGGATATAAAAGGGAATACTGTGCTTTTGAAAGGTGACTTACCTGCGCGATTGTTCAGGCAGGGGAAGGAACCGGAAGAGTTGGAGGCGGGAAGTGACCTGTCGTGGTTGAGGTAATTATTTAGCTTTTAATAATCACATAGATTATACGTATATTAGCTGTAAAATTTACAGTTATGTTACAGCAAAAAAACAGGAAAGAAATAGCATTGGATGATCAAACCATTGCTTTACTTCAGGTTCAGGCAGAAATGGAAGGAAGAAAGCTAAAAAATTACATGGAACATGTATTGAGGGAAAAAGCAAATAGTTTTGAACTTTCTGACGAATACAAAGCCATGATGGATGATATGCTGGATCGTCATGAAAAAGGGCAGATAAATTATACCCCTTGGAAGGAAGTGAAATCCAAACTCTTCAAAAAATAGTGTTTTCAATTATTTTTTCAGACGAAGCCCAATCAGATATACAGGAATCTTCGGAATATTATATTGAAATATCCGAAAGTTTAAATGATCGCTTTCTTTTAGCAATTTTGGCTACAATAGAGCGCATTCAGGAAAATCCGAAGCTTCATCAAATTCGATATAGAAATATCCGAATTGCATTTGCACAGGTTTTCCCTTATGGTATTCATTTTTTTATTAAGGAAAAGACTATATATATCGTAAGGGTATTACACACGAAAAGATTTTTTAAATAGTTCTACATTGAAAGAACATAATCGTAGCCCAAATGGCAAAAAAATTAGATAAGATACTGGTGGTAGATGTTGAGGCTACCTGCTGGGATGGGCTCAATCCTTCCGGCATGGAGAATGACATTATAGAAATTGGCATCTGCCTGCTGGATGTGCATACCCGCGAGATCACGGATAACCGCGGGATCATTGTAAAGCCGGAGCGTTCGGATGTAAGTGCATTCTGTACGGAGCTCACTACTATAACACCCGAAATGGTAGCGGAACAGGGAATATCGTTTAAAGAAGCCTGCAACATCCTGAAAAAAGATTACCTGTCACAGAGCCGTGCCTGGGCAAGCTTTGGCGCATACGACCAAAAACAGTTTCAAAGGCAGTGTACCGCGCTGAATGTGGGTTATCCTTTCGGGCCATCGCATATTAATGTAAAGACGTTGTTTGCACTAAAGAACAAACTTGGGCATGAGCAGGGAATGGCGGGGGCGTTGGCACTACTGGATATTCCGTTGGAAGGCACGCACCATCGAGGTGTTGATGATGCAAAAAATATAGCGAAGATACTGGAAAGGATATTGGGTTAATTAATTGCCGCAATCTCGATCAATCTTCAGATGCAGTCATTGCGGGCGGAAGAATGGAGCGCGGCTATATTTCCTCCGAACGATAGCTCATTCACTGAAGTGGAAAGATTGCTTCGTCGTTCCTCCTCGCAATGACAGGACGGATAGAGAGAGCGATGTTATAATTTCATAAAAAAAAGCCCAAACATTGCTGTTTGGGCTTTTTTGCAGAGCGGAAGACGAGGCTCGAACTCGCGACAACCAGCTTGGAAGGCTGGAGCTCTACCAACTGAGCTACTTCCGCTTTTGTGGGTGCAAATATAAGGAATATCTTTTCTTAGATGCAAGCTTTTTTTTAAAAATTTTAGATCACCTCTGTATCTTATTTTTTATCCATCCCGCAGCTACGGGCTAAAACATTGCCAATGAGAAATATGCTCTCTGCAAAACGAATTTTCATTTGATACCTTCTAATATTCATTTGCGAAAAATTTTACTCACCATCTGCTTTACCTTTGAAAAGAAATCGGAAGGAAGGCAGGCTGACTGTTTCATTCTGAATTCGCCGTAACGTATTGTTTAACAAAAGTATTGCACTCATACCATTTTACTGCATCATTTTATTATTACCTTTAATAGTGAAAATACACACCGAAATGCCAAAAGCTGTTATCATACTATTGTCGATGCTTTTCCTCTTCCCGTCCTGTAAGAACGCGGTCGACGAAAATGAGACACCTGTAAACTCAGCTTATTTAAAAAACACCCCGCTTGCTGTTGATCCTGGCCTGTTCGAAAATTCTACTGCTTCCGTTAAAGATTTTTATACAGGTAATGGCGCTAAAACTGCCTGGATCAATACTACCGACCGCAAAGCACTACTGTCTGTTATTAAAGACGCGGCATCTGACGGACTTCAACCCAAAGACTACAGCCTGGATACGCTGGAAAAATTCGAAGCGCTTACGACTATCACCAAAGAGGAATGCGTGCAGTACGACATCCTGCTGACGGAATCGTTCACAAAGCTGGCAACGCATTTGTTTAAAGGGAAATTGATGCCCCGTTCCATGTATAAAGACTGGGCATTGGCACCAAAAAAACTGGATGCTAATAAACTACTTACGGAAGCTTTGCAAAACCATGACCCTGCTGAGGTTTTGGGTCGGTGCCGACCAAAACATCCGATATATGCAGGGCTGCGCAAAAGTCTCAAATATCTTAACGAATTACCTGATGATTCGGATATCGGGGAAATTGCATTTGAAAAGCCTTTAAAGCTCAATGATTCCGGTGCTGTCGTGGCCACAATAAAACAGCGGCTTACCTACTGGGGCGACCTTTCTGCTAAAGATGCGAAGGATGGCGAATATAATAAGGCAACTGCTAAGGCTATAAAGAAATTCCAGCAAAGGCATGGCATATATGCTACCGGAGTCGTTGACAGCCGTACTGCCGAAGCTTTGAATATAAAACGCGACGAAAGAAAAACCCAGATAGTTGCTAATTTGGAACGGTGGCGGTGGTTCCCGTATGATTTTGGCGAGCAGGCGATAATTGTAAATATCCCGGCCTACCAGCTTACCATAGTTGAAAATAATAAAGATACCTTAGACACTTATAAAGTCATCGTTGGCAAGCCTGACAGGAAATCGCCGATCTTGTATTCTTCCATCAACCAACTGGTGATCAACCCCACATGGACTATCCCTCCTACCTATCTTGTAAAAGACCTTACACCCGCCGCGATAAAAGATACAGCGCATTTTTCGCATCTTAATATTAAAATTTTCAGGGGAAAGAATGAGGTTCCGGTTGCCAAATGGGATTCCCTGAAACCGAATCATTATGTGTACATACAAAGCCCGGGAAACCATAATTCGCTTGGGAGAATAAAATTTAATTTCAGGAATGGGTATTCTGTGTACCTGCATGACACCAACCACCGGGAGTATTTCAAAAAAAACGACCGCGCATTAAGTTCGGGCTGTGTGCGGGTGGAAGATCCTTTCAGGCTGGCAGAATATGTGCTGCACGATGACAAGAATACAGACCGGAAAAAGCTGGATGAGATGGTGGCAACAGGCGAAACCCAATTCCTGGGCCTAAAAAAAACCACCCCTATCCACCAGCTGTACTGGACCGCGTGGATGGATAGGGGTGGATTGCAGTTTCGCAATGATATTTATAACCTGGACAAAGCCCTGTACGACAAACTACGAAAGTAATTTAGATGCCGAAATATAGCTTTGCGACGGGTGGTATATGAAAATACACGATTTACCCTGTATCAGATTGATGATCTCTTCATTCAATTCGTTAGGAAGGGCCGGGCATCCCTGACTCCTGCCAATCCGTTGGTGTTGCATTGCAAAGCTTTCGCTTACATAGTCTGCTGCATGCATTACTACTGCCCTGTTGCGTGCATTGTTATTGATGCCCTGCTCAAGGCCGTCTAACCTTAGTGACTCACCGTGCTTGCCCATGTAAATTTCGCCAGTAGCATAAAAACCAAGGCTGCTACAGTTTGAATTTGGGTCATTTGAGAATACCGAAGCGTACTCATCGCCGCTATTCCTGCCGTGCGCTACAAGCGTATTGTATAAAACAGTTTGTGTAGCCATGTCAATGATCCAAAGCCTTTTTGTGGCAGACGATTTGGTAAAATCAATAACCGTAAGAAGGTCTTTTTTTATTTTCCCCTCAAGCTTAAGACGGCTAAAACCGTTGAAGGCTTTCGAGAAGCATTCAAAGCCGGGCATTGAAAGGGAATGTGACTTGATGTTGTTGTACAACGATTCTGCTGCCGATGCTGAATTTACTTCTGTAGAAGCAAGCAATCCGGAGGAATTTTCGTGTTTTGGTGTTGTTGCTGTAATTGAAAAGAACAAAAAGAAAACGGACGTAAAAAAGTTGTAAACCATTGTAATTTTAGTAGTTGTGTTTTTAACAGGTCGCTAAAATAAGTTAAAGAGCTCAAAATAAAAAATAGCAACTGTGTTAAAATCAATTATTTAACATTTTCATTTGGCAGTTCGCCGCTGCGAATGTGCCTTCACTTTCATTGATAATCCTACATTATAACGGGTTCCGGCTGGTGATATTGCCTGACTATTAAATAATTTATAAATTTTTGCTAAAACAATATATAAACCTGAACCCATCTCTTGAAACATGGCTAAATATGTAGTAAATTTATACCCACGTTTACAGGATATTATAGTTCCAAAACCGTGCCAAACACATCTAATTCGTTGAAAATGAACAAAAAAGTAATTTTAATGATACTTGACGGCTGGGGAAAAGCGCCAGATCCAAAGGTATCGGCCATTGACAATGCCAATGTCCCCTTCATCAACAGCCTTTACAAAAATTATCCTAATGCCTCCCTCCGTACCGACGGCCTTAATGTGGGTCTTCCCGAAGGACAGATGGGCAACAGCGAGGTAGGCCACATGAACCTCGGCGCAGGCCGCATCGTGTACCAGGATCTTGTAAGGATCAACCTTGCTGTACAGAATAAAACACTTGCACAGGAGCAACCGCTTATCGATGCATTCAATTACGCAAAAAAAAACAATAAGAAAGTACACCTGTTGGGCCTTGTATCCAATGGCGGCGTGCATTCGCATATCGACCACCTGAAAGGGCTTGTTGATGCGACGCAGGAAGCCGGTGTTGAGAATGTATTCGTACACGCGTTTACTGATGGGCGGGATGTTGACCCGAAATCGGGCGTATTCTTTATTTCCGACCTTGAGAACCACCTTAAAAATACCAAAGCAAAACTAGCTTCTATCGTAGGGCGCTATTATGCAATGGACCGCGATAAGCGCTGGGAGCGTGTGAAACTGGCATATGACCTTTTGGTAAACGGCACGGGTGAACCTTCAACCAATGCAGTAGACAGCATCCACGAAAATTATAACGAGGGTATTACCGATGAGTTCATCAAGCCTATTGTTATGACCGATGATAAGGGCAATCCGTTAGCTAAAATTGAGCCGGATGATGTGGTTATCTTCTTTAACTTCCGTACCGACCGAGGCAGGCAGCTTACTGAGGTGCTTTCGCAATTCGATGTACACGAGCAGAACATGCACAAGCTGAAACTGTATTATGTGACGATGACTAACTATGATGATACCTTTAAGGACATCCATGTAGTTTATGATAAAGACAACCTTACCGAGACCCTTGGCGAAATAGTGTCGCGCAATGGCAAAAAACAGATACGCATAGCCGAGACCGAGAAGTACCCGCACGTTACCTTCTTCTTTTCAGGCGGGCGCGAAGAGCCTTTTGAAGGCGAGAAACGCCTTATGTGCCCTTCGCCAAAAGTCGCTACCTACGACCTGAAACCCGAAATGAGCGCTTTCGACCTGAAGGATGCATTGATCCCGGAGCTTAAAAAAGGTGAAGTGGATTTTGTATGCCTTAATTTTGCCAATGGCGACATGGTGGGCCATACCGGTGTGATGGAAGCCGCCATTAAAGCCTGCGAAGCAGTAGACGCCTGCGCGAAAGAGGTAATCGAAACCGCCCTTGAAAATGGCTATACAACTATAGTTATTGCTGACCATGGCAATTGTGAAACGATGATAAACCCTGATGGCAGCCCGAACACGGCACATACCACCAACCCTGTGCCTATCATTTTAGTTGATAAAGAACTGACGCACATAAAAGACGGTATATTGGGTGATATCGCGCCTACTATTCTTGACCTAATGGGACTGGAGCAGCCGGCAGTAATGACAAGGCATTCGTTGGTGTCTTAAGGAAGGGGCTGAGGAAATGAGGTTCTTAGTTGCTGATATCTTAGATAAAATGTAAAAGCCTGATGGATGACCTCAGGCTTTTTACTTTCATATAGTGTATATAGTATTGATTCCCTACGGGAAAAACGTACCGGCACGTGTGCGATGTATCTCTACCAAATTTCAATCGCTACGCGATATACTCTGAAAAATTTCCTGTTAGAGAATAAATTCTAATCTTTATAACAAACCGGGATAATCTCCCCTTTGGCAAGGCAATAGCGTTCCACATCTTCCGGGGATAGTTTTCTGGTATAGTCTTCTTCAACTACCCTGAAGCCGATGCTGCGCAGCTTATCAAAGTAATCCCGACCGTAAACCCTTACGTGGTCGTACTGCCCGAATATCCTTGCGCGCTCTTTAGCATCAGTTATCGAGTCATCTTCAAAAGTGGTTGCCCTGCTTAAATCCTGCGGAATCTGGAAGATTCCCATTCCGCCTGGTTTCATCACCCTGTAGAGTTCCTGCATCGCTTTGGTGTCATCAGGGATGTGTTCCAACACGTGGTTGCACAATATAAGGTCGTAGGCGTTATCCTCAAAAGGGAGGTTGCATATATCGGCCTTTACATCTGCAAGCGGAGAATAAAGGTCGGTTGTGATGTAGTCAAGGTTCTTTTGGTTCCTGAACAGCTTGAAAAATGCCTGCTCGGGTGCAAAATGCAACACTTTCTTTTGGGCCGTGAAAAAATCAGTTTCGTTCTTGAGGTAGAGCCATAGCAGGCGGTGCCTTTCCAGGGAGAGCGTACTTGGCGACAACACATTATTGCGTTGGTGTCCGTAGCCATACGGAAGGAAATTCTTAAAGCTTTTTCCGTCAATAGGGTCGGTATATGTATTCCCTTTTAGTGCGAATGCAAGTACCGGCCTGATCACGTAGCTTAGTCTTATCAGTAGCGGGCGGGGAATGGTGTTGAGTATGAATTTGAAAAGTTTCTTCATTATTTAGAAGCTATTCCACAAAGATGCGCAAAGAAGACACAAAGAACCACAAAGGCTTATTGGTCATACGAATCAATGTGGTTTTGGTTTATAAAACGTTTGATTCCTTCTTTAAGGGTTTTTGTATGAAAATTAATCAACAGGCCGAGAGGGTAATTACCTAATTTTAAATAGGTGAGAATTTGTGCGAAGTGAACTTCCGTAAAACATTCAACTGTTTTTAATTCAAGTACAAGCTTATTTTCAACAAGCAGATCCAACCTGTAGCCATGTTCCAGTTTAATATCTTTATATATTATTGGTAGCGCTTTTTGACTTTCAACGTATAATCCACTTTTCCTGATCTCATAGCTTAGGCATTCACAATAAGCAGATTCCAAAAGTCCCGGCCCCAGATTCTTATGCACTTCAATTGCCAAACCAATAATTTTATTAGATAATGGGTTTACATCCATATTAAAAATCTTTGCGAACCTTTGTGTCTTCTTTGTGAATCTTTGCGAAACAGTCTTAATTACAACACCAGCGGTACCTTCCTAAATTCATTCTCTTCATCACTCTCTATCCCCAATGCTTTATAAATATAAGCGAAAGTAGAAAGGAGTTCGGGTTTGCCGTCAACCAATGCTACATTATGCTCGAAGTGGGCGCTTGGCTTGCCATCGCGGGTCACTATTGTCCAGCCATCTTTCAATGTCCTTACGTTTTTAGTTCCCATATTTATCATTGGCTCCAAAGCTACTACCATGCCTTCGATGAAAAGCTTGCCGCGGCCGCGTTTGCCATAGTTCGGCATTTCGGGCTCTTCGTGCATTTTTTTGCCAAGGCCGTGGCCTACAAGTTCCCGCACCACGCCGTAGCCTTCTGCTTCGGTATATCGCTGTATGGCATTACCAACATCTTCAACACGGTTCCCGATCCTGAATTCGCGAATGCCTACATATAGGGATTCCTTGGTCACCCTTAATAGCTTCTTAGTATCTTCAGCTACTTCGCCTATCTCAAAAGTATAGGCATGGTCGCCATAAAATTCGTTCATTATAGCGCCACAATCTACCGATACGATATCGCCTTCCTGAATGGGCCTGTCGGTTGGGAGGCCGTGAACGACCTGTTCATTAACGCTGGTCAGCAACGTGGAAGGGCATCCGTAAAGGCCCTTAAATCCCGGGACAGCGCCATTATCGCGAATGAATTCTTCTGCCAGCTTATCAAGTTGCAGTGTAGTTACACCCGGTTTTATCTCTGTGGCTATCATGCCCAATGTTTTGGAAACTATAAGTGCGCTCTGGCGCATCAACTCAATTTCTTCCCTTGTCTTTTGAATAATCATTGTCAAAATTTTACGGGTACAAAAGTACGATTTTTATACAGATTATCCCCTCTTACGAAAATCAGGCCGGCTGGCTGTTAGTAAAACAAAAGAGCCCCGCCATTACAGCGGGGCCTTTCCAATCTAAATCCAAAAATTAATTTTATTTTTCAGGCATCAGCATCGCTACGATCTTGTCGCCGCTGAGGTATTTTTTGGCTACAGCCTGAATATCCTTTGCTGAGATCGCCGCCACATTTTCCTCATATTTAAGGACGTCTTCGGCATTTTCGCCATCGGTGTAGGCATCAGTAAGTATGTTTAGCCAGGTGCGGTTCTCCTTGATATTCTTCTTATAATCCATCAGCTCACCCTCTTTGTACTTATTCAGGTCTTTTTCTTCGGGGCCGTTGGCAATGATCTTTTGTACCTCTGCCAGCGCACCTGCCGCCAGCTTTTCGGCATTATCAGGCCCGCACGGAAAAGAAATGGTAAAACGAAACGAGCCATACGGCACTTTTTCCATAGCACCATTAGCGCTTACACTATAAACCCCGCTTTCTTTTTCACGAAGTTCCTCTGTCAGCTTTATAGTAAGGATTTCAGCCAGGGCTTCGAGCGCAAGTTTTTCTTTTGCACTATATACCGCTTCTCCCCTGTACCGTATCATTACTTTGCTCTTAGGCTCGGTACCTTTATAAACTATCTTTTTGTGCTCTCCTTTTAGAGAACGGATCCCTAAATCAATCATCTTTTCTTTTTTCCCGGTAGATGGCAACGATGCCAGGTATTTGGCAGAATACTCTTCGATTGCCTTATCATCTATGTTTCCTACGAAGAAGAACTCAAAATCACCCGCATTGGCAAAGCGCTCCTTATATTTTTTGTAGGCCAGCTCATAGTCGGTCTGTGCCCAGGTTTCTGCTGTAGGGAGCGGGTCGGTGTACCTTGGGTTGTTCTGCCCCGCGAATCGTGAAACTTCCTGCGTAAAATAACTCTCCGGGTTTGAACCCATATTAGCAAACATTGACATCTGCTTTTTCTTGTAGCCTTCAAATGCTTCTTTATCGAGGTTGAGGTCGGTGAAATAAGCATGCACCATCTGGAACAGGTATTCCATATCTTTCGGCGTAGTGCTCCCTGTCATGCCTTCGGTAGAATCATAAATATAAGGCCTCACACCTGCAATTTTACCTGCCATGAACTTCGTAATGTCATTTTGCTTCAGCCCGGAAAAACCGGCATCAGTGAGGCCCCTGTCGGCCCACTCGGTCTTTTTCATTTCATCAACAGTATACATGTTGGTACCGCCAAAGCTCACGGCCTCCATAAGTATCTCATTGTTCTTAAAGTCGGTTTTCTTGTAGGTTACTTTCACGCCGTTGCTTAGGGTAAGCGTAGTGGTGCCCAGCTTGGCATTCGATTCCTTTTTGGTAATAGTGCCCGGCTTCACTTCATTTCGCAGCAGACTGGTTGCTTTTGTACCCTCATCATACGGCTTAAGGTTTTCTCCTGAGGAGTTAAGAACGGCGAGCACCTCTTTTTCGGCAGGCATAACCACACCTTCTTTTTCCGGCCCGGTAATTACCACCACGCGGTTGTCCTCCTTCATATAGCCGTTGATAAGGCTGTTGATGTTGGCAAGCTTTACCGAAGGAAGCATCTTTTTCATTGCGTCAAATGTCCATTCAATTCCCGGCGCAGGGCTTTTGGTAAGGAAATTGCTTTGGTACTGGCCAACATAGGCTGCCGACATGGTTTTGTCCCGCTCATTATAGCCGCGTTCCAGGCGCGCCAGGATATCGGTCTTTGCTCGCTCCAGCTCGCTTTCGCTAAAGCCATATTTTTGCACGCGGCGGCTTTCGTCAAGAAGTACTTTAAGCGCTTCGAGCTGCTTGCCTTCCGCTGTCATGGCACGCGCCTGGTAGCCCTCTTTCGTCCTCGCACCGATGCCCGCGTGATAGCTCATCCCAAAAGTAAACGGCGGTGTGGGAGAATTGGCCAGTTCACGAAGGCGGTTGTTAAGCATCATTGAGAAAAGCCCCTTCTCGATATCTTTTTGGTAATCGCCAACCGTTACAATGGTCTTAGGCATCTCATAATCTTTGTAGATGATCTCAACATCCGATCCCGTAGCTTCCTTGTCTGTTTCTATGGCAACAAAAGTTTCCTTGTGGTTGGGAACTTCGAACATTTTTCTTGGCCTTTCGTTCTTAGGGTTGCTGTAGGATGAAAAATGCTCCTGTATCTTTTTCTCCATTGCGGCCACGTCGATGTCGCCCACCACAATAACGGCCATCAGGTCGGGGCGGTACCAGTCTTTATAGAACTTCGTGATCTTATCGTAGGTAAAATTCTCAAGTATCTCTTTTTGCCCGATCGGCAGGCGGTCTGCATAATGCGACTTGTACATCATTTTTGGCATAAAGCGCTTCATCATGCGGTTGTCGGCACCAAGGCCGATGCGGTATTCTTCGAGCACTACTCCCCTCTCCTTGTCAATTTCTTCAGGGGTAAGCACTGCATTGAAAGCCCAGTCTTCAATGATCTGGAAGCCTTTCTCCAGCTTTTCGGGATTATCGCTGGGGATAGGAAGGAAATAAACGGTTTCATCGAAACTGGTATAAGCATTAAGGTGCTGGCCAAATTTTACGCCGATGCTCTGGAGGTAATCTACGAGGGCATTTTTAGGGAAGCGCTTTGTGCCGTTAAAGCACATGTGCTCCATAAAGTGGGCAAGCCCCTGCTGGTCGTCATCCTCCAATATAGAACCGGCATTGATGACCAGCCTGAGGTCGACTTTGTTCTCCGGTTTGGAATTTTTCCTGATGTAGTAGGTAAGGCCGTTCTTAAGTTTACCGGTTTTCACGGCAGGGTCGAAAGGAATGGGCGCATCGCCTTTCAGGTCCTGTGCAAATCCCGAAAGGGGCACGGCTGCAAGGAACACCCATAATCTGAAGTTCTTCATGGTTTGTTGTGGTTTATAAATTGGTATGGTTAAAACTACAAAAAGCCCTATTTATTGCTTCGCTTTTTAACACAAAACCCGACAGGATGAGTTTTTTAGCCTATAAAATCAGCCTCATAACCGTGTTATACTATTTTTATTATATTTACGTTCACGAATAAAACAAATTTTCACAATGATAAATGCCCTTACGCGGCTCTTTACGGCAGCAGCAGCAATCCTTTCTATTACAGTATTTGGGCAGGTTCAGCAGGAAATAGCCCCTCCTTATAATATTAAGACCGTATCTTTTACGGAGAACACCCAAAATGTGTATCCCTACTTCAGGCTTGGCGAAACCATACAACTGGTTTTTGACGACCTTTTTGGTAACGAAGCGAACTATTATTATTCTATACAACATTGCAATTACGACTGGACCCCTTCTTCGCAGCTGACAGTAAACGACTACCTGACAGGCTTCGATTCGCAGCGTATCCAGGCCTATGAGAATTCCTTCAACACACTACAGATCTATTCCCGGTACACGCTTACGTTCCCGAATAGATTTACCAGTATAAAATTGAGCGGAAATTACATAATAAAAGTACTTAACGAAGACCGGGATGTGGTGTTTTCGCGGAAGGTGATTATTTATGAAGACCGTGTATCGGTACCTGTACAGGTAAAAAGAGCGCGCGGTATGGTGGAAAGGGACGGAAAGCACAATCTCGATTTCTCTATTAAAACGGATGCCTTTGTATTCCAGAGCCCGCTGCAAAATGTAAAAGTTGTCCTTACGCAAAATGGCCGTTTCGATAATGCCATTTATAATGTAAAACCCCAATATACCATTGGCAATGACCTTATTTATAAATATGATAAAGAGACCCAGTTTTGGGCAGGTAATGAATACCTCTATTTTGAGAACAAAGACATACGGAATGCCGTAAACAACGTACTGCGCATCACGGCCGGAGAAGTGTATAACACGATATTATATGTGAGCAGTGCCCGTGCGAGCAAACCCTATACGTATTTCCCGGATGTCAATGGCAATTTCGTGACCAAGAACATCAACCTTAGCGTGAGCAATCCTTTCCTGGAGTCCGATTATACATGGGTGTTCTTTTCGCTGAGTGCACCTGAATTTTTTGAGAAAAAAGACATATATGTAGGCGGCATGTTTAATAATTATGCCAGGACAGATGAGTATAAAATGGAATATAACGAGAAGACCTCGCTATATGAGAAAGCCATCATGATAAAGCAGGGATTTAATAATTTCATGTACATCGTGGCCGATAAAAACGGGAAAGTAGATAATGAAAACGCTATTGACGGCAATTTTTACCAGACTGAGGACGATTATAATATTTTTGTATACTACAGGCAGAACAATGAGCGTTATGACAGGGTTATTGGGCGCGGGACGGCAAATTCCACGAATATTATTAATTAGCCTCTAAAGAATTAAAAATTAGATAAGCTTAATTTAAACCATGATTTTAGCGACCCAGAGGATAATTTTTGTATTTTTACATAATAAGACGTAAATCCCCCCGGATGGTATCACAAGTAACACGAGGCATTAAAATATCAGTATCTACCAGTTTTGAAGGCACCTACTTCAAGAACTACAAGATACAATTTGCCTTTTCTTATGAGATAACCATAGAAAACCACGGCAAGGATTCTGTGCAACTTAACACCCGCCACTGGGAAATTTTCGACTCGCTTAACGATATGGAAATTGTAGACGGCGAAGGGGTTATCGGTAAAAAGCCTGTGCTGAAGCCTGGCGAGAAGCACACCTACAGTTCGGGCTGCCTGCTGGCATCGCCTTTCGGTGCTATGAGGGGTTATTTCAGCATGGTGAACTTTACTACTACACGAACTTTTAAGGTTATTGTGCCTACGTTTAGGCTGAGCGCGCCGTATGCGTTGAATTAGTATTCGATTACTTTTCCTGCAAAGTCATTGCAAGGAGGAACAACGAAGCAATCTCTCATTTCCTACAAATTAAACCTACAAGGTTTTGAAAACCTTGGAGGTTGGCACACATACTGTAAACAGTGCGTTTCGAGCCGCTAAGTTACCGTTATCATGAATCGCAACGTTCTTCCGCGTGAGGGGTAGAGGCGGCATCCTGCGGAGGAACGGAGCAGATAGAGCCGAAAACCCGACGGCTCCTCCCGATAGCTATCGGGAGGAGCCGGCACGCCCAAAAAAGACTTTGGGATTTTATACTTTTGGACACTTAGCGCGACCAGCAACCACTAACAGAATATTCACAAATTCGTATTGTTTGTTGCTGTATTTGCAATTACGGGATTGATAATTTCTCGTATATTTGCAATACCAAAAATTTAATCCTTTAAACTACATACGATTATGCCAAAAGGAATATACAACGTACCAAAGGCGATTAACGAGCCCGTTAAGTCTTACGCTCCCGGAACCAAGGAGAGGGAACAGGTACTTGCCACTTTCAAAGAAATGTACAATACCACTGTGGATGTGCCGCTATACATTGGCAGCGAGGAAATCCGCACCGGGAAAACAAAAACTATAAACCCGCCGTTTGACCATAAAAAAACAGTGGGCCAATACCATGAAGCCGAAAAAGAGCACGTAGAGCAGGCTATTGCAGCCGCACTTTCTGCAAAGAAAAAATGGGCTTCGATGGCATGGGAACACAGGGCATCTATATTCCTGAAAGCTGCCGAGCTGCTTGCCGGGCCTTACCGTGCCAAAATAAATGCCGCTACGATGATCGCCCAGGCGAAGACCGTACACCAGGCTGAGATCGATGCTGCATGCGAATTTATCGACTTCCTTCGTTTCAACGTGGAATTTATGGCGCAGATCTATGCGGAACAGCCGGTATCTTCTGAAGGGATATGGAACAGGATGGAGCACCGCCCACTGGAAGGGTTTGTTTACGCAGTTACCCCTTTTAACTTTACGGCTATTGCCGGCAACCTGCCTGCCGCACCTGCCCTTATGGGTAATGTGGTGGTATGGAAACCGAGCGCCGCACAGGTGTACAGCGCTAATGTGATCATGGAAGTATTCAAGCTTGCAGGATTACCTGCCGGTGTTATCAATATGGTACACGGCAGCGCGGGAATGATAAGTGATACACTGATCTCCAGCCCTGATTTCGCAGGGGTGCACTTTACAGGTTCGACTGGCGTATTTAACGACATCTGGACAAGCATAGGAAAGAATATCAGCAACTATAAAACGTACCCAAGGATCGTAGGCGAAACCGGCGGTAAGGATTTTGTGATGGTTCACCCGTCATCGATCCCTGCACAGGTAGCCACTGCCCTATCAAGGGGCGCTTTTGAATATCAGGGACAGAAATGTTCGGCTGCATCAAGGGCTTATATCCCGCAGTCGCTTTGGCCGGCAGTAAAAGAGCATCTGCTTAAGGATATGGCTTCCTTTAAAATGGGATCGCCGGAAGATCCTTCCAACTTTGTTTCGGCTGTGATACACGAAGCATCTTTTGACAAACTTGCCGGATATATCGACGCTGCAAAAAAAGATGCTGATGCCGAAATTATTGCAGGTGGAAATTACGACAAGTCGAAAGGATGGTTCATCGAGCCAACAGTTATCCTAACCACCAACAGCAAATACAACACACTGTGTACCGAATTGTTCGGGCCGGTACTGACAATATATGTTTATGAGGACAGCCAGTGGGCAGAAACGCTAAAGCTGGTTGACGAGACATCGCCTTACGCGCTTACGGGGGCTATTTTCAGCCAGGACCGCTATGCTATTGAGGAGGCTACCAAAGTGCTTGAGAACAGCGCGGGTAACTTCTACATCAACGATAAGCCTACAGGTGCCGTGGTGGGTCAGCAGCCTTTTGGGGGTGCAAGGGCATCAGGTACTAATGATAAAGCCGGATCGATACTGAACCTGCTTCGCTGGGTATCGCCAAGGACGATCAAGGAAACGTTTGTACCGCCTAGTGATTACAGGTATCCGTTTTTGGGATAATACAAATTATATACAACAAAAAAGTTCCCGCTAAAAACGGGAACTTTTTTGTTTCCGGACCTGAAGGTTTTTGAAACCTGTCAGGTCCGAAATGTGTAAATTTGAAAGATTGCTTCGTCGTTCCTCCTCGCAATGACGGTTAGCGACGGGGTTAGCGTTTAAAACGCGGTACTGATCTGCATTGACACTCCGGTGCTTTCCGGTACAAAACGGCATACACCGCCTACGCATACGAGTCCGCCACGCTGCCTTCCGTAATTGAGGGCAATACGGGTAGCTCCAATCCTGTAAGCGCCGCCTACGTTGTAGTAATGGATACGCTTTTTCGCATCGTCGTTGCCGTAATTCATAATGTCCCAAACATAGAATGAATATTTATCATTCAGGTTAAGCTCTACAGTACCGCCTGCCCAGTTCTTAAAATCGGCATCGGCCCACATGTGCTCCGCTTCAACGCGTATGGATTTGGAAGGTGAGAAATTATAAGTTGCCTCGCCGGTAACGATATTGGTTTTTACCAATTCGCCACCCTGCAGCCACTCTTTGTTATAATACTGATTGACATATTCAAAGGCGGTATGCCAGGTTTCGGACAGCTGCTTTTTTATTTCGACATTGTAATCGGAGAAGTACTTCGTGCCTACCCCAAAGAATTTTGTATCGTACTGCGCCGGGTTGAACCTGTACTGGCCCGGAAGGTTGTACCAGCTCGAAACATTAATAGCTACCTTAGTACCGTATTTTCCTCCGAACATCGATTCCTTTGCAAAATCATAAAATACATCCAATTGCCCGCCGGTCTCACCTGCCATCATGATGGTAGGGTCTACAAAACTTACCCTGCCCTGCGCCTGGAATACATAGATGTTTGCCAGGTTGGAATGGTGCTGCTTGGTTAAAGCCGGTGTAAAGCTGAGTATCTTGTCATTAAAGTTAAGGCTTGTAGAAATACCGTCGCCTACACTGGTTGGGGTCCTTTCGGAAAGGAAGCCCATGTTTTCCATACGACGCAACGTAGCATCGATGCCTAGTCCTTCTTTAGAATAACCAAAATTAAGAAGCAATGCATTACCCGGTTTTATAAAGTCGTAATTCAGGGTATTCAATGCATTCAGCAGTACGTCTTTTTGTTTGTAATTGAATTCACCCGAAGCATAAAAAGCGTTGTGGATAAAGTTTACCCTTCCGGCAAAAGCATTGGTAAGTTCATCAACAGGCGGGTCTGGCAGGTCAATTTTTTCATAACGGCCTACGTAGCTTGCCCCTACAGAAAGGTCTGACGATTCAAACTTAAAAAGCTTGCTCAGGTTAAAATCAGAATCAAAGCCATATACATCGCCATGCGCCACATCAAAACCAGAACGCTGGCGACCGTACAAAGCCGTCAGCCTTACGTTATCAGACGGGCGGTACAGTATCCGTCCGCCGCGAAGGGCCGTGTTGATACCCAGCGCCCTGTCTTCCCAGGCGCGCAGCAAAAGTCCACTACCGAACTGCTCATAAAAATAGCCTGCAGTGGCTTCAAATTTGCTTGTTTTATAACTGGCATAATAGGTTCCGAGGTCGGTACCCTTAAAACCGGGATTGTAATTGAGGAGCGCGTTTGGCTCATAAGATTCTACCTGTACACCCGCACTAAAACTGCCAATCTGGTAATTGACCAAAAGGTAGTTGTTTGAGCGTATCGGGTCTTCCGGATGGGATAATCCTCTTTCCTTATCGTTGAGGTACCATTGGGAATTCGACTCGAATCCGCCGAACACTTTGCCGTAATCCTTTTTTTGTATGGAATCGTTTTCCTGTGCTGAAAGGCTCCCTACCACCGATAGCGGCAGCAGTAATAAAAGTAATTTCTTCATCAATCTATAGCGTCTTCAGTTTAGCGTATAGTTCTTTTTCAGCACCCTGGCTGTAGCCGTTGTGTACATAAACCACTTTCTTGTTTTTAACAACAATGGTATAGGGTACATTGGCAATCGCCAAAGCCCTCTTTAGGTCCTGGTTAGTATCTAACAGAATAGTGTATGGCCATTTTTTACCGTTAAGCAACGGCTTTACACGTTTTTGCGTACGGGTATCATCTATTGATACAGCTATAACTTCCATATTCAGCTCTTTAGACCATTCTGCATAATGCTGGTTGATGGCATCCAGCTCGTTAAGGCAGGGAACGCACCATGTAGCCCAAAATGTAAAGACATAAATCTTGTCTTTCTGCGCAAAGTCGTTTTTTACGTTATAGCTTTTGTTATTTTCTGATTTGAGGTTCACATTCGGCATTTCTTTCTGTGCATAAACAGAAGCCGTAAGGAATAAGAAAAGCACCAGGATTTTTTTCATAGTTGTTTAGTTAAAATAGATATAAATAGTTGCGTGGCAATATTAAAAAAATTTTATCTGCAAACGGGCCTTTTTTCCGAAAATTATAACCCTATAGAGATGGTAGAAATATAAAAATCACAACGTTAGGGGTGAAAACATGGTTTTTATAACATTTTCCGCACCGCTTTATTAAGATTTAATGTTTTTTTAAACATTTTGTCGCATTTTTTTCGGTGTAACAATTTTTTTACATAATTTTCGCCTCAATTATCAGCAGATAACTAAACTATTAAACTTGAATATATGAAAAAAAATTTACTTTTAGGATTGCTTTTAGCCGCAGGGCTAACTGCGTCGGCACAGGTTTCGGGAGACGGAAATCCGTTGACTGATGGCTCTATCGCACCTGACTTTACTGCTACCGATATTAATGGTGCTGAATATTCACTTTATGCAGATTATCTTAACCAGGGGAAAAGCGTTGTAGTAGACTTTTCTGCTACATGGTGCGCGCCTTGCTGGAACTACCACCAAACCCATGCGCTGGCAGATCTTTACGAAGCGTATGGACCGGATGGATCTAATGAGCTTATGGTGTTTTTTATCGAGGGGGATATCGCCAATACGACTACCGCTAACATTTATGGCGAACAGGGACCTATCGCCCCCAGCCAGGGCAACTGGACGCTTGGAAGCCCATACCCTATTATTGAGGACACTGAAGCACTTAACCTTGGCGCTGCAAATAAATATGATGTAGATTATTTCCCGACCATGTATGTTATATGCCAGGAAACTAAAACAACAACATCTGCAGACCAGATGACTGCTGCACAGCTTAAAAGCGTTATCAACGATGGCTGCCAGACACTTGTGGGGACACAAAACTTTGGTCACATTGAGCAATCGTCGGCTAAATTGAGGCTTTGTACTCCCGGCGATGCTATCCAGGTACAGGGCAAGCTTAAAAACTTTGGTGAAAATGCCATTACTAATGCAACAATTGTCCTTAAAGACAATAGTGGTGCCACAGTAGCAACACAAACGTATAACGGGAACCTTAACCAGTTCGCGACCGCAGCATCTATCAATTTCAATAATGTCGTTTTAAATGCAGGATCAACGTATACAATGGAAGTTACATCTATAAATGGCAGTGCACCTGCTCACCCGGAGCAGGCTGTAACACCTGTAGCTTTCTCTGTAGCCGGCGTAGCTCCTATCAATATTGTCGAAGTAAAGGTTCATACTGATACTTATCCTAGTGAAATTACATGGCAAATAAAAAACAGCGGCGGTACTATTGTTGCTTCAGGCGGACCTTACCAGGCAGGCCCAGGCCAGTACGGCGCGGGCGGCCCGGATGCTAACACTACTAAAATACACAACGTTACATTGGCAGGCGACAGCCCTGAGTGTTTTACAGTAACTATAAAAGATGGCGCTGGTGACGGATGGGGAGCCGGAGGAATAGAGATCATTTCTAACGGTGTAACTGCTTACGAAAATCTTAATGTTGGTAATTTCGGGTCAACGCTTACAACTACCAAAGCTTTCAGGGCTATGGGAACTCTTGGCACTGAAACGATAACTGCTGAAACATTTGCAATGTACCCTAACCCTACAACGGGCATCCTTAACTTTACAACGCAGGAAACTGTAGAAGTAACAGTTCTTGACCTTACAGGTAAAGTAGTATATACTGCTAAAGGTATTGAGAACGGTGGTTCTATAAACCTTGGATCGCTGCAGAGCGGACTGTATGTTGCCAAAATAAAAGGGATGACATCTGAAAGGATCGAGAAAATTGTTGTAGAGTAATTCTATAACTGTTGAAAATATCTATACTGCTATCGGGAATAAGAAATTAGGCCCGATAGCTTTTTACTTAAAAAAACAATTGCAACTATTTTAAATTAAACAATGATCATGAAGAAAATTATTTTAATGGCCGGGATATTATTATGCGGGATTGCACAGGCACAAATAACGGTAACTGGCAGAAATGAACAGGTTATACAAAATGGCTATGAGTATGTTACTAATACCCTGACGCCGCAAATCTATACCGAATTACCTTTGCACGTAACAAACACATCGGACGCTACATTGAACCTGAAATTAAAGGTTTTGTCTATGCAGAACACAACCGGCTCCGGAGATAACATCCAATTTTGCTTTGGCGGATTTTGCTACTTTAGTTTCACTACAGGAGGCACAGTACCAAATAGCCCTGTAAGCGGGCTGGAGCTTGCCCCCGGCGATTCGAACGGTGACCAGGATCATTTCTATCTTGGTAATGCCGGGACAAATCCCGGTGAAGATGTGGTGGTAAACCTTGCTTTTGTACAGGTTGATAATACCGGTGCACAGATAGGTGAACCGCTGGTAACTTTTACCTACAGGTACTCCCCAACAGCAGGCACTACGGATTTTGCTGCTTTGCAAAACATGGGTATCTCTATTAAAAATACCGTAGTAACCAACCAACTGGAATTTTCTGCAACCCAAAATGTAAAACTGGAGCTTATCAATATGGCAGGACAGGTTGTAAAAACAGAGAACATTAAAGAAGGCTCGCAATCTGCCGACCTTTCCGGCCTTAGCGCTGCGGTTTATTTTGCAAGGTTTACCAATGAGGACAACAAGTCGTCGCAGATAAGGATCGTAAAAAATTAAATAATACGCTGCTTAGGCTACAATGAAATGACAATGAAAAAGAATTTTATACTGCTTTTATTCGCCACCCTTTTCTTTTCTGGATGTTCGACCGATTATGAGGTATTAAAGTCTGTGGAAGGTGTTGTGCTAACCGCTGACAGTTCTGCTAAAATAGTAGGTGAAACCATCACTTTAACTGTAAAGGACAACAACAACTCTGATGTGACCGGTGAGGCGGCTATTTTTGTAAATGGCACAGCAATTGAAGGGAACACGCTCACATCATCCGAGGTGGGTGATTTTAAGATCAGGGCAGTAATCGGGACAGTTTCGGACACGCTTACCGTACGTTTCTATGACGGCTCCGAGACCAATTTTGTAAAGCGTGTGCTTATTGAGGACTATACCGGTACCTGGTGTGGCTATTGCCCAAGGGTTGCCTACGGAATTGAGCTTGCCAAACAGCATAGCGACCATGTAGTAGCGGTATCCATACACAGGCCAAGCTCTAATGTTTCGAGCTCTGTATATGACCCGTACAACTACGACACTTCTGAACTTGAGAATACGCTTGGCGCCGAAGGTTATCCTAAAGGGTTCCTGAACCGGAAAACGCAGTGGAATTTCCCTGAACCGGAAAATATTGCACAGGTGATCGGGCTTACACAAGGCGTTAACCCAAAAATGGGACTCGCATTGGAAACTTCTGTTACTGGAAACACCATGAATGTGAATGTGAATGTAAAATTCAGCAGCAATTTCAGCAACCTTAAACTTGTAGTTTATGTGTTGGAAAATGGCCTGATCTATGACCAGCATAATTACACAACCTATTATGACGGTTTTGACCTGCTGGAAGATTTCCACCACAACCATGTGCTCAGGGCTGTGCTTACCCCTCTTTTGGGTGAAGCCATCAACAGCAGCGAAACGGTGGTGAACCATGTGTACACCAGGTCGTTCAGCGTTCCGGTGCCGGCTAATGTGGCGAGTGCAGCCAACATAGAGTTCGTGGCTTTTGTTATAGATGCTGACGGGAATGCCATCAACGTAAGGGAAGCATTACCTAATGTAAGCCAGGATTTTGAGGAGCTATAAATTTAATTTACCTTATACAAAAATGCCTCCGAACAATGGAGGCATTTTTTATGCTTTAAACTTTAGTGGCAGGTGTACCACTTTTTTTGTCTCAAAAAATTCGTCACTAAAATAATCTGAAAGGTTATACTCGGTGGCTTTAGGGAAATCCTGAAGCTCTTCGGTGAGGTCGCCGCCTTTGAGATAGAGGATTCCGTTCTTTAGTTCGTGCTGCTGCTTTTTCTTTATCTTGTCTTTTACCCATGTTACAAAGTCGGGCATATTGGTTACAGCACGGCTCACTACAAAATCGAAATCGCTTTTTACAAGTTCGGCCCGCTTCTGTTCAGCCTTTACATTTTCCAGGCCAAGCGCGCCGGCAACTTCCTGCACTACCTTTATTTTTTTGGCAATGACATCGATAAGGTAAAAATTGGTCTCGGGAAATAAGATAGCAAGCGGTATGCCGGGAAATCCGCCGCCGGTACCTACATCGAGCACTTCGGCTCCAGGCTTAAACTCCATAACCTTAGCAATACCAAGAGAATGCAGCACATGTTTTGTATAAAGAGAATCGATATCTTTCCTTGAAATGACATTGATCTTTGCGTTCCAGTCTTCGTACAACGCTCCCAATTTTTCAAATTGCTGTACCTGAACTTCGCTAAGATCTGGGAATTGCCTGATTATCTCCTCCATTATTTTGCTTTTCGCAAAAGTAATCAATTGATATGATATTTATCACTTAGTTTGGTTTCAGTATTGATAATGACTACCTTTGGAACCTAAGACATAAAAAAATTTCATGAATATTTCTCCTCCCGTTTTTTCTAAAAACGACTCTATAAAATTCTTCAGGACGCTCAACAAGCGTGTTAATGACTACTTTAAGGAAAACAACCTTAAGAAGACCGGCAACTGGAAACTGCACCTGAAAGCGATCATTATGTTTTCGCTTTTCTTTGCGCCCTACTTTATTATCCTTACCCTGGATATGCCGTTGTGGGTACATTTGCTGCTTACCATAGTGATGGGCGTGGGCATGGCCGGCATTGGCATGAATGTAATGCACGATGGCAACCACGGCTCCTATTCTTCCAAATCATGGCTTAACAAAATCATGGGCGGCAGCCTGTATATTTTGGCAGGCAATGTAAATAACTGGCAGGTGCAGCATAATGTGCTTCACCATACTTATACCAACATCCACGGGCACGACGAAGACCTTGACGCCGGCCGTGTGATCCGTTTTACGCACAGCGCAGAGTGGAGCTGGTTTCATAAATTCCAACACTATTACTCCATTTTCCTTTACGGATTACTAACATTCAACTGGGCTATCACTACCGATATCAAGCAGATGAGGCGCTACATCAAGAGAGGATTATCGTACGGTAAATTCCAAAGCCCTATAAAGCAGTGGACGATACTTGTTATCACGAAGATCATTTATGTAACCGTATGGCTGGCGCTCCCTATGGCACTCGGCATAACATGGTGGAAAGTACTTATAGGATTTTTCGTTATGCATTACGTTGCCGGGCTTATATTGAGCGTGGTATTCCAATTGGCACATGTTGTTGAGGAAACTACTAATCCGGTTCCCGACGAAAATGGCGAAATGGAAAATACATGGGCAATACACCAACTGTATACCACGGCCAACTTTGCCCCGAAAAACAAGATCATCAATTGGTTTACAGGCGGGCTTAACCACCAGATCGAACACCACATTTTCCCGAACATAAGCCACGTGCATTACGGAAAGATCGCCGAAATCGTGAAGCAGACCGCTAAAGAACATAACCTGCCGTACCATGAATTCAAAACCATGAGGAGCGCGGTGGCTGCCCATTTCAGGCACCTTAAAGAACTGGGAATGAAACCCGCGATAAGCTAATAAATTCAAACTATAACACAAACGACACCAGGCATGAACCCGCTTTCTGACAGAATCAATAACTTATCTACTTCACAAACCCTTGCTATGGCTGCGAAAGCCAGGGAGCTAAAAGCACAGGGAAAAGACATTATAAGCCTTAGCCTTGGCGAACCGGACTTTAATACGCCGGATTTCATTAAAGAGGCAGCCATACAGGCAATACACGACAACTACAGCACCTACTCTCCTGTAGATGGGTATGTAGAACTGAAAGAGGCTATCTGCAGGAAATTTAAAAGGGATAATAACCTTATCTATACGTCTTCGCAAATTGTGGTATCTACAGGCGCGAAGCAATCGCTTTACAACATCGGGCAGGTAATGCTGAACGATGGCGACGAAGTGATACTGCCTGCACCCTACTGGGTGAGCTATTATGAGATCATCAAGCTTTCGGACGGTGTGCCGGTAGAAGTACCGACATCGGTCGAGAATGATTTCAAGATGACACCGGAACAGCTTGAGGCAGCCATCACCCCAAAAACAAAAATGATGTGGTTCAGTTCGCCATGTAACCCAAGCGGATCTGTTTACAGCCGTGAGGAGCTTACCGCTATCGGCGAGGTGCTGAACAAATACCCGAATATCTATATCGTATCGGATGAAATCTATGAGCATATCAATTTCTCAGGTACATTTTGCAGCATCGCATCGATACCCGGCCTGTTTGACAGGACAATTACCGTGAATGGAGTGGCGAAAGCCTTTGCCATGACCGGATGGAGGATCGGATATATAGGCGCACCTGAATTCATCGCCAAGGCCTGTACCAAAATGCAGGGCCAGGTAACCAGCGGAGCCAACAGTATCGCGCAGCGTGCAACGATTACCGCTGTTGATGCCGACCCATCGGTACTGGAGGAGATGGTAGATGCTTTCCATAAAAGAAGGGATCTTGTAGTGGGATTGCTGAAAGAAATTCCGGGCGTGAAGATCAATGTACCGGAAGGTGCATTCTATGTTTTCCCTGACGTATCTTATTACTTTGGAAAAACACTTAACGGTGTGCAAATAAACAATGCCGACGACCTGAGCATGTACCTGCTGGAACATGCCAATGTAGCGACAGTAACCGGAGATGCATTCGGGAATCCCAACTGCATCCGTTTTTCTTACGCCACCAGCGAGGAACTGCTCACAGAAGCATTACGAAGGATAAAAGAAGCGCTTGCTTAAACAATATAGCCCCCGACAATGTCGGGGGCTTTTTTTATGCTGTTTAAACTTTGTAACTTTGACCCCTAACTACAAACAACAACACAATGCAAAAAAAGATACTCCTATTAGGCTCAGGGGAACTGGGTAAAGAATTTGTGATAGCCGCACAGCGCATCGGACAAAAGGTTATTGCCGTTGACAGTTATGAAAATGCACCCGCCATGCAGGTAGCACACGGGTTTGAAGTCATCAATATGCTGGACGGCGCAGCACTGGACGCTATAGTCGCCAAGCATAAACCTGACTTCATTGTTCCCGAGATCGAAGCCATTCGCACCGAGCGTTTTTACGATTATGAAAAGCAGGGCATCACTGTTGTGCCATGGGCTAAAGCGGCCAACTTTACCATGAACCGCAAAGCTATACGTGACCTGGCAGCGAAAGGGCTGGGCCTGCGTACCGCCAACTACCGTTATGCCACCTCGGCTGAAGAGCTGCAAAAGGCTGTTGCCGAAGTGGGCATTCCGTGTGTCGTAAAGCCACTGATGTCTTCATCGGGTAAAGGGCAGAGCACTATTAAGACTGAAGCTGATATTGAAAAAGCCTGGAGTTATGCAGTCGAAGGCTCGCGTGGTGACGTGGTGGAAGTGATCGTGGAGGCATTCGTGAATTTCAATTCGGAGATAACATTACTAACCGTAACCCAAAATAATAACCCTACCCTGTTTTGCGCACCCATCGGACACAGGCAGGAACGCGGTGATTACCAGGAAAGCTGGCAACCCGCCAATGTATCGGATGCAGCTATGGCGGAAGCGCAGGACATGGCGCGGAAAGTGACGGAGGCGCTTGGAGGTGCCGGGCTGTTTGGTGTGGAATTTTTCCTTACCGATGAAGGGGTATATTTTTCGGAGTTATCTCCCCGCCCGCACGATACCGGAATGGTGACATTGGCAGGCACCCAAAACTTCAATGAATTTGAACTGCACCTTCGCGCTATACTCAGCCTTCCAATTGCAGAGATCACACTCGAAAAAGCCGGTGCAAGTGCTGTTATATTGGCCTCTGAAAACAGCGACAACCCGACATTTACAGGTGTTGAAAAAATAGCTGCACTGCCTAAAACCGATTTCAGGCTGTTTGGCAAGCCTACCTCCCGCCCCTATCGCCGAATGGGTGTGGCATTGGTAAGCGACACTCCGGATACTCCTGTAGGAGAAATCGTAGAAAAGGCGAAAAAGGCAGCAGCATTGATAAATGTTGAAAAATAATATGCTATACATTAGTTTTTTTCGCTGAAAAGCATATTTTTACAAAAATTTAACAACCTATATTATGAGAAAATTATTTGCAATGTTGGCAATCATGTCGATTACACTATTTGTATCATGTGGTAAAGAAAGCGGACCTGAAGGTGTTGCCAAAAGTTTTATTGAGCACACAACAAAAGGAGAATTTGAAGAAGCCAAAAAATACTGTGACGAGACTACAGGCCAAATGATGGGCATGGCCGGCGGTATGATGACTCCTGAGCAAAAAGCAGAAGCTAAGAAAAAAGACGTGAAAATAGATATCATATCGTCTGAAATTAAAGAAGACAAAGCTGTTGTAAAATATAAAGTTACTGCTGAAGGCGAAGATGCAACTGAAAAAACAATGGACCTTAAAAAAGTTGATGGCGACTGGAAAGTTACCATGAATAAAGAAGGCAAGAAATAAATAATACGCTATCTTCCTGATGGCAGCTGTTATTATGAAAAAGCGCTACCTGATTAAAAGACTATTTTTAAGCATGGTAGTGCTTTTTTGTTTTATGCTGATGAGCTATAAAGCATTTTTCTATTTTGACCATCAGTCAGAACAAAAAGAAATCGTTAAAAACCACGATGTTACACGGCTTACGCATGCTGAAATGGCACAACTGGAAGAAGGTGACTTTATTCTTCGCAGGGGTTTCGGCTTTTTCAGTGACTATATCTCAAAAAACCTGAATGAAAGCGCTACCCGCAATTCTATAGATGTAACCCATGCCGGCATAATAGTGCGCCGTAATGGGGCACTGCACGTCATTCATTCCCTATCATCCGATGTCACCAATATTGACGGCCTGCAAATACAACCGCTCGAAGAATTCCTGAACTATTCGGCGCCGGGAAAGATTATTGTTACCCACATAAAAAGCACCGATGTTGCCATTGGGAAAAAAGTGGCAAAGCTGGCTGAAAGCTATCTTGAAAAGCATATCCCATTCGACCATAACGGTAATTTTGATGACGACAAGGAATTATTCTGTACGGAACTGATATGGAAAATACTTGAGAAAGACCTTCGCTGCGTTACGCTACCTACCGAACCAACAGCCCGTAAAGATTTTTTTTATTCAATGATGCCGATGTATGATACGGCTTATTTTGATATTAAGATAAATCAGTACAACGGTTCGAAATAAAAAATCCTTCCACAACATAGTGTGAAAGGATTTAATGATTTATTCAAATAAATTTTCGGCTACTTCTTCCCTATCATAAGGTTGTCAAAAGTAGAAACGTCGATCACTTCTTCATTGTCTTCATCAAAAGAAATATTAATGCTGTCGCCCACCACAGTTACCGGCAATTCGTTGGACAGCTGTGAAGAGCCAATGAATATTTTCGGGTAGCTGCTCACGGTAAAGTAATAGAAGCTATTGCCATTTTTAATATCACTATGGATGCGCCCAACCACAGCCTTCAGTGTCTTCCTGTTGTCCTTGTCGCTGGGGTTTATGCGGTTGCCGGCCATGTTGTACACGTTCTTGTAGGACATCAGTGTTTCGCGCATAGTATTGCCCACGCCTACGATTGTATAATCGCCAATGGCCACCATCGCATACATTTTTACAAGTCCGCCGCCATCTTTGAGTGTCATTACATAGGTCGGGATATCGTTGATATTATACGGTATAGGCAATGAGGCTTTATATCCTTTTTCCTGCACCTTACCTTCAGCCGAGCGTTGGGCGGCATATTCGGTGGCGCCGCTTTGGTTGTACATAGTAGCTTCTTTGGTACGCGTATCGACCAATACAAAACCTACAGCCGATTCTTCCTTACCTACCGATGAAACGCCGGTGTACCAGTACGACCTTCCGTCTTCCCCGTAAACCAGCGTAAGGTCTTCGGTGATCATCAGCTTATTTTCGTTGGAAAAATTCCAGTAGCCGTGAACGTACTCGCCCCAGTCGGAAAGTTGGTCGATTATAAATGATATGGGCTGAATCCTGTCGACCCACTTTGGTGCATTGGCAATGGTATATTCTTCGATAGCGCCGGTTTGGGCATCTACAAGTACAATCCCTGTAGCATCATTACCGCTAAAGCCTATTTCCTTTTCATATTTTGTGGCAACCCAGTACGGCTTGCCCTGGTCGTTGATCTCGAAGTTGAAATCGGCCAGTCCCGCAGTAGCGTACCCATTGAAATACAAATGCCTTTCTACATAGCTGCCAAAATAAGCGCCCGGCTGGTATTTAATCTTTAGGTCTTTTCCATCGAGGTTCTGCACGAGTTTCACATCGCGCTCATTGGTAGCCGAAACCATTACATAACCCTCGGTACCGTCTGAATTATTCAGCCATTTGAAAAAGCCCGAGTGCAGTAGTGGCGCTACCCAGTACAGTTCGTCGCCTACTTTCTGGATAAAGAATTCGCCCAGTTCGGATTTGCTGCCAAGCGCTGGATCTGACCCTAATATTTTTTCGCCAAGAAGGTGCGCCAGCTCTTCATCTACGACCCTTACCTTGTTGATGGATATGGGCGCTATGTGGTTTGACATCTCTTTGCCGGAATGTACTTTACCTATAAGGTTCCTGTATGATTCGCTTCTGAACATGGGCAGGCTTGTGAACAATGGCAGGATAACGATGTAGATGATCAATACTACGGCTGCCGCCATAAGTATTTTATGAACCGGAGAAAGCTTTACTATTACTTTTTTTCCGGACACATCGAAGCCGGTGAAAAGAATGGCGAGCGCGATAAGGAATAGCAGGATCACGGCAAAACCGATAAAGCCGTAGCTGATGACCGGCAGGCCAAAATAAAATAGCAGGAAACCGAATAATGCAATAATGGGAATCGCAATGTACTTGTTCATGATGTTTTTGTGTTTGAAGTATTAGTCTGCAAATGGGAGATAAAGTTACAGTACTAATTATTATAAAAATTTACATTGGAAATTATTCCCTGCAATTATTTATGATGGAGTACTATCAAAATCACGTTTTGTATCAAATTTTATTTTTTCGGGATAAATCAAATTTTATTATCATTAAAAAATTTAGTCCTGACTAAAATGTCCGAAAAGTACAAATTTTGGCGCAGTAGGAAATTTTAAAAAAATAAGATATAAATTACAATTTATCTGAAAAAATTTATGCCGCTGTCAAAATCCGGCACTGTGAAAAAAAACTTATTTTTGTCAAAAACAAACTAACCGAAACAAAATATGAAAGCATACGTATTTCCGGGCCAGGGCGCCCAGTTTACCGGGATGGGCAAAGACCTGTATGAAAGCTCGGCAGAAGCCAAAGAACTTTTTGAAAAAGCCAACGAAATATTAGGGTTTAGGATTACCGACATCATGTTTGAAGGGACTGCCGACCAACTGAAAGAAACGAAGGTAACGCAGCCTGCGGTATTCCTTCATTCGGTGATAAAAGCCAAAACACTTGGGACTGATTTTCAACCGGAAATGGTTGCCGGGCACTCGCTTGGCGAATTTTCGGCATTGGTAGCAGCGGGGGCACTGACCTTTGAAGATGGCCTGAAGCTGGTTTCGCAAAGGGCGCTTGCCATGCAGAAAGCCTGTGAGATCACGCCATCGACTATGGCTGCAGTGTTAGGCCTTGAGGACAAAGTGGTGGAAGATGTTTGCGCTTCTGTGGACGGGGTTGTGGTTCCGGCCAATTATAACTGCCCGGGACAGCTGGTCATCTCCGGAGAGACCTCAGCAGTAGAAAGGGCTTGTGAAGCCATGAAAGCGGCTGGTGCCAAAAGGGCGCTGATACTGCCTGTGGGCGGGGCTTTCCACTCGCCAATGATGGAACCGGCACGCGAAGAGTTGGCCGCAGCTATCGAGAAAACCACTTTTTCTAAACCTGTTTGCCCTGTGTACCAAAACGTAACGGCAAGTGCGGTAACAGATCCCGAAGAAATAAAGGCCAACCTCATCATACAGCTTACCGCACCGGTGCGCTGGACACAGAGCGTACAGAATATGATCGCTGATGGTGCAACGCTGTTTACCGAAGTAGGACCAGGCAATGTGCTTCAGGGACTTGTGAAGAAAATAGATAAGGACGCAGTGACTGCTGGGGCGTAAGGCCATATGTAATATGCATCCTACTTTGCCGCAAAGGGATTCCCCTCCTTTGGAGGGGTGCCCAAAGGGCGGGGTGGTTCAGTATACTATGGAAAAAGAAATTGTAACACATATCCGGGACATTCCTATTTATAGAAATTACACCGAAAATATTCCTTATAATCCTGCATTATCAGGCAGGGCAAGAGCGCTCAGAAAATCAGGTGTCATATCCGAAGTCACGTTTTGGATACAGGTTCATAAAAAGAAGTTCTTCAATATTGATTTTGACAGACAGAAAATCATTGGGAATTATATTGTTGATTTTTATATTAAAACACTTAGCCTTATAATTGAAATCGATGGAACAAGTCATAACGATAAAGATGTTTATGATGAAAAAAGGGATGCTTATTTTATCTCACAAGGGCTAAGAATTTATAAAATATCTGATTTGCGCGTTAAACACGATCTGGATAATGTAATGCGCGAACTGGAAAGTTTTATAATAGATAATTATAGCTCTTAACCACCCCGCCCTTTGGGCACCCCTCCAAAGGAGGGGAATCGCCTGACGTGAAAGTCTGTGCGTTTATTTCCTTAAACATAACATACCTCTAAGCAACCTTTTCGATATTTTCCTATCTTGTAAGAAACCAACTGACATGCTGAAAAAAATACTGTTGCTGGCCGTAGTGCTATGCCTTAACTCCTGCGCCACTATTTTCACCAGGAAGGAATACAAGCTTAAAGTTTTCTCTTATGAAAAAAACAGGAAGGCGATAATTAATGACAGTACCTATATGCTGCCCGCTGAGGTAAAAGTAAGGCGTTCAAAGGAAGACCTGAAAGTAACGCTTATTAGTGGCGATACATTGCGGAAGGATTTTATCGTAAAAGCATCACCCAATCCGGCGTTTCTTTACGGCAACCTTATTTTCATGCAGGCATTCCCGGTAGGTTATGCAGTTGACCTTACTACCCAAAAAAGATTTTATTATGGCCGTAATTTAAGGCTTGACAGCAAAAGCACTGATTCTATTATTGAGCCTCCTTTTCTTAAGTTTTGGAATGTCTATCTTTCAAAAAAATACACTACGCCAAAAGGCCAGTGGGCTTTCACCGCATCAATGCCTTACGCGAATGCTTTTTACCAACAGCCGAAAAATGAGCCTTCGAAAAGCAAAGTTGGCTTCCTGGGCTTTTCGGCAGGGCTTGAATACTATTACAAAGAGGATACGTTTGTAAAACTAAATGCATCGGCTACGATAGATTTTGAGTTCCCCATACCTGTGCCATTGGAATATTTTGATGCCCATGAGAAAATGGGAGCTTATAATTTCACGCTGACCCACAATCATAAATTCAATCGCCTGTCTTTCGGCTACGGCTTTAATTATGCTATAAACACCTGGAAAATTGTAAACTCCGGATGGAAATTTCCATCTAATGATGAGCAGCCCCGTATTAAACGCAGCCATTCTTTTGGAGTAACAGCAAACACCTATTACCAGTTTTCGGATAACTGGTCGGTTGGACTGATATACAGCCCTACATTTTACAATACGTTCCCAAAAAGCGGCACTACTTACCAGCACGTTATCAGCCTTGATATTATGTACCGGCTTCCTTTTAAATTTTGATGATTGACTAAACGAATAAAGCCGCAGCAATGCTACGGCTCTACACTATAATTTTAGCTGTTGGCTGAAACTGTAACTATTCCTTCCCCCTTACCTTCTGCTCCCATTTCCAGGCAGAAGCCAGTGCATCTTCCAATGTGAGTTCGGATTTCCAGCCCAGCACATTATTCGCTTTGGTGGTATCTGCGTAGGCTTCGGTTACATCGCCAGGCCTTTTTGGCACTATTTTATAATTAAGCTTTTGCCCTGTTGCTTTTTCAAAAGCGTGTACTACTTCGAGTACGCTGCTGCCTTTGCCGGTACCCAGGTTGAACACCTCTACTTTTTCGGCATTGGCTTTATCCACAAGTCTTTTAAGTGCCATGACATGGGCTTTCGCCAAATCTACCACGTGTATATAATCGCGGACGCAGGTGCCATCGGGAGTATTGTAATCGTCTCCGAATACGGATAGCTGCTCCCTGAGGCCTATTGCGGTCTGGGTAATGAACGGCACCAGGTTTTGCGGCACACCAAGCGGGAGTTCCCCTATATTCGCTGATTCATGGGCCCCTACCGGGTTAAAATACCGCAGCAAAATGGCATTGATGGCGCTTGCTTTCGCCACATCATGAATAATCTCCTCGCCTACCTGTTTTGTATTGCCATAAGGCGACATTGCGGGCTGAACCGGTGCGTTTTCAGAAATAGGCATCTTTTCTGCCTGTCCGTAAACGGTACATGATGAACTGAAAATAAAATTTGCTTCCGGTTTTTTTTGTAATTCCTGCAACAGATAGACTAATGAAGCGACATTATTTTCATAGTATAGCAACGGGTTTTCAACGCTTTCGCCAACGGCCTTCGAAGCCGCAAAATGGATTACGCCCGAAACATCATCATGCTTTTGGAAGAACTGCTGTACAGCTGCTTTTTCACGGAGGTCTATTTTTTCAAAATGAGGTTTCTTTCCCGTTATAGCTGCAATACCGTCTACAACGCGTTCTTCGGCATTAGAAAGATCGTCGATCACGACTACATCAAAACCTTCATTTTGTAGTTCTACCACAGTATGAGACCCGATAAAGCCAAGGCCTCCTGTTACTAGTATTTTCATTTATTATTTAGTTGTCGGTTGTTAGTTGTGGGAAGCTGCCATCAACCGGCAACTGTCAACTAACAACTATTTTAAAAATTCTAAAACGCTATCCGTTATAAATTTAATCTGTTCGTCATCCAGTTCGGTATGCATTGGAAGGGAAATTACTTCCTTCACCAATTGATTCGTAACCGGGAAATCGGCTTCATTGTAACGCGCACTGGCATACGCCTTTTGGCTGTGCAGTGCGATAGGGTAATAGATGGCGCATGGGATACCTTTATCCAAGAGGTGCTGCATCAGCGCATCCCTGTTGGCATTAATAATCCTTAGTGTATACTGGTGGAACACATGGCTGTCCCTGTCGCCCTTTACGGTCGGCGTAATAATATGAGCGTGGTTGGCAAATGCGGCGCTGTATTTTTCGGCAGCGGTTTGCCTTGCATCATTATAACCGTCAAGCAACGGAAGCTTTGCATTTAGAATGGTAGCCTGAATGCTGTCGAGCCTTGAGTTAACGCCAACTACATCATGGTGGTAGCGTACATACATACCGTGGTTCACAATGCCGCGAAGCGCGTGTGCAAGATCATCGTCATTGGTAAAGATTGCGCCGCCGTCTCCATAGCAGCCCAGGTTCTTAGACGGAAAAAACGAAGTCGAAGCCACATGGCCTATTACTCCTGCCTTCTTTTTAGAACCATCGGCGAATTTATAACTGGCACCGATAGCCTGTGCGTTATCCTCTATTACATACAAATTATGCTCTTTGGCCAAAGCCATAACTGCCTCCATATTGGCTGCCTGCCCGAAAAGGTGTACCGGTACGATCGCTTTTGTTTTTGGCGTAATGGCTTTTTTAATAGCGTCTATTGAGATATTGAACGTATCGGCATCTACATCGACCAATACCGGCGTGAGCTGCAAGAGCGCAATAACCTCAACCGTAGCGGCAAACGTAAAATCGGCCGTAATCACCTCATCGCCGGGCTGCAGGCCCAGGCCCATCATTGCTATCTGTAATGCATCGGTGCCATTAGCACATGGTATCACGTGTTTTGCACCAAGGTACTCCTCCAGGTTTTTCTGGAAGCTCTGCACCTGTGGGCCATTGATATATGTAGTAGTGTCAAGTACTTCCTGGATAGAAGCGTTTACGTTATCTTTTATGCGGTCGTACTGGCTTTTCAGGTCGACCATCTGTATTTTTTTCATGCTGTAGTGAAGTATTAAATCCACGCAAAACTACTAATTAAATGACTGCCTGCCAATGAAAATATGTAATTTAGCGCATCAATAATTTCCGTATGCTTTTTATATATAACCTGCTTACTATAATTGCCTCGGGCATCGTAAAAATAGCCGCGCTTTTCAGCCCAAAAATGAAACTTTTTGTTGAAGGCCGTACCATCGTTTTCGAAACGCTTTCGCAAAAAATAACCCCTACAGACAAGGTGATCTGGTTCCATGCCGCTTCACTGGGCGAATATGAGCAGGGATTGCCCGTAATGCAAAAAGTAAAGGCGTTGTATCCCGGCCACAAAATACTCGTATCTTTTTTTTCGCCTTCGGGTTATGAAGTACGCAAAAACACAAAAGATGCCAATGTAGTGGTTTACCTGCCGCTGGATACTTTGGCGAATGCCGAAAAATTTATTGCCCTCGCCCATCCCGACCTTGTTTTCTTCATCAAGTATGAGTTTTGGCCCAATTACCTCAACGAACTAAGGAAAAACAACATCCCTACTTATCTTATCTCGGGGATGTTCCGGGAGAAGCAGGTGTTCTTCAAGTGGTACGGCGGTTTTTACAGGGATGCCCTAAAAGCGTTCAGCCATTTTTTTGTGCAGTATGAAAGCTCTAAAAAGCTATTACAAAATATCGGCTTTACCAATGCGACCATTAGCGGCGATACGCGTTACGACCGTGTGAGCGAGATACTCGAACGGGACAACAACCTGCCATTCATAGAAGAGTTCATTAACGAGAAAATCACTGTCGTTTTCGGAAGTTCGTGGCCAAAAGATGAGGCCATGTTTACGGATTATATCAATTCGTCTGTTGGCACCAAATTCATCATTGCCCCACACACTTTTGGCGAAAGCCATATAGCCGACCTGCAAAAAAGCATTTCTAAGCCAACCGTGCTATTTAGCGATAAAGATGGCAAAAACCTGGCAGACTATGATGTACTGATCATAAATACCGTAGGACTTTTGACCAAAATATACAGCTATGCCGATGTTGCCTACGTAGGCGGTGGCTTTGGTACGGCCGGACTACACAACATACTGGAACCTGCTGCTTTTGGCGTGCCTGTCATCATTGGGCCAAACCACCAGAAATTCCCTGAAGCGGTAGCATTGGTACACATGGGCGGCTGTATTGCTGTAAAAGCCAAGCAGGAGATGGAGGATGCCTTATCTTTACTTATTCATAATGACGACTCCCGTTGGGAAACAGGCCATATAGCGGGTACTTTCGTATCTATGAACCGCGGCGCTGTAGGTATAATAATAAATCATATTGCTAATGAAGCCGGTATTTAAACCTTTCGAAACAGGCGACGCGAATGCTGTTGTAGCCATGATGCAGGAGTTTTACGCCATAGATAATTACCCGATTGATGCAGCGGTATCGAAGGATTTATTTATGCAGTTTACAGAAAATGACGGTCTCGGACGCGGATGGGTTATACGCTATGACGGCAAGCCTGTGGGTTATGTAATCCTCACGTTTGTTTTCTCTTTTGAGTATAAAGGCCGGATCGCTTTCCTGGACGAATTGTTCTTTTTACCCGATGCACGCGGGTTGGGGCTTGGAAAACAGACTCTTGATTTTATAGCAGAACAGGCGAAACTACTATCTGTCAAAATCCTTTACCTTGAAGTAGAATGGCATAATGCAAGGGCACAAAAGCTATACCTCTCAAAAGGATTCATTATGCATAACAGAGGGATGATGAAAATGGTGGTATAGGCCTCATCCCCAACCCTCTCCAAAAGAGAGGGGAGTGAATGCGGTAATAATTACTTCGGCTGCATTCCCGTAGTAATGGCAATCCTGTTCCACCCATTGATCACAATAATTGCCATGATCACCTCAGCGGTATATTTTTCGCCTAAAACAGCTACTGCCTCATTATAAGTCCTGTCAGAAACGTGGTTGGATATTAGCGTAACTTCTTCTGTAAGGGCAAGGATAGCCTGCTCCTCTTTGGTGAAGAATGGCGTATCCCTCCAGGCGACCAGGGTGTAAAGGCGCTGCTCTGTTTCGCCAAGTTTGCGGGCATCCCTGTTGTGCATATCGAGGCAGAAGGCACAGCCATTTATCTGTGAGGCCCTGATTTTGATAAGTTCGTAATGATTTTTTGAAAGCCCGGTTCCTGCGATGTATTTTTCAAATGCCATCATCATTTTATAGCCTTCGGGTTCAGTTTCGAACAGGTTCATTCTTTTGTCCATGATTAAATTGTTTTACTATTACAGGACAAAGTTCATTCATGGAGAGGACAAAAAACTTAAGGTAGTTTAAGAAAGAGTTGTTTCACAAAGTTGCAAAGTTGCAAAGTTTTTCAGCAAAGCAGAATTAGCAGATATTTTAATTATCACTTCTTTGCCCGCAGCATACTCAGGAATTCAGGTGTAATACCTAGAAAAGACGCCAGCATATATTGGGGCACGCGCTGAACAAATGCGGGATATTTTTGCAGCATAAGCCGGTACTGCTCTTCGCCGGTAAGGTTAAAAATATAATGGATGCGGGTGAGTTGTGCCGAATACGCCCTTTCGAGAACCTGCCTGAAGTACTTCTCCAGTTGCGGAATCTTTTCGAAGAGTTCTTCCTGAACATTCCTGTTGATCGCAACTACAGTCGCATTCTCAATAGCCTGCAGGTAAAACCCCGACGGCTGGCCGCTCTTGTAGCTGTTATATTCTGTTATCCACCAGTTCTCGATGCCGAATTGTATCACCTGCTCCACACCCTTTGGTGTGATAAGGTACATTCTTATCAAGCCTTTTATCACGAAATAATTCTCCTGGCACACTTCGCCTTCACGCAGAAGGTGCTCTTTCTTTTTCACCTCTTTTATAGAAAGGTAAGACGTTAGCAGTTCTTCCTCCGCCGTTGTAAGGGTGATAAATTTACTGATATGCGCAATAATTTCGGTAAACATCGACTGATCGTTTTAACCTGTGAATATATAAATTTTAGTGTCAATAAAAAAGGGGCTGTTTTTTGAGACAGCCCCCGAGTTAAAATAAAACAGGATTACAAAACAAAATATGCATTCTTCACAGGTTCTATGTGGCGCGTTACCTGTGGTAAAGCCTCTTCGTCAAATTCGTCGCGATACTCGTATACCATCTGCATCAGGTTCTTTTCAATAGCGCAGGATATGGTTATCATCGGCGTATCGGTCGGCCTGTTGTCAAACGGGTCCTGAAGGTGTATCGCCATTTTTTCGATAAGGAAACATGCGGCAGCTATAGTTGCTACTACCGGTATCTGCATCCAGCCAAGGAAATCGGTCAGGCTAAAGGGCAGCAGCAATATGAAAAGGCATAGCGTAAAGCGGATGTACAAGCTGTAAGTAGTTGGGAATATGGTATTCTTAATGCGCTCGCATTTACCCATCGAGTCACAAAGCCTTGTGAGCGTATTGTCTATTTCTACCTGCTGGTAGGTATTTAGCATACCTTCATCTTTCGCCCTCCTGATTTCTTTGGCATGAAGCATCAGTATCGCATTAGGCACATGTTTATGATTTTTCACAAAGCGCATCTCTTTTTCGTTCAGCAGGCCGGACAGTGGCTTGTAAGGATCTTTTCCGCGAAGGGACTGCGCCAGGGCATAGCACCATCCCGACTGCCTTTTGGCAAACCGCTCCTTGTAGTCGTGCGCCTCGGTCGAAAAATCGGGGTCTTTGTAAAAGCTGATTACCTGGCGGAGCAGCGAGCGGGAATCGTTCACTATACCACCCCAAACAATGCGTGCCTCCCACCACCGGTCATACGCCTGGTTTGATTTGAAAGCCAGCAACAGCGATATTATAGTACCTATTATCGTGGGCACCGCAATGGGGATATCTATAGAAAATGCATGGTAAAAATGGTGTATAACCTCAAACACTACCGTGTAGGCTACCACCAGTGCAAGTTCAACTTTGATCTTGCCCAACACATATTTCATTGGTATTCTTTTCTTTAACAACATAATTGTCTCGTTTTAAATTAAAATCACACTCTTGCCGCCTCTTCGTGTATTGACAGCACCGGCAGCCCGAAAGCATCATTGTTCATTCTGTTTTCCGGCATCATCGCCTTTTTCGACTTGCGTGTTTCTATCAGCAGGTCTATGCCGTTCCTTTCTATGGCTTCATTTACAAAAGGTGCAAAACCTTCCTGACCATATCCTTCTGTGAGTGTTGCCTGGCTAACAATCTTGAAGTCGAACTGCGTGTTTACCAGCTGCTGCAAATCTTTTATATCAATTTGTGCATTGTTCCGTTCGATATAAAGCGCTTTATTAAAAGCCATCTGGCCGCACCCATTGCCGAGATGGAGGATGGGCTTTTTGCAGGTACCGGCCAGTTTGCAGAAATTCGTGTGGATCTTTTTCCTTTCGGATTTATAAGAGGGCGAAAGGATAATAATATCGGTGCCTAGGTATTCCAGGAGGTTTCGCAACACTGCAGCCGAAAGGCCATACTGGTGATGGACTTCCAGCCTGCAGTTAGCCGATAAAGCTACCGCGTTGTAGCATTCATTCAGCAATTCCAGCTGTGCCTGTGTGAAAGCCTTTCTTGTTTTCCTTAAGAACTGTACAGCCGAACCGGCATCGGGCGTTTCTGTCAGGGTAAGCAATACTATGGTGCAGCTTTTTCCCTTAGCGTGCTTAATAGCGATATCTATCGCATGCAGCGTATCATTTTCAAGTACTGTAGGAATGAGGATGCTTTTCATAGTATTACTTTTTAAAGTTTATACTGCAAAGCAACAACCCTTAAATTAGAGGGAATTTAAAATAAGATTAGAAAATCCTAAGATCTAACATTAGAATTTTTAATGTTGGACCTGCTGAAGGTTATCGTAACTACAGTACCCTTGTCAGGCTCGGATTGAACCGCAAGCTCGCCGTTGTGCATCCGGATAATCTTCATGGCCAATGGCAGCCCAAGCCCGTAACCCGTATAGCGCGACGCTTTTTTTCCCCTGAAGAACGGTTCGTACAAATAAGGCACATCTTCTGGCGGTATACCAATACCGATATCTGTAATTACAACTTTGATACTATTAGTATCTGCTGTAAGGGCGACAAACACTTCGCTGTTATCCGAATATTTTACGCCATTAGCAATGATGTTTCCTATTGCCAGCTCGAGCAGCGGCTTGTTGCAGGGCAGTATCAGGAGCGTGTCATCTTCGGGCATATTGCTTAGTATAATGCTTATACGGTTGTCAGGGTACAGCCTGTCAAGGTCGCTTTTCACATCCATAAGCAACTCGTCGATACGGGCCACATCCTGCACCTGCTTCTGCCCGTCATAGCCCGTCTGGGTAAGTTTCAGGAGGCTTCCGGTGAGGTTGGAAAGGCGCGTGGCCTGCCTGCCTATGCTTTCCAGCGCACTACTGTATTCTTCTGCCGAACGTTCTTTAAGCAATGTGATCTCAGCTTCTGCCATTATGGTGGCGATAGGGGTTTTCAGTTCGTGCGACGCATTATTAATAAAATTGGCCTGTATCTCGAAGGAGGTTTCAAGCCTGTCCAGCATATCGTTAAACGTGCGGGTAAGAGCAGCTATTTCATCTGAATCTTCGGTACCCGTTAGCGGCAGCCGGTTGTGAAGGTTGGAGGCGCTTATACGGTTTACTTCTTTCGTGATCCTTGCCACGGGGTTGATGACCCGCCGCGCCAGGAACCGCCCGAGAAAATAGGCCAGTATTACAAAGGCCATGCCGCCAAATATCATAATTCGCGTAAGATAAAGGCTTGTAGTATTCCCGCGCCTGTCCCGTGCCGTAACGATAACCATGTACTGGTTGTTTCCCTCATTAAATAGCTGCGCATAATAATATTGGTGCCCTTCCTGTTCCCAGCCTGACTTGTCCTTCAGCACACTCTCGTAAAAATCGGGTGACAGGTGCAACTCGGTATTATATTCAAAGGAGTTGGCGCCATTTACACGCAGCACATAGTCTTTCTCGTTGATCATCTCTTCCAGCCCGTTGGCTTTGAACTCGCGAAAATATTTCGATTTAAGCGGGTCGTTCTGGTAGTGTATCGAAGCTACTATTTTAGCCCTGTCCTGCAGCCTTTTCAGGAAATAATAGCGGTTATTCTGCTGGAAAAGAAAGAACACCACAAAGCACAGCAGCAGCGTACTGACAACCGAGAGGGCTACGTAGGTTATGGTTATCTTCTTCCTTATCTGCATATTATGGCTTTATTACGTATCCAAGCCCCTTTATCGTATGGATAAGCTTGTTATCGTAGGGTTTGTCTATCTTTTTGCGAAGATAATTGATATACACATCCACAACATTAGTATTCATGTCGAAATTGATGTTCCATACATTATCGAGTATCTTTTCCCTCGAAAGTATCATGCCCGAATTCTTCGCCAGGTAATACAGCAGCAGAAACTCTTTTGCGGTTAGCTGTATGGCATCGCCCGCCCGTGTCACTGATTTGGCATTAAGGTCTATTATAAGGTCATCTACTTCTATAATTTCAGATGGTTTTTGTGCCTGCCCTACCCTTCGCGCCAATGCGTTGATGCGTGCCTCAAGCTCGGTGAACTTAAAAGGCTTGGCCATATAATCATCCGCCCCGGAGTTGAGCCCCGAAACTATATTTTCGCTGCTGTCCAAAGCCGTGAGCATTAGTATAGGAACAAAATTACCGGCAGCACGGAGGCGGCGGCATATCTCGATACCATTGATATCCGGCAGCATTACATCGAGGACAACCACATCAAAGCTGTTGTTTTCCAATAGCTGCAATGCCGTTGTCCCGTCGAGGGCGGCGCTCACATCGTGGTTCCGCTCGGAAAGGCCTTTCCTGATGATGGACAGCAGGTTGGGTTCGTCTTCTACAATAAGCAGCTTCATTCGGTTGGAAAAAGGTTTAGCTACAAAAATAGAAATTCAAATGTTAAAGGTTTCTAAATAAAAAAATTGAACGCAACGATTTGCGATATTCTGAATGAGATCAGACTAAATTTATGGATTTGATTTCTTACACGATCACCATCCAGTTATCCCGGCAATTTTAAAACACAAAAAAGCAGCCCGAAAGCTGCTTAGTTCCTAAAATGTATTGGGTAATTATTTAGCGACAGCTGTATTTGCAGCATCGTACATCAGGTTGATGTCGTCGTTAGTATAGTCGGTAAACTGATCAGGAGACTGGTCAAAGCCCATTCCTTCCTGTATAATCACGCTGCTCTCGCCTGTAGTAATACCAACGGTGAATGAAAGTTTTCCTTTAGTATCAGCTTTCATGAATGCAGTAGGCTTGTCATCCGTAATTTTATCGAAACTTGGATTCAGTTCTTTGTCTGCCTGTAATTCCTTAATCATACCAACGCTGTTTTCAGCAGTTCCATCCCTTTTCGAAACAGTCAGTTTGAACCTTTTGCCTCCGTACACGAAAAGTTCGCCTTCGGTAGTGCTTTTAATTATTTTGGCATCTTTTGGCGCTTTCAGGATGATTGGAATACCCTCACTGCTCAGGTCAAGGTCAACAAATTCAGACCCTACCAATGGCTTGTCCTCTGCTGCCGGTGTTTCTGATGTTGCTTCTGCTTCAGTTGCCTTACCTTCTGCGGCTTTGTCGCCTTTACAGCTATAGGTTGTGAGTGCCAATGCCGCTAAAGCGGTTACTAAAAATACTTTGTTTTTCATAATGTCTTTAATTTGTGAATGAATTATTGGTTAATGGCCCATTCCGGGATCAAATATATATCAAAGTCCTGCACTATTTTTCACTGATGAATATTTGTCGTAAAACAGGAAATATTCGACAAGAGAAACAGAATATTCGTTTTTTAAAATGGCAGGGAATAGTAATCGGCAATAATTATTTAACTTGCGCCTCAAACTGAACAAACTATGAAACTATTACGCTTACTGGTACTTTTGCTCACCCTTCCTGCCTTTGCGCAGCAGGGCGGCATGTGGATACCATCGCTCCTTAAAGGGATGAACGAAAACGAAATGAAAAGCCTGGGCATGAAAATGTCTGCCGACGACATTTATGCCGTAAACCATTCGAGCCTTAAAGATGCCGTACCGCAATTCAACGGTGGGTGTACTTCGGAGGTCATTTCATCAAAAGGGTTGCTGCTTACTAACCACCATTGCGGTTTTGGCGAGATACAGGCCCACTCTACCCTGGAACACGATTACATCACCAATGGCTTTTGGGCAATGAGCCTGGCGGAAGAGCTGCCCAACCCGGGTGTTGTTGTAACCTTCATTGTTAGTATTGACGATGTGACCAAACAAGTGCTGGAAGGTACAGAGGCGATCACTTCCGAAAAAGACAGGCAGAAAAAAATACAGGAAAACATTGCAGCGCTTACCAAATCGCTTCCTAAAGAATCGTGGCAGGAAAACAGTATCCGTAACTTTTATGAAGGCAACCAATATATGCGCTTTGTTACCGAAACATTTAAAGATATCCGCCTTGTAGGTGCGCCGCCTTCCTCAATAGGGAAGTTTGGGTCGGATACCGACAACTGGGTTTGGCCAAGGCATACCGGCGATTTTTCGCTTTTCCGCATCTATGCCAATAAGGACAATAAGCCTGCCGAATATTCTAAAGACAATGTACCTTATACGCCAAAGCACTTCTTTCCGATCTCTTTGGGAGGCGTTAAAGAAGACGATTTTACACTTGTATTCGGTTATCCGGGACGCACCACAGAGTACCTTCCGGCAGTGGCGGTAGAGCAGATCGTGAACGTGCTGAACCCGGCCAAGATAGAAGTACGCGATGCTGCGCTAAAAGTAGCTGATGGCTTTATGCGTAAAGACCAGGCAATAAAAATACAGTATGCCGCTAAATATGCCAGCATTGCCAACTACTGGAAAAAATGGATTGGTGAAACGCAGGGACTGAAGAAAAGTAATGCCGTAGCAATTAAAAAAGCTTTTGAGAAGGACTTCCTGGCGAAGATAGCCAAAGCCGGAAAACAGGCTGAATATGGCAACTTGTTCATTGACTTTGAGAAGAACTACAAAGAGATAGAGCCCTATTCCCTGGCACGTGATTATTTTATGGAAGTGGCAATGCGCAATACCGAACTCCTTACCAGCGGTTACAGGCTTTTCCAATTGGAGCAGGCGAAGGGAGAGCAGGCTTTCAATGATCGCCGCAACAATACCATTGCCGCGCTTGAAGAGACATATAAAGACTTCAACAAAAATGTGGATGAAAAAGTATTCGAGCAGCTGATCGCACTTTACGCAACGAAGTCGCCTAAGCAATTCCTTCCGCAGGAAGTTATAGGCGCCGATTATAAGGCGCTTACCGCATCGGTTTACGGAACCTCAAAACTTACATCCTATGAAGGAGTTAAAGAACTTTTGAGCGGTGACCGGAAGGCCGTTATCGAAAAGCTGAATGCCGACAACGGCTTCAGGCTTGTAAAAGCCATGGCGGCAGCTTATGCCGATAAGGTAGGGCCAAAATATGACGAAATCAATTTAAGGATCGCTTCGCTGCAACGCACCTATATGAAAGGCATCCTCGAACTGAGCCCGAAAGACGCGAGGATATTCCCTGATGCCAACAGCACACTACGTGTAACCTATGGTAAAGTAAACGGTTATGAGCCAAGGGATGCGACTTATTACCAGCCGGTAACCTACCTGGACGGTGTTATCGAAAAATATGTGCCGGGTGATTATGAATTTGATGTCCCTGCCAAACTGATCGATCTTTATAACAAGAAAGATTATGGCCGTTATGGCGAAAAAGGCAGGATGCCCGTATGTTTTATAGGAACTAACCACACCACAGGCGGAAACTCCGGCAGCCCTGCAATTGATGCTAAAGGTAACCTTATCGGCCTGAATTTCGACCGTGTGTGGGAAGGGACCATGAGCGACATTCATTATGATCCTTCCATCTGCAGGAATATTATGGTAGATATCCGCTATGTGCTGTTCATTATCGATAAATACGCCGGCGCAAAACACCTGGTTGACGAGATGAAAATAGTAAATGCGAAGAAAAAATAGACTGTTATACTTCAGCAGTCCTAACAGCAGTTTATTGATAAAATACCAAACTGCTGTTTTACCGGCATTAACCACAGCAAAAATAAGCCTTTAGGCACGAAAACGATATATTAAAACATTGAATTTCAACCGCTAAAACCGTTATAAAAAAATTTGATATAAATATTTTGAGATGTCAAAAAATTTATATCTTTGCCCCGAATTAATAATTAACCTTTATAATTTAGTAAGATGAAAAAAATCGTATTGAGCCTTGCGCTAGTAGCTATGATGAGTGTTGTTTCTTGTAAAGATGCAGCTAAAGAAACTGAAACTGAAACTACAACTGAGACTACTGTTGAAACTCCTGCTGTTGAAGAAACTGCTCCTGCAACTACTGACTCAGCTACAGTTAAAACTGACTCAACTACAGTTAAAACTGAAACTACTACTCCTGCTGCTCACTAAGATCTGCAAGATTAAAGTATCAAAGAAGCCTTTCGCAATGCGAAGGGCTTTTTTTTGTTTACAGCCAATGGGTTCGTATGATAGCGTCCGACTAAACAATTTCATGGAAATTACTAATTAAGCAACTAAAGGACCATTAATATTGTATAGTATACGGAAGGCAGGAATTTGATGACGGGAGCAGCTTTACAATTACAGAGATAGCCTCAAAGAAGAAGAACAGGATTTAATGGCAATGACGAGAAATGAAGTACCGGAATTATAGATAGATTCTCCGCCTGCAAAAGGTACCGGACGCTAATTCCATTCCGGTTTAGCCATAAAAAAAGCCTCAACAATGTTGAGGCTTTGTACTGTGTACTCAAGGTGGGACTTGAACCCACACGGGCATTACTGCCCACTGGATTTTAAGTCCAGCGTGTCTACCGATTCCACCACTCGAGCTTAAAAAGGTTGAGCGAAAAACGGGATTCGAACCCGCGACCTCCACCTTGGCAAGGTGGCGCTCTACCAACTGAGCTATTTTCGCATTATGTCAATTACCGTTCTTTAGTTCAGTATTGCGGTTGCAAATGTAGTACATAAATTGAATTTCGCAAGGCTTTTTTGAAAAAAAATTCACTAAAAAAGATAACTTTCTGATAACGTTTGGCTTAAAATGAAAAGTTTTTTTGAAGCATTCCACAAAGGTTCGCAAAGAAGACACAAAGTAGCGCAAAGTCTTTATTGCTCCAAAGTTTATGAATGAGTGTAGCTGCCCCCTCTCCTTCGGAGAGGGTTGGGGTGAGGCCTACTTCACCAACATCCTTTTAATCTCATTCAGCTTCATAAGCGCCTCTACCGGTGTAAGCGTATTGATATCAATATTCATGATCTCTTCCTTTATCTCTTCCAATAATGGATCGTCGAGATTAAAGAAACTTAATTGTAATTCATCTTTGGCTACAGCCTTCATATTGCCGAGCGCTTCTCCCGAATGGTTCTTCTCCAGTTTCTTCAGCATTTTTTGCGCTTTCTGGATAACCGTTTGGGGCATTCCCGCCATTTTGGCCACGTGGATACCAAAACTGTGGGCGGAGCCTCCCTTAACCAGCTTACGGATAAACAGCACCGTATCCTTGAGCTCTTTTACTGATACGTTATAATTCTGTATCCTGTCGAAGATGTCCTGCATCTCATTCAGCTCGTGGTAGTGGGTTGCAAAAAGTGTTTTCGGCTGTGCAGGGTGCTCGTGCAGGAATTCGGCAATAGCCCAGGCGATAGAGATACCGTCATACGTACTTGTACCACGACCTATTTCGTCAAGCAATATCAGGCTGCGGTCAGAGAGATTGTTCAGGATGCTGGCGGTCTCATTCATCTCTACCATAAAGGTCGATTCGCCCATCGAAATATTGTCCGATGCCCCTACCCTTGTGAATATCTTATCGACCGTCCCCATGCGCACGCTTTCGGCGGGCACAAAGCTTCCCATTTGCGCAAGAAGGACGATGAGCGCTGTTTGGCGAAGGATTGCCGACTTACCCGACATGTTTGGCCCCGTGATCATGATGATCTGCTGCTGGGAGCGGTCGAGGAATACATCATTGGCAATATAAGGCGTACCGACAGGAAGCTGTTTTTCGATAACCGGGTGGCGGCCGTTCCTGATGTCCAGCTCAAAGCTGTCATCTATCTCCGGGCAAACGTATTTATTTTCAATAGCAAGCTGCGTGAAGGAGGCGAGGCAGTCCATCTGGGCAACAAGGCTGGCGTTGAGCTGTACGGGTTTTATATAGGTGGCTATCCACACGACAAGCTGGTCGAACAACTGTGTTTCCAAATGATGTATCTTCTCTTCCGCGCCCAGTATCTTGGTTTCGTATTCTTTCAGCTCTTCGGTAATGTAACGCTCGGCATTCACGAGGGTCTGCTTCCTGATCCATTCGGCAGGCACCTTGTCTTTGTGGGTATTGCGTACCTCTATATAATACCCGAAAACATTATTAAAGGATATTTTTAATGACGATATGCCTGTCTGCGCTGATTCCCGCTTTTCTATCCCCTCCAAATATTCTTTGCCGGAATAAGCAATCGCACGAAGCTCATCCAGTTCCGGGTGGATGCCCTTTGCAATGGCGTTACCTTTGCTGATGGCAACCGGGGCTTCGGGGTTGAGCGTTGTTTTTATCTTTTCACGAAGGAGTTCGCAGGCATGCAGGCTGTCGCCAATGGCTTTAAGGGCCTCGTTTTTACTTTCCAGCGCCAATTGCTTTATAGGCACGATAGCATCCAATGAATCTTTCAGGTAAACTACTTCGCGGGGCGACACTTTCCCGGTAGCTATTTTCGAAATCAGCCTTTCCAGGTCGGATATCTGTTTTATCTGCTGCTGTATCTTTTGCAGCGTATTCTTATTTTCTTTAAGGTAAGCCACGACTTCATGGCGCGCCCTTATTTTGTTGGCATCTTTTAGCGGAAGTGCAAGCCAGCGTTTCAGTAGCCTGCTCCCCATCGGCGAAAGCGTGCGGTCGATCACATCGAGTAATGTTACAGCATTCACGTTCGGGCTTTGGTACAGCTCGAGGTTCCGTATGGTAAAGCGGTCCATCCACACATAAGCATCTTCGGCAATGCGTTGGATGGCCGTGATGTGCTGCACTTTGTTATGCTGCGTTTCCGAAAGGTAATACAACACAGCTCCTGATGCTATGATGCCTTCCTGCAATTCCTCTACCCCAAAGCCTTTGAGCGAGTTGGTACCAAAGTGCGCTGTCAGGCTATCGAATGCATAATCTTCTTTATATACCCAGTCCTCCAGGAAAAAAGTATGGTAGTCATCGCCAAAAGTATCGCGGAAGTTGGTTTTCTCATTCTTTGGAACAAGCACTTCGCTCGGGCTAAAGTTCTGTAGCAGCTTATCGATATATTCCTCATTGCCCTGTGCGGTAAGGAATTCGCCGGTAGAAACATCAAGGAACGATATCCCCATGTTCTTTCGCCCGAAATATACCGATGCCAGAAAGTTATTCGACTTGGAGTGCAGAACCTCATCGTTCATCGATACGCCGGGGGTAACCAGTTCGGTCACGCCGCGCTTCACGATAGTCTTGGTCATTTTCGGGTCTTCCAGCTGGTCGCATATCGCTACACGGAGCCCTGCTTTTACCAGCTTTGGGAGGTACGTATTTAAGGAGTGGTGCGGAAACCCGGCCAGAGCTGTTTCAGTTTCGCTGCCCGCTCCCCTTTTGGTCAGCACAATACCCAATATTCCCGCAGCCCTTACGGCATCTTCACCAAAGGTTTCATAAAAATCACCCACTCTGAACAGAAGGCATGCATCGGGATATTTCACCTTGATGGCGTTGTATTGCTTCATTAACGGGGTTTCCTTCGCGATTTTTTCTTTTGATGCCAATGTAAAGGGTAGGGTTTGATTAAGAGGCGAATTTACTCAAATTAAAAAAAAGTAAAGCACAGTGTTTGTAAATGGTGGATAACTTCTGAAGGTTTCAGGTTTAACGTTTAAGGTTGCTTACTCAAACCTTAGTTGGATGTTTATTTATTTGGGCGTGCCACACCCAGGCTTCATCCAACGCAGTGGCCGGGCCATCCGCTGTATCTGCCTCGTGCCTCGTCAGGATGCCGCTCCTGTCCCTCACGCGGAAGTACACTCGTGCCGGGTAGTTGCGTGCGCATTCGGATGAGATGGTTACGCCCCTACAGGGCTTTTTAATACATTACCCTTATTTGCCCGGGCAGTGCCCGGGGCTACTATATTTAACCCCGTTGGGGTTGCTATTCTTCAACCTGAAAGAGTTATACAAATTAGCCCCGGGCATCGCCGGGGACATGCATAACCGGCATGAGTGTAGCTCGCGTGAAGGATGGAAGCGGCATCCTGCCAGAGGAACGAAGGCAGATATAGCGTACAGCCTGACGCCATAGCCTGCGGAGGCGGCACGCCCAAGTAACCCCAGATAAAACCACCCGAAAACGTTAAAGTTTACCTAAATCTTTTATTTATGTTACTTTTGCCTTTATCTATTCTAAAAAATTACATGAGAAAACTGGCCAACGATGAGTTGGGGCGGATGAGCATCGGCGACTTTAAAGAAGCTGAAAAGACTCCCCTAATACTCGTACTGGACGACATACGCAGCCTTCACAATATAGGATCCGTGTTCCGTACAGCTGATGCTTTCCTTATCGAAAAAATTTACCTCTGCGGGATCACTGCGGTGCCTCCGAATAAGGAAATACACAAAACCGCCCTTGGCGCAACAGAAACTGTTGCCTGGGAATACCAAAAGAATGTATTGGATGTAATCGCTTCACTACAGTCTCAAAATATCGAAGTTTGGGCAGTTGAGCAGGTGGAAGGTGCAGTGTACCTAAATGATTTCGAACCACAACAAAATAAGAAATATGCACTCGTTTTTGGCAATGAAGTGAAGGGAGTGGCCCAGGAAGCAGTACAACAATGCACCGGCGCAATAGAGATTCCGCAATTAGGAACTAAACATTCCCTCAACATTTCGGTAAGTGCAGGCGTTGTAGTGTGGGATATCTTTCAAAAAAACTATACAACCCGCACGCACTAGTATATTTATCTACTTTTACGAAATGAATAATTTTACGCTAAATTTTTACAGGATGAATACTTTTACGCAATCGTTTTTTGCAATCCTATTATTTTGCATCCTGCCGGCCTCTGCATTAAAAGCACAGAATGTAGCCCCATATGTTACCGCAGACGGAAACCAGGTATACTGCCCGGGTACTCCAATGCCTATTGTAACCGACTTTAATATCACCGATCCCGATGATTCCAGTACCGATAATATTTATATCCAGATATCGGCAGGCTATGTAAACGGGCAGGACCTGCTATCGCTGCCGGCGGGGCACCCTACTATTTCTGCAAGCTGGAATGCAGCTACAGGAAAACTCACATTGCACGGCGTTGGCGGCAGTGCATCTTATGCCGATTTTATTTCTGCCGTAGAAGATGTTATGTACACGAGTAATAATGCCAATGCTACAGGAACACGTAATTTTTCTATAACTGTGGGCGCAGCGAATTACCTTCCTTCTACCGGCCACTATTATATGTTTGTACCCCTACTGGGCATTACATGGACAAACGCAAAAACAGCCGCAGCGGCCAGCACCTACTTTGGATTGCAGGGCTACCTTGCCACGCTGACCACGCAGGAAGAAGCACTCCTGTGCGGCCTGCAGGCATCGGGTAACGGATGGATAGGCGGAAGCGATGCAGCAGTAGAAGGCGTATGGCGCTGGGAGACCGGGCCGGAAGCAGGCACAATTTTTTGGAATGGAGGCCCTGCGGGATCTTCCCCCACATATGCCTTTTGGAACACCGGAGAGCCCAATAACCAAAACAACGAAGATTACGCGCATATTACCGCTCCGGGTATAGGTGTTCCCGGATCCTGGAACGACCTCTCGATTACAGGCGACACAACAGGTGCCTATGCCGCACAGGGTTATGTGGTTGAATATGGAGGTATGCCGGGCGATCCCGTACTGAATATCTCAGCAAGTACCACTATCAGCTTTGCTAAAATAACATCGAACACGCCTGCTTCACGATGCGGCGGCGGTACGGTTACGCTGGCAGCAGTGGCAAGCTACAGCATGCCGGTATATTGGTACACAAGTGCAACAGGGGGAACCCCGTTGGCTACAGGGACTTCTTTTACAACACCTGTCATTACATCGTCAACAACCTATTATGCAACCGCTTATGAAGGGAATTGCGCCACAGTACCGCGCACACCGGTAACTGCAACGATAAGTGCACTGCCGACAATAACGACCACCGCACCTTCAGTAAGCGTTTGCCAGGGCAGCACAGCAGTTGTACAGGCCACACCATCGGCAGGAACAGTACGCTGGTATACCGTGGCTACAGGCGGAACATCTGTGGGCACAGGAACCAGCTTTACAACTCCTGCTATAACAAGCACTACCTCCTATTTTGCCGAGGCTGTGAGCTCTTCGACAGGTTGTGTCTCGGCCACGCGAGTTGAGATAACAGTTACACCGTCGCCCCAGCCAACTGTTGCTGTAACTGCGCCTGCCCCTCTTTGCGGACAGGGCAGCGCAACTATCCAGGCAACACCATCGGCCGGAGTAGTAAACTGGTATGCGGCAGCTACCGGCGGCACGATACTTGCCACGGGGACAAGCTATACCACACCTGTAATTACTGCTACAACCACCTATTATGCCGAAGCCGTGAACGGAACGTGTGTTTCTGCCGCAAGGCAGCCAGCTACCGTTACCGTAAACGCGCTCCCTGTTATAAATTCAGCCAGCCCCGCATCCATTTGCGCCGGACAGACAGCTACTATCTCGGTGGGCACCTCTACCCCTGCTACCATCAACTGGTATGATTCATTGACAGGAGGTACGCTTTTAGGAACAGGCAACAGCTTTACCACACCTGTACTTACAACAACAGCGTCCTATTATGCCGAAGCAGTAAATGCCCAGGGATGTACCTCTGACGTTCGTGCCTCAACACAGGTTACCGTAAATGCGCTGCCAACCCTTACTGTGACTACCCCGGTAACTACCTGTGCCGGAAGCCCGGCAAACCTTACGGCAACACCATCGGCGGGAGCAGTAATTAATTGGTATACCACAGCCACAGGCGGGGCATTAGTGGGCACCGGCAGCAATTTTACCACACCTGCCATTACTGCCAATACAATTTATTACGCCGAAGCTGTAAGCGCTACCTGTACTTCTGCAGCCCGTAGCGCTGTAACGGTTAATGTAAGCACATTGCCTACCCTGACCGTTACAACCCCTGCGCCATTATGCGGCCAGGGCAGCACCACTATACAGGCAACACCTTCGGTAGGTGTGGTGAACTGGTATGCCACAGCTACCGGAGGAACGGTACTTGCTACAGGCACAACGTACACTACTCCTGTGATCAGCACTACAACAACCTATTATGCCGAAGCAGCTAACGGATCCTGTATTTCTGCAAGGCAGCCTGTTACCGTTACGGTAAACGCACTTCCCACTATAAATTCCGCCAGCCCGGTAACGGTTTGTGCAGGGCAGGCAGCGACTATCGCTGTCAGCACCCAAACGCCTGCTACCATCAACTGGTACAATGCCGCAACGGGCGGTACGCTATTAGGGACAGGCAACAGCTATACAACCCCTGTACTGAATGCCTCGAAGACTTATTATGCCGAAGCGGTTAGCCCAGAGGGCTGTACATCGGCTGTTCGTACCTCCATACTGGTTACGGTAACGCCGCTGCCAACCCTTACAGTAACTACACCTGTAACCACCTGTACCGGAAGCACTGCAACCCTGCAGGCGGCACCATCGGCAGGGGCAACAATCACCTGGTATACCACCGCAACCGGCGGGACATCAGTGGGTACGGGGAATAACTTTACCACACCTGCAATAAATGCCAGCACGACTTATTATGCAGAAGCCGCTAACGGCACCTGTATTTCGACAACACGAAAAGCAGTTAGTGTCACCATAAGCGCATCGCCGACCGTGACCGTTACAACGCCTCCAACATTATGCGGCCCGGGAACGGCAACACTACAGGCCACACCATCGGCAGGCACGGTAAACTGGTATACTACAGCAACGGGCGGTACGCCTATTGGCACAGGAAATACTATAACCAGCCCGGTTGTTACTGCAACAACAACTTTTTATGCCGAGGCAGTAAGCGTATGTACTTCACTCATCAGGCAGCCGCTAACGGTTACCGTAAATGCGCTGCCAACCGTAACATCGACTACCAATGGAGTTATATGCGAAACAGGAAGGACAACTATAAGTGCGGTGCCTTCCTCGGGAACCATCAACTGGTATGCGACCGCAACAGGAGGCCCTGTTTTATCTACAGGACAGAGCTTTACAACACCTGTCCTTACTGCAACTACTACCTATTACGCCGAAGTGGTGAGCCCGGGGGGCTGCGTATCTGCAGCGCGTACCCCGATAGAAGCAACGGTAGTGCCGTTGCCAACACTAACCGTTACCGCGACCGTGGATGTATGCGGGCCGGTTAGGGCAACACTTCAAGGAATACCGTCTGACGGAACCATAAACTGGTATGATGCCCCGACAGGTGGCCACCTGGTAGGCATCGGAAATTCCATACAAAGCCCTGTAATTACAGGCGACAGGACTTTCTATGCCGAAGCGGTGAACAATGGCTGCTCTTCTGCAACGCGTGAAGCTGTTACTGTTTTCTACCATCCCCTGCCCGCAGTTGGAGGTGATGAGCGCGTACTTTTCTGTGAAGGTGGAGATGTTGACCTGGATGCAGGTGTTACGGGCATGACCTATGTGTGGTCGACAGCTGAAACTTCACAAATAATAACCGTGACCACAGCAGGAGTTTACTCTGTGGTTGTTACCACTCCCGACGGGTGTACCGCCACAAAGGAATTTACTGTAAGCATGCTTACTGCACCGGTTATCAGCACCGTAAGTGTAAAATCGGACGATGCCCTTGTGATTATGGTTAATAACGACCCTGAAAATTATGAATATTCCATAGATGGCGGGCCTTACCAGAATTCGCCGCAATTTAACAATCTCCTAAACGGCTACCATACGGTGTCTGCAGTTTCGACCAATGGCTGCGGCGAAGATGATTATACGTTCCTTGTGTTTGTTGTACCTAAATTCTTTACCCCGAACGGAGACACTATAAACGATGAGTTTACCCTGGGGGGAATAAACCAGTTCCCTGAGCTGACTGTTGATATTTTTGACCGTTATGGCAAGCTGATAACAGTACTGAACAGGAGGAACAGGGGCTGGGATGGCACCTTTAACGGATACCGACTGCCTGCTACAGACTATTGGTATGTGATAAAACTGGATAATAGTATACCGGAAATAAAAGGGCATTTTAGTTTGTTGCGATAGGGGCCTCTCCCCGACCCTCTCCCGAAGGAGAGGGAGCCAGACGTGCTTACTCTTGTCGTAAAATCAGATTCAGTAGTTCCGACGGATGATTGATAATATAATCCGGTGAATGGCTTTGTATGGCGGCATACGAATCGTAGCCCCAGATTACCCAGGCAATTTTTACACCGGCTTTTTTGCAGGCAATGATATCGCGGGCCTCATCGCCTAAGTACAGAATTTCCGACGCTGTAAGGCTTTTATCTTTCAGGAATTTTTTGAGCATTGTATCCTTACCGAAAATTTTTCCCGAAGTATAAATGTCAGTAACAGCAATTCCCTGAAGTGCAAAGAACTCCTGTATGTTGCTTTTGGAATTGGATGAAAGCACTGCATAGGGCATCCCTCCTGCCGCCATCGATTCTAGCATTTCCTTTATACCCACATTGAATTGCAATGCAGGGATAGAAGCTTTATACTTTTTGATTATTTCCGCAGCAAGGAAAGGCAGTTTATACAACGGCACCTTAAGAATTTTGCAGCGTTCGCTAATGCTGAGGCCGCGCAACTGTTCTAAATTTTCGCTCGTCATTTGCGTATAGCCGTGCTTTGTGGCAAGTTCGTTGTACAGCATCAGGAATATTCCCCGCGAATCGACCAGTGTGCCGTCAAAATCGAATACTATGTATTTGTACATTTTTTAAAACAACCCGAATTTCCTTTTGCAGGTATCCCTTCTGTTGATATTGATGACATCTCCAACATTATACTTATCGAAAAGGGGCATGAGGGCACTGGCTCCTTTTTTTAGCTTGAAATCCATTTCATTAGCATAAAGCGGAATCATGGTAAGGATGTTTATTACTTTATCGCCGGTGTCGATCGTGTTAAATTCTTCCGGAAGCACAAACCCGGGAAGCAGGATTACGCCTTCGAAAGCACAATTAGGTGACATACGCTGTGGGGGATTACCATTGGCAATAGTATGGCCTTCGCCAACCCACGTACCGTATAAATGCGGGAAGCGGGCAAGTGTTTTCAACTGACGGATGGGCCAGTAATTATCTTCATTCTCGAAAGCTTCCTGTGTGAGCGGCCAGTCTTTTGGCAATAGCGCGACTACCTCGGCATACGCAAGGTCTTCCCTGCCTTCGGGTACGTTCATCGGGAGGCTGCTCATACCGGATGTCATCAGGATGTTATAGTCACGCTGTTCACCGCCTCTTATCATGTAGATATCGACATGTACCTTATCGGAAATAATTTCGTGGAAAACAGTCACATCTTCGTCATTGAAAAATTGTTCCAGATGCGCGTCGATATATTCAATTACATTGGGGTCGCCTGAAACGGCTTCAATTTCGCGATCAAGAGGTTCGTATTTGTATATCGGGTTTCCTGCTTCAGAGTATTCGTCGGGTTTTCTTTCTTCCATGGTTTTATAATAATAGTTGATTTGTAAATATATAAAAAATGGTTTTATTACCGACCTCACCCCCAGCCCCTCTCCGAAGGATAGGGGAGCGAAGACGTGCTTACTCAGACTTATTATTCGGTTTGAGTGTAGCTTCTCCCCTCTCCTTCGGAGAGGGGCTGGGGGTGAGGCCCGCGTGAGGGACAGGAGCGGCATCCTGCGGAGGCACGAAACAGATACAGCGGATGGCCCGACGGCGTAGTCCCGATAGCTATCGGGAGTAGCCGGCACGCCCAAATTACTTAAATTACTTTTGCGTTTATCTGTTCCAAAAGCCAGATATAGTCTTCCTGTTTGTTTACAAAATCGCGGTCGGTTACATCGATGATGAGTACGTTGAGGTCTGCCTGCGATTTGATATAATCGAGGTAGCCCTGGTTGATGCTTTCGAGGTATTCGCCCTTGATGTCCTGCTCATAGCTGCGGCCTCGCTGCCTGATATGGTGGAGCAGCATTTCGGTATTTTGGTAGAGGTAAACATACAGTCCCGGCCTGCGCATTTCTTTATACATGATATCGAACAGTTTGCGGTACAGGCGGTATTCGTCTTCGCTTAAAGTGACTTTTGAAAAGATAAGCGATTTGAAGATATGGTAGTCGGCGACAACGAAATCGCGGAACAGGTCGAATTGCGCAAGGTCGTCGGTCAGTTGCTGGTAACGGTCGGCCAGGAAGGACATTTCGAGAGAAAACGCGTAACGGCTCTGGTCTTTGTAGAATTTTGGCAGGAATGGGTTGTCGGCAAAACGCTCCAGTATCAGCTTGGCATTAAAATCTTCCGAAATTTTACCGGCAAGGCTGGTCTTTCCCGCGCCTATATTCCCTTCTATAGCAATATAATTGAATGTATGCGGATGGAAATCTGCCAACGGTGCCGGAAGCTGCATCACGAATTCGCACCGGCCGGTATCGCCGCTTTGTGCTATCAGGGCATTGACATCCAGTTTTAGTTCGGGGTGCATCCATCCGGGTGCCACGTCGCGCAACGGGTACAATACAAAATTGCGCAGGTGCATCCGCGGATGCGGTATGTGCAGGTGCTCCTCATTAATGACTTCACTATTAAAGGAGATAATATCAATATCGATGGTACGGGAAGTGTGCCTTTCGGTAGCGCTGCGGGTCCTCCCTCCCTCCAGTTCTGCAGCAAGCAACTCACTGAGCAATTGCGGTGCGGTTTTGGAGGTATTCACAGCAATGGCACAATTGTAGAAATCATCACCTTGAAAGCCGAAAGCCGGGTTTTCGTAAATACCCGAAACGGCTGTTACCGTGGCAATTTTAGTATGAATGGCGTTGATGGCCCATTGCAGGTTATCGAGCCTGTTGCCCATATTGCTGCCCAGCGATAAGATGGCGGTGTTTTGGAATCTCATAGGCTGCAAAGTAAACAAACATTCAAATGCAATTGCCGGTTGTTGATAAATTTGATGAAGGAAGCCTTAGCCACTAATTTCACTAATTCTTTTAGAGCATAATATGGTAATCACAGGAAAAAGAAGGTAAACGCGTCATAAAAAATAAGCCACGAATTACACGAATTTCCACCAATTTGCCAGTGTTGAATTTACTTGCCTCTCAACTTAGCGAAAACAAAATAAAAATTTGTGAAAATTTGTGTAATTCGTGGCTAAACACTCCTAATGCTTTTATCCCCTGTTGCTTTGTAACATATTGCTTACTTTTGCTACTTATATATAAAAAGTAAATATTAATTTTTATGGACACTAATCCAAATCAGCATTATCCTTATAAACCCGTGAAAACCGGGCCTTCATTTTTTAAAATGCTGCTGGCCACGCTTACAGGCCTTTTCCTTTTCTGTTTCCTGTTCTTTATATTTATCCTTATCATAGGCATTGCCGTGGGCAGTGGTGGTGATAAAAACACCGTACAGGTAAAAGATAACTCGGTAATAGAGCTTGACCTGAGCAAAGTGACCGAAGATTACTCGGGAACATTTTATAACGACGAATACAGCTTCCTGAATTCTGAGCCCCACGAAGGCCTGTCGGATGTTCTGAAAGCTATAAATTCAGCCAAGAAAGACGACCGCATCAAAGGTATTTCTATAACCAATGGCATGACCACGCTGGGTATAGCGCAGATAAAATCGCTAAGGGACCAACTGGATGATTTCAAGAAATCGGGCAAATTTGTTGTAGCCTATTCTGATAATTATACGCAAACCGATTACTATCTAAATTCGGTTGCCGACACCTTGTACCTGAACCCTGTGGGCGAGGTGGATTTCAAAGGATTATCGTCTGAGGTAATGTTCTTTAAGGACCTACAGGAAAAAACAGGCGTCAAAATGGAAGTGATCCGCCATGGCAAATACAAAAGCGCGGTTGAACCGTTCCTTGCCAACGAAATGAGCCCTGCCAACAGGGAGCAAATTACAGCAATGCTTACATCTATTTGGGCATCGGTGTCGGAAGATATTTCGAAAAGCCGTAACATACCGTTAGACAGCATCAACAGCATTGCCGAAAACCTTAAAGGCCGTACGCCTGAAATGGCAAAGGAGAACAAGCTAATCGACAAGATAGGCTATGAGGATGAATACCACAGCGGCATCAAAAAAGCACTGAAAGTAAAGAAAGACGAGGATTACAACTCAGTTGACATACTGGATTATGTAGACGCTACTGCACTAGACGGCTTAATGTCGGGTGCTAAAGACGATATTGCCATCATTTATGCGCAGGGGGAAATTACCGGCGGCGAAGGCGGGCTGACATCCATTGGCGAAGATCCGATGAGGGAATCGTTTAAGGCGGCACTTGAAGATGACAACGTGAAAGCGATCGTGCTCCGCGTAAACTCCCCGGGTGGAAGCGCACTGACATCAGAGCTTATATGGAGGGAAATTGAGCTAGCCAAAAAGAAAAAACCGGTAGTGGTATCTATGGGTAACTATGCGGCATCCGGTGGGTATTATATTTCGTGCAACGCCAACAGGATATTTGCCGAGCCGGGCACCATTACAGGCTCGATAGGTGTATTTGGTGTATTGCCAAATTTCTCAGAACTTTCAAACAGGATCGGAGTACATACCGAGCAGGTAAGCACGCACAGCAATGCATCGGGGTACAGCCTGTTTACGCCATTGCAGGATAATACCCGCGAGGTAATACAGCAGAGCATCGAAAGGGTCTACACTACGTTTGTAAACCGTGTGGCGGCAGGCCGAAAAATGAGTTTTGAAGAAGTAGATTCTATTGCCCAGGGCCGTGTATGGACTGGTAGCGAGGCTTTGAAAAACGGCCTTGTAGACGAGATAGGCGGTATGGATGATGCTATAAAATATGCCGCGAAGCTTGCCAAAATAAAAACGTACAACACCGTTAACTTCCCGGAATATGAAATGACTTTCGAAAAGCTATTTGCCGGCCTTAGCGGGATGCCATTCGCCAAAACGAAAGAAGAGTTCATTAAAGAAGAAGTTGGCGAGCAAAACTACCAGATGATAGAGCGCCTGAGGCGTGTGAGCCAGCTGAGGGGAACACAGGCGATCATGCCTTATGAAATAAACATCAGGTAAACGCGTTATCATACATACGACTGCTTAAAATTTAACCACATAGCTATCCTGACATAACTATGTGGTTATTTTATTTTTTGAATATTGGAGCAGTTGCAATACCTTTAATGCAAATATTACAAAATTGAATTATGGTTAAGAAAATCCTGAAATGGACCGGGATAACCCTACTGGTTATCATTATCGCGCTGGCAGCAGCGCCATTCCTTTTTAAGAACAAGATAAAAGAGATGATCGCTAAGGCTATCAATGAGCAGGTGGATGCTACTGTGGCCTTCGAGGATGTGAGCCTGAGCCTTTTCAGCAGTTTCCCGAAAGCGAATGTAACTGTTGATAAGCTAAGCATCATCAATAAAGCTCCTTTTGCAGGCGATACGCTGGTTTATATGGGCGAGCTGAACCTTGACATGTCTATAAAAGAACTGTTCAAAGGTGATGGCGAGGCTATGAACATAGAATCGTTAAGCACTAAGGACGGCGTTATTAATATCCTTTTCAATAAAGATGGCGTGGGCAACTTTGATATTGCGTTAAAAAATAAAGACGAAAAGCCTTCCGACGATAAAGAAAGCAAGCCTTTTGCGCTTAATGTGCAGGATTATAAAATAGAGAACCTTCGCTTTAAATACTACGATGAGCGTTCGAAAATTAAAATGGTTATCGACAGCCTTAACCATACCGGCAAAGGAAATTTTGCGGCAAGCAAGCTAGACCTTGACACCAAGACTACAGCAAAGCTTACACTAGATATGGACAAGACCAACTACATGCGCAACGTAACACTTAGCCTTGATGCGGTGCTTGGGCTTGACCTTGAGAAAAGCATTTACACGTTTAAGGACAATAAGGCAATGATCAACCAACTGCCTTTAGAATTCAACGGAAGCCTTGCTATGGTGGAAGCCGGCCAACAGTTTGACCTTACCTTTAAAACACCTACTTCGTCGTTTAAGAACTTTTTGGGCCTGGTGCCGGAAGCGTATTCGGGTAACCTTGCTGCCGTGAAAACAGAAGGTGACTTTACTATTAACGGAAAAGTGAATGGCGTGAACGGTGACAATAGCGTTCCGAAATTCAATATCGCGATAGCCTCAAACAATGCTTCGTTCAAATATCCTGACCTTCCGAAATCAGTGGAAAATATTGTGATCGATACGAAAATTATTAATGAGACCGGGCAACTGAATGATACTTATGTAAACCTTGACAAGCTGTCGTTCCGTATTGACCAGGACGTTTTTGATGCCAGCGCCAGTATAAAGAATATTGTGGAAAACCCATTAGTAGATGCCAAACTGAAAGGGACCATCAACCTGACCAATTTCGGGAAAGCCTACCCCGTGAAGCTGGACATGCCGCTATCAGGTATGCTGAAAGCCGATGTAGAGACGAAATTCGACATGCAGGCTGTAGAAAAGAGCCAGTATGAAAAAATACAGAATAACGGTACCCTAAGCCTGAGTGGATTCAACTATTCCGGTGAAGGCATGGCAAAACCTATCGTTATCAACCAGGCGGATATAGCCTTCAATCCAAGCCGCATTACACTTAGCCGCTTTGATGCCAAAACGGGCGGTTCGGATATTTCGGTTACCGGCACGCTGGATAACTTTTACGGCTTTATATTCAAAGACCAGGTGCTGAAGGGGAATTTCAATATGAATTCCAATAAGTTGCTAGTTGCCGATTTCATGGCTCCTGACACGAAAACGACCACTACTAAAAAGAACGGCAAAGAAGTTAAGAAAACAACGACAACAAGCGACGCCGTAAAGATTCCGGCATTCCTGGACTGTACTATTACAGCCAAAGCCAACACTGTGGTATATGACAACCTGAACCTGAAAGATGTCTCCGGAAAAATGATCATAAAAAACGAAGCGGTGACGTTACAAGACCTAAAGACTTCCATCTTCGGGGGGCTTATAGCGGCAAACGGAAGCGTGTCTACCAAGAGTGCGACACCTACATTTGATATGGCTCTTTCACTCAACAGCGTTGATATCACACAATCGTTCACGCAGTTGGAAATGCTGAAATCTATCGCGCCTATTGCGGAGGTTATTACGGGTAAGCTGAATTCGACCATAAAATTATCCGGAAGCCTTGACCCTAAGGAAATGACGCCAAACCTGAACACACTGAGCGGCGACCTGTTGGGGCAGCTGCTTTCGACATCCGTTAATCCTGAAAAATCCAAAGTGCTTACGGCGGTGACCAGCAACCTGAAGTTCCTCGACCTGAAAAAGCTGAACCTGAACCAAAAAATAGGCCTGACTTTCGAGAACGGCAAGGTGAATATTAAGCCTATCACCCTGAAATACCAGGACATCCCGATCCAGATAAGTGGGCAGCACGGCTTTGACCAGACGATGAATTATAACGTATCCTTCGATGTTCCTGCCAAATACCTTGGCAGCGAGGTGAACAAGCTGCTTAGTTCACTTAAAACTGACGGCAGCAAGATCAGCGTACCGGTTAACGCCGTCATTACCGGCAACTTTAAGAACCCTAAAGTGAGTACCGACCTTTCCAAATCGGTTACAAGCCTTACCACACAGCTGGTAAATCAACAAAAAGATAAATACCTGAACCAGGGTATTGATAAAGGCAAGGAAGCGTTGAGCAACCTGCTTGGCGGCAACAAGAATACTTCGACAACGAAAGATACTACTGCGACTGCAAAGCCTAAAAATGAGGAAGTTAAAAAACAGTTGGAGGACAAGGCCAAAGAAGGCGCAGGCAAGCTGATGAATGGCTTGTTCAAGAAGAAGGAGAAGAAAGACGAAAAATAGTTGTTGGTTGATGGTTGTCAGTTGATAGCCTCACTCATATTAATAAAGCACCCGTCATGTTTAGGACTTGACGGGTGTTTTTTTTGGCCTCACCCCCCAACCCCCTCTCCAAAGGAGAGGGGAGCGAGCTTCACTCTTGCTTTATAAAGAAGCAGATTATGCCTTAAGATATATTTTTATTTGAAGAAAACCACTTACGGGTATTATAGTAGTTTTTCAGTATGATTTGGGTTAACTATTAATCCCGATTGAATAGGATAAAAATGTTGATTCCAGTAATTTTCAGGAAGTTCAAGTTGATTTATATCTGTTCTTATAAGTTTGTGCCCCTTAGAATCTAATTCATATGTTCGACATTGACTGGTAATTTTATCTCCCTGCTTCATTACAACAAGTTGCAATAATTCTCTGGTTTTTCTTGTAATTATTTTAACTTCGAGGTTATTTATCCCTTGTCCTACTACTAACGGCATTTCTGTTAAAACTATAGCACTTTGTGGAGGTATATTAAATGTTCTAGTATAAGTGACAGAAGTTGTCTTGAGACATTCCTCATCATAGATTAAACGCCCATTTATACTTTTTGGCGGGCATTTTTTTCGAATAAGATCTGGGTAATAAAATTCTAAATTAAGATCGTGAATTGGATAATTACTCATATTATGCAATTCAATATAATTATGATTTTTGTCAAGAATTCCTAATTTAAGCACTGGGGATACTGTCCCTGTATAAAAGTTTAGTGATTCATTCTGTAGTTCAATTATTTTCTCTTGCTTAATTCTGAGTTGCTCATTTTTTTCGTCAGCTAAATGTCCCGAAACAACACCATCATAATATTGATATGCTGTATACCACGTCACAATTATTCCTGCAATTATTATCCCAAAAAAAACAGCTAGATTACCTGCTGACATTACACTCCAAAAGTCTTTCATAAATGTCTTAATAGATTTATACATCTTTTCTACTAAAATATTGAATTAATAAATAATATAGCGTGAAAACTATATAAGTTTATACCTTTATCAACAGAGAACCAAATCAAACATTTATCTGCACCACAAAACCCTCATACGACCTTACATTAAATACGGTACCGTCCTCAAAAATTAGGTACTGCCCTTTTATGCCAACCAGCTTTCCGTTATAGACAGGCGTTGTAGCAATATTGAGGCTGGTTATTTTTTTTGGGTATTCCAAAACGGGGTATTGCAGTTCATACAGCTTTTCCGGGGTTGTGGCAAAATAATCGCGCACTTCATCCGGCAGGAGTTCCTGCACTTCGTTACGGCGCGCGACAAGATCAATCGGGGCGACATCGTTGAGCAGCATCTTCTTCCAGTTGATCTTGTCGGAGAAGTGGTTTTTCAGGGCGACTTCTGTAATCCCGGCAAGGTAGCGGTTGGGCACTTCGATAAGTGGGATCGCGAACGATGCTCCCTGGTCGATCCATCGTGTGGGTACCTGTGTTTTGCGCGTTACCCCTACTTTCATATCGGATGATGATGCAAGGTAAACGACATGCGGCTGTAGCTGGACTTTCTTTTCGAACTCCAGGTCGCGGTCGGCGACATCAAGGTGTGCGGTGCTCAGCTCGGGGCGCATGATCCAGTCGCCTGCCGAAGGGATGCTGTAAAAACAATCGTAACAGAAGCCCATCCTGTAGATTTTCTTCTTTTTGGTGCAGTTCAGGCAGCTGAAACCCATAAAATTGATCTCGAAGTCTTTGCCCAATAACTGGTTCACATTCAAAAAACTATTTTCAAACACCATGTAGTATTGGATGGGATTGCCGGACTCAGTTTGCATTTTTGTGAGAACACCTTCGTATTGCATGGAAAATTTAGTATTTTTATGGGCATAAAGATACTAAAATATGGCATTGCCGATAATCAATTCGATCGCTTCCTGGATACTTAAAAAACGCATCCACCAAATGGAATTGTTCATGAAGTACCCCAACGAAGTGCAGGAAGAACTGCTCATGAACCTTATCCGAAATGCGGAAGGCACCGTTATTGGTGGTAAATATGAGTTTTCTTCGGTAAAGAATTACAGGGCTTTCGCCGAACGGGTACCGGTGTCGACCTACGAAGACCTGGAGCCTATGATCGAGCAGACGCGTCAGGGTGAGCAGAATGTTTTCTGGCCTACGCCGATAAAATGGTTTGCAAAATCGAGCGGGACGACAAACGCCAAATCCAAATTCATTCCTGTAAGCACCGAGGCACTCGAAGACTGCCATTATAAAGCCAGTAAAGACCTGCTGTGCCTCTACCTTAATAATAACGAAGACTCCCAGCTGTTTACCGGAAAGAGCCTTCGGCTGGGCGGCAGCAAGCAGCTATATGCCGATAACAATACATTCTTTGGCGACCTTTCGGCCATCCTTATAGACAACATGCCTATATGGGCCGAATTCAGCAGTACGCCGAGCAACAAAGTGTCGCTGATGAGCGAATGGGAAACCAAACTGGCCGCCATCGTGAAAGAAACCATGGTAGAGAACGTAACGAGTTTTGCCGGGGTGCCTTCATGGATGCTGGTGCTTATGAACCGTGTACTCGAGGAGACGGGAAAGGGCAACCTGTTGGAGGTATGGCCGAACCTTGAAGTCTATTTCCACGGTGGGGTGAGTTTTGAACCCTACCGGGAGCAATATAAAAAAATACTCCCGAAAAGTGATTTCCAGTACTATGAGATCTACAACGCTTCCGAAGGCTTTTTTGCAATACAGGACTCAAACGACAGTAATGAATTACTGCTGATGCTTGACTACGGTATTTTTTACGAATTCATCCCGATGGATACTTTCGGGACACCTAACCAGAAAGTCATCCGCCTGGCTGATGTGGAACTGAATAAGAACTACGCCATCGTGATCACTACCAACGCCGGGCTGTGGCGCTACATGATAGGCGACACCATTCGATTTACGTCTATCGACCCATACCGAATACGGGTTACCGGCAGGACGAAGCACCATATCAATGTTTTTGGCGAAGAGCTGATGGTAGAGAACACCGACAACGCTATTGCGAAAGCCTGCGCCCTGACCGGAACCGAAGTAATCGATTATACCGTGGCACCCGTATTTATGGAAGGCCGCGAAAAAGGCGCGCACGAATGGATCATCGAATTTAAGAATGCCCCGGCAGATGTCGAGCATTACCGCAAAACCCTTGATGAGGCATTGCAGGCACTGAATTCTGATTATGAGGCCAAGCGCTACAACAATATGACCCTAAATCCGCTTGTATTAAATATTGCAAGGCCAAAGCTATTCTACGACTGGCTCAAGGAGCAGGACAAGCTGGGCGGGCAGCACAAGATACCACGACTTTCAAACGAGCGCCATTATTTGGAACAGCTAAAGGCGATGCAGGTGGAGGATACATTCACCACATAAAAACTTTAACACATAGATTTACAGTGATTTAAAATTTGGCATTACCTTTGCATTTATATATGAAAATGATATAATGAAAAGGAAAACACTCTTAACACTTGCTGCTGCCGGATTATTATTACTAACCTCATGCGGCCCACAGGTACACCGCTACGGCTGCTCCAGGCGCCGCTGCATCGTGCAGAACGAAACAAAAGAAAAGACTCCAGTGCCTGCTGAGGGCATTGCCAAAAAGACAAAAGCCACCGTTTAACGATGGCTTTTTTGTTATGTTCTATTTTTTATTGATTATTTTATATTTGCCCTTCAGTATCTATAAAAATATCTGTGGTCATCCGCTAAATCAGCGTTATCCGTGTTCCCTTAAGAGGCCGTTTTCAAACGCTTCAGCAATGTCCTGTTCAAATGGTGCTCCACATACTCCCTGTCGATGTGCAGTTCCTTCTCATCCGATCCCGGAAGTTCATACATCGCTTCGGTAAGTATTGCTTCACATAGTGAACGCAGTCCCCTTGCACCCAACTTATATTCCAAAGCTTTTTCTACAATATAATCTAACGCATCGTCTTCAACGGTCAGGGCCACATCGTCCATTGCGAATAGCTTTTGATACTGTTTTACAAGGGCATTTTTAGGCTCTGTAAGAATGGCACGAAGCGTTTCCCTGTCGAGTGGGTCCATGTGCGTTAATACCGGCATACGCCCAATGATCTCAGGTATCAGTCCAAAATCCTTGATGTCTTTCGGGATGATGTACTGCAGCAGGTTGTCTTTATCGATGTTGTCAACATTACGTGAAGTGCTGTAGCCCACCGCCTGGCGGTTCAATCTTTTGGATATAATGCGTTCGATACCATCAAACGCTCCTCCTGCAATAAACAGGATATTCTGAGTATTTACCTCAATGAATTTCTGGTCGGGGTGCTTCCTTCCCCCTTTCGGCGGAACGTTCACGACGGTACCTTCAAGGAGCTTCAGCAATGCCTGCTGTACACCTTCACCCGATACATCGCGGGTTATTGACGGGTTATCGCTTTTACGGGCGATCTTGTCGATCTCATCGATAAACACAATACCGCGTTCGGCTTTCTTCACATCATAATCGGCCACCTGCAAAAGGCGTGTCAGTATGCTTTCCACATCCTCGCCCACATATCCTGCTTCGGTCAAAACCGTAGCATCTACAATAGTAAGCGGCACGTTAAGCATGCGGGCAATGGTCTTGGCCACAAGCGTTTTGCCTGTACCCGTCTGCCCTGCCATAAGGATGTTGCTCTTTTCGATCTCAACATCATCGTCGCCCTGTTGCTGCATCAGCCTTTTGTAGTGGTTGTACACCGCAACGGACAATACTTTTTTGGTCTGGTCCTGCCCAATAACATACTGGTCAAGGAACGCCCTTATTTCTTTTGGTTTTTTCAGTTCCAGTTCGGAGGCCATTGCAGTAGACCCGCTTTGACGCAGCTCTTCCAGCACAATACCGTGGGCCTGCTCAATACAGCGGTCGCAGATGTGCGCGTTTATACCCGCAATCAGCAGATTGGTTTCCGGCTTCTTCCTGCCGCAAAAGGAACATTCTAATACTTCTTTAGCCATTGTTTGTATTTGCTTATATAACCTAAGACGCATTATGTGCGCCTTAGGTTGGTATAACGCAGAAATTTATTTTTTTATTCTCTAATCAGTACCTCATCGATCATTCCATACTCCTTAGCTTCAGGGGCTTTCATCCAGTAATCCCTTTCGCTGTCCTTGTGTACTTTTTCGTACGTCTGGCCAGAGTGCTTCGCAATGATCTCGTACAATTCTTCTTTCAGCTTCAGCATTTCGCGAAGGTTGATCTCCATATCGGTAGCAACACCCTGTGCGCCGCCCGATGGCTGGTGGATCATTACCCTTGAATGCGGCAATGCCGAACGTTTTCCTGCCGCACCGGCACAAAGCAATACCGCGCCCATAGATGCCGCCATACCTGTACAGATAGTAGCCACGTCAGGCTTGATGTACTGCATCGTGTCATACATGCCAAGGCCTGCGTAAACGCTTCCGCCCGGTGAGTTGATGTAGATCTGGATGTCTTTGGAAGCATCGGTGCTCTCAAGGAAAAGCAGCTGCGCCTGAACGATATTCGCCACCTGGTCATCTATGCCTGTTCCCAGGAAAATGATCCTGTCCATCATAAGGCGCGAGAAAACGTCGATCTGTGCAACGTTCATCTGGCGCTCCTCCATGATGTAAGGCGTAAGGTTCATTGGTGTTACGCGGCCAACGATCTTATCATAATATAAGTTATTCACACCGTGGTGTTTCGTGGCATATTTTTTAAATTCTTTACCGTAGTCCATAGTCTTTTTTAAAAATTTTTTAGTTTATTTAAAAGAACGAAAAAACGTCAGGCCATTATAGCCTGACGTTCAAAGATACTCATTTTTCACGAGAATTATTCCCCGTACATCTCTTTGATAAAGTCCTGATAAGTAACTTCTTTAGTTGTATAATTTACTTTTTCTTTGAAAAGGTTCATCAATTTTTCACTCATAACCTGCTCAGACAGACGCTTAACCTCATCTTTATTCGAAAGCACCCTTGCCACGATGCCATCAACATCAGCATCTGTTGGGTTCATCTGGCCGAATTGTGCCATCTGCTTTTTGATCACATCAGCTGTAGCGGCTTTAAGCTCTTCGAAAGTAAGCTGAAGGTTATTTTCGCTCATTACCTTACCTTCGATAAGCTGGTAACGAAGACCGTTTTCCGACCTTTTGAATTCTTCTTCCGCCTGCTCCGGTGTAAGTGGTGTCTCGCCTGCTGTCTGAAGCCATTTTGTAAGGAATTCAGAAGGAAGGTCGAATTTCGTATTCTCGATAAGCGATTCGGTCACATCGTTAAGGAATTTCTGGTCGGCCTGCTGTGCAAACTGCTGCTCTGCATCTTCCTTGATTTTTGCTTTAAGTTCTTCTACAGACGATACATTGCCTTCACCAAAAAGCTTGTCGAAAAGCTCCTGGTTAAGTTCTGTTTTCTCGTGTGTATTTATTTCTTCTATAGTGAAGTTCACCTCAACATCAAGACCGTGAACGTCATCATGGCCTACTGCAAGGACATCCATAAGCTTGTGGTCGTCGTCAAAAAGGCCTTTGGTACCAATTGTAACCACATCGCCTACTTTTTTACCGATGAATTTCTTAGCTGCTTTTTTGTCCTTAAAGATATCGGTTGTGATCGTTGTCCTGTTTTCAATGCCTTTTTCCTCATTGGTGAAAGTACCAACGATATCATCGCCTTCTTCTACTTTATCTTTAGATACCAGCTTGCCATATTGCTTCTGGATGCGCTCTATCTGCTCATGGAGCATTTTATCGTCGGCAAGAATGTTGTATTTTACAACTTTGTTCTTAGCAGCAAGGTCTACACTGAATGACGGTGCAAGGCCAAGCTCGAATTCGAATGCAAAATCATCAGCATCCCAATTGAAGTCTTCCGTAACTTTCGGGAGCGGGTTGCCAAGGATATCCAGTTTTTCTTTAGCAAGGTAATCGTTAAGGGATGATTGCAGCAATTTGTTTACTTCTTCAAGCAAAACTGCCTTGCCGTATTGTTTCTGGATAAGGCTCATAGGTACCGCACCTTTCCTGAATCCAGGAATCGAAGCATTTTTCCTGTAATCCTGTAAAACTTTATCTACTTTTTGTTTATAATCGTCTTTAGTAACATTCACTGTTACAACTGCATTTAATGCATCTTTATTCTCTCTTGTAATATTCATTCTGCTATGTGTTTTACCATAAAATATTGGGTTGCAAAATTATTGATTTTTTACAACCTATACAAGTTTTTAAAATATTGTATCACAAGAGGGTGAAAATACTTTTACAGAGAAGCTACGACTTCTTTTCTTCTTTCGTAAAGCCTGATACCAACGACTGGCAGAACGACAGCACCAAACTGAAAAGTAACGCCCTCCAGAAGCCATCTACCTCAAATCCGGGCACAAGCTCATCGCAAAGCATAATGATAATTGCATTGATAACCAGCAGGAAAAGCCCGAGTGTAAAAATCGTAGCAGGGAGCGTGAATAGCACGAGCAGCGGCTTTACAAAAATATTGAGCAGGCCAAGCACCAATGCTACAAGCAGTGCCGTCATAAAGCTATTAACACGGACGCCAGGAAGCAGGTGTGCCAACAGCAATACGAAAACAGTCGTGAAAAAGATATTGATAAGTGTTTTCATAAACCATAAGTAATTACTGTAAAAATAAAAAAAAGCGCCCTGAACCAGGACGCTTTTTAGAAAAATTTTATAACTATTAGTTAGACGGAAGTACTGTGGCTCCCGGATAATTTCCAGGGCTCACCAATGGCAGTTTCGAATTGTAGTGCTCGTTGATAACCTTGATGATCTCATTAGCTACAAGCGCATAGCCCCTTGCGTTCGGGTGAACACCGTCAAGCGAGAATACTACTGTGCTCAATGTCGCCGTGCTGAAATAATTGGCCGTATAAATAGTACCGTCATCTAACCTTAGACCTGATATCAGCTGGTTCATGATCATATTCATATCTGCCACAGCAAGATCTTTAGTTGCTGCAATCGCTTTGATGCTGTTATTGAATGCCGTAGTAGCATTATTAACAATTGTAACTTCGCTTGCTGTCAATATATGCTGGTCGTCAAGTGGGAATGTTACGCCATATTTATTGAGTGGTGCGATCGCCATAGGGCTTGAAGGCGCTGTGCCTATTACCGTCCTTGTAGTTAGCAGTACAAGGTCAGTCGCTGTCGCGTGCCTTGCCTGGCCGAAAATAGCGCCTATCAACGCTGCCTGCTGTGCAGGTACTCCAGCCTGTGTAAGCGCACCTGTAAGCTGTGCCGACATGTTGGCAAGCGTTTCATCCTTAATAAGAAGCGGATTTGGTTCTGTCAAAGAAAGAAGCTGTATCCTGTTACCCTGCCCATATGCTGTAAGCACCTGCTTAACCGGGCCTAAAAGCGATGCATTAAGCTGGTTGATCGTTGCTGTTCCCACAGCCTCATCGCCACCACCTATTGCCGAAGCCGTAAGCGGGTTATAAGGCACTGTAGTAAAGAACGGAATAGCTGTAACATTCGGTATTGTAGCGACAACACCTTTAGCTCCATTTGATGTAAGGGTATTAATGATCGTAGCGTAAACGCTTGCAAAAACGTTACGGTCTGTAATATCGTTGAAACCATAGGTAGCAGGGTTCGTGTTACCGTTCTGGTCTACACCTACCCCACCCGAAGTTGCGTAAGCAAGCACATCGTTAGAGCCTATCCAGTTGGTGAAGAACGTCGGGTTTTTAGACATCGCATCGCCCAACACGGTTGAAGTAGGCGACATTGCAAAGCGCACATAGTACGGATTCGCCTGCCCTGTTGTAAGCCCCGCAGGGTTACCGTATCCCGGTGCAAGGAGGTGGAAGGATTTTGCCCCCGGAACGCCCATGTTGTTAAAGGCCATTGCCTGCGGCGTTAAGGTTACGGTAGAAGTTCCCGCTATCGGTTCCGGCCCGCCGGCTGAAGCATCGATCACAAGCCTTGTGGGAAACCCGGGGATTCCCGAAATACCGCCAAGGTTGTTTATATCCTCTGCGTAAGAAGGCTGCGTGAATTCACCCCCACCTACAATTGCAAATTGTTTTGCCAGTATGCTTGGGTACGAGTATGACTGGCTTACCCTGGATACGGTATTGTCCATATATCCTGCGGTAAGCGAGTTGCCCACAGCCACGTAGGTGCTGAAATCGGCATCGCCGGCGCTGTAGCTGCCGTTCGTTACCTCGTTGTCAAATTCCGGCTCACACGATGCGAATCCGGCGGCCAGTATTGCTAAGTATATTACTTTATTTTTCATAGTATTTTAATTAGAAGCTATAAGTTAAACCAACACCCGGAGAGAATACCACGTTTTTGTAAGTACCGCCAAAAGAGACGTTCGGGTTTCCATCTTCAGTATAATGGTCATATGATGATTTGGTTTCAGCAAAACGCAGGTAAAGGAAAGACACATCGACACCAAATTTTGGAGCAAACTGGTAGGTAAAGCCTCCGGTAAAGCCCATAGAATCGTTCCTTGGAGTTTCCGGTGCGAAATAGCCCTGCTGAACCGGGCTTTCGTCATAGTACCATCCGGCACGTAAAGCAATTTTATCATTAGGCTTGAACTGCGTACCTACCCTGAAAGTACTTGCGTCTTTGTAATTACGTGGGTTTATTGATGATGGTATGCCGCTTGCAAAATCTACATTTAGGGATTTGTAAACATTCCAAAACGCCCTGTTGTAATCAAAAGCAACAAGCCATTTGTCGGTAAGCTCTACGGAGAAACCGGCAGTAAGCTCTGCAGGAAGCGGAAGGTTGGCATTAAATTTTGTATTGGTATAAATTCCCTGCGCAAAGGCCGGAAGGTCGCTGAAGGTAGCATCGCCGCCGCGCGCTTTCATTGTGATCTCAGAACGGTAGTTAACCCCAAGCCTTATTTTATCGGTCGGGTTAAACATAAAGCCTGCGCTCCATCCCCATGCAGTAACATTTTGTGCTTTTATGGTAATGTCCGACCTGTTTCCCTGCTCGTCGGTAAGGCTTCGGGTAAGGTTCCTGTTCAGTTCCACACCACCCGTTACATATATAGGGCCACCGCCGATACTGAATTTATCATTTACCTTTATTGACGCGATAGGCTGGATATAAATAGCCTCAAGGTCGATATTATTTACAAGGTGTGAGCCTTCCCAGTCTTTGTTCCATTCCACGGCGCTGCCGTAAGGGGTGTACACTGCAACTCCAAGCGCGAGCCAGTCCATTGCCTTGTACGAGGCGTACAGGCTGAACGGTGTACCGGTATTCGAAGTAGAGGCTTTCCAGTTGTATTGTTCATTCTGGAATTTTGTTCTGGCGAAAAGTGCATTGGCACCTACCGAAACACTGAAACGGTCTTTAAGGAATACCGCACCGGCCGGGTTGAAAAACAATACTTCCGCACTGTTTACCACAGCTACGCCCGTATGACCCATGCCCAGCTGCTTCTGTCCCTGAAGGCTAACGCGGTATCCGCCCGCAAAGGCAGACGTAGCAGCACAAGCCATCATAGCTAAGGATAATAATTTTCTCATAGTTAAATTAAAGTGTTAGTTCTCGTTGTTAATAATCTTATATCAAATTTATGATATTTTATGGATTGTACAAGAATTTGCTTAAAATTATTATGCATTCATAATAATTTATTTAGCAATAAAAAGATGCTATTTTTGAAAATCCCGCAGTAAATATATTGTAAAGCAATTTATAACATCTACCCTGTAACCCATAGCAGGTCCCGCACTTTGAATTAGCTACCTGCTGAGGCCCAGCGCAAAAATAACGGGATGGCATTAACGCTTATATGATATGAATCACTTTTATTAAAAAATTGTGCAATCATGGATGAGGTTAATTAAAACATAAATCGCTTCGGTGTGCGCCGTTATTGTAGTACATTACATCATAATCCCAAAAGAATGAAGACTTTAAAAAAAATAGCTATAGGCATCCTCGCGCTACTCCTGCTCGTTATTGTGGGCAGTTACGGCGTGAGTTACTGGATAAGCCAAAAGCTCCCCTCGATCATCCGGAATGAAAAGGATTTCCCCTACAATGTAAGTTATGAAGACCTGGACGTAGACCTCCTGAGCGGCAGCTTTACAATGAAGAATGCCTACATAGCCCCCAAAGACAGCCTTGAGGCAAAATTACAGGAGGGCGCTTACGGAAAGATAAAATCAATTTCTGTTGAGCGATTCAATTTGTGGGCATTGCTAAAAGACAACCGTATCAAAGTAAAAAAGGTAATTATTGATACCCCTGATGTAACCCTATACCCGCGAAAAAAGAAATATAACCCCAACGAAGACCTGAAGCCTTTTAAAAATGCTATAACTACTGGCAGTGTAGAGATACGGCATGGCAACTTCAGGATGCTCGACACGCTGAAAGGTTATACGCTAAAAGCTTCTGATATTAATTTTGAGCTTTTCAATATAAAGATAGACAGTGTTACCCTGGATGAGAATATACCGGTACGGTACCGTGATTACAAATTTTCCTGCGACAGCCTTTTTTACAGGGTAGATGGCTTTTATAACATCACTGCCGATAAATTCACCTCGTCTGACAGCGCCATCGCGATAACCAATTTTAAGCTGGTGCCCAAGCAGGACCGCGTACAGTTCACGAAAATGATGCCGAAAGAAAAAGACCAGTTTGCTATTGTTGCCGAAAAGATAAATGTGCCTAATGCCGACTGGGGTTTCATTAACGACACGCTCTATGTGCATTCGCCGGAAATGGTTCTCGAAAAAGTGAATGCCAACATTTACCGGAACAAACTGCCTAAAGACGACCCGACACGAAAAAAGCTATACAGCGAAATGCTTCGCGGCCTGAAATTTGACCTCAGGGTCGATAAGCTGCTGCTGAAAAATTCGGTGATTACCTATGAGGAGCAAATTGACTTTAAGAGACCGCCTGCCAAAGTATCATTCTCGAAATTCTACGCCACTGTTTCCAATATTTACAGCCCTGTGCGCAAAGAAAAGCTGCCTGTAACCACTATAGATGTGCAGTGCCTGTTTATGAAGTCGACACCCCTGAAAGTGAAATGGTCATTCAACACACTTGATACCAGCGACTCATTTACCATCACCGGCCACCTGCAGAATATCCGCAGCGAAGAAGTAAATCCTGTTTCTAAACCTTTGATGAGTGTCACCACTTCAGGCGACCTGAACGAAATCAACTTTACATTTAATGGCAACCGCGAAAGGGCTACCGGAGATTTTTCGATAAATTATGACGACCTGAAAGTTGAGATCTATGATACGGACGACCTGAAAAAGAAGAAAAAGCTGGTGAGCGCCATTGGGAACCTGCTTATAAAGAATGATAGCAAAGGGCAGCTTAAGAAAGTACATATTGGTGTTGACCGCTCCAAAGACAAATCGGTGTTTAACTTCCTGTGGAAATTTGTGCAGGAAGGACTTACGCAGACGGTACTACCGAAGCCGGTGGCGAAAATTGCCAGTAAAAAGATGGAGAAAAAAAAGAAATAGCTCTTTTCAGGACTTTACAAGTCAGACATAAAGCTTGTAAGTTGATTAAAGATTAAAACTTAATGTTCCCAGCCAGTTCCTTCAATGTAACCTCTGAGATCTTAGCCTGGTATTGTGCCGAATTATTACGTGTAAGCGCATTTACATAATTAAGCTGTGCCGTACGTACCTCAAGCTGGGTAATGGTACCAATACGGTATTTTTCCATAGTGATATCAAGGTTTTGCTCTGCGATCTCCACATTGCGGGCTTCGAGCTGCACCAGTTCGAGATTGGTCAGGTAGGTTTGGTAGGCCGATATAAGCTGGGAATTGATGGATTGCGTTTGCTGCTCGATCTGAATCTTGCTGCTGTCAATTTGTAGTTTTGCAATATTTTCCCGGCGCTTTTGCAGAAACCCGTTGAAGAGATTGATATTCGCTGAAATGCCATAGCTCAGTCCCCTGCCGGTATTCTCTCTGGCAAAACCAAGGCTTGACTCACTTTTGTTAAAAACATAACCCGTAGTTACAGCTATCTGTGGATAACGGTCTCCCCGCACCTGTTTCAGGTTGAGCTCTGCGACCCGCTTATTAATAAGCGCTATTTGTATCTGAGGGTTCTGGCTTCCTGCCAATGACATAAGGTCTACCAGCTTTAGTTTATCATCTATAGCAACGGTATCTACCACACGGAATTGCGTCGTCAGGTCGCGTGCCATGAGTTCGTTCAGGTAGGTTTTTGTGTTTTCGTACAGTTCTTTTTGGCGGAGGTAGTTTGTCTTATCGGTATTAAGGTCCACCTGCGCATTAAGCACTTCCAGCTTGGCAGCCTTCCCAATTGTAAAGCGGTTATTGGCAAGGGTCACCCGTTGATTTGATATTACCACAGCGGTATCAAGGGCTTTCAGGGTTTGTTGCTGCTGTACAAGGTCGTAGTAAGTTGTCATGACATCGCTTACTTTAGTGAGTACTGTGAATTTCAGTTCGGTACTTCCTAGTTTTTCGAGTTCCTGCAACTGGTCATAGCGCGCAAACATCCTGAAGCCGTCAAAAATAGTCCAGCCCAGGTTTACGCCATAGTTCAGACTGTTATTGCGGGCATTGTCCTGTGCCTGTACGGTACCGTCCGTCCGCACCTGCCTTGAGTTTTGCAGACTGTTATTCTGCCCGAATGTTCCTGATAAATTTGGCAGCAGGCCCGCATTGGCAAGGCTGACATTCTGCTCGTCTATCTTCAGGTCATTGGCAGCAAGCTTAATGTCATAGTTGTTTTCCAATGCTATTGCTACAGCCTGCTCGGCGGTAAGCACCGGGTACAAAGGTTGTACGGGCGCATCTTCCTGAGCTGCACATGTGACCGTAAATAAGCTAAATGCTATATAAATAAAAAACCTCATCTTACTCTTCTATGTTATCAAATTCAGGGCGGTGCTTTTTAGGGCGCGACCACATAAAATAAATTGCCGGGATGATAAACAGCGTCAGTACCAACGAGAAAATCGTACCGCCAACAATCACCACACCCATACCGATACGGCTTGTAGAAGCCGCCCCAAGCGACAATGCGATAGGCAACGCACCCAACGCAATGGCAAGGCTCGTCATCAATATTGGGCGAAGGCGCGATTCAGCAGCTTCCATAATGGCTTCGTATTTCGGTTTGCCTTCTTCGCGAAGCTGGTTGGCAAATTCCACTATCAAAATACCGTTCTTCGTCACGAGCCCGATAAGCATGATAGTGCCTATTTGGCTGAAAATATTCCACGTCTGGCCAAATAGCCACAGCGAAAGCAATGCTCCTGCTACGGCCATCGGTACCGTAAGGATAATGATAAACGGATCGATAAAGCTCTCAAACTGTCCAGCCAGTATCAGATAAATGAGCAATAGCGCTAATCCGAATGCAAACAGCGTATTACTGGAACTTTCCACAAAGTCACGCGATTCCCCGCCAAGGTCGGTAGTAAACGTATCGTCAAGCACTTTTGCTTTGGCGCGTTCCATCGCGTCGATACCATCACTGATACTCATACCGGGCGTAAGGCCTGCCGAAACGGTTGCCGACATATAGCGGTTGTTATGGTAGAGCTGCGGTGGGCTGCTCTGCTCATCTACCGAAACAATATTGTCAAGCTGTATAAGCTCACCTTTATCGCTTTTCACGAACATCGAGGTAAGGTCAAGCGGCGCTTCGCGGTCCTGCTTATCAAACTGCCCCATTACCTGGTACTGCTTGCCATTCATCATAAAATACCCGAAACGCTGCCCACTGAGCGACAATTGCAGTGTCTGCGCCACATCCAGCAGCGACACCCCGAGGCTTTGCGCCTTTTCGCGGTCAATGCTCACATTGATCTCCGGCTTATTAAATTTCAGGTTTACATCGGTCATAGCGAAGGTTGGGTCTTTGCCTACCTCATCCATAAATTCAGGTATTTTCTTTTGAAGCATTTCAAAGTTCGGCGCCTGTATAATGTATTGTATCGGGAAGCCTCCCCGGCGGTTTACAGCAATAGTAGGCTGTTCCGACACGGAGGTACGCGCTTCCGAATAGCGTTTGGTCCATTTCGTAAGGTCGGCGGCGATTTCTTTCTGCGAACGCTCCCTTTCGTCAGGTTCGACCAGGGCAATACGGACCCGGCCGCTATTGACAGACGAAGAACCGAATCCCGGCGATGTAATGACAAGACTCGCCTTTTTTTCGGGAACAGAATCGTTGATAAGCTGTTCCATTTCCTGCATAAAGCGGTCCATATAGTCATAGGATGCACCTTCTGGTGCTGTTATGTTCATCCCTACAAAACTACGGTCATCGTAAGGGGCTGTCTCTTTCTGTATAGTGGTATAGAACAAGGCTATGAGCCCAATACAGACCACCAATATTGGAAAGCTGATCCATTTTCTTTTCATAAATCCAGCAAGGGAATCGGCATAGCCTTTATTCATCTTTACAAAATACTTCTCGGTATAATCGTAGAATTTTGATTTTTTGTGTACGCCGCCTTTTATCAGGTAAGCATTTAGCATGGGGGTAAGCGTGAGCGATACGAATGCCGAAATCAGTACTGCCGAAGCAATGACGACCCCAAACTCCCGAAACAGCCTGCCCACGAAACCTTCTAGGAAAATCACCGGGAGGAATACCGCGGCAAGCGTTATTGAGATGGAAATTACCGCGAAGAAAATTTCGTTAGCACCTTTCATAGCCGCTTCTATCGGGCTCATGCCTTCCTCTACTTTCTTAAATATATTTTCTGTGACTACGATACCGTCATCTACTACAAGGCCGGTTGCCAATACGATGGCAAGCAGTGTCAGTACGTTTATCGAAAACCCTGCGATGTACATAATAAAGAAGGTTGCGATAAGCGACACCGGTATGTCGAGCAGCGGACGGAGCGCTATAGCCCAGTCCCTGAAGAAAAGGTAAATGATAAGCGTTACCAAGACGATTGAAATACCCAGTGTTTCGGCTACTTCGAGCACTGATTTTTTAATGAATATCGTGTTGTCTATAACTACATTCAGCGTAAGGTCTTCCGGAAGCTCTTTTTTCATCTGGTCGTATTGCTCATAAAAAGCATCCGAAATGTCGATATAGTTGGTACCCGGCTGCGGAATGATGGCGAGGCCCACTACCTGCTTGCCGTTGTCGGTCATTTTGGTTTCGAGGTTTTCCGGGCCGAGTTCTGCCCTTCCCACATCGCTCATCTTCACGATTTTTTCCCCTTCAGACTTTATAATAATATTGTTGAATTCTTCCGGTGTTGCCAGGTTGCCCAGCGTTTTAACAGTAAGTTCGGTATTGGCGCCCGTAAGCTTACCTGACGGAAGCTCCACGTTCTGGCTTTCGAGTGCAGTGCGCACATCAGATACGGTTACGCCATACGAATTCAGCTTTACCGGGTCTATCCACAGCCTCATGGCATAGCGTTTTTGACCCCATATCTGTACACTGCTCACCCCGGGAATCGTCTGTAGCCTTTCTGCAATTACATTTTCGGCATAATCGCTAAGATCCAGCGGATTCCTTGATGCGCTCTGTACTGTCATAGTAATGATAGGCTCCGAGTCGGCATCAGCTTTAGATACCACCGGCGGCGCATCAATATCCTGCGGAAGGCTCCGCACGGCCTGCGAAACTTTGTCCCGTACGTCGTTGGCAGCTTCCTCAAGATTTTTTTCCAGTTCGAACTCTATGGTAATGTTGCTCGAGCCCTGGTTACTCGATGACGTTATATTACGGATACCATCTATAGCATTGATTGCTTTCTCTAATGGTTCTGTGATCTGTGACTCTATAATATCGGCATTGGCGCCGGCATAACTGGTACGCACCGATATTTGTGCCGGGTCGATAGACGGGAATTCCCTTACACCCAGAAATGTATAGCCAATGATCCCGAAAAGGATGATGGCTATATTCATCACAATGGTGAGTACCGGCCGTTTTATACTTAGCGTGGATAGGCTCATGATTTAGTTTTAGGGGTTACCTTCACTTTAACCGGGGTTTCTTTCTTAAGGGTAAGTACACCTGTGGTCAGCACGGTATCGCCTGCTTTAAGCCCTGACAATACTACAATATCCTTATCGGTACGGGTGGCGGTTTTTACCATGACTTCTTTGGCCTTGCCGTTTTCGGATATGAAAACTTTCTTGCCACCCTGTACCGGTACAATGGCCTCGGTAGGGATTATGAACGCGCCTTCAATTTTTTCCAGAGGCAGTGCGACATTGGCAAATGTGCCCGGAATAAGCCTTCCGTTAGGGTTTTGTGCCAGCGCCCTTACATTTAAGGTGCGCGTGGCTTCTTCAACGGCAGGCTCCAATGCATAGATTGTTGCATTAAAGACATCGTTGGTGCCGGCAACGGTAAAGGTAACTTTGGAATTTACCTTAATCTGCGAGGCATATTTTTCGGGAATAGAAAAGGTTATCTTGATCTGGCTGCTGTTTACCAGGCGGGCGATCAGTGTTTCGGGGGTTACATACGTTCCCGGTGAAATACTCCTCAATCCCACAGTACCAGAGAACGGTGCCCTGATGGATGTCTTGGCTATCTGAGCATTTATAAGTTGTGTCTGGGCCTGGGCCGTCTTGAAGTCGGCGCTGGCGATGTCATATTCTTCCTGGCTTATGGCTTCTTTCTGCAACAGCAATTTGGCACGCCTTTCATTTTCAGATGCCAGGTTTTGCCTTGTCATAGCTGCACCTGACTGTGCCCTGAGTTCCACATCGTTTATTTTTAATAGCACCTGTCCTTTCGAGACTTTAGCGCCTTCCTCAAAGTATATCTTTTCCGCAATACCGGATACCTCGGTGCGCAGTTCTATCTGCTCATTGGCCTCAATTGAACCGGAAAGCGAAATTGTGCTGGAAAAATCTTCGGGTGCTGCGACAATACCGTTTACAGCCATTGGCGGTTTTTTACCGCCTTTTCCTCCGCCGCCTCCTGAGGCTTCGGCTTTTTTTTCATTATTTTCGGAAATCCTGTAATAAACGAGGGCACCAATGCCCAGTATAATAAGTGTATAGACAATATATTTGACCTTCATAAATATAGTAGCGTAATGTGTAAGGACAAAACTAACAGTTTATATTTCCTAACTCTTTTACTTTAACACATTATTTAGATATATTTTCTTACATAGCTAGTTAAAATTACTATTAACTAATGTTTAAAGACCTGCAAACCAATCGATTTTAGCCCTATAAATAAATACTATTAGAATACACCTAAAATAAAATATTAAATTATTTGTAAATAATTTTTAGTCTAAACTAAATTTATAATTTTGTGATTCTAATTATAAGTTTAGCTAATGAAAATTTACATTCAGATTATCCTTTTGTTTACAGCAATTTCACTACATGCACAAATCGGGAATATCTCCGGGAAAATAACTGACGGCCGGGAAAGTGTGCCCGCTGCTGCTATTATTGTCTCACCCATTGGGTACAGCCTCGCAGCAGATACAGATGGCAATTATTTTATAAAGAACATTCCTTATGGAAGTTATGAAATCATATTTAGTTCTGTCGGGTTTAAAACTATTCATAAAAAAATAACAGTCGATAAGCCTGAAGCAATAACCTTAAATATTGTTTTGGAAGAAGATAACCTGGCGCTCGAAGAAGTCGTGATAACCGGCACCATGAAGGAAGTGAGCCGCAGCGAAAGCCCGATACCTGTTGAAATCATTACACCAAAGCTGTTTAAAAAGAACCCGACAGCCAGCCTTTTTGAAGCCGTAGGGATGATAAACGGCGTGCAGCCCCAGCTCAATTGCAATGTGTGCAACACGGGCGACATCCACATCAACGGGATGGAAGGCCCTTATACCATGATACTTATTGACGGTATGCCGATAGTGAGTGCCCTATCCACCGTGTACGGCCTCAGCGGCATACCCAACAGCATTGTGGAGCGTATAGAGATCGTGAAAGGCCCGGCATCATCATTATATGGGTCGGAGGCAATGGGCGGCATCATCAACGTGATTACTAAGTCACCGACGAAAGCACCAATCATAAGCGCCGATACCTTTGTGACAAGTTGGGGCGAACTCAGCATGGATGGCGCGGTGAAGATAAGTGCGGGCAAAGCGACATCATTATTCGGCATGAATTATTTCAACTACAACCACAAGGCCGACAAGAATGGCGACAACTTTACCGATGTGACGCAGCAGAACCGTATCTCCATCTTCAACAAATGGAATTTCGACAGGCTGGAAAACCGCGTGTTCAGCCTTGCGGGACGTTATGTGTACGAGGATCGCTGGGGCGGTGAACTTAACTGGAGCAAAAAATGGAGGGGCAGTGACAGCATTTATGGGGAAAGCATTTACACCAAACGCGCCGAAATGATAGGCCTTTATCAATTGCCAACCACAGAGCGGATATTTACACAGTTCTCCTACAACTGGCATGACCAAAACTCGTATTACGGCTTTACACCCTATATGGCTACGCAGCAGGTAGCGTTCCTGCAAACGTACTGGGACAAGCAGTTTGGCGAGAAGCACACTTTTTTACTGGGTGGGGCGTTTCGGTACACCGAATATGACGACAACACGCCTGCCACAGCATCGGCAGACGGCACCGGCAACAAACCGCAGCGTACTCCCCTGCCCGGCCTTTTTATCCAGGACGAATGGAGGCTTAATGACAGACACAAGCTGCTGGCCGGCTATCGGTTTGATTATGACAAGAACCATGGCGGGGTGCATTCGCCAAGGGCTGCCTATAAATTTTCGCCTAATGCCAACAACACGATACGCGCCAGTTTTGGGACGGGATTCCGGGTCGTGAACCTGTTTACCGAAGATCATGCCGCCCTGACCGGTGCCCGCGAAGTCGTAATCGCCGAAAAGCTCAACCCGGAAAAATCGTATAACGGAAACCTGAATTACGTACTGAAAATACCTACGGAAGATTTTTTCCTAGGGTTCGATATTACCGGGTTCTATTCCTATTTTACCAATAAGATCGTGGGCGACTTTGATACCGACCCAAACAAGATTATTTACGACAATTTGAAAGGACATGCGATATCGCAGGGCGTTTCCCTCAACACCGACCTGACATTTATCTTTCCGCTAAAGGTGATGGCAGGGATATCGTACATGGATGTTTTTCAAATAGAGGACAAAGGCAATGGGGAGGAACGAAGCCAACAGCTACACGCACCGAGATGGTCGGGGAACTTTATATCCACTTATACATTTCCTAAAGGAGTAAGCATTGACCTGACCGGCAACTGGTATGGCCCGATGCGCCTGCCGATATTGCCGAACGATTACAGGCCGGAATATTCACCTTGGTTTTGTATCGCTAATGTGCAGGTGACCAAAAAATTTGACTACGGGCTGGAATTTTACGGAGGCGTAAAGAACCTGTTTGACTTTGTGCCGAAAGACCCGATCTTGCGGCCGTTCGATCCCTTTGATAAAAATGTAAATGACCCTGTAAACAACCCAAATGGCTATACCTTCGACCCGAGCTATAACTATGCTTCGATGCAGGGAGGGAGGGTGTTCCTGGGGGTGCGGTATAATTTTTTCTGATTTTTTATTTTGTATTTATTATTTATTATTAAACTTCGCAGGATAGTAAAATATCTGCATTCTCAATATTCAATGAAAACCATTACATCCCTAATACTCCTTTTCTCGGTGACTATTGGCTACAGCCAAAAAAGTTATACAGTCACTTTTGAATCGCTGCCGCAAAAACTGGCTGACGAGCCAAGGCCTATACTAATAAAAGTTTATACTACATGGTGCTCCGTTTGTAAAATACAGGACAAGAAGATAGAAAACAACAAGGAACTGCAACAGCTCCTCGCCGATAATTGCTACTTTCTTGAACTGGATGCCGAATCAAAAAAAACCATTTTCTTCAACAACCGCGAATACCAGTTTTTAGGGAATGGGACAGGAGGAATGCAGAGCCTTGCTGCTGCTATGGCCAATCCGAAGGATGGCTACCCGACCTGGGTGCTGCTTGATAGCAATTATACATTTATCGGTAATTATAACGGATTGCTTGAAGCGGAACAGCTGAAGGAGTTGTTGTCTAAACAGTAGTTTCGTATTCTTAACGGTGAGCACATTATCATCCGCTTGTTTTATCGGGCAACGCAGGAAATAAAAAAATGCCACATTCAGCGTTTGCTAAATGTGGCATTTTTTTTATAGTCGGTATTGTATCCGCCAGCGCTTCAACTTTCAACCGGATTTGTATCTTAATGCTGCCTATTGCTATAGATCCAGCCTGTTTTACTTGTTGAATCGGCAAAATCAATTACATAAAAGTACGTACCATCCGGCAATTCGTTGCCACTATCGCTTTGGCCGTACCACTCATTCTGATAATTCGATTTAGAATACACATTCATTCCGTAGCGGTTAAATATTTGTAACTGCGCAACATCGAAAGCTTCAAGATCGAAATAATCATTAAGGCCGTCATTATTTGGCGAAATTCCTCTTTGGATCTCCCCGAAACACGTTGTTGAAAGCACGTTAATGGTATCGTTACTGCTACAGCCTCCTTTTGTTACCATAAGCTCATATACTCCGGGAGCAGTAACAACAACAGAAGACCCGCTTCCTATCTGAGTACCTCCGGCATTATACCATGCATATACTGAATTTGAAGCATCACCCTGAACAGCAACCAATGTGTAGCTGTTTCCTTCGCAACCTTCGGAAATCGTAAATTCAGGAAGTTCATTTACTGTTATAGTTAGCGTGGTAGCAGTAGCACACTGCCCTGCGTCAGGCGTAAAAGTATAGGTTGTTGTCGCATTGTTGTCTAATGCAGGCGACCATGTTCCGGTAAAACCTTCATTGGAAGTCGTTGGCAACGCAGTTAAAGTTTCACCCGCGCAAATAGGGTCAACTGCTGCAAATGCAGGTACTACAGGCTGGTTTACGGTTATTGTCAGAGTCGCGTTTGAAGCGCACTGCCCGGCTGCCGGCGTAAAGGTATAGGTCGTGGTTGCAGTATTGTTAAGTGCAGGCGACCACGTTCCGGTAACCCCTTCGATAGAAGTTACTGGTAATGCAGCTAATGTTTCACCTGAACATATCGGGGCAACAGCGGCAAAAGTAGGCGTGACAGGGTTATTTACCGTGATCGTCAGGGTAGCATTCGAAGCACATTGCCCTGCAGCAGCGGTAAAGGTATAGGTTGTTGTGGCAGTATTGTTAAGCGCAGGCGACCATGTTCCGGTAACTCCTTCGATAGAAGTTACAGGCAATGCCGCTAATGTCTCCCCCGAACAGATCGGGGCAACTGCTGCAAAAGTAGGTGTTACAGGATCGTTTACCGTTATGGTAAGGGTTGCTGTTGATGCACACTGCCCCGCATCAGGAGTAAAGGTATAGGTTGTTGTAGCAGTATTGTCTAAAGCAGGCGACCATGTTCCGGTAATTGCATTGGTAGAAGTAGTAGGCAGTGCTGCCAGGGATTCGCCGGCGCAAATTGGTGCAACTGCGTTGAATGCAGGCGTTACTCCCGGAGCTACCGTTACCGTTACCGATTTTTGATACAGGCAGGTAATAGCTTCGCTGAATGTAATATCATCGAGCGCAAAGTCATTACCGTAGTCAGCAACATTCTTGTCATAGATAGCAAAGTTGACTGTAGTGTTGGAGCCTGAGTTCCAATTATACGAAACCTCGTTCCATAAACAAGGTGTGCCCGGCGCCGTTACAGGTGTTCCCTGCGAAACACCATTGATGGTCACTTCCAGCCTTGCAGGGCTATCTGCAGATACCGAAGCCACATGATAAGTAAAAGTATAATCGGTATTAGGAGTTACTGTGATCGGGTTTTGGTTGCTCCACGCGATAACATTCGCATCTGAATTGGTCGCACCGTCAAAAACCATCATATTGCCACTGCCCGATGTATTATCGCCACAAGAAGAAAAAGCGGTAAACCATGCATTTGGATTAGTTACAATATTATAAGAAGTCTGGACCCCAAACGGGTTAGGATCAGCTACCTGGAGGTATTCCGTTACATAGGCAGCATTCCCCAAAGAGAAATCGCTATTTTGGATAAGGTTTACCGGGGCAGAAGCCGTTCCCGATGTAACCGTGTAGGTTGTAGTTACCAAAGGGCTTACGTTTTGCGTAGCGCTATTTGGGTTTGTGATGGAACTGTCTGCCGGGCTCGCTGTCCAGGTGTAAGCACCTGTCCCTCCCGATACGGTTAACGGTGTAGTGTCGCCGGGGCATGCCGTTACCGGTGCACTCAGCACTAAGTTGTTAGGCGCTTCCAGTACAATGCCTGTCTGGGTATACGTATGGCCTGCTGCATCTGAAACGCTCACATTATACGTGCCTTCACCAAGGCCATTAAATATTCCTGAATTATTTGTCTGGGTAGCAGTGCCTGTAAGGCTGTACGCCGTATAAGGCAGTGTTCCGCCTGTAAGGTTGACAGTAATAGAGCCGTCATTTCCAGTAGGACAGGTTGGATTAACCGAAGCGTATGAACCTACAAATGGCAGGGCTCCCACCGTTATTGAAAAATCATCTACGGCAAAATCGTTACCTACCGGGCCTGCATTGTTGGTCTTTAAGCGCACCATTGCATTGTTGGCCGTAGCCACAAACGAATATTGTATGTTTACCCATCCTTCAGATGGCAGAGGCGCCAAAAAGTTCGGGTTGGCCGGATTCATATTGTTTCCATTTACAATGAAAATCCCGATGCTGGCCCTTGTAGCTTCATCTGTAGTAACAGCGTTTGAAACCGATTTTATCCAGAAGCTGAAGGTGTAAGTTGTACCTGCCGTAAAGCCGCCGATAGCGCCACCGGTATCCCCTGTTGTCCAGAAGTACCTGTTCGCCAAAGACGATCCGTCAAAAACAAGCATCCTGCCCGTACCGGTAGTATGGTCGCCTCCGCTAATGTATGTGGAGTTCATGAGAGCAGGATCGGTAGTCCTTGCATAAAAGCCGGGATTACTCGTTCCGTTAACCGGGTTGATAAGGGTGTAATCATGTACAAAAAAACCAACACCGCTTCCTCCGTTTTCAAAATTACCATTCGTCAATATCTGGGCGCTCATGTCAGCGCTCCCTATTATCAGCAGGAAGAATAAGAAATGTGTTTTTCCGAATAAGTATCGTAATCCTTTTTTCATAATTTTAAAAAATTGTAGACTACAAAAATACTCTTGTTTTTCACATTTATTTAACTTTAGTGATATAAAAACTATACAACTCCGTTTTTAACCCGAATAGCCTGCATGCTGATTGCTGCAAATATTCATTTGACGCTGTATGTGTAGGTGATTTTAAGCTTTGATGTAGTAATGTTAAGGTAGTGTAAACGTTTTCGTTAAAGAATTTTCTTATAATTACATCGTTTTCTAAGTGGATTCTTGAGAATTTGCCCTTTTGGCCCTGAAAGAAGCTAACGAATAAAATTACTTATAGGTGATCTTTATACAGGAATGATGTAGCTGCATGCCGGGATTTTTTAACCACTACAACACATACAAATAGTATGGCCCGTGGTTGTAACATGAAACTACATTCATTGCTTCTGATCGGCATCCTTCCACTATTTTTCACGCAGTATTTAGATACTGAGCGGTCGCGAAACTGTATGGAAAAATCCAGGTGTAACCATAAAAATATGCTATCCTGTCCTGATTGGTCCGCGTATGCCAGTAGCAACAATATTTCGACGAAATCATACAGAGCCATTAATTTTGTCGCAAAACCCACCTTAAGTTGTCGTTTTACCGTGTCTTTTACGCACATAAAGTCATTTATTTTTGTAAAAGCAGGGAAACGCCTTGCGGCTAAAACAAAAAACATGAGAAAACTAATCTTCGGTATCAACACAACCCTGGATGGGTGCTGCGACCACACCAAAGGAAATGCCAATGAAGAAGTACATGAGTATTTTACCCAATTGCTCCGGGAAGCAGACGTGCTTCTCTATGGGCGCAAGACCTACGAACTCATGGTGCCTTTTTGGCCCGATGTGGCAAAAAACCCTTCTTCCCCCACAACAGCTTTAGATGACTTTGCCAAAGCATTCGATGCTGTAAACAAGATCGTAGTAGTCTCAAAGACGCTAGAGAAAGCTGAGGGAAATAAAACAGCGATCATCCGTACAAACCTGCGGGAAGAAATACTCAAGCTGAAGCAGGAAGAAGGCAAAGCTATCGTGACCGGTGGCGTTGACGTTCCATCGCAACTCCTGCAGCTTGGGCTGATAGATGAGTATCATGTTGTCGTTCATCCCGTTATTGCGGGAGAAGGAAGGAGGCTTTTCGATGGTATAAACCTGCCCGAACAGTCGCAATTAAAGCTTGCCGGATCAAAGGTTTTTAAATCAGGGCATGTGGCGCTACGGTATATGAAGGGTTGATACAAAGTGACTTTATACAATCATAATATGAGACGTTGCAGTGCAACGCCTCTACTACGATAACACGAAGTGATTTTGAATAGAAATCCGTGTAAATCCGCCCGATCCGCGTCATCGGTGTTCCAAAGCTACAACCTGTTCTTCTCATCGGCATCCTGCCTCTGCTTATCGCCCAGCTTCTGGTTACCGAAACGGTAGCGGAACTGGATACGGAAATTCTGTGTGTCATTATAAGAATAGGCTTTCCTGTCCTGGTTGGCATAACGTACCGTTGTGGTTTGTTTTTCGCCCCTGTAAATATCGGAGAAGATGAATGAGAGTTCTGCTTTTTCTTTCAGGAACGTTTTCCTGAAGCTGGCCGACAGGCTGGACATATCCCCAAATGTAAACGCTCCTGAAACACCGGGAGAAGCGTAATAAAATCCGGTTTCGGCACTCCATGTTTTTTTCTTGTCGAGGGTAAAGCGGTGGTTCATGTAACCAAAGAAGCTTACGATATTATTGATGTACAGGCTGCCGTCCGCGCCCTGAAAAGTATCTTCCTTATACATCGTGCTTATCTGTACACCCGTTTGCCACCATGGCTTTAGCTCCACATTAGTATTAAAATCAAGCCCGGCAACAAAATTATGGTCAATATTGGTCACCTTGCTTATAATGGTATTGGTTGCATAGTCCTGTATCATCACTTCGAGCGCCGGGTCTTTTTCATAGCGGTAATACAGGTCGAAATTGTGCCTGTTCTTCAGCGTGTAAAGCAGGCTGAAATTGTGCGTGATGGCTGGCTGTAATCTTGGGTCGCCCGTTACATAGGCATAAGGCGTACTGTATAGCCGGAACGGATTGAGGTAGGAATATGGCGGCCTGCTGATGCGCTTACCATACGATATCCCTATCTGGTGGTTGTCTGAAGCCTTGTAAAGTGCGTAAAGCGTTGGGAACAGCTTAAAATACTCCTGCCTGTTCACCTCGGCAGTGGTAACCGAATTGCCTTCCAGGGAGGTATATTCCCCTCGTAACCCTGCTTTAAGCCCCCATTTACCAAACTCCCTGTCGAGCCCTGCGTAGCCTGCAAAAACAGATTCGTCGTAAAGGAACTCATTCGAAAGGCCGTCGATCGTAACAGGCTGGCCATTGATCTGCTGGTCGTAGTCAAAATTGTTTTGTGCATCTACATTTCCGTATCGCAACCCACTCTCAAAATTGTACTTGCCTGCCGTACCGGTATAATCGGCCTGCGCCGAAAAAAGGCTGATGCGGCGGTTGTCATCGCTGGCAAGCAGCTGCGAGCGATAGGGCGCTTCGCCGGGCAGCGAAAAAAGCGTGTTCACGTCCTGCGACTGGTTGAAATAATGCCAGGTATAATCGGACATGAATATAAGCTTGCCTTTGCGGAACTTATGCTCGAACGAGCCGTTAAGGGTATTGTTCTTCTGCGGGTAATCGCGGTGGTTTTTGGCAGTGTATAGTGAATCGAGTACACCGTTGCCATCGTAGATATATGTTGGGGTATCAATGTTTGCCGTGCTTTTCAGGCTGAAAAAACTGTTGCCACCCAAAGCTACGGTATTAAGGCTATCAATCTGGTATTCCATGTTCAGGTTAAAGCTGTTTTGTGAGGTGGCGTTATAAAAGGCCTGCTCCCTGATGTTCCAAACAGAGTTCACATCGCCGTTCTCATCCTTATATTTAACCGTTGCATAGTTCCTGCCATAGTAGTGCCCGGACCCGAACATGTAGCCACCATAGGCCGAAAGGCGGTTCCCTTTGTAGTAATGGTTGCTGGATACCACGCCTTTTGGGTACATACTTTGTTCGTAGGCACCGGACACAGAGCCTTTGTAGCCTTCGTTGGTGCTCTTTTTCATTTTTATATTAAGTACCGCGCTGCCCTGTGCCTCATATTTGGCCGGTGGCGTAGTGATAACTTCGACCGATTTAATGTTATCGCCATCGGTATTTTCCAGCAGGTTCTTAAGCTCGGTTCCGGTGAGATAGACTTTCTTGTCATTTATGGTTACCAAAATACTATTGCTTCCGCGTATCGAAATACCGCCTGATGTTACGCTCACTCCGGGGGTTTTCCGCAGGATCTCCCAGGCATTGTCAGAGGAAAGTATGGAATTTTCCACATCAAATTCGAGGCGGTCTATCTTGCGGTTCACTATAGGCCTTTTGGAATTGATTACTACAGCGCCGAGCTCGGTAGCAGTTTCTTTAAGTATGATGTTGGGCAGTACGGTGTTTTCTGTCAGTGAAAAGGATTTATAATAATCGGCATACCCGATAGTGCTTATTTTCAGAAGGTAATTGCCATGCGCCATATCCTTAAATTCGAAGCGACCGGCCTCATCAGTATAAGTAGCTTTGTAGGCTGTGGAATCGGGCACGTTGAGCACAACGGCATCGGCGAATGCCAGTGGCTGATTTGATGAATCGTAAACTTTACCCGAAAGCCCCGCTGATTGGGCGGAGCAGATGATCGGGAAAACTAACGCAAATAAAATTTTGATGATTGATGATGAACTCATGGATGATAATTGGTTTGCTGCAAATCTCTGAAAACGCAATGAATGGGGAGGTTAATGCTGGGTTAATGGGAGGTTAATGGGTATGGAGTTGTGGGTTGTGGGTTGTGGGTTGCGGCACAGCAATATCCAATGTTTAAAATATAAATATCCAATATATTGAAAGAATTTATATGCCACTCCTCCGGAGTTCACAGCCGTCATTATTATTACTCTATAAACATATCGCCCCGCCGGGGCTGCCACTGATGAGTCCCGGAGGGACGACATATTTATAGCCAACAACAGCCGACGCACTCATGAGTTCCAGAGGAACGACATGTTAAAAGTATTGAATTGATTTTTGAGGGGTGCACGGTTTATTATTTGGGATTTGATCTTTTGGAATTTCAATTTTTCAGTTAATGCTCGGTTAACAGGTAAGATTTTTAAATACAGAATGGTTTAAAAAAGTAGCTTTGCAGTTACAGCCTTATCGATTATGAAGCGAAAGATCTATTTCCTGATTGCCGGATGCATTATTACTGTGGCAGCGCTTGCACCCATACAGGGGTATTTCATTTATAATACCTACAAGCTTTATGCGAAGGAGGCCAACACGGAAATAACCCAGGAACTGCTGAAGCTGGAAACTACAGGGAAGCTTGACACCATCAACTATAAATGGATGAGCAAAACGCAGCAGTTCATGAAGGACTATACTGAAGGCAAGGTTTCGCGCGCCGATTATCCAAAGGTCATGCAGGGAATGTCCGACTCACTTTCTAATGAAGTACAGCTATGCATCGATAAAGACCCGGCTTTCGATAATTATAATGTGACGTATACCAACTACGTTACCTCAGCGCTTGTTTGCAAAGACACTGCCCGGACAGCCGACACCATTTTCACAGGAAAAATGCTCCTTTACGGCACTAATGTCGAAAATGAAGTCCAGACCAAAGCATCACAATCTACCTGGCGCGACGCCACACGGGATGCGGCGACCAACCTGCCGCAAAATGCTTTTGAAGTAGTGACCACGCGCTATTACAGCATAGCCAACTGGGAAAAGCAGGTGTTCGCACGGATGTCAGGACTCCTGATATTCTCGGTACTGCTGCTGGCTTTTGTGGTCGCACTGTTCTACCTTTCGATAAAGAACCTCATTACACAGAAAAAAATAGCTGACATCAAAACCGACTTCATCAACAATATTACGCACGAATTCCAGACACCGCTCGGGGCGCTGGACATAGCCGTGAAGATGCTTCAAAAAAAGGACAGCGCGCTTACTGAAGAGCAGTTTGGCAATTCTATTTCCATTATCGAAAGGCAGAACAGGCGTATGCAGAAATTATTTGCGCAGGTGACCGAAGCATCGCTAACAGTGGGGATAGATACCGCACAGGCACAACCGATAAGCTGTAAAGAGGTACAGGAAATGATAAGCGACTTTGCGCTTTCCCATCCCGAGATAACTATCGAGTGCGAAACCAATGCCACCGTTATTTATATGGATAAGTTCCATTTGGGGACGGTATTTGCGAACTTGCTTGACAACGCCGTGAAATATGGTGCTGACACGATACGCATTGCATTATCTGAAACGGAAAAAGACACAATAATAACCGTAACCGATAATGGTATGGGTATCGCCGAAAAAGAGCATAAGCTGATCTTTGATAAATTCTACCGCGTAGAGAAAGGCAACATCCACACTACAAAAGGGCTTGGCCTCGGGTTGTATTACGTGAAGCAGATAATCGCGGCCTACAAGGGCAATATCGTGATCGAAAGCGGCAATGGCACCGGATCATCATTCATCATTTTAATGCCAAATTTATGAAGCATATCCTTTTGGCAGAAGACGATTTTGATTACGCCAGCATCTTGCGGCAGTACCTCGAAATATCCGGTTTTAAAGTAACTTGGGCCAAAGACGGCGCGGATGCCTTATCGCTGTACCCGGAAGCGAAACCTGATATTTGCGTTTTTGATGTAATGATGCCCAAAATGGACGGCTTTACTCTTGCCGAAAAAATAATTGCCGATTACCCTGAGACGCCAGTTGTTTTCCTTACCGCCAAAGGCATGAAGGAAGACAAGATAAAAGGCCTGAAGCTAGGAGCGGATGACTATGTCGTAAAGCCTTTTGAAGCCGATGAACTTGTATTGCGAATTACCAATATCCTGAAAAGAACACAGCGTTCAGCAACACTGCAAACAGAACAGCCGGAAATAAAAACCGCTATCGGCAGCTATAATTTTGATGGGACGAATTACACCCTTTCGATAAAAGACACCCTGCACCGCCTTACTGAAAAGGAGGCGCACCTCATCCGCTACTTGTTTGACAACAGGAACAGGATGCTGAAGCGCGAAGATATATTATTGGAAGTATGGGGCAGTGATGATTTCTTTTCGGGCCGGAGTATGGACGTGTTCATCAGCAGGCTGCGAAAGTATTTTAGTGAAGATGCTTCGATATCGATAACGGGGTATAGAGGGCTGGGATTGGAATTTATGGTGAAAGAATAGATTATTCGATAGTCCTCACCCCGGCCCTATCCCAAGGAGAGGGTGACGGTACGTAACACTCATGCCGATTGAGCGGCTCTCGCTGCGCAAAGTCTCTGACTTTGCGCAGGTGTTTAAAGGTCTCCGACCTTTCTCTTGCATGTCAGAGACATGCCATCGCTTCCTCAAAGTCAGAGACTTTGCGGAGCGGGGAATCGAATAATTCTTCATTTTGTTATCCAAGACGAATATATTCATTACAGTTGTATATTTGCCTAAAAACAAAATCCTTAAATTGTTGTTATGGAGGAATCTAAATTAGATATTTTGGGAAGAATGGACAAAGCGGCCTTGCTCGTTTTAAAAGAAGAAGCAGAGTGCTTTTTGTCAAATCAAGTTGAATCTTCATCTATTATTATAAACAAAGCAACAAATATATTTCAAATCAACATAGTAATATTTACATCATTAGTTGGATTTTCTATAAATGAATTTATTAGTACTCGCCTAGGATTACTATATCAAAGTTCTGTTATTTACTCGTGTAGTTTATTTATATCATTACTCTTTCTTTTATATGTGGTATATCCCTATCGGGTATATCTTAAGGGAACTACCCCTTCAATGCTGCTTTTTGAAGATACAATGCATGAAGAGTCAATCCTTAGAAACAGAATATTCTGTATCGAAAGAGATATAGAAAGGAACACATCATCACATAGCAAAAGGGTATTTGCTTATAAGGCTGCTATTTTTATCCTACTTGGTGGATTTATTCCAGTATGTATTAACCTCTTTTTGTTATAGTTCCACTTTGATCTTCAGTTCTAGTATGGTAAATAGAAGTATCTCTTTGAGGTACATTTTGACTTCCAGAACCTTGCTGTTCTTGCGATTGTCCACCTGCTGAATCGCCTGATTGCTGATTATTATCTCCCATTATTATTTAAATTTATTATTACAGTAAATATAATAAAAAACCTCTAAGTCAGGGTTAATTATACATATCTAAATACAGGTCGATTTAACAGTCTCCTCTTAAACCATCTGCCCGCTAAACTTTTCCCTGTACATTTTCGGGGTCATACCCACATTCTTTTTGAATAGGGAACGGAATGTCTTCAGGTCGTTGTAGCCCGACTCCAGCATTACTTCGAGGATGCTGTGACGCGATTGTTCGAGCATTTGCTTGGCGGCCTCAATGCGGGTTTTCTGGAGGTATTCAATAGGGGTTATGCCCGTTACCTGCTTAAAACGGCGCACGAGGTTGCGGCGGCTGGCGGGCACATCGGTAATCAGCTCTTCTATGGTGTTGGCCGTACTGAATTTCTTCTTTATTTCGTTCTGCGCCTGTTTGACAAGTTCGTCACCATGGTCTTCAGAGGGTGTGAATGTCCCGAAATACGTCTGCCTGTTGCGGTCAAGGTCGATGGAAAAGACCTTCGCTGCCCGGACGGCCATTTTGCGGCTGCAATATACTTCGAGCAGCAGCATAAGCAGGTGGAACGTATTGGTTGCTCCCCCACTCGTGTAAATACGGTCCTGTTCGGTTACGACAGCTTCGGCCTGGAGTTGTACTAACGGGAACAATTTGGCGAAAGCGGCTTCAGCGTTGATATGGGTCGTAGCAGGTTTGTTGTCGAGCAGCCCCGTTGCCGCAAGCACAAAGGCCCCTGTACAGAAGCTGGCTATTGCAGCGCCCTGCTTATACTGGTTTTGCAGCCACGGCACCCAGCCCATGTTCGCACGTAGCGACTCCCCTATCCCGTCATGCTTAAACGAAGGGATAAGCAGCAGGTCGTAAGTAGTATCCCTGCCTGCCTGTACTGCCATTTGCCCGGGAAAAGAAATGCATTCATGTTCCGGCAAATGGAGCAGGTCGATGGCAAATGGCGGCGGTTGATTATCTTCCACATAAAAACGATTGGCGGTCTCAAAAACATCAAGCAGTGCCGCTACGCTCAGGAGGCGGTGGTCTTTGGTCAGTACTATTCCTAATTTCATGGTGAAATGTCTTGGATAACAAATATAATTGTTTTTGTCTTAAACACCCCCTAACGATGACTTTTTAGCACAGCATCCGTAGAGAATACTTACTATACATTTGTAAAAGACATTCGGAACGGAAACATCCTTAACCAAAATGTTAAATAACTATGGAAACAACAGCAACAAAAGACGGCAGGTCATCTTCCTATTTAGTGCTCTTTGACTGGCAGACCGACTTTTTTATACGTGCCCTTGAAGGCATTTCGGACACCGATGCGCAAAACCGGATGAATACTAAAGCCAACCATGTGGCGTGGCTCGCGGGCAGCCTTGTGCAGCAACGCTATGAGTTGGCAAACGACCTTACCGGAGAAAGCCATAAGCAGCAGTCAGGCGAACTTTTTGAGCATAATAAAGGGATACAGGAGGGTGTTGGATATCCTTCATTAGAACAATTTAAAGCCGACTGGAAAAAGATAACGCCCATTGCAAGGGAAGCGCTCATCAATGCCGATGCTGCAAAGCTGGACAGCAAGATAGTAATGCCTGGAATGGAAATGACACGGTTTGAATTTATCTCATTCGTCATCTACCGGGAGGCCAACTGTATAGGGCAAATTGCTTTATGGCGAAGGCTGTTGGGCTATGATGCCATGAAATACATGTAGGGATAGTAATACGGGTTATAAAAATCAATATATTTACTATACAACACTTAAAACCAATTACATTATGAAACGATTTTTAGGCCCTGAACCGTTACAAAAAAACCTTGCAGCTTTACTATTGAGAGCCCTTTCAGGCGGATTAATGATCATGCACGGATTGCCAAAGATGCAAAACTACGATCAGTACGTTACCGACTTTAACCCTATTGGTCTTGGCAATGATGTTTCGCTTTCACTTGCAATATTCGGAGAGCTTATATGCGGCATCTTTATCCTGCTGGGCTTTCTTACGCGTTTGTCGGTTATTCCGATGCTCATTACTATGGTGGTCGCTTTCTTTGTAGTTCATGCCGCTGACGAATTCATGGTAAAAGAGCTTTCCTTCGTATACATGATTCTGGCTGTAGTGCTGTTCTTCCTTGGTAGCGGAAAATACTCAGTTGACGCAATACTGTTCCGCAAAAAAGAGCACGCAGATTACTAATATTTAAAACACTCAAAATAAGACAGTTGATTTTTTGGCGGTGATGCCAAAGGGAAAGTGCGGCTTTACCAGAAACAAACCATAAAACAAAAAATGATGAAATTTTTAAAATGGACTTTATTCGTATTGCTCGGCATTATTGCGATTCTGCTTATTGCAGGGCTATTCATTAAAAAAGACTTTACAATAGAGCGTGAAGTTGTTATCAATAAGCCGAAAGCAGAAGTCTTTTACTATATAAAGCACATTAAGAATCAGGATACTTACAGCGTATGGAACATGAAAGACCCTAACAAAAAGCAAACCTTCACGGGTACAGACGGAACCATCGGCTTTATAAATACGTGGGACGGAAATAGTGATGTAGGTGCCGGAGCCCAGGAGATCAAGGGCATCGACGAAGGAAGCCGTATCGATATGGAGATCCGTATGAAAAGGCCCATGGAAAACACTATGGAGGCTTATATGACAACTGAAGACGAAGGAGAGGGCAGCACTAAGGTAAAATGGGGTATCACCGGCAAAAGTAAGTACCCTATGAATGTTATGACTGCGACGATGAGCGGCATGATGGGAAATGACCTTCAGACAGGACTGGATAACATGAAGAAAAACCTTGAAAGCAAATAACCTATGAATATAGCTATAGCTATTATAGTGATCATTTTTGTTCTTCCTTTGGTGATAGCGCTTTTCATCCCTAAAAATTATGGGGTTGAAAACGAGATCGTTATTAATAAACCCAAGGAAGAAGTTTTTGACTATATAAAGATGATCAAAAACCAGGACAGATACAGCAAGTGGGTCATGACCGACCCCGGTATGAAGAAAACATTTACCGGCTCCGATGGGACTGTAGGCTTTATTTACGCCTGGAACGGTAACAAACAGGCCGAGGAAGGCGAGCAGGAAATTACGGGTATTGCCGAGGGTGAGCGCATCACGGCAAAGATCCGTTTTGTGAGGCCGTTCAAAGCGGTATCGCATACCTATATGGTTACCGAAACGATGAGCGAGCACAGCTCCAAAGTCATCTGGGGACTGACAGGCAAAAGCAATTATCCGTTGAACCTGATGACCGCCATGATGAAAGGCGCGCTTGCTAAAGACATTGGTACTAGCCTTGGCAACCTGAAAAACATCCTTGAGAGCAAACAAACAAACTAAATATTTAATTATGAAATTTATCAATCCGTACCTGAATTTTAACGGGAACACAGAAGAAGTCTTTACTTTTTACAGATCGGTCTTGGGCGGGGAATTTGCGATGGTGATGCGCTTTCGGGATACCGAAGGCTGCGAGCATATGCCTGAAGATGAGAAAGATGGCATCATGCACATTGCGTTACCCGTAGGCAGCAGTGTTATCATGGGCACCGATGTTCCGAAGTCCATGGAACAGGTCGTGAATGGCACCAGCGTATCGCTTTGCGTCCATATGGACAGCCGCGAGGAAGCCGACCGCATATTCAACGGGCTTTCGGAAGGCGGAAAAGTGACCATGCCTATGGAAGATATGTTCTGGGGCGATTATTTCGGCAGCTTTTTTGACAAGTATGGCATCCAGTGGATGATCAGTTTCAGCACGCAGGATTATAGTAAAATGTAATCTGGTTTTCAGTCACAGTCGCAGTTTTCAGTACCGATTGCCGGAAACCAAAGTGACCTTAATTGAGATTTCTCCACTTCGCTGCGCTTCGGTGGAAATGACACGAACTCTGCTTCACTAAAAACTGCGACTGCGACTGAAAACTATTCACGGTAATTGATCATCTTCTTCACCATTCCATACAGTTCGGGGAGCTTTTGCTCGAACTCACGCGGCGTTTCGAAAAAGTATTCGAGTACTACGGCCATAAACTCTAGACTGTTGGTATAGGCATAGTCCCTGAAATAATTGGCGGCAAGCAGATTTTGCCTGTTGTTTGGATTGTCCAGATATTCGAGCACTTTGCCGAACATATCTTTATAAATAATACCCGAAGCACCCGGCCGGCGTATACCTACCGAATCGACATGGAGCACATGGGCGAATTCATGCAGCCCAAGGTTCAGGTTGTCCGTGTCAAATGCTATTCCTTCTGCAAAATGCTTCCACGAGAATACGACTACCCTTCCCGCAGGATTGAATTCACCTTTATGCCAGTTGCCATTCTGGGATTCGAATATGTCCGGGAATATAATGATCGTGTTAAAGACGGAGGTCAGGTATTTTCGCATCCCGAAAGTGAGCATTACCCATGTTGCCGCAATCTTCAATTGCATGTCATCGGAAACCTCCAGTCCTCCCCTGCCTAAAAAGCGGTACTTCTTTATAAAATTGTAGATGCGGTGGCTGAAAAACTTCTTGCGCCTTTCGGATAAATTTCTGTAAAAGCTGAAGTTGTCTTCGAGCACTTTCCGGCTATGGGAAGGCAGTTCCTTTGGAAAAGGATAAAAGTGCACGTAAAGCGGCCTGTCGAAAACGATCATCCATGCCGATTCGATGATATTGGTGAAAATGAAATACAGCGCCCAAATTACCAGGAGCAGTATAAAAATCAGAAATAAGGTATCGAAAAATAATTCCATGGGTTAATGGCGGATAGATTCCCCGCAAAATAAGGAAATGGGTTGATATAAAAAAGAGACGCATTGGATACGTCTCTTTTATTGTTCTCAAGTTTATGCGAGATGCATCCAATGCTTCTCTGCATTACGATATTATTTCTTATGCGACAGTATGCCCTGTTTCAGTACCTGCCCGAACTCGTACATATCCTCAAACGAGCAGTATAGTGGCACCGGGGCAAGGCGGATCACATTAGGTTCGCGCCAGTCGGTTATTACGCCGTTCTTCATCAGGTATTCGAAAAGGCTCCTTCCCTCACCGTGCAGGAATACCGATAGCTGGCAGGCCCTTTCGGCAGGATCGGAAGGCGTTATAATCTCGAAAGTGCTGTCGACCTCCTTGTCTATTTCATGTAGGATGAATTCAAGATAGGATGTAATGCAGTCCCTCTTTTTGATAAGGGCATCCATCCCTACCTCGTCGAACATCTCTACAGAAGCTAAATACGGAGCCAGCGACAATACCGGAAGGTTGCTTATTTGCCATCCGTTGGCGCCACGCACCGGGTCGAAATTCGGCTCCATCAAAAAACGGCGCTCTTTATTGTGGCCCCACCATCCCGCAAAGCGCGGCAAGTCAAGGTCGTTGTGGTGCATTTCGTGCACAAAGGCTCCCGAGGCATTTCCCGGTCCTGAGTTCATGTATTTGTAGCTGCACCACGCTGCGAAGTCGACGTTCCATTCGTGCAATTCGAGCTTAATGTTTCCTGCGGCGTGCGCAAGGTCCCACCCCACATAAGCACCGGCATCCTGGCCTGCTTTGGTAATGGTCTTCATATCGAACACCTGGCCGGTATAGTAATTTACACCACCTATCAGTACAAGGGCAAGCTCATCGCCTACTTCATTTATTTTAGCAAGTACATCTTCCAGGCGTATATTATGCTCCCCTTCCCTGCGCTTTATTTCGACAATTGTGGTGTCGGGTTCAAGGCCGTGAAAGCGTACCTGGCTTTTTATCATGTACTGGTCACTTGGGAATGCCTTCTCCTCGCAAATGATCTTAAAGCGTTTTGCCGTCGGCTGGTAAAACGTCACCATCAATAAATGCAGGTTTACAGTAAGGGTGTTCATTACGGTCACTTCCGAAGGCAGCGCCCCAACGATACGGCCTAGCGGGGCGGCAAAGCGCTCGTGATAGTCCCACCATGGCTTGTCGGCATAGAAGTGGCCTTCCACCGCCAGTTTTGCCCAGTCGTCCATAACCTCGTCTACATAGGCTTTGGTACGTTTTGGCTGCAGCCCGAGCGAGTTGCCCGTAAAATAGATCACCTGTTTGCCATTTACATGCGGAAAAAGGAACTCCTCCCTGTATTTGGCGAGCTTGTCGGCAGCATCAAGCCCCTGTGCAAATTCGCGTGTATTCTGAAATTCCATGTGTTGTTTGTTTGTGAGGTAAAAATAATGATTTTAATCATTTTGCAGCAAACTAAAAACGGGCATAAATTTTCAGTAGTTTTATGGCAAATTTTAAACAGAAAAACAGCTTCACTAACAATATACAAACTATTTTTATGAAAAAGATCTTTTGTTCTTTAATGCTATTCGTCTTTATGACCACGGCATTTGCCCAAAAAATCACTGAAAAAGACTTGTCAGGCACATGGAAACTTACAGCCTTTGAGGCCAATGGCATGACCATAAATTACAAAACCTCTGACATTATCCTTTCACCTAAAATGAAAGAAAAATATGGTGACAAAGCTGAAACGTTTCGAAAAATGATGGTTGAAGAATTAAAGAAAAATAAACCAAAACAACAGGAGTTATTTTTTGAAGACGGCATCAAAGTGATATTCCGAAAAGAAAATGAAGAACCCTTGTCGTGGCATTACTATATATTTGAAAAAGAAGGTGTAGAGTATCTTCAAATGAATGGAGGTGACTTTATGATGACCATGAGCGGCAAAGCCCTTGTCCTTTCAGGAAAGGAAGGCGACGGGATGGAAATAATAATGACCTACGAAAAAACATCAGAAAAAAAATAAAGCAGCCCGAAAGCTGCTTATTGTATTTTATCATCCCGACTGCGCTCGATATGACAGCGTATTATAATATTAGCATTGCATCGCCATACGTGTAAAAACGGTAGCCTTCCTTGATCGCTTCGTCATAGGCAGCACGCATTAGGTCATGCCCGACAAAGGCAGAGATCATCATAAGCAAGGTTGATTTTGGCGTATGGAAATTGGTTATCATACAATCGGCCACGCTGAAGTCATACGGTGGGAAGATGAATTTGTTGGTCCAGCCCACATACGGGTTAAGTGTTTTGGCTGATGATACCGAGCTTTCCATGGCGCGCATAGTGGTTGTACCCACAGCACATACTTTTTTCTTGTTCAGTTTTGCCTTGTTTACAATATCGCAGGCTTCCTGCTTTATAATAAGCTCTTCCGAGTCCATTTTATGTTTCGAAAGGTCTTCCACCTCAACCGGGTTAAAAGTACCAAGGCCCACGTGAAGTGTTATCTCTGCAAAATCTATCCCTTTAATTTCCAGCCTTTTCAGCAGGTGTTTAGAGAAGTGAAGCCCGGCAGTAGGCGCTGCAACAGCTCCTTCTTCCTTGGCATATATGGTTTGGTAGCGCTCCGCATCTTCCGGGACTACTTCGCGGTTGATGTATTTGGGTATAGGGGTTTCGCCCAGTTCGGTAAGCTTGTTACGGAATTCCTCATACGACCCGTCGTAAAGAAAACGAAGGGTGCGCCCACGCGATGTAGTATTGTCTATTACCTCTGCCACAAGCGAATCGTCATCGCCGAAATACAGCTTGTTACCGATACGTATTTTCCTTGCAGGGTCAACCAAAACGTCCCAAAGGCGCTGCTCGGAGTTAAGCTCCCTTAAAAGGAATACCTCTATCCTTGCACCTGTTTTTTCCTTGTTGCCATAAAGGCGTGCCGGGAAAACTTTGGTGTTGTTGAGCACCATTACATCTCCTTCATCAAAATAATCCAGTACATCCTTAAACAGCTTGTGTTCGATCTTTTTTGTTTTCCTGTCAATTACCATAAGGCGCGCTTCGTCCCTGTTTTCAGCAGGATATTCAGCAAGGAGTTCTTTTGGCAGGTTGAAATTGAAGTTTGATAATTTCATGTATGTAGCTTTCTTATAGTATCGGGCGGCCTTAATTGACATGCCCGGCATTTCTTAGTTGCGTGCAAATATACTATCGCGGGATAGGCGTTGTCAAGTGTTTTGCAATATATTTACAACATCCCTTTAAACACAGGGGTTTACAGATGCGTAATTTCGAAGCCTAATGTCCCTAAATCCTCCCAAAACGCCGGATAGGATTTTGACACGACTTCTGCGTCTTTGATTATGATGCTTCTTTTTATGGCGAGAGGTGCAAAGGCTAGCGCCATACGGTGGTCGTTGTAGGTTTGTATGCTACCTTCTGGCCTCACCCCCGGCCCCTCTCCAAAAGAGAGGGGAGCAGCTTCACTCATGCGGGAAAAACCAGTACTGTCTTGAGCTTCACTCTTGCTTAGGTCCTCACCCCCAGCCCCTCTCCCAAGGAGAGGGGAGCGAGCTACACTCGTGCCTAAATCCTCTCCCCGGCCCTCTCCAAAAGAGAAGGAGCCAGGACGTGACACCCCTGCCGAAAATAGTTGATGTGGCTGTAATATCAGGCTATCGTCTGTGATCTCAACTTTTGCGCCCAGTTTTTCGAGTTCGGTTTTGAGGGCAGAAAGGCGATCGGTTTCTTTTATTTTGAGGGTATGCAGGCCGGTGAGATGGCAGCCGAGTCCGAGTCCGAAGCAGGTTACGGCAATGGTTTGGGCGATATCCGGTGTGTTATTTAGTTGTCGGTTGACAGTTGATAGTTGCCGGTTTTCCTTTCTTAACGTAATAGTGTCGCCGTCAAATTTTGTTGAAACTCCAAGGGCTTCATAAATTTCGACCAAAGCACTATCACCCTGAAGGCTGTTTTTTTTGAAAGACGATAATCTTATCAATGTCCCCTCCTGCGATAATGCTATGATGGAATAAAAGTAAGAAGCGGAACTCCAGTCGCTTTCCACGGTCACAGATTTCAGATTGTAGATTTTAGATTTCAGATTGCCAGGAGGACGGACAATAATCGTATTTTCATTAAAACTGTTTTCTATGCCAATTTCATTTAATAATGAAAGGGTCATTTCGATATAGGGGCGGGAAGTGATCTCACCTTCAAGGGTGAGTTCGAGGCCATTTTCGAGTTTGCCTGCGATGAGTAGCAGGGCGGTTATGTACTGGCTGCTTATATCAGCTTTTATACTGACGGCGTTTCCTATGAGTTTTTTGGCGGTAATTTTTAATGGCGGAAAGCCTTCATTTTCGACATATTCTATTTTTGCGCCAAGGCTTCGGAGGGCATTGACCAAAACGGCTATCGGGCGTTCGCGCATGCGTTGTGAGCCTGTCAGCACTACTTCCCTCCCCTCCTGAATGGCAAAATAAGCCGTGAGGAAACGCATGGCCGTGCCCGCGTGGTGTATGTCGATAACTTCATCATTGCCCTCAAGCGCCTTTAGCATTACTTCACTGTCATCGGAAGAGGAGCTATTCCTTATCTCAAATCCGGGAAAGAGCGCCTGCAGCAACAGCAGCCGGTTGGTCTCGCTTTTGCTGCCTGTAACAGCAATCCCGGCGTTCCGGATACCTGATGGCAGATGAAGCTTTACGTCCATTATTTCAGTTTCTCGTTGTTGTGGTGGCGGTCGTGGTCGCGTTTGGATTTGAGGTCCATTTTCTTATCGAAAGCCTCTTGCAAATTTACACCGGTCTGGTTGGCCAGACACAGCACTACAAAAACCACATCGGCAAGTTCTTCGCCCAGGTCTTTGTTCTTATCACTTTCTTTCTCACTCTGCTCTCCATAACGGCGGGCTATAATACGGGCCACTTCACCTACTTCTTCGGTTAGCTGGGCCATATTGGTCAGCTCGTTAAAGTAGCGGACACCATGCTCTTTTATCCAGTTGTCCACATCCAACTGTGCGTTTTGTATGTTCATTTGGCTATGCTTTTTTAAGTACTATCTTCTCGTTTTGCTTGTCTGTCATTTTCTGGAAAAAGTCCCTCAATGTCGGATAGTAATCCTGGGAAATACTGGCAAAATTTATATCGAGGACTATCCCTATCTGTATCATGTTTGCCTTTGCCGCAATATTGTATTTAAAGGTACCGATATTTTGCTCCATTGCTAAGGCTATCGATTTAGGGAGCGACTCAACCACATATCCCTCAGGTATCGTGATGTTGATCATGTATTTATCCTGGTAAGGAAAGGCAAAATCTACCGGGTATTCGCGGGATTCTTTCTTAAAGGGCGTTTGTTCTTCCGTATAAAACAGCAACGGGCTTATGTATATCTTATCGCCGATGATATCGCTCATATTGCCGTGCACAAAGGAGTATTCCTCAACTACAGGCTTTGCTGCATCTTTTTCATTCTCCACGCTATAGCCGCTTATCTCAATACCGGGATAGCGTTTTTCCATCTGTGCCGAATAGCTTTCGGTATTCGTACCGGCATATTTTTCCCTGAAAAGATAGGCATTGTAGTCATGGTGCTGCAGCCTTGCCTTGCCCGATACTTTTCCGTCGCTTGATACGGCCGCCGAAATATTCACAATATCCCTGGAATTGACCTTTGGCGTAAGCCCGATCTCCAGGCTGGTGCCGTCTTTTCGTATCATCCTGCCCTGCCAGTTCAGCGCCCTTAAAGGCAGTATGTTGCCCGTGGTATTTTTGCTTGTGGCATCGAGTAAAACAATATCCTTTCCGGTCTCTACAGCAGTGATCACATAATTATAGGCCGCCCGGTTCGGGAACATCGCAACGCCGTTGGCCCGTGTGCTCACCAGTACCGGGTTTGCGGTGATGCCCGCCTCGCGAAGCATTGCTGTGAGCATCAGGTTGATCTCGGCAGCATTACCAACCTTATCTTCATACGCCTTCTTTACCCCTTTTTCGCAATAGTAGCTTGCCTCGCCATCCCAGTTCATGCGGTTTTTGACATAATCGAAAATGGTATTTATTTTCTCTGCCTGCGTTGTAACGCCAGCCATCAAACGGGCAAGGTCTTCTTTAAAATAAGAAGTATACCCGAGTTCGCGTCCGAAATCGTCGTCGTCATATATACGTTTTGTAACCGAGGGCCAGTCCGTGGCATAGTCTTCCTTACCCGACGGGAAATTTGTCGATGCCAGCTCATGCATCAGGATCGAGGTATAATTCTTTATGTTATTTACATAGTCTTCATCCCTGATCGCCTTTACATCTTTTGCCGTAAAAGTGACAACAGCTTCGTTGAACCTTCCGCCGCTGCCCAGTTTTACTTTAGTTTCCGATTGCTCCGGCTTGACATACCCCGACAGGAAACGGTTATACGTAAAATACTGGGGGATCGCAATTTCATACGACACATAGTTTGCAGGAATGTCGTATTGAAAATACCAGTCCCGGAAAACCGTAAAGTAAGGCGTTATAATCGTATACTTATATTCAATCACACTGCCCTCTTTCACATTGGGCATGGTTATGGTCTTCTGGCTGTAATTTTCCTGAACTTTATCCCGGAATTCGCCATCGCCTTTCAGCTTTGTCTTTTCTATTTTACCATCTACAAGGTTATAAGTATACGCATCGGAATAATATACCTTCAGCGTTTTGCCACCTGTATAATAGTAGAGTTTATCGGTGGCATAGTCATAACCTTCTTTTTTGTATATCTTAACGCGGCACTCCACTTCGGTAACCATAGACCAGTAGCCATCCATATCAATCGTGAAATAGGTGTGCCCTTTTTTATATAAAATAGCGGCCGGTGCAGCCGTGTCAGCCGGATGGAATTTCTGTTCAAGTTCCGCCCGGCTCACTTTACCTAATTTAAATTCCTGGCCGTTCGCTAAAAACCCGCCAAGCAACAGCAGTAAAAGTTGTATTTTCTTCATTTATGCCAAAATTATGCTTTTTTGAGCACAATCTTTTCATTTTCTTTGTCGATCATTTTTTGGAAAAAGTCCTTGATAGTCGGATAATAATCCTGCGGGATGACAGCGTTGTTGATATCTATCAATACCCCTATCTGTATCTGGTTCTTATTTACGGCTATGTTGTATTTAAAGCTGCCTATGCCATCTTCCATGGCCATGTTTACCGGTGCGGGGAACGACTCTACCACATAGCCTTCGGGTATCATTATATTGATCATGTATTTGTCCTGGTGCGGATATACAAAATCAATAGGGTATTCCCTTTTTTCCTGCCTGAAAGGATTTTCGGACTGTGCAAAGAAAAGCATGGGGTTGATATATATCTTGCCGCCGATGATATCGCTGATGTTGTTGTGGGTAAAATCATAGTCCTCAATAACGGGCTTGGTGAGGCTTTTGTCATCGGTTATATTATAGACACCTATTTCAATGCCTTTGTATCTTTGTTCCAGCTTTTCCATACAGCTTTCTTTGCTTAACCCTCCAAAAGTTTCCCTGAAAATATAGGCATTATGATCAAAATACTGATCCCTTGCTTTGCCTTTTATTTTCCCTTCCGCATCCACCTGCGCCGATATATTTATTACTTCCTTGGCGTTAGTTTGCGGCGTAAGCTCAATTGGCTGCGATGTGCCGTCTTTCCTTATCAGCCTGCCTGTCCAGTTGATCGCCCTTGGCGGAAGTACATTGGGCATGGCCGACTTTGAGGTCGCATCCAGCAGCATCATTTTCCCGTCTATTTCAACCGACGCTATAACATAATTGAAAGCTGTCCTGTTAGGGTAAAGCGCTATCTTGTTCGAGCGTGTGCTCACCAGTACCGGGTTGGCATCAAGCCCTGCATACCGCAGCATTGCTGTGAGCATGAGGTTGATCTCGGCCACGTTGCCTACCTTATCATTATAAGCCTTCTTAACGCCAGAATTGCACGAATAGCCGTGGTAACCGTTCCAGTTCATCCTGTTCTTCACATAAAAAAACAGGGTAAGGGCTTTCTCTGCCGGCGAAGCTGCACCAGCCAGCAGGGCGTCGATGTCATTGTCAAAATAACCGGTCCTTTCAAGCTCTGGCCCAAAATCGTCGTACTTGTAAATGGTCTTTACCACATCTTCCCAGTTGGTAGAATAGGATTTTATCGGGCTGTTCGGATATTTCACTATGGTAAGCTCGTGCTCTAACGATGCCGTGTAATTAAGCACATTATTTACAAAGCTCTCCTCTTTCATGGCAGGAAGCTTGTCAAGCACATAAGTAATGTGTTGCTCCTGGTAGTCGATCTTATCTGTACTAAATGTAGTCTTGCTCACGTAATTTCCTGTCCTCTCTTTCGATGTAATGCTAATAGACTTGCTGGCCACTGTCTTTGTTACTTTAGGCATGAAAAAGCCCCTGAAGTTAGTATTATACATATAATACTCCGGGATCATGGTTAAATATTCAGAATGGTTTACCGGGATTGTTTCCTGAAAGGCCCAGTCAGGGAAGGTTTCGATAAATGGCGACCTGATAGTGTATTTATATTCAACAATACAGCCTTCCTTAATATCAGGCATCACTATCTTTTTCTGCTTCCAGAATTTATCTACCTGCTCATCAAATTCACCCTCGCTTTTCAGCTTGGTTTTTTTCACGGCACCGTTCACAAGATTATAGGTTGCCGCTTTTGATATATCTACTTTTTCCCTGTTGCTATCGCTGCTGTAATAGGGAATAATTTTATTGGCCCATTCATATCCTTCTTTGGTATATATCTTTATTTTCACCTCCACTTCGGTCATCAGGTCAAAACCTCCCTGCTCAGAATAGGTCATGTAGGTTTGCCCTTTGCTAAACAGGATCGCCGCACCGGCAGAAGGGTCGGTCGGGTGGTTTTTTTCTTCAAGTTCTTCTTTGGTCACTTCGCCAAGCTCATACTTCTGTGCCTGGGCAGAAAAGCCTGCCAGCATAAATAATGCGATTAATTTGAATAGTTTCATAAGGGTAGGTTGGTTTATCTTTTATTTATGCTTTTGTAAGCACTATTTTTTCGTTCTGCTTTTCCAGCATTTTCCGGAAGAAGTCTTTTAGTGTTTGGTAGTATTCCTTAGGGATGTTAGGGAAATTAATATCAAGGGTTGAGGAGAGCTGTATTTTATTACCGTTTACAGTAATATTGTATTTGAAACTGCCGATATTATCCTCCATTGCCAGTGAAAGTGACTGGGGCAGCGATTCCACTTTATAGCCTTCCGGTAATGTAATGTTTATCATGTGCCGCTGTTGTACAGGATATGTAAAATCTATAGGATAGTCCCTTGTTTCTGCTGTAAACGGGTTTTCTTCCGTGGCAAAAAACAACATTGGGCTAAAGTATATTTTGCTACCCATTACGTCCGAAAGCATCGTGTTTGTAAAATCATATTCTTCTGTCAGTATCTTCGAAGGATCTTTATCATTGGCTATTTTATAATTACTAATGACCATGCCTTTATTAGCGGACTCTAACTGGCCGATATATTCGTCTTTCTGGACTTTAGCAAATACTTCCCTGAAAACATTGGCGATGTAGTCGAAATAAATATCCCGGGCCTTTCCTGTCACTACCCCCTGGGCATCAATCTGAGCCATAATACTTATATTTTCCCTCGAATTTATCTTTGGCATCAGATTCACTTCTATGCTTTCTCCTCCTTTTTTTATCAGCCTTCCATTCCAGTTGAGTGCATGGGCGGGTAAAATATCAGGCATACAGTACTTGCTTGTTGCATCGAGTAAAATTATGTTGCCATCAATTGTAACCGAAGAGATGACATAATTATACGCATATCGGTTGGGGAATACCGCGACACCGTTAGAGCGGGTGCTGACCAGCACCGGGTTGGCATCCAGACCCGCATATCGCAGCATGGCAGTAAGCATCAGGTTGATTTCGGCAACGTTTCCGGTTTTAGACGAATAGGCTTTTTTCACCCCATCGTCGCACAGATAGCCCATGTCCTCATTCCAGGCCATCCTGTCCCTTACAAAAGCATATATACTATCTGCTTTCTGCCTGGGCGTATAGCCTTCTTTCACTATTTTGTCAATGTCTTTCTCAAAATAGGAACTGAACTCAAGCTCCCTTCCAAAATTCTCATTTCTGTAAATCTTCGAAGAAACGGTCACCCAGTCGGTAGAAAAAAGTTGCGGCGGCATATCCGGATATCTCACTGCTGCCAACTCGTGCTTTAGCACAGAAGTATAATTTTCGATATTATTTACATATCCATCGTCTTTAATGGCTTTTACATCTTTGGCTTTATACGAATACTGCTTATCGTTGACGGATGTCTTATCATTATAAATTATCGAAGTTTTGGATTCATCGATCTCTACAAAACCTAAGGAATAAACGTTATAAACAAAATATATAGGGATAGCAACGTCATACCGCACATCATTTGCAGGAATTGGATATTGAAAGTACCAATCACTGAATGCGGCGAAATAAGGTGTCCTTATAGTGTATTTGTATTCCAGGACGCTGCCTTCCTTAACATTGGGCATCGCAATTTTTTTTATGGTAAAATCCTCCTGGAATTCTTCTTCAAATTCGCCATCCTTTTTCAGCGGTGTTTTTTCTATACTGCCATTTACAAGATTATAGGTATTGGCTTCCGAAAAGAAACCTTTTGCTTTCCTGTCATCCGAATAATATACAATCTGGGCATTGGCATAACTATAGCCATCTTTTTTGTAAACCTTTAACCGCGTGTATACCTCGGTAACCATTACCCAATAGCCACCTTTCAGCTCAAACCATGTTTTCCCGTAGCGGTAGAGGTAAGCTGCAGCCACAGTACTGTCTTTTGGATGTGCTTTTTCGGCAACTTCTGCTAAAGATACGGGTGGCGGAGAGGGTGTTGGTAACTGAGCAAAAGCATTAAGCCCAAAAAACAAAAATACAGCCAGGATTATCTTTAACATCACTGCGCGTTTTTAACCAGGACTACTTTTGCATTGTCATTACGGGCGATCTTCTCCCTGAACAGCCTGTAGTTTTCGTATTCCTTGCTGTCATAAAAGCCTTCGTTGATAAGCAGCGAACGCTTAAAGAGCAGTTCGGTTGGGTTTACCACGACATACTCGGCAGTATATTCGCCAAACTTATCGGTTATTTTGATATTCTCCGGTTTGGCTTCCATGGCATAGCCCTGTGGCAGGCTTATGGTTATCTCATCGGTATCATAAAAGCCCCTTGGTATCTCAAATGGGTTTTTCCTGTCGCGGTACCTTTGCGGAACATTCGAATACTGGTTGAATGCGTTTACCGCAAACATCATCCTGTTGCCGCTTTTGCTGCAATAGTTCTCGGCCTCTATGGCAATGTCTTCTATAAATTCCTGGTTGTCTTTATTGTTCTTAAGGCCCGTCTTTTTAAGTTTCAGGTTGTTTATCGTACTGAAACCCGACTTGTATATCTCGTCCAGCTCTTCTTTAGACTTTGACTCCAGTACAAACCGGCTGTCATACTGGGTACCCTTAGTGGTAATTACCACACCGCCGTTAATTTTTCCGGCTTCTGTTATCGCATAGCTTCCTTTTGACACCTGGCTATTGCCCTTACTGTTGTATATCGCCGTCCTTACCAGTTCGCTTTTATCGGGTTTTACAACCAGCACCATCCTGTCGTCGGTAAAGTCACCCTGGAAACCAAACGGCATCGCCTGGCTGGTACATTCCAGCCAAACCATTTTCCCGTTGTCCGGTATACCCAGTATAACGTGGTTGCCCTGCATGCTAACAAAATCTTCGCGCATATCCCGCTTACTCCTGTCGCCATACACTACTGTATAGTAGGAGTCTACACCCACCACTTTCAGCAATGCCCTGGTGTAATTGCTCAGTGCTTTACAATCGCCATAACCCAGCCTGTCGACATCTTTGGCTGCCATAGGCTTCCATCCGCCGATACCCAGCTGGATGCTGATGTAGCGTGTTTTGCCCTGCATATATTCATAAACGATCTTAGCCTTTTTCATCGGGTCAGTTTCGGTGCCTACCAGCGCTTTTATCTTTGCCTGTGTTTCAGGGCTAAGCTCATCGGTGCCGGTAAGCAGGCTGTTATACATCCATGAACCTAACGATCCCCAGCTATCCGCTTCGCCATCAACGCCTTCAAGGTGGAATTTCTTAAGGCCGAAGAGTACGTGTGGCCTCAATTTATCAAGAGAAGGAGAATAATCTTCCGGCTTGGGTGCCGGCAGGTTTTTTACGGTAACCGAAAATGAGTTGTCTGTTTCCTGCTTATCTGCGGTTGTGCTGTCAAAATTATATTCTTTGTAACGAAATCCAAGTTCGGGATTACAGGTGATGGTAAATACCGCTTTTTCCACCGAAGCATAAGGCCCTTCCACCGGTGACCATCGTGGTATAAATGCGGTATTCGAGGTTTCGGTCTCGCTTGTATAAACAATCGTAAACGGGTATTGTACCGGCGTGTAGTCAAGGTAAATCATTTTGTTGTCGGTAATGATCGATCCTTCTGATACGGCCCTTTCCTTAAAGTCCTTTTTCTTTATTTTTTTTACCTGCTGGCCAAAAGCATTATAAACCACTGCTTCAATGGAGTTGATATCTGTCGATTTATCATAATATTCCGATGCATCAATGTAGCCAAGGCCTTTGTCATTCAGGATGGTTACGATCCTTGTTTTTTTTACTTCCATCGATTTTCGGGAAGAGATGGTGATATCGGTCTGATCCAGCCTAATTACGGCGTTCGCATTATCCGTTAGCCCTGCGGGAATCGAGGCTACTGTGAGATTTTCCTGGGCACCTGCATTCATCTGAAGCAACAACATCAAGATCAGGGAAATTCTTAAAATCATGTTAAATTTATTTTCGCCAAAAATAGGTGAATTTGTTAAATATCAAAACTTTATTTGGGTATACCTTTGATTATTTAACAAGAGAGATCACTGAATTTCTATAAGTATAGATTTGATTTTGAATACTAAATAACTTACTCCCTGTTTTTAGTATCAATAAGAAGCGTTACCGGGCCGTCATTTATAAGTGCGACTTTCATATCGGCACCAAACTCACCGGTCTGTATCGTTTTCCCCAGTTCTTTTTCCATTTGTAATAAAAATTCTTCATAAAGCGGGACGGCAATTTCGGGGCGGGCGGCTTTTATGTATGAAGGGCGGTTACCTTTTTTGGTTGCGGCATGCAGCGTAAACTGGCTCACGATTATAATATCGCCATCAATTTCCTGTATCGGGAGGTTCATAACGCCGTTTTCATCGGCAAATATCCTGAGCTTTACTATTTTGGCAGCCAGCCAGTCGATATCTTCCTGCGTGTCGGCATCCTCAATACCCACCAGTATCAGCAGGCCTGCGCCAATCTCTGCAACCTTATTGCCGGAAATAGTTACCGATGCTTCGCTTACACGTTGAATAACAGCCCGCATTACTCTTCTTTATTTTTACCATCGCCATAAACATCGGTACGGTAATTCTCATCTTCGCCATCCAGCATCTGGAGATAGCTCCGGTAGCGCGACCAGGCTATTTCGTCCTTGTCAAGCGCGTCTTTCACGGCGCAGTGGGGCTCTTCCCTGTGGAGGCAGTTATGAAATTTGCATTTATCTTTAAGGGCGAAGAATTCGGGGAAATAGCCGCCTATCTCTTCTTTTTCCATATCTACGATACCAAAGCCCCTGATACCTGGAGTATCTATAATTTTGGCACCAAAGTCTAGGTCGTACATTTCGGCAAACGTGGTGGTGTGCTGTCCCTGACTGTGCTGGTCGCTTATCTTTTTCGTCTTTAAATTAAAAGAAGGCTGAAGCGTGTTGACAAGGGTCGATTTCCCTACGCCCGAATGCCCCGAGAACATGCTCACATTACCGGTCATCTCTGCCTTGAGCGCATCAATGCCTTTCCCTTCGGTAGACGATATGCGGAGGCATTTGTAACCAATCCTGTTGTATACGAATTGCAGGAACAGCTGCTCGTCCAGCATAGCATCATCATAGGTATCTATTTTGTTAAATACCAATATAGCTTCTATACGGTACGCTTCGGCAGTGACAAGGAAACGGTCTATAAAGCTGGTGGTGGTTGGCGGGTTGTTGATGGTAACCAGCAGGAAAACTTTATCGACATTGGATGCAATAATGTGCAGCTGCTTGGAAAGGTTCACCGATTTACGGACAATATAATTTTTGCGCTCATGGATATTCATGATAACCCCGGTAGTAGCATCGGAAGTTTCATCAAGCTCAAAATCCACAATGTCGCCCACTGCCACCGGGTTGGTGCTCTTGATGCCCTTAATGCGGAATTTTCCCTTGATGCGGCATTCATATATAACGCCTTCCTCCGTTTTCACGGTGTACCAGCTTCCCGTAGATTTATAAACAAGTCCTGTCATACCGCAAAGATAATAATCTCAATGCTTTTATCTTTCCAAAAAAACAGGAATAAAAATGCCGCTGCAATTGCAACGGCATTTATAAATTATAGGAGTAGATTTAATCTTCAATTACCATTCTGCCCAGCTTGTCGGCTTTTTTCCGTGCTGAATAGATGATGTATTCGTTATCCGATACTTCATAGCTAACGCCCGGCCTTAGCACAAGGCCATCTTTAACAGCCTCTTCAGGATCCTTACGGGTGATATTTCCATTTTTATCGAATATGAACAATGACGGTACCGCTTTGTTGTAGTTGCCCATAGACTTGATCTCCTCAATATCTGTAATGCCTTTGTTCTTAACATTATCATTGATCATGATGCTAAGATCGCCATCTTTATAGATCGGCAATGCACCCAGATACTCCGGTCCGCTGCCCATTTGCGCTATCGGGATTGCAATTGCGCCTCCCACTGAGAAATTACCACTGTTACCTCCAAAAGAAAGGCCAAGGAACATTGTACTTATCGAAGCAGATTGTTCTTTAGGCACCACATTGCTCCACTCGTGTGAACCGTCTTTTGCAAGAGAAGTTACGATTATCTCATTTTTAGTGTATGTTATTGGCGTTACCCCTACTCCAATACCTCCTATTGAAAGTCCGGTTGACTGCCCTACATAAACCGTTTGGTACTCTGAAAGCATGATCATACCACCATCTGCCCTGCCGATAATATGAATAATATTATATAGCGGCGGAACGTCTTTTCCTTTCCTTGCCCTTCGCTCACCAATCAGCTTTACTTTAGTTTTATAATCCAGTTCGTTGAACTTAAGGCTTGTAGTTGTATTCGATTTCAGGTCGATGGTCGCGGCATATACGCCCTCAAGGTCATTGTTTACCCTTCCGCTTTCGCGAACGCTAAGGTAAAAGCCCATAAGGTGAAGCTCGTTGCCCGATGGCACGATCTTGCAGTTCAGCGGATAGCGCCCGTCAGATTTTATAGTTATAACTTCTTTCTTGTAGCCCGTTGTGCTTTTATAGGCATGTACTTCAAAGGTCTCTACACGTTTCTTGTTCTTTTTATCCCGGTAGCCTTCGCTTACTACAACATAAATGTCATCATTAAGCCCTACCTGGAAATCAGGGATGTTAAAGGTAACGTCCTTTTTCTTGTCGTCTTCAAATACTACTTTTTCGGTTGTATTGAATATCGTTTTAAGGTTGTCGTCAAAAAACTTGATCTCATACTTTACGGCATCTTCTTTTTTAAGTTTTGTAGCGTGCATTACCAGCAACCCTGCTTCGTCCTGTGTAGTCCTGAAGTAGAAGCTGCCCATTTCACTTTTCTTTTCCACCGGTACTTTAAACAGCACCGTGCCTTCAGCACCAAGCTTACCGGCTTCCGAAAGAGGGTTGGCCACCAGGCTGTACGCTTTTTCCTTGCGGTTATATACGCTGCCTAAAACATACAACTTACCATTAAGCAGGTATACGTTTTCAAACTCTACGTCTTTATCGTTAAGTTCCGGTATTTTAATTGCACTAGAAGAAAGCAATTTCATGCTCGCTGCATCGAAGATCTTAAGGAAGTAATCATCCTTTTTAAGGCCTACACCATATATCTTGCCGTTTGCCTCGCCTAGTATATCTACCAGGGTCTGCTTGTCATCCGGCAGTTCGTGCCCGTAGGTAATGTTGACCTTGTCAATTTTGTTTTGTGCATGCAACGCCCCCAGCCCCATAAAAAGGGCTAATAAGGCATGTTTTACTTTCTTCATGTGTTTTTGTTGGTTAGGTATTTCAGGAAGCTATAGTACAAAAGAATTTTAACATATAGAAAAACTACAATGTTAAAATTTTAACTTTTTGTTATGAATTTTGCGCATTTATAATTTTCTCCTGATGCACAATGCTTTCCTGATGTATTGCCCTGAATAGTTTGAGGATAAATTCTTCGCCCAGATTCTGCGGAAGGCCTTCTGTCCTCATGTTTTCCAACACTTCTTTCCATCGTTTTCCCTGTAGTACCGACACATTATTTTCCTTTTTGAGCATCCCAATCTCGTCGGCTATGCGCATCCTTTCGCCCAATACCTGAATCAATTTGGAATCATATTCATCTATCCGGAGCCTCAGTTTTTCAATATGCTCGTTAAAGACGCTATTTTCGGCTCCCTTATTCCTCACTTTAAGGCTGGTCATTATCTCTTTCAGCCTTTCGGGGGTTACCTGTTGTGCGGCATCACTCCATGCTTTGTCCGGGTTGTTATGGGTCTCGATCATCAGGCCGTCATAATTCAGGTCGAGCGCCTGTTGCGACACCTGCTGGATCATGTCGCGCCTTCCTGTAATATGCGACGGGTCGCAGATAATCGGCAGGTCAGGGAAACGGTCGTGCAGCTCTATAGCCAGCTGCCATTCGGGTATGTTGCGGTATTTGGTTTTTTCATACGTAGAAAACCCCCTGTGTATCACGCCCAGCTTTTTTATGCCTGCATTATAAAAGCGCTCCACACCGCCCAGCCAAAGTGCCAGGTCGGGGTTAACGGGATTTTTCACGAGTACTATCTTATCGGTATTGGTAAGGGCATCAGCTATCTCCTGCACGGCAAAAGGATTTACGGTAGTACGCGCGCCTATCCACAATACGTCAATGTCGTGTTCCAGCGCCAGCTTTACGTGAGTGGCATTAGCAACCTCAACGGCCATCAATAGGCCGGTTTCGGCTTTCGCTTTTTGCAGCCAGCCCAAGCCTATAGCACCCACGCCTTCAAAACCTCCGGGCCGTGTGCGCGGCTTCCATATCCCCGCGCGGTAGATGCTCACATCAGAATCTTTTAACTGCCTGGCTATATCCAGCACCTGCTCCTCAGTCTCTGCGCTGCACGGCCCTGCTATTACTAACGGGTGCGACAATTTGAAATCGTCCAGCCACTGGCGCATCCCGCTGTTGTTTTCCATTTTCTCGATCATACTACAAATTTAGTGCATTTGGGTACGAATAAAAAATGTTTGAAGTCCGATGTCGGAGGTCCGATGCTGTTTGTGATTTGGAATTTGTGATTTGGAATTTGCGATTTGGAATTTGGAATTACTATTTTTGTTTCAAAATCAAAACTATGTCTATCGAGGTAAAGGATATTTCTAAAAGCTATGGCGCACAAAAAGCGCTGGATGCTGTTTCATTTTCTATAAACAGGGGAGAAATCGTAGGTTTCCTTGGGCCGAACGGTGCGGGAAAATCGACCCTGATGAAGATCCTGACTACCTTTATCAATGCCGATGAAGGTACTGCGGTAGTAAATGGCAGCGATGTTGTAGAGCAGCAAAGGGCGGTGCAACAATCGGTGGGTTACCTGCCGGAGCATAACCCCTTGTACCTCGACCTGTATGTAAGGGAGTACCTTGCCTTTAATGCCGATGTGTATAAAGTAAAAAAATCACGCATTGACGAAGTGATAGCGCTTACCGGCCTTACGCCCGAAGCGCACAAAAAGATAGGCCAGTTATCTAAAGGGTACCGTCAGCGTGTGGGCCTTGCCACGGCACTGCTGCATGATCCCGAAGTGCTTATCCTCGATGAGCCTACCACCGGCCTCGACCCTAACCAGATCGTTGAGATTCGCGACCTTATAAAAAATATCGGGAAGAATAAAACGGTGTTCCTTTCTACACATATCATGCAGGAGGTAGAAGCGATATGCGACCGCGTGATCATCATCAATCATGGAAAAATCGTTACCGACAAGAAACTGAAAAACCTGGTGAAAGACGATAAGAAAGAGCAGGTTATTGAAGTGGAATTCGATAAAGCCGTGACCACAGAAATGCTACAGGCTATCCCCAACTTTGTTGCCTCCCGCAACCTTCGTGGCAATATATGGGAGCTTGCTTTTACGTCTGATGACGATATGCGTCCGGTTCTGTTTGACTTTGCCCATGATAATGGCCTGAAGACACTTCAGCTTACGCTAAAAAACAAAAACCTGGAGACGGTGTTCAGGGAAATGACGAAGAAGAAGTAGTTCTTTTTGAATGAGTAATTTTGTATATTTGAATAACATTATGAAATTAAGTTATGGATATTGAATTGAACATACAGAATAAAAAACTGGAACTCATCCAGTGGCTTTCAACTGTTGAAGACGTTTCGCTACTTGATAAGATACTCGCTTTAAGAAAACAGGAAAAAGATTGGTGGGATATTATAAGTGACGATGAGAAAGCCTCGATTAAAAGAGGTATCGTTGATGCCGATGCAGGAAAATTAATACCTCATTCTGACGTAAGGAAACGATATGAAAAATGGCTATAAGCTATTCTGGACTGAACTTGCCGATAAAGAACTTGAGGAAGCAATAGCTTATCTTGAAGAAAACTGGACAGACAGAGAAATAAAAAATCTTTTTGTAAAACTTGATACTACTTTAAAAATTCTCGCATCTAATCCTTTCATTTTCCAAATCTCAGATATAGAAGAAGATATAAGGAGGGCGGTAGTTGCTAAATACAACTCCCTTTATTATCGGATAAATGATAATAGCATCGAAATTATTTCTTTTTACAACAACCGGAAAAATCCAAATAAAAGAAACGCAAAATAATCACTCATAAACCACCCTGCCACTATACACCCTGTTCACCTCAACAATAGGTGGATGATTTTTTAGCACCAGATTACCTGTGGAATAGATCGTGCCCGTTACTTTTTGCTGTACTTCTGCAATGATGTCGTTGGAACTCCTGTGGAATATTTGCAGGTTTTGCAATGTGAGATCAGTTCCATCGAAGCGCGCATCACCGGAATAGAAATTTACCGTCAGGTTTTCAACTGTCCCGGTAAGCACATAATAGGCAGACTGGTTATCTTGGATATCCAGGTTGGTGCAATTTACTTTTAATTCAAAAGTACCCGAAGCCGTTTCGCTGAAAATCCCCGATTGCAGGTTAAGGCTTGGGAATGCCAGCACCCCATCCGATTTCACTGCAAACTGCGATGCTGAATATATCTTTTCGAGGTTAGGTGTGGTAACATAAACTGTAGTGGTTTTGTAGGAGTGTACCCAGTTGCAATTGTTGGCATTTTCAAGCCAGAGTTCGCTGCCTTTTATTGCTACAGAAATATATTCTTTAATGTTTTCGCCAGTTTCTATCGTCACTTTTTGTTCCGGCCCCTGAGTTACGATAAGCTCAATTCCCGGTGATATATGAATGCTATTGAATTCTCCGACTTGCACATCATAAGTAACCTCATCGCCCATGGCGGTAAAGCATTCCGGTGCAAGGTCATTGTTGCAGGAAACGAACGCCATTAGCAACAGCATAAAAATCGCAATTCGTACTTTATAATTCATAATTCTCATAGCCTTATTCCAATTCCTACTTCCATTACCTCCGCTTTTGCCGCATGGGTTTTTAGCCCTATCGTACTGAAAATTTTATCCGTATAGTAATATTTTGCCCCGATGCGTTGGTAAATCCTGCCCGTTGAATTAAAGGACTCATACACATAGCAGCCCACCTGCGCTTCTATCGACAGGCTGTTGATGAACAATTCATGACCAACAAAAACCCCTACCTTCTTATAATCCGTATTCCCATCTACATGCTCTTCCGGATAGGCAACCGATTTATAGTGGATGTATTCCTTCAGGTATTTGGGCCAGAAAACCTCCGCACCCAACTGGAAAGCGCTCTTGCGGCTCCATCGCTTATCTATATAACCCGACAACGCATAATAAGGATACTGCTTACTTCCAATGACATCACTTTGGTTGAGGCCGCCTTTGAAAGAAAAATTGAATTTTATTGGCTCACTATATTTAATAGTATCCGTTTCCGAAACATAACGATGCTCTTCGCCTCTGCCGAAACTATAGTTCAATCCTACATTCACTGCAAAAGTATTGGTGCTGGTATTGGGCGATGTCATGCTTGCATTGGAATGATGGATAAATACCATCCCCGCCTGTACCCCCAGGCCCTCCCAAATATTGGCCTTATTGAAATTCAGCATAAAATAGGTAGACGGCATCAGGTGCTGGCCATAGGCGTTATTACGGAAGTTAGTCTCCTTATCGTAAGGGTTAGTATTATAAGCAACCCCCTGCCCCACCCGCAGCATCAGGAGCCTTTGCAGGAAATAGAAGTTATAATGCCCGTAAAACCCATACATATCGCCAAGGGTCTCGTTCCGCATATTCTGGTAATGGAACGAAAAGCCATAATCCGGGTAGTTGTAGCGCGCCTGCCATTTTTCGTCGCCAAAGGTGTGGCGGTTAAACCCAAGGATAACGCCCACCGGATGCGCAGTAATAAGGTGCTGTATCGATTTGCGGTGCGGTACGATATTGCCATAAAAATAATTGGCATCCACGCTGAATTTGCCATTAGGGGATTCCTGGGCAAATAAAGCCACCGAGAATAACAGAATGCAAAAATACCGTGTGCGCATTATGCTATTTTATTTTTTTTAATACCGCTTCTTCATAATCCCCATCGCAGGTAAGGCGGTACACATATTCTTTAAAAGATTCGTCCCTGAAAGTCAGCGTAAGGTCGAGGTCATCATTATCTTCGGCTTTACCATGTAGTTCCGGCCCGGTTCTATATTGGTTCTCACTATCATAATGTTTCGGGAATGACCCTTCCCATTCTATTTTTTCCGTATTGCTTTTAATGCTGATCAGGTCGGCTGCCCTTCCTTTATTGGACAGTACAATTTCCAGGTTATAGTCATCGAGGTAGTACTCGCCCATGCTTTCCAGTTTTATGTTCGGCATAAAATATAATTCTACCGACTCAATATGATACGGATAGCCATTGACGGTTATCGCACCGGCAGCTTCTTTATCTGCGCTACCTGTTTCATTATAGCGTTTTTCACTGGAAACATATTCTTTGCGGACAGCATCCTCCAACTGCTTTAGCGTAAACTTTATAACTGGGAGGTCCCCGTCATTACTGTTATAAAAATTTTCAAGTACCTCAGAATTACTCTCCTGGTAGTTTACAGGTATTTCCATTACCGAAAATGTTATCCCGTCCGGCCCAACAGCTTCCGTTTTCAGAAACATTTCCGTCCTTCCGGAGTACACATAACTATCCGGCCTTTCCAGCTTGATAACATGGTTCGCTGTAAGATTTTTAAGCGTTTCTTTTATTACAGCAGCATTTTTTTTGAACCGTTCCTGTGCCGCTACCTCGACCTTATGCTTCTCGTAGGATTTATATCCCAAATATCCCGTCACACCTAAAAAGAGAAAAGCAGGGAAGATGAAAAAGTACCAGCCGCCGTTGACGCCTTCGCGCTTTTCACGGACTACATAAGTATCCGACCAGTCGTCGTGCCAGCCCCTGCCAAACAATACCGAAAGGGATTCGAAAGGCACAAACCTTACGATAGTGCGCACGAATAATTTTCCCATAGCGGGTTTCCCTGCGGTATCCGTTACAACCCTGGTTTCTGTAAGCATCTTGCCAGGCGTGGTCTGCAGCAAGCCTTCGAATAGCATGTAATACAAAACCTGGAAAATGACGCATATCATATACAATCCCAATTGGGGACCCACTGAATTTTCAAGTGGCTCAAGGAAATTCCGTATTGCATCGACCCGGATCAACGACTCTACTATTGGGAAGAATATAAAAATAAAGGTAAATGCATCAGTAATAAGGTTAAAAAGGCGCTGCCAACGGGAAGACTCAACAATGATTTCCCGCTCTGTATCGTCACCATACTGCTGCGTTACCGTAGCGATCTGTTTGTGATTTCGGAAATAGATAAGCGCTTTCCAGCACAGCCATACCCAAAGCAGGTACCATATAAGGTAGCCGATAAAAATAAGCGAGTTGAACCCCTGAAGCAGCCATACAAGACTCGAAGGGATGTAAATTACCATAAAGAAAACCTTTATTGCCTTCGAAAACAATATCATGGAAAGCACATAGCGTACCAGCCGGGTTTCTTTTCTACTGAAAAAATAAAGGATGCCGCCTGCGAGCAATAAAGAGTAAAAGAAGAGATTGATATAGTTGATCTCATTGAAACTGGCTTCGACGCCTATATAACCAAGATTCAGCGATGTGAAAAAATCTTTTATATAGTATTGCCATGCAGGCCTGCTGCCAACAGAAGTGGTAAGCATAAGTTCGGTATACATTCCCATTAAACCTGCGAGAATTGAACCGATCGCAATTTTTTTTGGCATTTGGTTAAAGTTTTGCCAAAAATAGGAAAATTATTATGCTGTGGTAAGTATATCGAAAAAACTTACAGCCTGTATACTATTACTTCCTGGTTTTCTTTAAATCCCTAACTGCCTTTTTAAGGGCGCGGGCCGTTTCTTTTGTCCTGTTGGCAAGAAGTGATTTACCCGTAAAAACTATTTTCCCGGATGGATCTATGATAAAGGTAGTAGGGAAGTATTTAATAGCAAAGCGGTCTACGAGGTGCCTGCCGTCCGGAATCAGCGTAAAATCAAACTTTACTTTTTGCGAGAATTTTTCCACCTTTTCTTTTTTATCGAAGGTGATGCCAAACCAGGCAACATCGTCAGTACCGTATTCTTCCCGCATCTTATTCAGTTCCGGCATGTCCTCAATACACGCACCGCAATTCACAAACCAGAAATCGAGGACTATAATCTTGCCTTTAAGACTTTCAAGTGTATGCGTTTTTCCATCCATATCGGTAAGGCTCAATTCGTTTATCGTTGTCCCCAAAAGGTTTTTGCGGTTTTCCTCATCGTCCTTTTGCTGCTTTTTCCAATGCTCATTGTTTGCCGTTATCTCTTCTTCCGTCTGCCTATGAAAAATATAACTGTAAGAATTTGTCAAAGTATCTTTGTAAATGAGTGTATTGTATTTAAAGCCTTCTTTAGAGTGGAACAATGAGTCGGAATACGCTTTGTTTGAAAGCGTACCATCTTCCTTATAATAACGGGTAAACTTTATCAGGCTGTCCCTTTTCGCCGCCGGCTGGGTATTGAGGTAATCAATATAGTCGGTCATGTTCGATTTTTTGCTTGAAGCAGAAAGGAACGGGTAATCCTGGGCAAAGGAGGCATTGCTTGTAACGAGCAATGCCAAAAGGAGTAGTTGGCGCATCTTTGTTTGGTTTGGTTGAAATTAAAACTGTGGTTAAACGGTTTTATTGTGCGGATTTCTGTAGCCAACGCGAATTTCCTTTTCGAACGGATGCGTGAGGGATGGAGGTGGAATCCTGCTGAGGCACGAAGCAGATACAGCCGACAGCCCGGCCACAGCAAAGGCAGAAACAGGGAGGTGGCACGCCCAAAAAAGCTTACAGGTTAAATGTTACGCCCCTTCAGGGCTTTATCACCCGGTTGGATCCTAACCCAGGGCAATGCCCCGGGCTATATTGTCTGACCCTTTCAGGGTCGGACGCGGGATTTTTTAAAAAACCTCCTCCGCTATTGCCTTAATATTATCCGGTTTACCCATTGAATAATAATGCAGCACCGGAATACCGGCGGCAACCAGCTCTTTGCTTTGTGCAGTACACCACTCGATGCCTATCTGCCGAACGGCTTCGTTGTCTTTTGCCCTCACTACTGCCATTATCAGGTCGTCCGGCAGGTCGACCTTAAAGCGGTGCGGGATCTGGTTGAGCTGTTTTCTGGTGGATATCGGCTTCAGTCCCGGGATAATAGGTACGGTAATTCCTTCCTTCCTGCATTTCGCAACAAAATCAAAGAATTTCTTATTATCGAAAAACATCTGTGTCACGATATAGGACGCACCGTTTCTTATCTTTTGCTTTAAAAAATAAATATCGCTGTCGAGGCTGGGCGCTTCCATGTGCTTTTCAGGGTATCCGGCCACACCAATGCAGAAATTGGTAGCTGACGAATTCTGCAGGTGGTCATCGAGGTAAATACCTTTGTTCAGGTTCTTGATCTGTGTTACGAGTTCGGTTGCATAGTGGTTACCTTCTTTTTCGGGCTTGAAATAAATCTCGCTTTTTACGGCATCACCACGCAGGGCCACAACATTTTGGATGCCCAGGAAGTCAAGGTCGATAAGGAAGTTCTCGGTATCCTCTTTGGTAAAGCCGCCGCACAGGATATGCGGAATGGCATCCAACTGGTACTTGTTCTGTATGGCCGAGCAAATACCCACCGTGCCGGGACGTTTCTTTACGATCTTCTTTTCCAGAAGGCCGCTTGGCAGTTCCTTATATTCATATTCCTCGCGGTGGTAGGTCACGTCGATAAAGGGCGGCTTAAACTCCATCAACGGGTCGATGCTGTCGAATATCGACTGAATGTTCTGGCCTTTTAGCGGCGGCAGTATCTCAAAGGAAAAAAGCGGTTTTCCTTTAGCGTTCTCTATATGTTCTGTTACTTTCATTTTTTCAGCCCCCTAACCCCCAAAGGGGGAATTATTATCGTTATTATTCTTATTCTCGTATTTCATCATATTTTAATATAGTGTTGAATAGCCGCTACTATGTTCCCCCTTCGGGGGTTAGGGGGCTTATTCGGCTATATTAGGATTGAGCCATTTCGTGGCTTCTTCTGTGCTTATACTTCTTCTTTTGGCGTAATCTTTTACCTGGTCTTCTTTTATCTTTCCTAGTCCGAAGTACTTGCTCTGCGGATGGGCAAAATAGTACCCCGAAACCGATGATGCCGGCCACATGGCAAGGCTTTCGGTCAATGTTATCCCGATCTGTTTCTCCACGTCCAGGATTTGCCAGATAGTGTTTTTCTCCAAATGGTCGGGACACGCAGGATAGCCGGGTGCAGGGCGTATTCCCTCGTAGTCTTCTTTAATCAGGGCCTCGTTGCTAAGGGTTTCATTTGAGGCATAGCCCCAAATTTGCTTACGCACTTTCTCATGTAAATATTCGGCGAATGCCTCAGCAAGGCGGTCACCAAGGGCTTTTACCATAATGGAGTTGTAATCGTCCTGCGCTTTTTCAAACTCACGCGCCTTCTCATCCACGCCAAAACCAGTGGTGACGGCAAAGGCTCCCATGTAATCCTGCTTACCAGAATCCTTTGGTGCAATGAAATCTGCGAGAGCTATATTAGGTGCGCCTTTTGTTTTTTGGGATTGCTGGCGCAATGTAAGGAACGTAGCCCCCCTGCCAGCCCCCCCCGCCCCCGAATGGGGAGCTGCCGACTCGAACCCATTAGCCACTGTTGCGTCTGAGTTGATTCCCCCTTTGGGGGTTAGGGGGCCTATCTCAATATCATCATCATTCACAGTATTCGCCGGAAAGATACCATAGACACCTTTGGCTTCAAGCCATTTCTCCTCCACTATTTGGCTCAGCATTTTTTGGGCATCCTCAAAAAGTATCTGTGCCTGCTCGCCTACAACGCCGTCGGTGAGTATTGCCGGGTATCGTCCGTGCAGGTCCCATGTCTGGAAAAAGGGCGTCCAGTCAATATACGGCACCAGCTCTTTCAGTTCCGGATAGAGGGTTTGGGTACCGATAAAATTAGGCTTCACGGGATCGAACTCCAGTTGCAGCTTGTTCTTTCGGGCTTCTTCAATGCTGAGGAAATCCTTATCGCGGGCACGGTTCAGGTAGCCTTCGCGCAACTTGTCGTATTCTTCACGTAGCGCTATCGAATAATCAAGTTTTGTGGCCCTGTTCAAAAGATTGCCCGCCACAGTTACTGCTCTTGATGCATCGTTCACATGCACCACGGTCTCGCGGTACTGCGGCGCTATCTTCACTGCGGTATGTGCCCTCGACGTTGTTGCCCCGCCTATCATTATCGGGATGCTGATGTTCAGCTTGTCCATTTCTTTGGCGAGGTACACCATTTCGTCAAGCGAAGGAGTTATTAGTCCGCTAAGGCCGATGATATCCACCTGTTCCCTGACAGCGACTTCTATAATTTTTTCGGGCGGTACCATTACGCCAAGGTCGATTATTTCAAAATTATTACAGCCAAGTACAACGGCTACTATATTTTTACCGATGTCGTGCACGTCGCCTTTTACGGTTGCCATTAATATCTTGCCACGAGTCCCTCCAGAAGCCCCCCCCGCCCCCGAAGGGGGAGCCTCTGACTCAGCCGTTAGCTTGTTTGCTACCAGTTCCGCCTCAATTTTATCGAGTACTTCGTTCAAACGATAAATAACTTCATCATTTGTAAATCGTATCACTTTATATCCTTGCTCTTCCAACCATTGTGTCCTTTCTATATCGTTGGCAATATTATCAGGCAATTGATGTATGAGTCCATCAACTTCAATTATAAGATTTTCTTTTACGCAAATAAAGTCCGCAATGTAATTTCCAATTATATGCTGTCTCCTGAATTTATACCCTTCCAGTTTTTTTCCGCTTAACTGCTCCCAAAGAAGCTTCTCAGCTTCAGTTGGGACATTTCGCATTTGCTTGCAAAAATCTTTAAGCAACCCATAATTAGCTGGGTTTGCCGTCCTCCAATGCGACTCCCCTTTTACATCAGGCTTGGGAGCTCCCCCTTCGGGGGCGGGGGGGGCTGCCGCGGCTATTTTTGCTGCCTCTATATACGGCAGCAAATACGCCACCGCTTTTTTCATAACACGTGCCGACTTCACAACCTGTGGCAGGAACATCTTTCCGCTTCCGAAAAGGTCGCCTACCACATTCATGCCGGCCATCAGATTGATCTCGATAACTTCTATCGGTTTTGCTGCCTGCTGCCGTGCTTCTTCAACATCGATCTCTATAAACTCATCAACACCTTTTACGAGGGCATGCGTTATCCTGTCCTGCACCGGAAGCGAACGCCATTCCTGCGCCTGCTTTTCGGTCATTTTTGCACCACCTTTTACATTTTCGGCGAAAGCCAGAAGCCTTTCGGTAGCGTCATCGCGGCGGTCGAGCAGCACGTCTTCCACATGAACCAGAAGTTCTTTGTCGATTTCGTCATATATTTCAAGCATCTCGGGGTTTACTATACCCATGTCCATACCGTGCTGGATGGCATGGTACAGGAACGCCGAGTGCATGGCCTCGCGCACCCTGTCATTCCCGCGGAAGGAGAATGATACATTGCTCACACCGCCGCTAACGTGGGCATAGGGCAGGTTGGTGCGTATCCATTTTGTTGCCAGGAAAAAGTCGAGCGCGTTCCTGCGGTGCTCTTCCATGCCTGTAGCCACGGGGAAAATGTTCGGGTCGAAAATGATGTCTTCGGGCGGGAAGCCTACTTTGTCCACCAACATATCATACGAGCGTTTGCATATTTCGATGCGGCGCTCGTAGCTATCGGCCTGCCCTGCTTCGTCAAAAGCCATTACAATAACGGCTGCGCCATAACGCCTTACTTTTTTCGCGTGGGCGATAAAGTTCTCCTCACCTTCTTTAAGACTGATGGAATTCACGACACTCTTCCCCTGCGCCACCTTTAATCCTGCCTCAATAATCTCCCATTTGGAACTATCGATCATTACGGGAACGCGGGCAATATCCGGTTCAGCGGCAATTAGGTTCAGGAAAGTGGTCATGGCATGCATGCCGTCGAGCATCCCTTCGTCCATGTTAATGTCGATGATCTGTGCGCCGCCTTCTACCTGTGCCCGGGCAACATCCAGCGCTTCCTCATATTTTTCTTCTTTTATGAGGCGCAGGAATTTACGGGAGCCCGTTACATTAGTACGTTCTCCAACGTTTATGAAATTGCTTTCGGGAGTCACAATTAGTGGTTCAAGCCCCGATAGTTTCAAATACCGGGCCGCTCCAACCCCCTCCGCCCCAAGCCCCCTAACCCCCGAAGGGGGGACTGCCGACTCGAACGGAGTAGAATCCTTATCTGTTACTATATCAGTTTTCTTATCGTTCATCATTAAAAGGCTCTGTTTTGGGATAATACTTCTTCGTTTGAGTGAAGCTCAGTTCCCCCTTCGGGGGTTAGGGGGCGTGGTTTGTACTGCTTTGACACTTCAGCTATCAGCTTAATATGCTCAGGCGTTGTCCCGCAACAACCTCCAATAATATTTATCAGGTTATCATCAAGGTATTCCTTGATCAATTGTTGCATCTCTGCGGGAGTCTGGTCGTATTCGCCAAAGGCATTGGGCAGGCCTGCATTTGGGTGTGCCGAAATGTTGAGCGTGGTATTGTGCGCCAGCCTTTTTAGGTAAGGCTTAAGCTGGTCGGCGCCAAGGGCACAGTTGAAGCCCACGCTTAGCAATGGTATGTGCGAAATGGAGATAAGGAATGCCTCAACCGTTTGTCCGGAGAGCGTGCGACCCGATGCATCGGTTATGGTGCCGCTGACCATGATGGGGATGTCAATGCCGAGTTCGTCCTTTACTTCCTCGATGGCATAAAGGGCGGCTTTGGCGTTAAGCGTATCGAATATGGTTTCCACTAAAAGGATATCTACGCCGCCATCTATCAGGGCTTTTACCTGTTCTTTGTAGGCAATGAGCAGGTCGTCGAAGGTTACGGCACGGTAGCCCGGGTCATTCACATCGGGGCTCATGCTGGCGGTACGGTTGGTCGGGCCTATCGAACCTGCGACAAACCTTGGCCTGTCGGTAAACTCATCGGCTACCTCACGGGCAATTTTGGCAGACTCATAATTAAGTTCGTATACCAAATCTTCCAGGTGGTAGTCGGCCATACCGATGGTGGTTCCTGAAAAGGTATTCGTTTCCACAATATCGGCGCCTGCCGCAAAATACTGGCGGTGCACGCCTTTTACGGCTTCGGGCTGCGTGATAGATAGCAGGTCGTTGTTGCCCTTTAGCGAATGCGGGAAATCCTTAAAGCGTTCGCCGCGGAAATCTTCTTCCGAAAAGTTATGGCGCTGCAGCATGGTGCCCATCGCGCCGTCGAGTACGAGGATACGTTCGTTTATAACTTGTTGTATTTTAGACATAATTTTAGTTCAAAGTTTAAGGTTTAAAGTCCAAAGTTGCCTCTGAGACCGAAAAAAACTTGTAGCGAAGACGGGAATTGAACCTGTGATTCGCTCGTGCTTTACTAAATATGTCATCAAAAATGGAAGGGAAATACCGTGAAGTATTTCGTGTGTTATCTATCCGCACGTGAGTTTGGTAGAATTTAGCACCTTCTTTAAAGATTAAAGGGTTGCTAAGGCTTCATAGGGTCTATTCCCTCTGCCTTTCGTGATAACGTATCAGTGTGTAAAAGAACAGGACAAAGAAACGGAATAAAATGGGAAGATGCAAATTTATGTTTTGGCAATAATCAATTACCATTTAATATTTATATTTACTAAAAGTTCGACTAAATGAGGTATTCAAAAATCGAAGAACCGAATAAGGAATTTTATTGTTATTTGGGTCTGCTATCAACCAAATTTGCAAAGATGGAATCAAATATAATGGACATCTTAGGCTTGTTAATTGTCGATGATTACATTTTGACATCCCTTATTTTTCAAGGTAATACATTACAAACAAATATTGAATTACTAAAAAAAGTTAGCAAACATCGTCAATTTGAAAAAAACATAATTGATGATTTGATTGGAAAAATAGGGAATATTAAATCTAAAAGAAATCTTTTTATTCATGGAGTATGGGGCGAACCATATGAATTTGAAAATGATATTTTGATAAAATGCTATGAATCCAGGTTACATATTGAAACAGAGGTAAAAAATGGATTTACGACTACATGGACATCCAAACAAAAAGAGCATGAATTTAGGTTAACATATATTAGAAAACTTGTAATTGATATAGATCATATAATCTTAGCACAAGATTCATTGATTAACAGGTTAGATCAGTATTTAATAGAAAACAACACATGGGAATAAATCGAATCATTTGGAAATATACCTTTACAGTAGAAAGATTACCAGAATGGATTTGTCCAACCTGTAAAAAAGGGAACCTAACCGGCAATAAAAGCAATTTCATTATACATGAAGATAGCGCTTCAAAAACTATGCTTAAAGAGCGCGACTGGGAAGCCTCTTGGATTACAGGGGTTTTTACTGGAATGATTCAATGTAATAATTCAAAATGTATGGAATTCGTAGCGGTCATTGGTGATATGTCTGTAGAAGAAGAACATGTATATGATGATAAATATGATGATGTAGAATACGTAGCGTATGAAGTTTTGAAACCTAAAATATTTATACCTCCTTTGCAGATATTTGACTTGAATGATAATCTACCTCCATCAATCAACATGTATATACGTGAGGCGTTTTCCCTTTATCATGTTGACACCTCTGCCTGTGCTAATAAAATTAGAATTGTAGTTGAGCTTTTGATGGATTTTTATAAGATTAAAAAAACAATTATAACCAGTAGGAGAAAAAGAAAAAGAGTAACATTACATGAAAGGATTGAACTCTTCAAAGAGAAATTTTCTTCTGAAGGTGAATTATTAATGGCCATCAAATGGATTGGAAATATTGGAAGTCACTCTATTGAACCTTTAACCCAAGATGACATACTTGATGGGTTTGAAATGTTAGAACATGTTTTAAATAAATTATTTGAAATGGAATCTAAACGAATCAAATCTTTAGGAAAAACTATTAATAAAAGAAAAGGTCCAGTTAAGAGATAGCCGTAGCCCACGTCTTATATTCAAATATTTTAACCAATGCCCACCCATAACTTCTTTCTCTTCCCCACCCTCACCACCGAAAGGCTGCTGTTGCGAAAATAGCAATTGACAAAGTCGTACCTTTACAGCCCGTGCCCGATCTTCGTGCGCGAATAACCATACATCACCCATAAAATGAAATCATTCAAGTCGTATTTAAATGCAACCGTAGCCGAAGACAGGAATATGTTCCATATAATTGTTATTGGCGATGCAGCCGATATCGAATCTGCCGAAGAAGGCACGTGGACAGAAAGCGGTATAATGGACTACTGGAAAAGAGCCGAAAAACCGGCTGGCGACAGCGGGCAGGTAAACCTCCACCTTGCCAGAAAAAAGCATGTGAATACCAAAATGAGAAAGATATCATGGCATGTGAACGGTTTTAAAAATGACAAGATAGCTGTGAACAACAGTATGAACGGCGAAGAGTCGGCCAGAACAATTGCCAATGCTATCGTGAAACTCCCGGAAGGCAAGATACTGGAAACGACACCCAACGAAAATGCAGAGGCCCTTTTAGCAAATGTGGATTACCTGCCGAATAAATGCAAGATATTCGTTTTTAAGGTCGCGGAAAAGAAATAATTAAGCAGCGCTTTTCGTTGTTGAGATTAATCAATTAGCCGATACTACAAACACACCTCTTCTTATATGAAAACCCTTTCGCTATTGCTGTTCCTGTTCTTCAGCTGGCCACGCTATGCTAATGCGCAAAACATCCCTGCTGACATAACCATCGCGCAGCTTCCGGACACAGAAGTTACTGATGCAGTGAAGGCAATGGCCGAAAAAGAGGGTATCAGTGTAACGAGGGATGATAAAAAAATTACTGCTACTACTTACTTCAACATATTAGAATGCGGAAAGTATTCGGCATCAGCCAAAATAAAGAATGACACTGTGGTCATAACCGTGAACAGCGCCCATGTTTGTGATGGGAATTCTAAATATTACAAGCTAAAAGCCGTTATCGACAACCCCGAAAACATTGCGTATCCCGTAGTGGTCGACCCTGCTTTTACTTTTTTGGCGGAAGGCGAAAGGATACAGCAGTTCAGGATCAACTATATAGTCGGCGATATCGATGGCGACAGGATAGGCGATACTGCGGGAGTCGATTATGAACAGGTGGTTGATGCCAATGATACCCTAAGCAATGACTGCGGGCGGGGAACCTGCTATATGACGGCGAATTTTGGCAAGGGCATTCCTGACATCACCCGGTCCATGTGCTACTGGATGAGCATTGAGCCACTGCCCGACCTCAACGGCGATGGCAGGGACGAGATCATTATAGCAACCCACTATTTTCACGGATGCTGCCACGACATGCTGGTATGGAGCTATGACGGCAAAAAGTGGCACCTGCTCGCCGAAGCTAACACATTTGATGATGATGAGCCGGATGCCCTGCGGGTGAAGAAAGAAAAAATGGGTTATTACCTGCATTACCGCAACTGGGATGAGGAAGGTGCGGATATTGTGGGGAAGAAAGTGAAGATAAAAGTCAGATGATCGGCGGGGTCATTGCGAGGCACGAAGCAATCTTTCCTCCGTATAGTAATTCTTTTGCCGGAACAGAAAGATTGCCGCGCTCCGTTCTTCCGCTCAATGACGGTGACGTAGTTGTATATTGTATTCGAAATTACAATTGTACTTCCTGAATATGTGGCCAAAAATAAAACCCCGCCATGATCATGACAGGGTTTTAACAAACAAAAAACCAAACACATTTTATTTTCAGGCCACTTTCCTGCGCTTTTCGGCCACATCCAGTATGGCATCGAACAAGGCATCGGCAGCTGCTTCTTTCCCTTTAATGGCATTCGCTACCCGGCGGAACTCCATTCCCCTGCTTTCCGCAAGGAATTGCAAACCTTTTGTAAAGTCTTCCGGCAGGTCGTTCAGGCTTTCGTTTACGGTTACAATGCTGAAGCCACTTTTTATAAGGTCGTGGTATTCTACGGCAAGGGCAGCGCTGGCAGTAGCATCTACCGCAATGATATTCTCAATATTGTTCTCCATCAGGTAATACAGGACATCCTCCAGCTTAAAAGGGATAGCAAACTGTATGAAGTTGGCTTCCCAGGAGTAACTCGGGCCTTCCTTTTCAAAGAATGCCACCGTCGAGTTGGTGATTACCGGAAACCTCAGGTCGAGATTTCGTTCGAGAACGAGTTCCTTGCGTTCCTTTACTACTTTATTAATGAGTGCGCTGCCTGTATTTCCGATACCGAACAGCACTATATTTATTCTTTTAGACATGATGATAATTTACGATTTTTAAAAAAAAGAGTGTTCCAATTGGAGTGCTATTTGTCATTCTGACGAAGGAAGAATCTCTAAATAATTATATCAGATTCTTCACTCCATTTTATTCCGTTCAGAATGACAGACTCATGGAACACCCTCTTCACAAACAAACAAAACAAACCATATTTTTTAATAAAACACCCGCAACATCCGCAGACCCGCAGGTGTTTCCGGGTTAGTTACCTTAGTTATAATTATACGTGTACTCTTTGTACAGCGACAGGTGTACGGGTGTGTTGTTCACAAGCGTATCATATACGGGGCTGCGAAACTGCACCTCCTTCATCCAGGCCTGCAGCGCCCCGAGTGGGGCAGTAGTTGCGGGTTTAAGAGTGATTTCTATATTTTTAAAGCCCGGCCTTACTTTACGGCTTCCGGCATCAGGAGTTTCCATGCTGCCGGTTATCTCTATCTGCAAAGAACGCAAAGTTATCCCCTGTTCTGCCGCCACCTCCTGCCCCAGCGCATTAATGCATCCGGCAAAGCCCGCAAGGATATATTCGTAGGGATTGGGCCCTTCGAGCTCGGGGTATTTTTCATTTTGGTTGAACCTGAGGTTGGCATTGAGTGTCTTTACAACAAACTGGCTGTTATTTCCGGTGTAGCCAAGTACGTTAATTTGATTTTTCATGATTGCGATTTTTTTATGATTAATGATTGAACAGTGCTGAAACAAAAAAGGCCCTTTGGAGCTGTTACCAAAGGACCTTATCTGAATTTAAATAAAACTAAAGATTAAGTCGTTCCCTTTGGCAACAGCGTGCGCATACAGTACATCCATGAAAAACGGATATGCTGGATATGTGACGATGTGCGGATAATGGATTTCATTTTTTTAATTCTTATGGTAATAAAAAAGCCCCTGCTTGGTGTTGCAGGGGCTTCGTTTGATTTTATATTGTACTACTTAAAATCATGCAATAGCGACCCCTGCGGAAATATTCCACATCGAATGACGGTATTGACAGATAAAAGATTTCATTTTTTCGTATTTTTAACTGAAACAAACTTCGTCACTATTTTTAATATATGCAAGCATAATTTTAAATTTTAACAGAAAACGTTTGCGAAGAAGCAAGAGCAAATGATTCGGATTTAAAAGGATGATCGCCAGTTTTTGTAGGGACATTACATTAGTGTCAGCAAAACTTTAAATTATTTACACGCTGTACTTTTTTTATTCCAATCGGGTTTTATACATTTGTCCCTGATTTAATCCCGGAGGAAAAATTTGTACTGATTGCAACCTCATTAAAAAATGCTAAAGCAGGACCCACTCCCTTTAGCCCAGCAATCTTCCTCCTCTTAAACATTATAACTATATGGCATATTTATTTACGTCAGAGTCAGTGAGCGAAGGGCATCCTGACAAAGTTGCTGACCAGATCTCGGATGCATTAATTGATAACTTCCTGGCTTTCGACCCTGAGTCGAAAGTAGCGTGTGAAACCCTTGTAACTACAGGACAGGTAATACTTGCAGGTGAAGTAAAATCTAAAATATACCTCGACGTACAGCAGATAGCGCGCGAAGTTATCCGTAAAATAGGATATACCAAGAGCGAATATATGTTTGAGGCTAACTCGTGTGGTGTGCTTTCGGCCATCCATGAGCAGTCGCAGGACATTAACCAGGGTGTAGACCGCCAGAATAAGGAAGAACAGGGTGCCGGTGACCAGGGTATGATGTTTGGCTATGCTACCAACGAAACTGCCGACTATATGCCGCTTGCATTGAACCTGTCGCACCAGCTGCTGCAGGAGCTTGCCGTTTTAAGGCGCGAGAATAATGAGATCACCTACCTTCGCCCGGATGCAAAAAGCCAGGTGACGCTGGAGTATGATGATAACAACAAGCCGGTGCGGATTGATGCTATTGTAATCTCCACACAGCATGATGATTTCGATGAAGAGCAGGCCATGCTTGCCAAAATACACAAGGACATAAAAGGAATACTCATACCAAGGGTGGTAAAGAACAACCCGGAGTATGCGCACCTTTTCAATGAAAATATAACCTACCACATCAACCCTACGGGCAAGTTCGTGATAGGCGGGCCTCACGGAGATACCGGGCTTACCGGAAGGAAGATCATTGTGGATACCTATGGCGGTAAAGGAGCCCACGGTGGTGGCGCTTTCTCGGGCAAAGACCCAAGTAAGGTTGACCGCAGCGCTGCTTATGCCACACGCCACATTGCCAAAAACCTTGTAGCTGCAGGCGTAGCCGAAGAGATTTTGGTACAGGTTTCGTATGCTATCGGGGTTGCCAAACCTACAAATATCTATGTAAATACCAACGGTACTTCAAAACTAAACCTTACTGATGGCGAAATCGCGGCGAAGGTAGAGGAGCTGTTTGACATGCGCCCTTACTTTATCGAGCAGCGCCTGAAGCTAAGGAACCCTATTTACAGCGAAACGGCTGCTTACGGCCACATGGGACGCAAGCCGGAAACCGTTACTAAAACCTTTAAATCGCCAAACGGTGAAACAAAAGAGGTAACTGTGGAATTGTTTACATGGGAAAAACTGGATTATGTAGAGAAAGTAAAAAGTGCTTTTAATCTGTAATTATCGCTTTTTTATTATATCAAAAAATGCTCTCAGGATATGGGAGCATTTTTTATTTAGTGAAGTTAACTAAATTTATATCGTAAAAAGAAAATTAGAACATAACTTCATGAAAACCCTCCTTAGTATCCTTATTTTGTGTACCCTCTTTTTAAGTGTGTCATTTCCGGAACAGGAAAAAGACGACATTACAGGTGTTTACATCAGCAAGCAGCCGACATTTGGCGAAAAAGCAGCTATGATGTATTTGAGAGGGCATCCCAATTTTTTATACACTGGGCCAAAGAATGAAAAACTGGAGTTGAAACCGGACAGTACATTTGTGTGTACAATCAATACCTGCTCCGAAGGGTTGGTAAGCTATACGGGAACCTGGAAAAGGTCTGGAAAAACTGTAACACTGCATCCTGACAACGCAGATTATAAAGACTCGTCTTTAACAATTTACAAAAAGAACAGGTTATATACGGTATCCAAAGTGAAAATTAGCGATTCCGGAGAAACCATGCCGCATTTAACGTTGCTTGAAAAGCAATAGTAGACAGGATGATGTGGATAAAGTGAAAGCTGCTTTCGGGATATAACCACTAAACCGTATATAAAAAAAGGGCTATCCAAAAGGTAGCCCGTTTTAAGTTCTATAACGCTCTAAAACAATTTTGATTAATTTGGCACAAGCGAATCAAATGCCCGTTGCCGTTCAGGTTCAAGAATTTCCTTAAATTGATCTTTAGTTGCTTTAGGTAATAACGTATACAGTTCCAGATTCTCTTTTAACAACTTTTGAGTCAACAAAATATTACCCATCATCGTGTCTACAGCTTCATCCAAGGATTTAAAATTTGTCTTACCTATATCCTTAGCTAATAAAACTTTAAGTCTGTCCTTAACTTCTATTGAATCTTTTACTCCCGAAAACTCGGATGCTTTGGGTAATTTAACATTTTTAAATTTTTTATTCATAGCCCTTGTACCCGCCTGCAATTTAATATAAGTATCCGATTGCATCATTTTCAGGTACATATCCTTCGTAGCCTCAAGTTCTGTTGGAGTAAGGCCTGACTTATTTATTGTTGATGTTGCAGGATTCTGTGCATAAACAACAGTTGAGAATAAAAATATAAGTATAATAAGATATTTCATATTAACTACATCCTGGTGTTGACCCTACGCAATTATTAAATTGATACGGCAAATCTACGTAAATTGTATGTTCATAATCACTCAAGTTAAGCACCAATGATATCGCTGAAAAAATATCACCACTAGGTGTGTCTAAATCACCGTAATAGTCCTCAGTTGCCTGTTCATAAGCGGTTTCATATGCTGCAATACAATCATCTAGACATGACGATGGGCTGGCAGTATAATCAGGTATTGAACCATCGCCAATCTCAGGGGCAACAATTATAGCTATTTCGTCTTTATCAGCTTTGCCTAAGTAACCAAATAGTTTGGTATTTGCATCTATTAAAATCTGACCTTTATTAACACTGTCATCAAACATAGTTTCGAATTGAGTAACGCTTTTAAATGACGTTTTTGAAAGATTAGAATTTATCCATGCCATCAATTTAGCTTTGCTTTCAAATGAAACTTCATTTGCACCTAATAATGAATTGAAATCTTTAATAGCTTTTTTAAAGTCAATGTACTCATTAGTTTTTGTCATGTCTAAATAAAGCTGTTTCGCAGTTGACACATCCATGCTACCTATGCGGTAAGCTGCTGTTGTATTAATGGTTTGAGATGATGTGGCATCATTTTCAGATGAACAGGCGAAGAACATTGACAATGCAATAATTCCGATAGGCAACAAAAATTTTTTCATATTAAATTATATTTGGTTGTGTCTCAAAAATAAAACATTAAATTTATTAGAGCAAAAGCACTAAGTTAAAGAAACGTTAATAATTGTATTTTTATTAGTTAAATTAAAAAATAATTAAATATAATTAAAATTTACTTATCAATATTTGAGAATTACTCTATAAACAGTCTTACCCACGAAGGCCTCTTGCACGACAAATTAAGAGAATTTAAGGCAGGGCTGCTGGTATTACAGACAGAGAACAAAGATGAATTAAATGGCGTAAGGCTTTCACGCGAGTGTTCGCCTTATATCTCAATACAATCCGCAGGGGTAGATTACCGAAAGGAGATCCCGGCAAAGATCAGGCATAAGGTTGAGGCGCTGCTTTTGAAAATTTTTAAATAATTATTTTAACCAAATAAAAAACGGGCTATCCAAAAGGTAGCCCGTTCTCATTTCATATAATTATCTTAACCGAAAACTTCTTTAAAAGCATCATTCAGCTTGTCTTGAATATCATCAGGAATACCTTTAGGAAACAGTAAAGCAGGATTGTCATCGCGTGATTTGCCGATAATAAAGACTTTAGAGAGCGTTTTACCTCTGAAAAAGTCCATGTTATCCACCCTTATCTGGAATGCAAGGGAACTGAACTTTTCTCTTTTAACCTGGAAATCTGTAGCCATTCTTTTGAATTTAAATTAATTACAACAAATATAATCATTATCTATAGACAAATGTGTTAATTATAAAATTTATCTATAAATAATACACTACAGATCATACTTTACTGTAAGCAGCAAATATCTTGGCTGTACCCTGTAGCGCGAAGTGAAGGTGGAAAACTGGTTAAAACTGTCATCGTTAAGCGATGTGGTATTGAGGAGGTTGGTACCCCCTACTTTAAATTCCCATTTGCTGTTCTTTTTGCGGTACATGATGTCGGCGCTAAGGAAATCGTACTCATTGTCACTGGTTTTGTCACTATTGAAATAGTGGTTGTACTCATAATCGGCCCTAATAGTAAAGGCGTCCCAAAAGTAATAGCTGATGTTAGCAAACGGCTTGTGGTTGTAAAACTTGTTACTGCTATAGTCGTTTACACTAAGCGAATAGCCCACTTCGATATTCGGGAGGGTTTTATAATTGGTAGCGAAGCTTGCTGTGTAGCTTTGCGAGAACTGCTCGTTTACCTGCCTTAGAGAATTTGCTATGCTTGCGGTGCCATCACCTGTTCCCGGATTGAACCTGAAGTTATTGAACTTGCTCCAGTTTACCGATGCACTTGTGGATACCTTGTAAAACCGGGCAAAGCTCCTGTTATAGCCGGCATAGGCCGAAAATGTCTGGTCGGCATAGGGTGAATTCTCTACTGTACCCACCTGGTTGATTCCACTGAAGGCGGAGAGGTTCTTTATCGCATCCATCATGTGGCTGTAGTTCACTGCACCGTACAGTTGGGTGAAGTTAAACATGTTGTATTTAAAATAGTTAAGCGAGTGGTTTTGATAAAGGCCGTTCTGAAGGTTGCGGTTACCCTGGAACAACGATTTATAGCTGTTGAGCACCAATCCACGCGCAAAATCGGCTACATCGGTAAAGTTGGTCGTCATGCTGTAGTTGTAGGTAAGGCGCTCTGACTTCCTGATGTTGTATTGTGCAAAAACATCGGGCAGCAACCTCGTAAAGTTGTTCTCTACCTTGCTTCCCAACTGCTCATTAAACACATTATACTTATGCAGCGTTACTCCGGGATTGAACTCAAAACTGCCAGTTATCCAACGGAAATGCGCACCGAGGAAAAGGTCGTTAAAAACATAATCCACATTATTCTTCGTGTTGTCGTTCAGGCTGTTCTCCGAGCCGTCGTCCATTGTCTGGAAAATTGCTGAGTTGAAATTCTGGAACGAGTAGGTATTTCCCAGCGTAAAGTTGATGTTGCTCTTTGGCGTTACCATGTAGTAATAATCCAGTTTGGCATCGGCCTTATTGGTCCTGACAAACCGTTGCTGTGAAATATCATAGCGTGTAGCTGGCAACAGGCCTAACGAGAGTGCAGGGTCTGCGGATGGCCCGGCAGGGAACGGGTTGTTGGCAAGGTTGGCATTGTACAAAGGGTCTTCGTCCTGGTACAGGTGCTGCGCCTCGAATGCAAATACATTTTTGTCGTTGAGGGTGTAATACAGGTTGAGGTTTTGGTTAAACGAGAAAGGCTTTTGCTTTTGCTTCGTATAAATATCCTGGCTTTGCGATGTTTCCGGAAAAACCTCTGAAAGCTGTGCCGACATCTCCCACTGGTCAGAAGTCTTCATAAAGGCATCATAATCAAACTCAAGGTTAGCGCTGGGCTTATAACTGGAACTCAGCTTGAATAATGCAAATTGTGTTTTTTGTTCTGATGTCTGCTCGCTTTTTTGTGTAGTTTGAGGGTCGCCTGTCACCGGATCGAGCAATACGTTACGGCTTACCGTTTCCATTTCGGTCTTGTTGGAATTGATGATGGCGAACCCGCTCAACGACCATTTTGGGGTAACATTATAACTAAAGTTGCCTGCGCCAAATTTGGTTTCTATCTGCTTAGCCCTGTTGTTCCGCATGAGCGAAAGGCCCAGGTCGTTAGAGCCTATGTTCAACGATGTGCCGCTCCTTCGCATCAGGTTGCGGAAACCGCCGCTAAACTTGAAATAATCTTGCATGGTTAGCGGAAGCTCACCCGTATTGTTGAAATTGCTTATCAGGTTGAGGCTGTATTTGGGACTATAATAAAATATCTTTGGGTTTACAATGTAACGCTCCCCTTCGCCTATGCTGGCACCGGCCGTCATGTCGCCAAACCAGAAGTTCTTTTTGCCATCCTTCAGCTTAATGTTCATGGCAATATTATCTTCGTTATTGGTTACGCCCTTCAGTTGATTTACTTCATTATAGTTGCGCAGCACCTCCACCTTGCTCACCGCATCGGCGGGAATGTTCTTTACGCCCAGCTTGGTATCGCCATCAAAGAAATCCTTGCCTTCCACCATCAGTTTCGATACGCTTTTGCCCTCTACCTTTATACCGCCATCGGCATCCACCTCGACACCGGGAAGCTTTTTAAGCACATCTTCCAGCTTACGTTCTGTGCCATTGGTAAATGAATCGGAATTATATACAATGGTATCGCCCTTTATGGTTACCGGCATTTCGTGTACGATCTCCAGCTCGGCCATGTTGATTCCCTGCTTCAGCACTATTACTTTTACCATATTCTCCTTTCCGGTGGTAATGGTTTCCTCATAAGGAGTATAGCCTATATAGCTCGCCCTGAGTATATATTGTGTATTGGGACTGAGCACCAGTTGGAATTTTCCCGCTTCATTAGTAATCGAATAGGAATCCATCGCGTTGGTTGCTTTATTCACAGCCATAACGTTGCCCATTTCGAGCGGCGTACCAAGGGAATCCCTCAGGACGCCCTCGTAGCGTATGTTTTGTGAATAGGATAAGGCTGATAACAATAACGTTACGGCAAATAATAATTTCTTCATGTGTGTTAATTGGTTGTTGGTTTCGGGTTAGCCTCCTATCCGGATAACCCTTCTGGTAGTGGTGGTGTTAGATCCGGGAGCAGGCTCATCCATTTCCCTGGTCTCTTCCATCTTCTTTTCTACTATTTTATCAAATTCGGCCTGAGAAACTTTCGGGGCTTTCTTCGGGGCTTTTATTTCTACTTTATCTTTAGGATTCAACACAACTTTGGAGCAAAGTAATGTTGTATTGCCATCGTTTACTTCGAGTATAAGGCCGGGCAGCCCCCAATAGCCTCCGGGGCCGTGGCTCACCGGTATTTCGGGTGTATACCACGCTGTAATGACCCTGTCTTTTTCCGGCCCATCGGTCAGGGAAATTGCCTTAACCGTTTCAGGAAGCGGGCGCGCCCTGATAGTAACGGTGGCTTTATAGCAGGTATAGGTGCCAATCTTTTTGGTCTCACTTCCCAATTTCCAGTCGTATTTGTGAAGCGAATCGACAATGAGAAACTCCTTGCCGAATATCTCATTCTCGGTGATCGTGTTCTTATCTTTCAGGTTCTTATACTGCCTGCCACCTTCTGAATTGTTTATACTTATTGATATGTTGCCACCTGATGGCGGAGATAATTGGGCTTCCTCTTCATAGATCGAAGATGTCTTGTCGAAATTCAGGGTGTATTTTTTCTCAAAGGCTTTTTTAAGCTGTTCCTGTAACTGGGCTTCCAACTCCGGCGGCAATTCGTTTCCTTTTTCAGAATCTGATTCTGACTTTGAGAAATCAATCGATGTTTTCGATTCGTAAACGGCAGCGCCTCTGAAATCCTGTGCTTTAGCTGAAAATGCAGCCAGAATAATCAGGCAATGTAAATACTTTTTCATACCATTATTTTTAAGTTTACACAAATGAACTAAAAATTTAGTTATAAAACTATTTCTATAGTTATGAAACTAAAAATTCAGTTTAATTTTACATTCAGAATTGCCGCCAGCACTATTCTCCTATCCCAAAAAACTAAATTCTATGAAAGTACCATCTATCCGCCAAAACGTCCTCTCCTGCCACCGCCGGGGCCGCCACCCATTTCCTGCATCTCCTGTATCTTTTTGGTCATGATGTCGGCAAATTGCTCCTGGGTCACTTTCTCACCCTTTTTAGGGGCTTTAATTTCCGATTTCTCTTTGGGGTTAAGCACTACTTTAGAACAAAGAAGTACCGTCTTATCGTCAGAAACCTCCAGTATCAGTCCCGGCAGCCCCCAGTAGTTTGCCGGCCCCTGGTTTACCGGAATCTCAGGGGTATACCATGCAGTGATTGTCCTTTCAGTCGGCATTTCTACCATATCCATGAAGTTGGTCTTTTTCATCTCCTCTTCACTTTTTTTCTTCATTTCTTCTTCAGCACCTTTTTTCGGGCGGTAGTTCATCATGTTCGATTTATCTACCGGTACCACAGCTGTCGCTTTGTAACAGGTATAGTTACCTATTTTTTTTGATTCGGTTCCCACCACCCATTTGATACCGGGAAGGGAATCACTTACCAAAAATTCCTTGCCGAAAATATCCTTTTCCTGAAGCATGGTTTTGGTTTTTACATTCTTGTAGTGTTTTCCGCCACCGCCAAACATCGAGCCCATCATCTTGAAGCCCTGTGCCATCTGGTCGCCAGGCGCATCCAGCTTTTCCTCTTCTTCGTAAGTGGAAGCGGTACGGTCAAACTTAAGTATGAATGTTTTTTCGAACATCGGTTTCAGCCGCTCCTCGATCATTTTCTGCATTTCGGGCGTTATCTCTTTGTTACCGCCGCTGAATTTCTTCATGTCGTCCATGCTGGTCTTGGATTCATACGTAGCAACTCCCTGGAATTCCTGGGCTTTTACCGTTAGCATCGAAACCAATGCTGCAAAAATGTAAACTATGTTTTTCATGGTATTTCTTTAATTGTGGATATGACGAATGAGAAATTGTTTTGTTACAAAGGGGAGTTGTTAATTTATGAAGTATTTTAGTGTCTGATTATTGCATTACAGGCCTCACCCCCAACCCCTCTCCAAAGGAGAGGGGAGCCATGAACGGGTACTGTTCGTCAAAATTTAGCTATTCCTTACTGTCCTGGTAAGATTTACGAAGGACTACGAATATCTGAAAAGAATAGTTGCTTCATCGTTCCTCCTCGCAAGGATAACGCACTGAGGTGAAGGTGCCATACTTACTCCTGCTTCGCGAAGTCTTTGGCTTTTGATGTAGTATGCCAAAATATTAAACACTCCCCATGCGTTATTTTTCTTTACTTTGCCATAATGAAAAAGCTGCTTCCTCTTCTCGCTATTCTTTTATTCGCTGCCGCTTCGGCACAGGAAGTTGCCATTCCCGCAAAGTTCCTGAGTAGCGCAAAGTCAGGGCCTGAGCGGTACATCGGGTCTGATAGCTATGGATGGCAATACACCGTGCTGGACAACGAGTTCCGTAAGGAGAAAGACGGCAGGATGCTGAAATATAAGGCGCTTTCGTTGGGAGAAATTTACCGTGCGGATATCCAGAATCCGTTGCAGATCATTTTGTTCTACCGTAAATTCAATACAGTAGTGCTGTTGGATAACCAGATGAACGAAACTTCGCGCATCAATTTCTCGAACATACAGGAGCCTGTCATTGCCGAGGCCATTGGACTTGCTTCGCAAAACCGCCTTTGGATGTACGATGTCACCACCCAACAGATCGGCCTGTACAGCCTGGCACCCGGTACTTTCCGGACGCTGACGCCGCCATTTACCGATGGCATTAAATACTATCATAACGATTACAATTATTTTTACTGGATCGATACGGCCAACAAGTGCTATGTTGTTAACCTGTTCGGCAAGGTAAGTTCGTTAGGAATATTGCCGGATTATGACCAGGTGCAGATTGTTTCTCCTACCCTGATTTTACAGGCGAAAGACGGCGTGCTTTACCATTTTAACACTGTTACCGGAGCAAAGGCACCAATCGCCGTTGTGGAAAAAAGCTTTGAAAGTTTTTACTATTCGGGGGAAATTTTATCTATTTTTACCGACCACGGAATTACTTACTATCAACTAAAGTTACAACAATAATGCATATAGCTGTTGCAGGCAATATAGGCGCCGGAAAGACCACCCTTACCGGATTGCTGGCCAAGCATTTTAAATGGGAACCCCACTATGAGGATGTGGTGGACAATCCCTACCTGGATGATTTTTACGACCAGATGGAGCGCTGGTCGTTCAACCTGCAGATCTATTTCCTTAATAGCCGCTTCAGCCAGGTGATGCAGATTCGCGAAAGCGGGAAGAACATCATACAGGACCGCACAATCTATGAGGATTCGCACATCTTTGCGCCCAACCTTCATGCGATGGGCCTGATGACCAACCGCGACTTCAATAATTACAAATCGCTTTTTGAGCTGATGGAGAAGTTCGTTGGCGCACCCGACTTATTGATCTATCTCCGCAGTTCCATCCCGAACCTTGTGAAGCAGATCCACAGCCGTGGCCGCGATTATGAGAACTCTATTTCCATAGAATACCTCAGCCGCCTTAACGAGCGCTACGAAGCATGGGTGCAGGGCTACGACAAAGGCAAGCTCCTTATCATCGATGTGGATAAGCTTGATTTTGTGAACAACCCTGAAGACCTTGGCCAGATCATCAACCGTATCAATGCGGAGGTGAATGGGTTGTTTTAAAAGTTTAAGGTTTAAAGTTTAAAGTTCCGGGGCGCGCGAAGTAGCGACGCATTGAATGTTTTTCTACATAATAACATAAGCAAAAAATCCCACGCTGTAAACGTGGGATTTTTCTATTAGCCGTAATAAAGCTTATTATTTCCTTGCTTTTTTGAATGCCTCAATTTGGGAATTCACTTCAGCATCGGTGCCTTCAAAAGTTTTTTCTTCAGTTTTGATTTCGTTGTTATCGGCTTTCGTAGAGATAACTACAGTAGCTTTTACATTCCCCTCTGAATCTTTCTGGCGGTCAACAGTAATCTCTTCGCTTTTTTCCTGCCCTACTACGGCTGGCTGCTCTACAACAACCGTTTCCGTTTTTTCTACAATTGTCTCGTGGCCATCAGCATGCCCGCCCAATATTGGCGCGATAACAAGGCCGATAAGGCATGTAAGCTTGATAAGGATGTTCATAGACGGGCCTGATGTATCCTTAAACGGATCGCCCACAGTATCACCTGTTACGGCTGCCTTGTGCGCATCAGATCCTTTGTAGGTCATTTCGCCGTTGATCATTACACCGGCTTCGAACGATTTTTTAGCGTTGTCCCATGCACCACCTGCGTTGTTCTGGAACACAGCCCAAAGCACACCTGATACGGTTACACCTGCCATATAGCCTCCAAGCATTTCGGCTACCAGCTGGTTGTTGTCAGGGTAGATAAGCATACCCAAAAGTACGATAGCGATGGGGAAACCGATAGTAAGCACACCCGGAAGCATCATTTCGCGAAGGGCGGCTTTGGTAGATATCTCCACACATTTACCGTATTCCGGTTTGCCGGTACCTTCCATGATTCCCGGTATTTCGCGGAACTGCCTCCTTACTTCATAAACCATGTCCATCGCGGCTTTACCTACAGAGTTCATTGCCAATGCAGAGAATACCACAGGGATCATACCGCCAACGAAAAGCATCGCCAACACCGGAGCCTTGAAGATGTTGATACCATCGATACCTGTAAATGTAACATAAGCAGCGAATAGCGCTAGTGATGTAAGCGCCGCAGAAGCGATAGCAAAGCCTTTTCCGGTTGCTGCTGTAGTATTACCCACAGAGTCCAAAATATCGGTACGTGTACGCACTTCTTTAGGTAGCTCGCTCATTTCGGCAATACCACCGGCGTTGTCAGAGATCGGTCCGAAAGCATCAATTGCAAGCTGCATTGCTGTTGTAGCCATCATCGCCGAAGCGGCAAGTGCAACACCATAGAAACCTGCAAATGCATACGATGACCATATCGCACCTGCAAACAATAGTACTGTTGGGAAGGTGGAGATCATACCAGTTGCAAGACCCGCAATGATATTGGTACCTGCGCCTGTACTTGATTTTTGCACAATAGCAAGGATCGGTTTTTTACCAAGCCCTGTATAGTACTCTGTAACCGATGATATTACACCACCTACAATAAGGCCTACGATAGTCGCGTAGAACACCCTCATTGACGAGATGTCTTTAGGCTCTTCGCCATAAAACTCCATTATCATTGTTTTAGGAAGCATGTATTGTACCAGGAAGTAGCATGATATGGCTACAAGGATAATCGATACCCAGTTGCCCATATTCAGTGCGCCCTGTACCTGTGCCTCTTTAGCGTTGTTGTCCTTTATCCTTACTAACAGTGTTCCCACAATTGAGAACAATATACCGAAGCCTGCAATAGCCATCGGAAGAAGGATCGGCCCTATTCCACCGAAAATATCGGTAAAGTCCGGATTTGCGATTATAATATCCCTAAGCACATAGTTACCCAATACCATGGCGGCAAGTACGGTTGCCACATACGACCCGAAAAGGTCGGCGCCCATACCGGCAACGTCGCCTACGTTATCACCCACGTTATCGGCAATGGTAGCAGGGTTACGAGGGTCATCCTCAGGGATACCAGCTTCCACTTTACCTACAAGGTCGGCGCCTACGTCGGCAGCTTTGGTATAAATACCACCACCTACACGGGCAAATAATGCGATAGATTCGGCACCAAGGGAGAAACCGGCAAGAGTTTCAAGCACGATGGTCATATCGGCTGAATTTGTCCAAACGCCTCCCATAAAATAATGGAAGAAGAAAATAAAGAACGTTGTAAGCCCCAATACTGCAAGGCCGGCAACGCCAAGGCCCATTACGGTACCTCCGCCAAAAGACACCTTTAATGCCTGCGGAAGACTGGTCCTTGCGGCCTGTGTGGTCCTTACATTGGTTTTGGTGGCTATCTTCATACCCATATTACCCGCAAGCGCCGAGAAGAATGCCCCTAAGATAAAGGCAACCACGATAAGCAGGTGGGTTGTCGCACCGGGAAGAAAGGTTATCCCGGCAAGCGCTAAGCTGGCCACAATAACAAAAATAGTAAGCAATTTATATTCTGCCTTAAGGAAGGCAAGGGCGCCTTCGTAGATGTAATCTGAAATCTCTTTCATCTTTCCATCACCGGCATCCTGCTTTAACACCCATGATCTTTTAACCGCCATAAATAGCAGCCCTACAACGGCCATGATAATCGGCACGTAAATCATTATTGACTCCATAAATAAGATTTTTTTGGTTTTGGTTTTTGTTAATATCTTGTAAATGTAACAAAACCAAAATAAAAAAAGCAACACTCTTTTACAGAATGTTGCTTTTTAATGGAGTATTTTTAGCTTTTTGGCTTATTTTATACTGAAAAGTTCTTCAGGCCTGTTCTCTATTGCTGCGAAACGCTCTATGCATTCGTCTATGATCTGGTAGGCCTCATTAACGTCTCCCCATCCTTCTACATCAACCTTTTTGTTCTCAAGATCTTTGTACACTTTGAAGAAATGCTCGATCTCTTTAAGGCGGTGTGGGTTAAGGTCGCTAAGGTCATTGTATTTGTTCCATATCGGGTCGGATATCGGCACACAGATTACTTTTTCATCCGGGCCTTTTTCGTCAGCCATGTGGAAAACCCCGATAGGCTTCACTTCGACAACACAGCCAGGGAATGTAGCCTCATGAACCAACACCAGCACATCAAGCGGATCGCCATCAAGCGCCAGGGTTTCCGGTATAAAGCCGTAATCGGCAGGGTACATCATGGATGAGAAAAGCATCCTGTCGTAACGTATTTTCTTTAATTTGAAGTCGTATTCATATTTGTTCCTGCTTCCCTTAGGTATCTCTATCAGGACATCAAACGATTTTAATTTTGCAGCTGTCATATCTCTAACTGTTTTTCTTATTTAGCGGGTGCGAAAGTACAGCAAAAAATATTGACGAACAAAGTTTTACGATTGAAAAATCCAGTAAAATCAATACTTTACAAAAAATTAATACCATAACTGCTTCGACTACATAAAGTTTAAAAACAATATCTTCAAAATTTTAATAAAATAATTCCATTTATATCAAAAACAGGAAATTGCTTCCATCTCAATTCATATAAGCCTTAGAACATCGTTTTTCGAGCTTAGCGAAATACCGCTGCCTGAGTTATCGGCATAAAAAAAATCCCGGTATTGCCGGGACTTTCCTATTAGTTTTGAAGCTTATTATTAAAGCTCAGTCTCAGTTTTCGTGCAGTCCGATATGCAGCCATTTTCATTGCAAATAGGCACTTTCTTACCATTCACGTACAAATATTCCAGGTTACATCCTGACGCACAGCCACGGCAGCTCGTAGTCTTGATCACATCAAAGGCTTCATCAAGCGACAGCGAACCGGATCCGTTGCGGATAAGCATCACACCAATAGAGATATTCCTTCCATCGGCTCCAATAAGCATATACCCTATGTTGGATGGATCATTAAGTGCCGGTTTTTTTACTATTTTAAGGCTTTCAAGAGTGGTTGCATTTCCTTCCTTCTGAAGTATATCCTCAAAATTAGCTATGATGGCGCTTTTGTCGGCGGTTATTTGTATATCCCCATCACCATTGTCCACACCTATTTCGCCTTCCCAAAAACTGGCTCTGTTTTCCCTTTCAGGGGTTGCGGCATCCGTAAGGTTTATATCTGAATCACTGCTACAGGCCACTATTGTAGCGATAAAAAGGAGGCAGGCTCCGATTTTAAGTAAGTTTGTTTTCATGGCAGTTGTTTTTTATGTGTCTTACGAAAGTAGCATATAAAACAAAATGGCAGCCACAACAAAATGTTAATTATTTAAGTAGGGTATGCTTAACGGGCTTCTTTTTCATTCTTCTCGCAATCAGCGCACGATGAACATATTAGATGCTTTACCCCGTCTTTTTTTCGTGCCACAGGAAGGCACCCTCCATCACACTCGCCCTTACAGATAACCAACAGATAGGACTCCGATCCGTCATGGTCTTCTGAGCCAAAATAAAATTTATCACCCTTTAACTGGAGTAAGGAGGCTACCTTCGCGGTACCGTCTTGCGTCCTGGCTACCAGCATATAAAAATCTTCGGCCACATCGCCTTCGGTCGTCCCTTTAACTATTTCAAAAGCTGTGAGTTTTTCCGGGCCGTCAACATTGGCTTCCCAGGCCGCTGCGAGCGCTTTTTCATCAGTAATAGTATAGGTTCCGTTATGGTTGGCACCTACAGCCTCTTCAGGATAAATACTGCCTGAACCGGCGGCGGCTGTTTCCTTTTTACACGACAGCACTAGTAAGGCAAGAAATACCGCAAATATGCATTTCATAAATTCTTATGGATTGGTTGCAAAACGAAATTACAAAAATTTTGTTAAATGAGGTAAATTAAAAATAAAAGCCAAAGGAACCTTTAATAGTGAATTTGTTGGCATCAGGAAGGTTCAGGTAGCTGCCTCTCCACGCGAAATCGAGCCTGAAAACTTTAAAGATATTCCCGATACCTGCATGGTATTCCCAGTACACATCTTCGGGGGCGCGGTATTCAAGCGTTGAGGCATTGAGTCTTTTATTTCCGTCTGATACCGTTCCCCAAACGCCTTTTATACCAACGATCTCCCTCAGATTGAGTTCGCGAAGCCCTGGTATTCTTGAAAACAGCTTCCCATTGAAATTATGCTCCAGATGCAGCGAAACATATTCATCGGCTACAAACTCATAGTAATTAAGGAGATTATAAGTATTCTCTATAATAAAATACGACTGGTTACCCGGTATAACACCCATAAGACCGAGCGGTACATTACCAAATATCTTTCCGGCTTCCAGGGTTGTGAATAAGCGTCCGAAACCACCCACCAACACTGGCTGCCTGTAATAGAACTGGAGTTTTTGGTAATCGAAATCGCTATTAAAAATGCCTTTTACTCCCTGCGAAAAATTGAGGTAAAGCCTGGCGTAGTTGAGGTCGACGTCACTGCGTTCCACACCGTAGCCTACTGTCCTTCTCCTTGGGGTATAGTCTACCTGGGCGCCAAACTCATACTGTTTCACAAAGCCTTCGACTCCTTTTGAAGGGTCTGACGGGTCATTATAATAATCGAGGCTAAAGACAGACGATGCCGATTTTAGTGTGCGGTAATTAAAGTTGGATCGGAAGGTAAGGTTCTTTACCGGCTCGATCTCGAAGCCAATAGTACTAAAATTTATAGACGTTAATTTATTGTTGCTGCCGTTGGAGAAAAGTGATGACGAGGCAAAGCTCCTGCCAAGCACGTCATTGGTTGCGGTGAGGCTTACACCTATCTGCTCTATATCACGCCTGTTTCCGGCCGATATGATAATACGGTTTTTCTTATCTACCATCCATTTGCCCGAAATGCCGTACTTGAACTGGTTGTCCTTAAAGCCATACGCCGTGTATCCTTCGATACGCCAGGGGTCGTTCTGCCCAAAATACGTGCGCCCGCCCGTTCGGAGCCTTATTCCTTCTACATCATTATAGCCAAAAGTGGAGAATATAGGCCCATAGTCAAAGTTGCCTATCTGGTAGTAACCGCTGCCCAGCGTGGCTACGAGGCTGTACAACCGCTTGAATTTGGGGACGGTCTTGAGGGTATCGAGCATTTTATAAACACCCCGTTCGTCATCGTTTAGGGATTCAAAACGGTTCTCTTCCCAATATTCCTCGGGCCGTTCGTGGACCTGCTCGTCGTAAAGGTTAACATCAGCCGCGTAAAATTCGTCGGGTTTCTTAATATCGAACTGGTAATCCCTGAAAAGCGTTGTCCGCTTCCCGTACACCCCTTTTGATTCTTCTTTTTTGCTTATGGCAAAGTCACTCATCATGTGGTCGCGCTTCAGCAGGAATACCGAATCGTTGAGCACATCGAACTCCTGCTCTATGTAAATGTCCTTTACCCAGTTGATGTTGGCGCTTTTGCTGGCAGCCATGCTTATCTTTTTGATAGCAAAGGTGGTATCATTTACCCAAAAATTACCCTTAAAGGTAAGCTCGGCTTTGCGCCTTGGGTAAAACACAATGTTGTAGCACCATTTCTTGTCGATAAAGGTACTGTCGGCAAGTACGTAGTTGTACACGTTGATACCCGTCCTGGAGAGCGGGCTAACGAAGTCTTTATCGAAAAATTTAAGGTAATTGTCGTAAATATCGTATTCGGCATACAGGTCTTTTATAAAAGCGATAACCTGCTGGTTGTTGCTGAAGCCCGAGTTTTTATTGGCGCGGACAACCTCTTTTTTAGTATTAATGACATTGTCGCCATATACGTTGCTCAATGCCTCGTTGATGAAGATCGGCAGGTAGGTCTTACCTGTTACGCTGGAGGTGTCCACATGGTCGAAAATGAACTCCATGCCCCTGAATACCTTGCTTTTCATGAAAGCGCTGTCGATGCTGTTCATGTCAAATTCTACCTTCTCATACTTATCGTAAGTGTATTGTTTAAACATTTTCAGCCCGTTCTTCCGGCGGCGTTCCCAAATCTTGCGGAGGATATCGATAGCGGGATTATTTTTCTTGGAGGTCTTCCCTGAATAAAGCACCACTTCCTTGAGCTCCTGTGCTTCTGTGAGGACTACCTTTATATCGAGTGTAATTGACTTGTCGAGTGTGATTTCTTTGGTACTAAAACCCACAAACGAAACAACGATCTGGGTATAGGCCGTTTGCGATTCAAGGTAAAATTTGCCGTTTTCATCTGTAATGGTACCTTCGCTGGTGCCTTTAAAATATACGTTGGCATACGGTAGCGGCTGGTTCGTATTGTCCAGCACCACACCCCCTATTTTTGTCTGCGCCAAAAGCGAACCTGTAACAGCAAAAAGCAACCCCAGTAAAAACAGTATTTTTTTCTTCATATATGCTAAAACAAAAAACTTCACCAAATAGTATGATGAAGTTTCAAATATAGTTGTTTTCTTCTATTTTTTGTACATAACTTTCTTCACAGCTTTTACAACATCTCCCGCGTTCGGAAGCCATTCTTTAAGCAGTGCCGGCGAGTATGGTGCCGGGGTATCCGCAGTAGTAATCCTTTGAATCGGTGCATCCAGGTAATCAAAAGCCCTTTCCTGCACGATATACGTGATCTCCGAAGCTACGCTGCCAAACGGCCACGCTTCTTCAAGAACCACAAGCCTGTTTGTTTTCTTAACCGAGTTCAGTATAGTTTCGTGGTCCATAGGGCGCACGGTGCGAAGGTCGACAATCTCAACACTTATGCCTTCTTTCTCCAGCTCTTCAGCCGCGATAAAGGCTTCTTTTATAATTTTACCGAAAGATACGATAGTCACATCTTTTCCTTCACGCTTCACATCGGCAACGCCAAGAGGGATTGTATATTCCCCATCAGGCACTTCGCCTTTGTCGCCATACATCTGCTCGCTTTCCATGAAGATAACGGGATCATTATCGCGGATAGCCGATTTCAAAAGGCCTTTACAGTCGTAAACGTTAGACGGCACAACTACCTTAAGGCCCGGTGTATTGGCAAACCAGTTCTCAAAAGCCTGTGAGTGCGTGGCGCCCAACTGTCCTGCAGAAGCTGTAGGCCCGCGGAATACCATTGGCATACTGAACTGCCCGGCTGACATCTGGCGCATTTTTGCAGCGTTATTGATGATCTGGTCGATACCAACCAGTGAGAAGTTGAAGGTCATGAACTCCACGATCGGCCTGTTGCCGTTCATGGCGCTTCCTACTGCAATACCGGCAAACCCAAGTTCTGCGATCGGGGTATCAATAACCCTTTTCGGTCCGAATTCGTCAAGCATCCCTTTTGAGGCTTTGTAGGCACCGTTATATTCAGCTACCTCTTCACCCATTAAATATATGGTTTCGTCACGGCGCATTTCCTCGCTCATGGCTTCGCAAACTGCTTCCCTAAATTGTATCGTTCTCATGTAAATGTTTTTCGGATTAAATGGAATGGCAAAAATAAAAATTTTAAGTTATTAAATACCTGCCTTTTCCCAAATAAATAGTTTGTTCAGAGGTTTATCATAAACACGCCCATATTCGCAATAATAAGTGTTTAAACGCGTATATTTTATGATAATCAAATTTTAATGTTGAAATTTTTAGAAAACTATCATTTATTATGCATGCATAGTTTTTTATTTAGATAAAAGTATTATTTTCGTAACCTGAAAACAATCAACTTCATAACCTTATAAAGATGAAAATATTAGTTTGCATCAGCCACGTGCCTGATACTACTTCAAAAATCAATTTTACCAATGGCGACAGCGAGTTTGACGCCAGCGGTGTTCAGTTTGTAATCAACCCTAACGACGAATTCGGTTTAACAAGGGCGATATGGTTTAAAGAACAGCAGGGCGCAAACGTTACAGTAGTGAACGTGGGCGGGCCTGATGCTGAGGCAACTTTAAGGAAAGCGCTTGCTATCGGGGCCGATGAGGCTATCCGTGTGAACGCTGCACCTACCGACGGCTTTTTTGTTGCAAAACAGCTTGCCGAAGTGGTAAAACAGGGCGGTTATGACCTTGTTATAGCAGGGAAAGAGTCATTGGATTATAACGGCGGAATGGTTCCCGGGATGCTTGCAGGCCTTTTAGGCTTCGACTTCGTGAACTCATGCATTAAACTGGACGTGACCGATAATGATGCCAAAGCAGTACGCGAAATAGACGGCGGTAAAGAAACGCTTACCGCGAAATTGCCAATGGTTATCGGCGGACAGAAAGGCCTTGTTGAAGAGAAAGACCTTAGAATCCCGAACATGCGCGGCATCATGATGGCAAGGCAGAAAGCCCTTGTTGTACTGGATCCTGTTACTGCAAACGCTGCCACCAAAGCGGTTAAGTTCGAGAAGCCTGCGCCAAAATCGGCAGTGAAGCTGATAAGCCCTGACAACCTTGACGAGCTTGTGAGCCTGCTGCATAATGAGGCGAAAGTCATCTAATGTAACAATGAATCAATTTTTTAATGTAGCAATTTCGCGTACAACCAAATTGTTACATTGATACATTAACAAATTAAAAAATTAGAAAAATGTCAATCTTAATATATGCTGAATCAGCAGAAGGTAAATTCAAAAAGACAGCGTTCGAGCTTGCTTCTTACGCAAAAAAAATAGCCGGGGAAACCGGAACTACAGTAACTGCGCTTACCGTAAACGGCCCTGAAGCTTCTGCCCTTGCCGCTTATGGCGTGGATAAAGTGCTTAACGTAAAATCGGACAAGCTGACTGCGTTTAATGCAAAGGCATACGCCGATGCTATTAAACAAGCCGCGGAGAAAGAGAGTGCTAAGATTTTGCTGTTCTCTTCAACTACCGACAGCTTATACATCGCACCCCTTGTAGCCGTGGCTCTTGAGGCCGGTTATGCATCGAATGTGGTTGCGCTTCCTGAGAGCCTTTCGCCTTTCCGCGTGAAAAGAAGTGCTTTTTCGAACAAAGCGTTCAACTTCACTGAAATCAACACCGATGTAAAAGTGCTTGCAATTGGCAAAAACTCTTTCGGCCTTGTTGAATCGAATGGCGCTGCAGCTGCTGAAGATTTTGCACCATCATTGAACGATAATGATTTCTCTGTAAAAGTAGAATCATCTGAAAAAGTTACCGGAAAAGTAACGATAGCCGATGCTGAAGTAGTAGTATCTGGTGGGCGCGGACTTAAAGGCCCGGAGAACTGGCATTTATTAGAAGACCTGGCCACAGCGCTTGGCGCGGCAACAGCATGCTCTAAGCCCGTATCTGACCTTGGGTGGAGGCCTCATAGCGAGCACGTAGGCCAGACAGGTAAACCTGTAGCTGCCAACCTGTACATTGCAGTAGGTATTTCGGGAGCGATACAGCATATTGCAGGTATCAACTCTTCTAAAGTAAAAGTGGTGATCAATGCCGATGCCGATGCGCCATTCTTTAAAGTAGCTGACTATGGTGTTGTGGGCGATGCGTTTGATATCCTGCCTAAACTGACAGAAAAAATTAAAGCTTTTAAGGCTCAAAACTCATAATTTTATTATAAATTGTGCCCCTTAAAGGGCTATCCGGAACGCGATAGTTTTATCTTTGTCCGGATAGCCTTTTTTGTATTACAGCAAGATTATATGAGCTTAGTAAAACTTACTATTAAAGGGATCTCATACAGCCAGACGCAAAACGGAGCGTATGCCCTGATCCTGAATGAAGTGGACGGAGAACGGAAATTACCGATCGTTATCGGGGCATTTGAAGCCCAGTCCATCGCCATTGCCCTGGAGAAAGAGATCAAGCCGCCAAGGCCCCTCACCCATGACTTATTCAAAAATTTTGCCGACCGCTTTGATATCGTGGTAAAGCAGGTGATCATCCACAAGCTGGTTGACGGTGTTTTCTTTTCGAGCATCATTTGCGAACGCGACAAGATCGAGGAGATCATCGATGCACGCACATCTGACGCGATAGCATTGGCACTCCGATTTAATGCACCTATATTTACCTATAAGAACATTTTGGACAAAGCAGGCATCTACCTGAAGATAAACCCTGAAGCCGAACATGCTGAAACAGAAAACGACGACGTGCTCACGCAGCCCCAGACTTTTGGTACCGAGTCCGTTTCGGGAGAAGGCTACTCGCAGTATAACCTGCAGGAACTCCACGAGCAGCTGGAAGGCGCCGTGCAGAATGAAGACTATGAAAAAGCGGCAAAGATCCGCGATGAAATATCTAAAAGAGAAAGTTAATATATCAATTTTTCAATTCTCTAATATAACAATTTAAGCTACCTGAAAGGATGGCTTTTTTTGTGAATAACTCCATTTATAAAAACCGTTGCTTTTTAAATTTTACTCCATTATATTTTTTAATTTGCAGCAGTAGAGAATTGATACATTGTATACATTTTTAATTTAGAGAATTGGTAATATGAAGCAGTATTTAGATTTAGTAAAGCATGTTTTAGAGAACGGCAACGAGAAAGGCGACCGCACAGGCACGGGCACAAAGAGTGTGTTTGGATACCAGATGCGTTTTGACCTGAGCGAAGGCTTCCCTATGGTTACAACCAAAAAACTGCACCTTAAATCGATTATATACGAACTGCTATGGTTCCTGAATGGAGATACCAATATTGGCTACCTCAACGAGAACGGCGTAAAGATATGGGACGAATGGGCTGACGAGGACGGCAATCTTGGCCCGGTATATGGCCACCAATGGCGCAACTGGGACGACAAGGAGATCGACCAGATCACCGAGCTTATCGAAACCCTGAAAACCAACCCGAACAGCCGCAGGATGCTGATCTCGGCATGGAATCCAAGCGTGCTGCCGGATACCTCAAAGTCATTCGCCGAAAATGTTGCCAATGGTAAAGTGGCACTCCCACCCTGCCATGCTTTTTTCCAATTCTATGTAGGCCCACCTTCTAAAGAGGGAGGAAAACCGAAACTATCATGCCAACTGTACCAGCGCAGTGCGGATATTTTCCTGGGTGTTCCTTTTAATATTGCCTCCTATGCTTTACTTACAATGATGATCGCCCATGTATGCGATATGGAAGCAGGCGATTTCATCCACACCTTTGGTGATGCGCATATTTACAATAACCATATGGATCAGCTTGAATTGCAACTGAGCCGCGACCCAAGGCCATTACCGCAAATGAAGCTGAACCCGGATGTGAAAAATATATTCGATTTCAAGTTTGAGGATTTCACCCTTGAGAACTACGATCCGCACCCGCATATTAAAGGAGCAGTGGCGGTATAAAAAAAATCGCTATCTTTAGGTTCCAAAAATCAGGGAAATATGGAACAAAATCAACAGGAACTCTACGAATATGCCCGAAAGCGGTTAAAGCATAAAAAACATGTTTATGTCCATTTCATACTGTTTTTTGTCAGCAGTATCTTTTTTTACATCATCAACAAGTGGCTTGACGTAGACCCGCAGGACGATTGGTACCTTTGGGCCATAACCGCATGGGCCTTCCTTTTTATACTGCATTTTATAAAAGTGTTCGTAACCGAAAGCTTCATCAATAAGAAATGGGAACAGGAACAAATAGCTAAACTTGTAGCCCGCCAGGAACGGAAAATAAGCCAGCTTGAAAAGAAAATAGAAAAAGACAACAACACTCCTTTATAATGACCCTTACCCTTATTGCAGCTGCCGCAGAGAACAACGCCCTGGGCAAAGACAACCAGATGATATGGCACCTGCCGGACGATTTTAAGCGTTTTAAGCAGCTTACCACCGGCCACTATATCATCATGGGGCGCAAGACTTTTGAGAGCTTTCCTAAGCCGTTGCCGAACCGGACGCACGTTATCATTACACGCCAGCCAGCTTATCAAGCCGAAGGGTGCATTGTAGTAAACTGCCTCGATGCCGCTATCGCAGCCTGCCCACAGGATGAAGAGGTTTTTGTAATAGGTGGTGGCGAAATTTATAAGCAGTCCATCGACAGAGCCGACAAAATAGAGCTTACCAAAGTATATGGCACGTCTCCCGAAGCCGATGCTTTTTTTCCGGAAATTGACCCTGAAAAATGGAAACTCGCGGAAGAGGTTTTTCATCCGAAAGATGAGAAGCATGCGTATGATATGGCGTTTCAAACGTGGTTGAGGAAATAATTAATTCTCAAAATCAAAACAATTACTTATCTTTGGCGTTAGTAATAAATTCTGATATGTGATACGAAGTTTTGGAAATAAAGAGACTGAAAAAATATGGAATGGCATTCAGTCAAAAAAGCTTCCTGCCGATATCCAAAATATAGCCCGACGGAAATTAAGGATAATCAATAATGCCCAAAACATTAATGACCTTAGAATTCCTCCGGCAAATCATTTGGAAAAACTCAGTGGGAATTTGTCAGGATTTTACAGTATCAGGATTAATAAACAATGGCGCATCATTTTCAACTGGAATAATGACAACGCCTTTGAAGTCCAAATTGTAGATTCCCATTAATATTTTATTTTATGGAAAAATTAAAGAATATACATCCCGGAGAAATACTTAAAGAAGAATTCCTTGAACCATTAGCAATAAGCGCTTATCGGCTGTCTAAGGAAACTTTCATTCCCCAAACAAGGATAAGTGAAATCATCAAAGGGAACCGCAGGATCACTGCTGATACTGCATTGCGGTTTGCCAAATATTTTGGAACCTCGGCAAAATTCTGGCTTGGCTTACAGGACGATTATGACCTGGAAGAAGAAAGCAATTCCAAACAGGATGAGTTTGAAAACATTAAGCCGGTAGAAAATACTGCTGCTTAGTATAATGACCATCCGCTCCTACTCCCCTTCAGATGACCCGGCACTGTTTGAACTGTTGCGCCTGAACACGCCAAAATATTTTGCAGAAAGCGAAGAAGCTGACCTTGTTGATTACCTCGCAAACCACATCGACCATTATTATATTGTAGAGATCGATGGAGCGATCATGGGCTGCGGTGGGTTCAACATTGCGGCTGATGGCAGTAAGGGTGTATTGTCATGGGATATCATCCATCCGGATGCTCAGGGTAAGGGTGTAGGCAGCGCTTTGGTAAAATTCAGGATTGCAAAGATGCAGGAAATGGGGATCGCTATTGGTATCCGTACCTCACAGCACGCTTATAAATTTTATGAGAAGATGGGTTTTAGGCTGAAGGAAGTTGTCAAAGATTACTGGGCGGAGGGATTTGATTTGTATGATATGGAGTATCGTTTGTGAAAGAGATTTCTCACTCCGCAAGCTGCGTTCGAAATGACAAAGTAGCCTGATTCCATTTGGACTGCAATGCAATTGAGGAGAAATCCAGAAAAATAGCACTACACAATCCATTCATTATAACTCCCCATTAACAAAACTTCTTATATCTTTGCGCCGTAAATAAAAGCAATGTCACAACAGATCACCCCATACAAAGATTCCGGCCTCGGCAAGAAAGAACAGGTTGCACAGATGTTCGATACCATATCAGGCAATTATGACGGGTTGAACCGCGTAATATCCTTTGGCATCGACGTGAAATGGAGGAAGAAAGTACTAAAACTTGTTGCTGCCAAAAATCCGGAAAGGATACTGGATATTGCTACCGGTACCGGCGACCTGGCGATACTTATGGGGCAAACCAACGCCAAAGAGATAATCGGTGCGGACATCTCTGAAGGGATGATGGAAGTCGGGCGCAAAAAAGTGACCGAGAAAACCCTTGACAGCAGGGTAAAACTGGTATTTGGCGACAGCGAAAACCTGCCGTTTGCCGACAACCACTTTGATGCGATAACCGTGGCTTTTGGTGTACGCAACTTCGAAACCCTTGAAAAAGGCCTTGCAGAAATTTTGCGCGTACTGAAACCCAACGGTATTTTTGTGATACTCGAAACATCGGTCCCTGAAAAATTCCCTTTTAAGCAGGGCTATACATTTTACAGTAAATACATGCTTCCGATGATAGGGAGGCTGTTTTCTAAAGATCGCTCGGCGTATGCTTACTTAAGCGAATCGGCCTCAGTTTTCCCTCATGGTGAGGCACTGAACAATATTTTACGCAAAATTGGGTTTATAGAGGTTAAGAATATGCCGCAGACTTTTGGTGTGGCCACTATTTATTCCGCTTCAAAACAATAAAATGAAGAAACTGTTTTTATACCTATTCCTGTTATCGGGCCTTGCAAGCCAGGCGCAGTTTGGCACCCGCATATTTGGCCGCGACCCTATTATTCACCTGGAAAACTTCGATAAGCAGCGTACACACTGGGGGTATTTTCTTGGTTTCAATAATTATGATTTTAAATTCGATTACCTTAACAATCCGGGCAAAGACATTGAAGTAAAAGGCACAACCGGCTTTAACGTGGGCCTTGTGGGCAACCTGAGGATTTTTGAATACCTCGACCTGAGGTTTGAGCCGGGGTTGTATTATACACAACGCGACCTTACTTTTTATGAGAACGGCCTTGTTGATAATAAAAGGGAAGTAAAATCTACTTACATCCATTTCCCACTGTTGCTGAAATTTTCTGCTAAAAGGACCGGCAATATACGGCCGTACCTTTTGGGAGGCTTTTCGCGTTCTTGGAACCTTGGCAGTAATGCCGATGCCAAAGACGATAATATGACCGGCGGTAACTTCAGGATGGTGAAATGGACCAGCAATTATGAGCTGGGCGTTGGTATTGACCTTTACTTCGAATACTTCAAGTTCTCGCCCTCAATACGCGGGGTGTTCGGCATTGATGATGAGATCATACGGGATAACGACCCGAACAGCCCTTATACCGGGAATGTTGGCTCTATGAAAACGCGTGGGGTTTTCGTCAACTTTACTTTTCATTAATGATATTGAACCCTGTTTGTCATTCTGAACGAAGAGAAACGGAGTGAAGAATCTCAATTTACGATAGCGATTCTTCCTGCGTCAGAATGACAAACACCTCTATAAAATATACTATACTGATTTTCTCCTGAACTCACTTAAAGTAATTGCTGCTGCCGTTGCCACATTTAGGCTCTCGGTAAGTTGGAGGTTGCCAAAGCGCGGTATGGCGATCTTATTGGTCACCAAAGCCTCAATTTCGGGAGAGATACCGTTAGCTTCATTACCCATAACGATGACACCATTCTCCGGCAGTGTTTCGCTATAAATGGTCGCCCCATCCATAAAGGTGCCGAATACCGGCAATGATGTTTTGCCAATATAGGACGGCAGATCGGTATACACCACATTCACCCTTGTAATAGACCCCATGGTAGCCTGAACTACTTTTGGGTTATATACATCTACGCAGTTTTCGGAACATACCAAATGGCCAATTCCAAACCAGTCGCAAAGCCTGATAATTGTACCGAGGTTGCCAGGGTCACGTATAGCGTCAAGTGCAACGATAAGCCCGTTTTCAGGCACGGGTTTTTCTTCGGGAATAACAAACAGGGCAAGGCAGGCATTGGGTGTTGCCAGGGCGCTGATCTTTTTTAGTTCAGCTTCAGTGATAAGTATAATCTTATCTTTCGGAATACCGTTGAATATCTCCCCCGTGGTAAACAATTGGTGTAACTCAAAATTGGAATTCAGCAATTCCTGCACTACCTTTATCCCTTCGGCAAAGAACAATTTGTGCTGCTTCCGGTATTTTTTTTGCTGTAAACCCGTTATTGTCTTAATTTGGTTTTTGCTAACCATAAAAAATGTATTTTTGAATTACTATTTGCCGCAATTGCCTTGAGAAATATAACAACAAAAATAGCACTAATTCTTGTATCGGGTTGGTTTTTATATTCCTGTTCGCTTGTAAAGAACGTTCCGGAAGGGAAACACCTGCTGAAGAAAAACGATGTAAGGGTAAACGGCGAAGAAAAAAACGACGACGAGCACAAAGCACAGCTCTACCAGCTGCCGAACAGCAGCGTCCTGGGATGGCACGTACGGCTGAGCATTTACAACCTTGCCAACAAGGACGCCGACTCTTCCTACCAGGCATGGCTCGTTAAAAATCCCGGATGGCATAATTTTTTCAGAAAAACACTTTCTGAAAAGCAGGTACAGCGCCTGGGTAACTCCTTTTTCGTCTCGGGCTTTAGTAACTTTGCCAAAAAAACCGGCGAGCCACCGGTAATCATCGACCCAAACAGGATAAAAAAATCACGCAACAGGCTTTTTGCCTTTTATTACAAAAAAGGTTATTTCAGAGCAAATGTGAAATATACCATTGATACCCTTGAAAAAAAACGTGCCGAAGTGCGGTATGACGTTGAAACCGGAAAGCCCTATATCCTGGATTCTATTGCAGCGTTTATAGAAACTCCTGCGCTCGACAGCCTTTACAACACTACCAAAGAAGTATCGCTGATAAAGAAAAACGACCAGTATAACGAGGCGAATTTTACGGGTGAAAGGGAAAGGATCACTACCTATTTCCGGAATCGCGGGGCTTATACCTTTCAACAGAATAACATATCTTACATTATAGATACCGTCGGCAACAATTACAAGGCCAATGTTGATTTAATTATTGACAATGAAACCGTAAAGCAGGGAGATTCTACCTTTGTAAGGCCTTTCAAACTATACAAAATAAGCCAGGTAAATATTTATACCAAAAACCCAACGAGCCCGGAGCAGGCCATTGACAGCGTAAGCTTTAACGGCTTTAACCTGTACAGTACAGGAAAGCTGAACTACAGGCCAAAAGCGCTTACGGATGCCGTATTCATAACGCAGGGAGGTATATTTTCTGATCGCAATAGGGTGCTTACTTCGAGGTACCTTACCAACCTGAGGGTTTTTAACTATCCGACTATTGAATATAAGGAAGACCCCAAAGACCCGACCGGCACATCGCTGATTACCAACATCTACCTGAATCCCAGGAAGAAATTCAGGTTTACCCCAAGTGTCGATTTTACCCATTCCAATATCCAGGATTTTGGTATACAGGGAAGCCTTGGGATATCGATACGGAATATCTTTAAGGGCGCTGAAATACTGGAGATCTCCACACGTGGCAATATCGGTTCGTCACGAGACGTTGCCATCCCGGACAGGTCCTTTTTCAATATACTGGAATATGGCGCCGACCTCAAACTCACCTTTCCACGGATATTTTTCCCTTTCAACACGGAAAAGATCATACCTAAAAGCATGATACCTTCTACGATAATGAGTTTCGGCATCAGCAGGCAGCGGAACATCGGGCTTGATAAAGAGAATTTTACAGGCATCCTGAACTATAACTGGACGCCGCAAAGAGGCCGGACAGCAAAGCTGGACCTCTTTAATATACAGTACATCCGAAACGTAAATGCGGGCAATTACTTCAACGTATACAGATCATCCTACAACCGGCTAAATGAGTATGCCAATGCCTACGAAAGCCAGGTAGACCCGGATTATTTTAATGCACCTCTAAATCCGGGCGATGCTAAGGACCTAAAGATAGAATCAGGCACGACCGGCTTTATTACCGACGTTCAGGACAACAATATAACGGTGAACGAAGAAGACCGCAAAAACATCAACCGGATTGAGGAACGCAGGCAAAGGCTTACCGAGAACAACCTGATATTTGCCACGAATTTTACTTACACTACCAATTCAAAAGAAGGGCTTGTTGACAATACCTTCTTTATTTTCAAAACCAAGGTAGAAGCCGCGGGCAGCATTCCTTCGCTGATAGCACCCTTTATGGTTGAAAACAAGGATGTAGCGGTAGGTGACAGGACATTATTCGATGTGAAATATTCCCAATATATAAAAGGTGAACTTGATTTTGTAAAGCACTTTGACCTCAGGCGCGGAAAAGTGCTCGCTATGCGTGCCTTTTTTGGGCTGGCAGTGCCTTATGGCAACTCTACATCCATACCTTTTGCGCGAAGCTATTTTGCCGGTGGATCCAACGACAACAGGGCATGGCAGTCCTACAGCCTTGGCCCGGGCCGCAGCGGCGGGGTGAACGACTTTAACGAAGCCAACCTTAAAATGGCCTACAGCGCCGAGCTGCGCTTTAATATATTCGGAAAGCTTAATGGCGCGATCTTTGGCGATGTGGGCAATATCTGGAATATTTTTGATGAGGTAGACGACCCCAACTTTACCTTTAACGGGCTGAAATCTTTTAAAGACCTTGCCTTCGGTTCAGGGGTTGGATTCCGGTATGACTTTAATTTCTTCATTGTTCGCTTTGACGTAGGCTTCAAAACCTACAACCCGGGCAAGCCGGAAGGCGAGCGCTGGTTTAAGGAATACAATATGTCCAGGTGCGTTTATAATGTGGGGATAAATTATCCGTTTTAAAAAGTATACAAACTATCAATTATTGAGGACAGAATTGAGCGTCGATAAAATAAATATGAGTTATGACATACGATAAAATTGACTGGCATTCAAGAAATAATTTTCCACCGGAACTGCATCCTGAAAATGGCGGTACCCATATCGGGATGTTTCTCGCCTGGATGATCAATAATGATTTAATAGGGGCATTACATACTGAAAGCCCTGTAAGGTTAATTGAAAAAGTAAAAGATCGCCTGATGACAGGCAGGGACTTTTTAATTAAAGAATGTGACAGTAAATTTTGGCCGGAAGACTTAAATGAGGAAGGCAATCTGTTTGCAAATTTTTATTATTCCGATGAAAATGGTTACAGGCAATATATTGATGATTATACTGAAGTTTTCAACAAGTATGGAACCTTATATCATGTTGAAGACAACCGGGAAAACTATGATTTAATTGCCCCCATAATCACAAAACGATATAGTGAATGGAAAAACAGGTAATATACCAGATGTATAACAGTGCACAAAAGTTAGTGACTCATGGTTTAGCGCTACCTTTAGCTTAAACGTTATCTTCCAAACTATCCGCTATACAGTTCATCATATTTATCGAAAATTTCAACTGTCTCAAAATAAAAATACTATTTTTGTAAATCAATTTTTTAAAACCCAAAAAACAATGGCCCATAATATTAAGCCCGGCGTAGCTACGGGAGACCAGGTTCAGGAGATCTTTAAATATGCCAAAGAGAAAGGTTTTGCCCTTCCGGCGGTAAACGTAACCGGTTCAAGCACCATAAACGGTGTCCTTGAAACAGCGGCAAAGCTAAAGGCCCCTGTAATTATCCAGTTCTCAAACGGCGGCGCTGCTTTCAACGCGGGTAAAGGACTTTCTAATGAGGGAGAGCGTGCAGCCATCCTTGGAGCCATTGCCGGTGCAAAACACATACACACCCTTGCTGAAGCGTATGGTGCAACAGTAATACTACATACCGATCATTGCGCGAAAAAACTGCTTCCGTGGGTTGACGGCCTTCTTGATGCCAGCGAAAAACATTTTGCCGAAACAGGAAAACCATTGTTCAGCTCACACATGCTTGACCTTTCGGAAGAGCCTCTCGAAGAAAACATTGAGATCTGCGTGCAATACCTTAAAAGAATGAGCAAAATGGGCATGACCCTTGAAATCGAATTGGGTATTACCGGCGGTGAGGAAGACGGCGTTGACAACTCTGATGTTGACAGCTCAAAACTTTACACCCAGCCTGAAGAGGTAGCACACACCTACGAAGAACTTAGTAAAGTATCTGATAAATTCACTATCGCAGCTGCTTTCGGAAACGTACACGGTGTTTACAAACCAGGTAACGTAAAGCTTACACCAAAGATCCTACGGAACTCACAGGAATATGTACAGAACAAATTCAACACAGGGCCTAACCCGGTAGACTTTGTATTCCACGGTGGTTCAGGCTCTACGCTTGAGGAGATCAGGGAAGCTATTTCGTATGGTGTTATCAAAATGAATATTGATACCGACCTGCAATTTGCATTTACCGAAGGTATCCGTGATTATATGGTAGGCAAAATTGACTACCTGAAAACACAAATAGGCAGCCCTGACGGACCGGAGTCGCCAAACAAAAAACATTATGACCCAAGGAAATGGGTAAGGGAAGGTGAACTGACTTTCAACAAAAGGCTGGAGCAGGCTTTTGCCGACCTAAACAACGTGAATACATTATAATATAGTTGATGGTTGATCGCTGCCGGTTAATGGGATTTCCTTAGAACCGGCAACTGACAACCCATAAATCCAAAAGAATTATGGCTTGGTTTAAAAGAACGGAAAAAGGGATAACAACAGCTACCGAAGACAAAAAAGATGTACCCAAAGGATTATGGTACAAATCGCCAACGGGTAAAATTATAGATGCAGAAGAGCTTGCCAGGAATTTTTATGTAAGCCCGGAAGATGGCTACCATGTAAGGATTGGCAGTAAGGAATACTTTAATATCCTTTTTGACAATAATGAATTCAAGGAGCTGGATAAGGACATGACATCCAAAGACACACTGAAGTTTGTTGACACTAAAAAGTATGGAGACAGGCTTAAAGATGCTATGGAGAAAACCAAACTGAAGGATGCCGTAAGGACAGCCGTAGGAAAATCAAAAGGCAAAGACATTGTGATCGCCTGTATGGATTTTTCTTTCATCGGCGGCTCTATGGGCGCTGTGGTTGGAGAAAAAATTGCACGTGGCATAGACTATTCTATCAAAAATAAAATTCCGTTCCTGATGATCTCCAAATCCGGGGGTGCCAGGATGATGGAAGCAGCCTACTCACTTATGCAGCTTGCCAAAACATCGGCCAAGCTGGCACAACTTGCCGATGCCGGGATACCCTATATTTCACTCTGTACCGACCCTACAACAGGTGGTACTACCGCATCGTACGCCATGCTTGGCGACGTGAACATTTCTGAGCCGGGCGCGCTGATAGGCTTCGCAGGCCCAAGGGTTGTAAAAGACACTACCGGAAAAGACCTTCCTGAAGGCTTCCAGACCGCAGAGTTCGTGCTTGAACATGGGTTTCTGGATTTTATAACCCCGAGAAAAGAACTGAAAGACAAAATAAACCTCTACCTGGACCTGATACAGAATCAACCAGTACGATAAGAAATGAATCCCGCAAATAGCGGGATTTTTTTATGGGAACACGCATGACACAGACTATATTGTTAACGCCGATTTTCGTGTAATGATTGTGTATACGCATTTTATTGGTTTCAAGTAGTTGAATGTTATAGATACGACATAAGTCCTCCTACAAATACCCTTCCACTCAATTTTGTCGCAATTTGCATGAAAAACAGCGTGAAATACATTTTTGTCGCGGTTTTGTCTATACTAAAAAGTATTTTTTCTGACATAAAAGTGTTTAGTTTGTACCCGAATATATCAGCAAGAGAATATATTCTTCCAGCAATTTTATAAAATTGTTTTAGCGATACGGTATTGGGGGCAGTACCGTATCGCATTTTTTTACATGCCGCTGCGAATAGCTTCTACAGGGTCCAGTCGCGAAGCTGAAATAGCAGGAAGTATTCCGGACACGAGTCCGATTGCAGTAGCCAGCCCGGTTCCTATAATCACATTGCCGAGACCGAGCACAAATTCAAACTCAAAAACTTTCGTGAGCAGTATTGTCATACCCCATACAAGCAGCATCCCCACAATTCCTCCTATCACCGAAAGTATTATCGCCTCAAAAAGGAACTGGAATAGTATGAACTTATTCTTGGCACCAAGCGCTTTCTGGATACCAATAAGGTTGGTGCGTTCTTTTACAGATACGAACATAATATTGGCAATACCAAAACCTCCCACCAATAGTGAAAAGAAGCTGATACCCCACCCTACCATATTCATCATTCCTATCATCTGGTCGATAAGATCGGTAAAGCCGGAAAGTATATCGATCATGAAATTGTCAATCTCTCCATTTTTAATCCCCCGGTAAGCCCTGAGCTTTTGGCCCACTTCGGCTTTTACCGCTTCGGCTTCTTCTCCGGGAAAAGGCTTGATCACGATCACGGGCGTCATAAAGTCGTTATGGTCGCCATACATTTTCCTTAAAAAATTTACAGGAAAAAATATGGATGTGTCATTGCTTTGCCCAAAGGTGCCCGCCCCCTGCTTTTCGATCACGCCAATTACCGTGAGCTTCCGTCCGTATACGCGTATCTTTTTTTCGAGCGGGTTTTCATTCCCGAAAAGCTTTTGCGCTATTTCGTAGCCTATTACAGCAACACCGGAACCTGAGTTAGATTCCGCTTCATTATAAAAGCGTCCATGCTCGATCTTAACGCTCTGGATATTGGAAAATTCAAAAGAAACCGGCACCATGTTAATACTGCTTACCGACTCGTCGTTATACTTTACCGTTTCGTTTTTAGTGAAAATCTGGAAGGCCATATCCTGCGCCGATTTTACTGCCCCTTTAAGGTATTGATATTCGTCATAGCTTACATCCGGGAACTGCTCGCGTTTCCAGCGGGGTATTTCAGATGGCCCGAAAGAGAACCGTTTTAGGTACATGGTGTTTTTATCCACACTACTCATATCGGCTTTGATCTTCCTGTCGAGCGAGTCGACAGCAGCGAGCACCGCTATGATCGAGAATATCCCAACGGTAACGCCAAGGAGCGAAAGGAACGTACGGAGCATGTTATTCCTTAGCGCATTCATGGCAAATGCAAGGCTTTCTTTTAACAAACGGAGGTATAGCAGCATACTTATAATATTGACTTGCGTAAAATTCTGCATTTTTTTAAAAACCCCGTGTTATAAACCAATAAATTTTTAAAAAATCACTCAAATTTAGGCATGGCCTTTTTTAATGTTAAGCCTGTAATAACTACTTTTGCAACTTCAAAACACACAACAACATGAGCGTAAGTAAAATTTCATCGGCACTGATATCAGTATTTGATAAGGAAGGGCTTGAACCTATTGTAAAAAAACTACACGAACACGAGGTAACCATCTACTCTACAGGGGGAACCGAATCGTTTATAAAAGACCTTGGCATCCCCGTAGTGCCGGTTGAAGATGTAACTTCTTACCCCTCCATCCTTGGCGGAAGAGTAAAAACGCTCCACCCAAAAGTATTCGGCGGCATATTGAACCGACAGGATAACGAAAGTGACGTGCAGGAAATGAAAGAATTCAACATCCCGCAGATCGACCTTGTTATCGTAGACCTTTATCCTTTCGAAAAAACAGTGGCTTCGGGCGCGTCTGAAGCCGACATCATAGAGAAAATAGATATTGGCGGGATCTCGCTGATACGTGCTGCGGCAAAAAACTTTAAGGACACCGTGATTGTAGCTTCGGTTGACGACTATTCGCTATTCCTTGACACCTTTACACAAAACAATGGCGGCACAACTTTAGAAGAACGCAAACAATTCGCAACAAAGGCCTTCCACGTTTCTTCGCATTATGATACTGCAATATTCAACTACTTCAATACCGAGGAAACCTTCTATAAAGAAAGCGTTGGCAATGGCCAGGAGCTTCGTTATGGCGAGAATCCGCACCAAAAAGGGTTTTTCTTTGGCGAATTTGATAAAATGTTCACCAAACTCCACGGCAAAGAGCTGTCGTACAACAACCTGCTTGATGTAGATGCCGCGGTAACGCTTATCAATGAATTCAAGAATGACGGCCCGACATTCGCCATCCTGAAACACAACAACGCCTGTGGGATAGCTACAAGGGGGACGGTGAAAGAAGCGTACCTTGATGCGCTTGCAGGAGACCCGACATCGGCCTTTGGCGGTGTGTTGATATCGAATGCAAAAATTGACAAGGCCGCAGCCGAAGAAATAACTAAGTTGTTTTGCGAAGTGGTTATAGCACCTGCATATGATGACGATGCAGCAGCGATACTACAGGAGAAGAAAAACAGGATCATACTGGTGCAGCATGAAGTGGCGCTTCCGCAGAAACAGGTGCGCACCTGCCTTAACGGATTGCTCGTACAGGATAAAGATACCGTTACCGACAATGCAGCACACCTAAAGACCGTTACCGTAACATCTCCTACTACACAGGAAGTTGAAGACCTGATCTTTGCCTCAAAAATATGCAAGAACACCAAATCGAATACGATCGTTTTTGCAAAGAACGGGCAGCTGCTTGCGGCAGGCACAGGACAGACCTCCCGCGTTGATGCCCTGAAGCAGGCGATAGAGAAAGCGGTTTCCTTCAACTTCGACCTAAATGGCGCCGTTATGGCCAGCGATGCTTTCTTTCCGTTCCCAGACTGTGTAGAACTTGCAAAAGAAGCCGGCATCACAGCCGTTATCCAGCCAGGAGGGTCTATAAAAGATGAGTTAAGCATCAACTATTGCAACGAAAATAATGTTGCAATGGTATTTACAGGAACCCGTCATTTTAAACATTAATTTTACTACTTTTGTAGGCTTAAACTATTTTTAATACAGAACCTTAATATAATACACCAGTATGGGATTTTTTGACTTCATGACCGAGGACATTGCCATCGACCTTGGTACCGCAAATACCCTTATCATCCATAACGACAAAGTAGTCATCGACAGCCCGTCTATAGTGGCACGCGACCGCGTAACCGGCAAAATAATAGCCGTGGGCAAGGAAGCCAACATGATGCAGGGTAAGACCCATGAAAACATAAAAACCATACGCCCGCTTAAGGACGGTGTTATTGCCGATTTTGATGCATCTGAAAAGATGCTTCAGATGTTTATAAAAAGCATCCCTGCACTCAAGAAACGTTTATTCCAGCCGGCCCTTCGCATGGTTATCTGTATCCCTTCGGGCATTACAGAAGTGGAGATGCGTGCAGTTAAGGAATCGGCCGAAAGGGTAAACGGCAAAGAGGTGTACCTTATCCATGAGCCGATGGCAGCGGCAATAGGTATTGGGGTAGACATCATGCAACCTAAAGGAAACATGATCGTGGATATAGGCGGTGGTACTACCGAGATCGCGGTTATCGCGCTTGGCGGTATTGTATGCGACAAGTCGGTTAAGATCGCCGGTGACGTATTTACCAATGATATTGTATATTATATGCGGACCCAGCACAACCTTTTTGTTGGGGAAAGCACCGCAGAAAAGATAAAGATCACCATAGGGGCAGCCATCGAAGATTTGGAAACCCCTCCTGAAGAGATGTCGGTACAGGGTCGTGACCTTCTTACCGGTAAGCCGAAACAGGTAGATGTTTCTTACCGTGAGATCGCCAAAGCGCTTGACAAGTCGATACAGCGGATAGAGGATGCCGTTATGGAAACCTTATCGCAAACACCTCCCGAACTTGCTGCCGATATTTACAACACAGGTATTTACCTTGCCGGCGGAGGATCGATGCTAAGGGGGCTTGATAAACGAATATCGCAAAAAACAGACCTCCCGGTTTACATTGCCGAAGACCCGCTTAGGGCCGTTGTACGCGGAACGGGAATGGCGCTAAAAAATATACAAAAATTCAGGAGCATACTTATAAAATAAAGGGGTAACCGATGCAGCAAATATTTAATTTTATATTTAAAAACAGTATCTTATTACTGTTTTTGCTGCTTTTGGGCATATCATTAACGCTCACTATACAGTCGCACTCCTACCATAAGAGCCGCGCTGTGTCTTCGGCGAATGCCATGACCGGCTATGTGTATGAACAGATAAATACCGTAGAGGCCTACCTGAACCTGAAATCGCAGAATGATGCGCTTGCCGCCGAAAATGCACAGTTGAAACGACTGCTTTACAACACACAGGACACCGCTAATGTACCTCCGGTAAAAGTACCGCCGGGAGTTGGCAATTTCAAGGTGATACAGTCAAAAGTTATTAAGAACTCCTACAACGTGTACGAAAATTACCTCACGATTAATAGCGGAAGCAAAGATGGCATCAGCAAGGATATGGGGGTTGTAAGCAGCCTGGGTATTATTGGCGTTATCGAAAATACATCAGATAGCTATTCTACCGTTATCAGCGTATTGAACCTTAAGTTCAGGCTACCGGTAAAGATCAAGAAGAACAACCATATAGGCACCCTGACATGGAATGGAAAAAACACCGGTTTTGCACAGCTTACCGATGTTCCGCGCCTGGCCACAGTTGTAAAAGGCGACACGATAGTTACCGGGGCAGAATCTAGAATATTCCCGGAGAATATCCCTGTAGGCATTATCGAAAAAGTATATGTTGACAAAAAAACGAATTATTATACACTGGAAATAAAGCTGTTTAACGATATGACCAGCCTGGGCCACGTGTATGTGATAGAGAACAAAGACAGAAAAGAAATAATACAGCTGGAGGAAACCACTACGGGGAATGAATAGTACTGTCATCATAAATATAGTCCGGTTTATACTTTTGCTTGCGCTACAGGTTGTAGTATGCAACAATATTGACCTTTTTGGTTTTATAGACCCTTATCCCTATATCCTTTTTATCCTGCTTTATCCTGTTAATGGCAATAAGGCCGGACTTTTGGTATCGGCATTCTTTTTAGGGCTTGTACTGGATATGTTCATGAATTCGGGCGGGGCACATGCTGTGGCTTGTGTAACGCTGGCCTATCTTCGTCCTGTGTTCTTTAAGTTCTCCTTCGGTATCAGTTACGAATACCAGACCGTACGGATAAACGACCGCCTTTCCCCCGAAAGATTTTCTTTTATCCTGATTTCTGTTGTAACGCATCATTTAATTTTATATCTTTTGGAGATATTCAGGTTCAGCCTTATACTGGATATTTTAGTGCGGACACTGCTAACCACCGTGTTTACCTTAATCACCTGCATCATTATTATTTACTTAATTAAGCCGGGCAAACAACAATGAGAAAGATCTTACTGCCAGCAGTTATAATTGCCGCAACATTACTGATAGTGGCAAGGCTTTTTTATTTGCAGATACTTGACGACTCCTACATCAAGAAATCTGAGAATAATGCCATCAAGATCAAATATGAATATCCTGAAAGGGGTTATATCTATGACCGCCATGGCAAACTGCTGGTGGCAAACCAACCGTCTTATGATATCATGGTTACGCCCAATGATATGCCTAAAACAGGCACCGACACTTTAGAGATATGCAAACTGCTGAACATTTCGAAAGAATACTTTAAAGAAAGGGTTGCAAAAGCAAAAGTATACAGCTACAAGCTGCCATCGGTATTTTTGCCACAGCTGAGTAAAAAGGAATTTGCCGCTTTCCAGGAAAAGATTCGAAGATTCAAGGGCTTTGATATCGTGAAGCGCTCCCTGCGCGATTACCAGGTAAATGTAGGAGCGAATGTTTTTGGGTACATACAGCAGGTAAACGACCCCATAATTAAAAGTAACCCGTATTACAAAAGTGGCGATTATATTGGAAAACAGGGAGTTGAGGAAATGTATGAAGAAATTTTGCGCGGCGTTAAGGGCGTAAAATATATCCAGAAAGACCGGTTTAACAGAGAGATCGGTTCGTTTAAAGACGGCATATACGATACTATCGCTATACAGGGACAGGACATCACCCTGTCGCTTGATGCCGAACTTCAAAAATATGGTGAGGCACTGATGTTCGAAAAACGCGGTGGTATTGTTGCGATCGAACCAAAAACAGGCGAAATACTGGCTTTGGTTACCGCACCGTCTTACGACCCTGCACTGTTAGTGGGTCGTGAGCGTTCAAAGAACTACACTGCAATGTATAATGACACTATCGCCATGCCGCTGTTCGACCGCGGGCTATTGGCAGAATATCCTCCCGGTTCGCCGTTCAAGATCCTTTCGGGGCTGGTAGGCTTGCAGGAAGAAGTTATCGATGAAAACAGCACGTTTATCTGTAACCACGGCTTTTCTTACGGACGTGGTGCCTTTATGAAATGCCACTGCCCGGGCGGTGCTATACAACTGCACAATGGTATTTACAAATCGTGCAATGCCTACTTTGCCAATGTTTTTAAACTCACGATAGACAAGTACCCTAAACCGGATTATGGCGTTGATGCCTGGAGCAGCCACCTGAAGAGCTTCGGGCTTGGAGGATTCCTGGGTTATGACCTCCCTCCGGGACGTAAGGGGCACATACCGAATTCTAAATTTTACAAGCGTTTTTATCCTAATGGCGGATGGAGAAGCTCTACCATTATATCCAACTCTATTGGGCAGGGAGAGGTATCAATGACACCTATACAGCTTGCGAACATGATGGCAACAGTAGCGAATGAGGGATACTATTACACGCCACACATGATCAAGAAAATAGAAGGCCGTGAGATAGACAAAAAATTCAGGACAAAACATGTTACCACTATCGACAAACAGTATTTCAAGCCGGTGATCGATGGACTATTCGATGTGTACAATCTCGGAACCGCACGCGGGCTACGAGTTGAAGGTATTGAAATTTGCGGAAAGACAGGGACGGCAGAGAACTTCACCAAGATAAACGGCGTGCGGACACAGCTGAGCGACCACTCTATTTTCGTGGCTTTCGCACCACGCGACAACCCGAAGATCGCCATTGCCGTATTTGTAGAAAATGGCTATTGGGGTGCACGCTGGGCAGGCCCTATCGCCAGCCTAATGATTGAGAAATACCTGAAGGGAACCATATCCCGTACCGATCTTGAAACCAAAATGCTGACTCAGGGGCTTAAGGCAGAATATGCCAAAGTAACGAGCGGGCAGCCTTTTTCGATTAATAACTAAAATGAAGAACCAGAGCGTTGTAGGGAATTTGGACTGGATAACCATCCTGCTGTATGCACTACTGGTTGGCATGGGCTGGATGACAATCTACTCGGCTTCACTGCCCGACCAGACTACTTCTATATTTGATATAGGGCAGATATACGGCAAGCAGATCATGTTCATCATGACCAGCATCCCGCTTATTATCGTAGTGCTTACTGTTGACGCCAAGATCTATGAAAAGTACGCGCTTGTATTCTACGCACTAGGCCTCGTGCTGCTGGCGGGTTTGTTTGTATTAGGTAAGACCATAAAGGGGCAAACGAACTGGTATTCCTTTGGCGGATTCAGTATGCAGCCCTCGGAATTTGCCAAAATAGGCACCGCACTCCTGCTCTCGAAATACCTCAGCGATGTGCAGATAAACCTGCAAAAAGTTAACCACCAGCTTTTGGCATTTGCCATACTAATACTTCCTGTACTACTAATCATGATGCAGCCCGATGCTGGCAGCGCCATGATATTTGCATCGCTTTTCCTTGTGCTGTATCGCGAAGGGCTGCCGGGCTGGTACCTTTCTACCGGTGCTGTGGCAATATTGCTTTTCCTGCTGGCGTTATTAGTAAAGCCTTATTTTATAGTGGGGGCTGCATTGGTAATCATCATTGTGCAGTTCATACTTACGCGCAGGGCTTTCCGCAACCCTATACTTTCCACGCTCATATTCGTAGGGATAAGCGGTTTTGTCTTCTCGGTCGATTATGTTTATGAAAACGTACTCGAAGACCACCAAAAAGACCGCATAAATGTACTTTTTGACAAAGATGTGAACCAACAGGCCGAAGGGTATAACCTTAACCAGTCGATGATTGCGATAGGTTCCGGCGGATGGCTGGGCAAAGGATATCTGGAAGGTACGCAGACCAAAGGAGGCTTTGTACCGGAGCAGCATACCGACTACATTTTTACTACTGTGGGTGAAGAATGGGGCTTTGTGGGCGCTTTGGTTGTAATTGGACTATTTGTAACATTATTGCTCCGTATTCTATACCTCGCCGAGCGGCAAAAGTCAAAATTCAGCCGGACGTATGGCTATTGTGTCGCGGCCATTCTCTTCACACACTTCTTTGTGAATATAACAATGCTTATCAAGCTGTTCCCAACAATTGGTGTTCCCCTACCCTTCTTCTCCTATGGAGGATCGAGCCTGTGGGCGTTCACCATATTGCTGTTCGTCTTTATTAAGATGGATGCGAATAAGGTGAATGAGTGGTAGATTAGTTTTCAGTCGCAGTCGCAGTTTTCAGAAGGGAACACGGATAAAGCCGATTGGAAGGATATGCACTGATTTCTTGAGGATAACATATCGAACAAAGTATTCAGCATGAGTGAAGCTGCCCCCTCTCCTTTGGAGAGGGTTGGGGTGAGGCCAATCGATTCACTCGCTCTTCACATCCAGTGCATCCCGCAGTGCATTACCCACCATCATAAAGGCAAGTACCAATAAAAGCATCGCAATTCCGGGAGCAAGTGCCAGGTAAGGCTTGCCTAATATAATGTAGTTGTAGTGGTCTTTTATCATTCCGCCCCAGCTTGGTATCGGCGGCTGCGCGCCAAGTCCAAGGAAGCTCAGGCCGCTTTCGACTAATATGGCAGACGCAAAATTGGCTGCCGAGATAACGATTACCGGCGCCATGCTGTTAGGTAGTATGTGGTTAAAGATAATCCTCGAATTGCGGTAACCTAACGCCCGAGCTGCAGTGACAAACTGCATCTGCTTAATGCTCATCACCTGCCCCCTTACGACCCTTGCAACCTCAACCCACATGGTGAGTCCTACGGCCACAAAAACCTGCCAGAAGCCTTTGCCAAGCGCCAGCGTGATGGCAATAACCAGCAGCAGCGTGGGTATTGACCAGATGATGTTGACAAGCCACATTACAAACGCATCGACTTTGCCGCCATAGTAGCCTGCAATCGCCCCGAAGAAAATCCCGACCAACAGCGAAATGAATACCGCCACAAATCCTATAGCGATTGAAACCCTTGATCCTACCATAAGGCGGCTCAGGAGGTCGCGCCCCTGGCTGTCGGTGCCGAGGATAAATTTCTGGTCTTTTAAATAGTCGTTGGCAACGGTTTGTGCAGTAGCTTTAGGTCCGAAATCGGAAAGGGGAATGGTCTTGGAAACCGCAAGCGAAGGCTCGTCGGTATAGTCGTAGTAGGTAAGGCTGTCCCCCTTGACCTCATATCTCAGGATGGGGATTTTTTGTTCGGGTGTTTCCCTTCCGGTAAAGTACTCCCCGAATGTCATCCCGTCTGATGGGAAATGAAGCATCTTTACGGTAAAGCCCGGTGATTTAGAATGTATGGAAAGGTCGCCCCAGTTGGCATCCTTTGTCTTATCAGGTGCAAGCACATAGGCAAAAATCGAAATGAACACCAGGATTGCAATAAACACTAAACTTAAAACGCCCCAAAAATTCTTTTTGAATTTTTGGAGCGCTAAGCCTGTAAGCGATTGATTTGCTTTATCCATCAATCATTATTTTGTTTTGCCAAGTGACGGCTTCTGAACATTGGCCGCACTTTTACCTGAAGCTTTCGGCTGCATATCGTTAAGGATATTCAACGCTTCTTCTACATATATGTCTTTTGACAAACTTTCATACCATCTTTCTTTTTTCTCTGCCAAAGAAGGGTCTTTCTTGAAGATCTCTTTTTCGTAAGGCAGGGCTTCAAATTTCAGGCTGTTCTTATAGTCGTTAAGTGCCTTGAATTTTTTGGTTGTTGCTTCCATTTTCACAACCTCAGCTTTAAACTTGTCTGCATTCAGGCTGTAGGTATTGTCGTCTTTTTTCTCGCTCACCCATTTCGCATTCTCATCCATCAGTTTGAATTGCGGGTTAACTGACATCCTTCTTTTGCTGTTGGCAATAACACCTTCAAAGTTATTTTTCACCGCTTTATAGTTGGCTGCATCAATTTTATCATAAGGCATGGCATTGTCGGTATCGCGCTCGCCCATGTCGATGTAAGCATACCTGTCCGGCATGATGATATCGCTGTAAACGCCTTCCCTTTGTACAGACCCGCCGTTTATCCTGTAATATTTCTGAGTAGTTGTTTTAAGCGCACCAAGGTCGCCCAACGAATTGCCCCTTACAAACTGGTTCAGGTCGATGATATTCTGCACTGTACCTTTACCGTAGGTGTGCTTGCTGCCCAATATAAGCCCGCGGTGGTAATCCTGTATGGCTGCTGCGAATATCTCTGATGCCGAAGCCGAGAAATTATTTACAAGCACTACAAGAGGCCCATCCCACTGCACTTTTGAGTCGGTATCGTTAAGCACTTCTTTTTTCTTTTCTTTCGATTTTACCTGAACAACAGGCCCATCCTGGATAAACAGCCCGGCCATCTCAACAACCGTTTTTAAAGAGCCACCACCATTATCCCTAAGGTCCATGATGATACCTTCAACCCCTTGTTGTTTTAGCCTTTCCACTTCAAGCGCAACGTCTTTTGCTGCATCACGGCTGTCTTTATTTTCAAAGTCAATGTAGAATTTCGGAAGGTTGATGATGCCGTAAAGCTTACCATCCTTGTTCACCACGCTCGATTTAGCGTAGGTTTCCTCGATCTCTACCACTTCCCTTATAATCGGGATAACCTTTATAGAGCCATCCACTTTTTTAACGGTAAGACGCACTTCGGTACCTTTTGGCCCTTTTATTTTTTTAACCACATCGTCAAGGCGAATACCTGCAATATCAACCGGATCGCCAGTGCCCTGCGCTACTTTCATGATAAGGTCGCCCTGCTCCAGGTCTTTGCCCCTCCATGCCGGGCCGCCCGGAATCAATTCTGATATCTCAATATAATCGCCTTTTTTCTGGAGCCTTGCACCAATACCTTCAAGGGAACCCCTCATGCTGGTATCGAATTTCTCTTTATCGTCCGGTGCAAAGTAGTAGGTATGCGGGTCGAAACGCTCTGCAATGGCATTCAGGTAAATGCTGAACCATTCGTCGCGCTTGAAGTCCTTCATAAAAGTGAAGTAATCATTAAGTGACTTAAGGGTAGACTCACGTGCTTCTTTTTCAAGATCAGCAAATGATTTTTGCGGTTCGGATGCTTTATCAGTATTTTTCTTCGCCACTTCTTCCTGTAGCTTTTGCTTATCGGTAATCGTTGACAATACCGATAGTTTCAGTTGTTTTTCCCAACGCTCCTTCAGCTCGGCATCATTTTTTACGTAAGGCTGCTTATCATAGTCAACACTATAATCCTCGTTTTTAGTAAAGTCGAAAGGCTTAGCTAATATTTCTTTATAGAAGCCCTGAGATTCCTTGATCCTGTCTAACAACCTTTCATTAGTAAGGTCGAAAAACGTCAGGTCCCTTTCGTTGATCATATCGTCTATCTTGTCTTCATATTTTGAAAACTCATCGATATCTGCCTGGGTAAAAAACCTTTTGGAAGGGTCTATTTGCTGCAGGTAGCTTTTGTAAACGCCTTTAGAAAATGTATCGTCAATTGCAGCCGGGTCGTAGTGGCCTTTCTCTATTACAAACGTCAGGAGCTCGAGAAGCAGTTTATCCTTTTCGGGATCGTTGGCTTTTTTCGGCTTACCGGGCATAAAACTCCATAGCGCCACTGAAAGCACAGCGACAACTATAACTATTTTATAATTTCTTTTCATAAACTTTATAACGGCATTCATTAGATTATCGTATTATCAACATTACATTAAAAAGCGTGCCAAACATTCATCAATCCAAAAAAACTTCATCAAAAGGCAGGCTTTGCAAAATTGCGTAATTTAGCAAACGTAAAAGTACAATACTTATTTTTAATTCTGTCATAGCTATGAAGAAAAAACCTTTGATATTGGTTACGAACGACGACGGTATATCGGCTCCCGGCATACGCGCACTTATATCGGTAATGAAGCAGTTAGGCGATGTGGTCGTGGTCGCGCCGGACAGCCCGCAATCGGCTACCGGGCATGCCATCACAATCAACAGCACCCTCTATATCAACAAAGTAAATATAGACCCAGACCTTGAGACCGAATACAGCTGCAGCGGAACGCCTGTAGACTGCGTGAAGTTCGCCGTAAACGAGATACTGCACCGCAAGCCCGACCTTTGCGTTAGCGGTGTGAACCACGGGTCCAACTCTTCCATCAACGTTATTTATTCCGGCACAATGAGCGCGGCTGTCGAGGCCGGTATCGAGGGTATTCCCGCCATTGGGTTTTCCCTTCTGGACTATAACTGGAATGCCGATTTTGAACCTGCAAAGCCTTTCATTAAAAAAATTGCAGAACAGGTTTTGGAGAAAGGGTTGCCGGAAGGCGTTATCCTGAACGTGAACTTCCCAAAACTACAGGAGAAAGACATCAAAGGCATAAAGGTGTGCCGCCAGGCAAAAGCGATGTGGGCAGAAAGTTTTGATAAACGTACCAACCCGATGGGGCGCGATTATTACTGGCTGGGCGGCAAGTTCGTCAACCTTGACAATGGCGAGGACACCGATGAATGGGCTTTGGCGAATGGCTACATCTCGATGGTACCTGTACAATTTGACCTTACCGCGCACCATGCGATACAGGGGCTTAATGGTTGGAATTTGAATAAAAGCTGATTGATAAGTTATAATTTCATATAGTATTTTAATTTTATCGCCTATAAACTAACACAGATATTCATCACTTAACCAGTTTATTTTATGACTAAAAAGAAAACGAATCTGACCATAACACATGCTGCTGGCTTAATTGAATACTTGGAACAGAATTCGCTAAAAAGCATTAAAACTAATATTGCCAATGTCTTCCCTCCAAAGAACACTATAATTCGAAAAACATTTAGAAATATTACTTTCAAAGGCGATTTTCATAGTATTGAGTTTAAAAAAGTAAAATTTAAAAGGTGTGAATTTGAAGGAATTTGGGGGTTTTACTGTTTACTACAAGAATGTGAATTTGAGGATTGTTCTTTTCGTAATTGCAGGTTTTCTCACTTAGAATTAGATTGGAATGCGGTGTATTTCCTTAGATGTTATTTTCGAAATATCGAAATAGATGAAGGTTGCGCTTTTAACCTAACTTTCGATGAATGTCATTTAAATAATTGCAGTTTTATAAGCCTTATCCCTTCTGAAAATATTAGATTTTATAATTCCAATATAGATGACTCACTTTTCCAATCTATGCAACACTATGAATATGATGAAGTGGTAAATCGAGATGATGAGTTTATTGATATATTATTTCAAGATTGTAATTTAACCAGCACTAACTTTCATAGAATGGACTTTAAAAATGGTCGCTTTGTCGATTCTATTCTATATAAAGTTGGTTTTATGGATTGTGTTTTAGAAACTGAAAGCTTTATATTAAATAAGGAATTACAATATGGAAGCTATGCTAGTATGGATTTTCAAACTATTTTACAAAGTGAAGATATTGGACAAAAAACTCTATCATATTATTTTAATATTAAAAATAAAGTAAATCTTAAAGAAATTATCTCTGGTATGACAACACAAAAAAATTTTTCAACAGTTTTTATATCGTATAGTTTTAAAGATTCGGATTTTGCAAAAAAAATCGCAGAAAGATTAAATAATCATGGCATCAGGACCTTTATTTGGGAAAAAGACGCTCCTGGAGGAAAACCTTTGGAGGAAATAATGACATCGAATATAAGCGCTCATGATAAACTTTTATTTATTGCATCTAAAAACTCCATACGAAGCAGAGCTTGTCAATTCGAATTAACTACAGCAAGGAAAAAGCAAGAAGCCTCTTGGGAAAATGTTTTCTTCCCAATATCCATTGATAATTATCTTTTTGAAATTAAAAAAATCAATATAAGACCAATAGAGTTAGCAAATGAATATTGGGAAAATATTGAAGAAATTAAGCGAGTAAACACATTAGATTTTAGCGCTTTTAAAAGCAAAGATTACTCAGAAAGAGATTTCGATGAGCTAGTTCAAAAAATTATCGACGGCTTACAAATCAACACATAACTTGAACATATCTCTGCCATAATGAATTCACAAAAGACTAATTACCAAACACATTTTATAAATGCCTTGCTTTTATTGAGCATTACTATTGAAAATACAAAAAAGCCACATTCGCCCCGATTAAAACCCTATATCTTATCCTCTACTAAAAAATACAATTAACTATAAATCAACTACATATTTTCAGTCAACAAAAAAATGATAAATATTTGAATTTTTTTATAAGAAAAGTGTAACAAATACCGTTATCAGTCTACTTATTGGAAAGTTGTTCGCAACTGAAAATAATAATCATCAATCAAATCAATTAGAATGAAAAAAATCACAATGGCTGCTTTCGCGGCAGCCGCCTTTATGGCATTCTCATGCTCAAACGACGACAACCAGACTACTGACACCCCGGCATTACAAGGAAAATGGAAACTTACTTCAGCAACCGCACAACGGGCTTTTGACGGTAATGGGGATGGCACATTATCTACCGACATGCTTGCCGAACTTGGGTCATGCTATGCCGATTCGTATCTGGAATTTGGCAATGGTAATACCATTAAAAGCTTTATGAGCCTGGTTCCTTCAGAGGGAACAGCTTGTACTACAACTACGGAAGAGGGAACCTACAAAATGGTTCAGTATAAAGTAGAGTCGACCTTTGTCCATACCGATGGAACTAAAGATCACGCGACCTATGTTAAGACCGGCAACCTGCTCATGCTGTCAATTCCGGGCATATACCAAGTTGAAGCAGATGATGACGGGGACGGAGTAACCAATACTGTAACCCTTAATGCAAAAATGATATTTACGAAAGAATAATTCCTCTCTGAATTGGATTAATGCCCCCGCCAACGCAGGGGCATTTTTTATTGGATACAACCCCAAATAAAAAATTGTATTTTTGACATTGCAGCTGCATTACCGTTGCATCACAACCAAGCCAATAAACTAATAACAGCCTCAGCGCACCGCCCGATGATACAAAAATACCGCCTACTGCCCTTCCTTATTTTCGCTACTTGTTTTGCACACGCCCAGGATACCATACCAACCGATACGATAACACGTTTGCCCGAAGTAAAGCTTACCTACCAGGCAGGGCGCACAACGCCGGTAACGTATATGAATATCGATGCGGCCACGATTGACAGGAAATCTGTTGGGCAGGAGCCTTCTTTCCTACTTTCCGAAACACCTTCTATCACTGTTTATTCCGATGGCGGCAATACACAGGGCTATACGTATTTCAGGTTGCGGGGCATCGACCAGACGCGCATTAACATGACCCTCGACGGCGTACCGCTCAACGACCCAGAGGACCAAGGCGCTTATTTTTCTAACTACCCGGACATATTCAATTCCGTAAGCAATGTACAGGTGCAGCGCGGCGTTGGCACTTCTAAAAACGGAACCGCAGGCTATGGTGGCAGCATACAGCTTTTTTCACCAGATCTTTATGATAAGAAAAGTGCATCCGTTGGTGTTGGGTACGGCTCGTTCAACAGCGCAAGGGCATTCGCCGAATACAACAGCGGCATTAAAAATAATAAGGCACTCTATGCACGGGCATCGCAAATATATTCTGACGGATACAAATACCACTCTTCCAACAAGTCGCAATCCGTTTTCCTAAGCGGCGGGCTTTTCGGGAAAAAGTCGGACTGGAAGCTTAACCTCCTTGCAGGTCAGCAGAAAAACCAGCTGGCCTGGCTTGGTGTTGCCGATTCGCTTATCGCGAGAGACCGCAGGACAAATGTCAACAATAACGAAGACGACCATTTTGTACAGGCGATGTCGCAGGTACTCAATACCTGGCGGATAAGCACGGTATCGACATTGCAATCCTCGGTATACTACACCTTCCTGAAAGGCAACTATGATTTCGACCCCAACAATTACGGCTACCCTCCGTCTTCAGAATTATACAATTACGCCTTCCTGTCGAACCTTGCAGGAGTATTTTCGAATTACACGTTCTCCAAAAATAACCTCAGCTGGACAACCGGCATACATGCGAATACCTACAGCCGCAGGCATACCGGAAGCGAGAAAACACTGGGCGAGCTTTACGAAAACACAGGCCATAAGCACGAGGAAAGCGTTTTCACAAAAGCGAGTTATACCATCGGCAGGTTCAGTCTTTTTGCCGACCTGCAATACCGCCATGTAGAATTCAGTTATGACGGCAGCGTGCCTTTCGATGCTATGAAATGGGATTTTTTCAACCCGAAGGCCGGACTTAGTTACCAAGCTTCCGCAACGGCGACATTGTATTACAGCGTGGGAAAGACTAAAAGGGAACCCACCCGAAACGACATTTTTGGCGGAAGCGATGACCTCCTGCCAGACGAGAATGGCAATGCCCTCCTATTCATCAAAAAAGCAGAACAGGTGACCGACCATGAAATCGGCATTCGTTACAACAAAGGCAGCTGGCACATTGATGCGAATGCCTATTATATGGATTTTGAAAACGAAATTGTGCTTGACGGGAAATTCGGACCGAACGGACTGGCGCTTACCAACAATGTGAAACAGAGTATCCGCGCCGGTGTGGAGCTGAGCGCTTCGTATACAATGGGCTGCTTTACGTTTACCAATAATTCCTCATGGAACCACAGCCGCATTAAAGAGCAGGACGAATCGTTCAGCCCGATACTGAGCCCTAAGTTCATCATCAACCAGGAAGCGGCCTATACTTTTGAGAAGTTTTCTTTTTCCCTTACAGGCCGCTACCAGGATAAATCGTATATCGACTTTGCCAACAGTGCACAAATAGACGGCTATTTCCTGCTGAACGCCCGCGCCGGATATACCTTCGGAAAACTGGAGGCTGCCGTTTTTGCCAACAACATCACCAATACCAAATATTTCAATAACGGCTATGTGGAGACGGATGGTACCAAAAAATATTTTGTGCAGGCACCGGTGAATGTTTACGCATCCTTAGAGTACCGCCTGTGACAGACATTTTTGACATATCAAATATCATAGGCGAAGTGTACGGCTACCCGATAAGCTATATCGAGCTGCTCGCCACCCTGAGTGGGCTGGTATCGGTATATTGTGCATCGCGGGCAAGCATCCTCACCTGGCCCACGGGTACGTTCAATGCGGTATTCCTGTTCGTGCTTTTTTACCAGGTGCAGCTGTATGCCGATATGTTCCTGCAGGTTTATTTTTTCATCGTAACGCTCTACGGCTGGTACTATTGGAATAAAAAGAAAGACGATAAGGATATTACAACCCTCCAGGCAAAAGGCAGGTTCGTCACCGGAGCCGTAGTAGTGTGCGCGACGCTTATTGCAGGTTATTTATTCTCCCATATCCACAAATACCTGCCGCAGTATTTCAAGATCCAAGCGGCCTATCCCTACGCCGATTCCTTTATCATGGTGGCCAGCATTACGGCAACGACGCTTTTGGTACAAAAGAAAATAGAGAATTGGTACTTGTGGCTCATGGTGAATATTGCCAGCATAATGGTGTACTATACCAAGGGCATATATTTTCTTTCACTCGAATATGTGGTTTTTCTCGTGCTGGCTTCTTACGGATTGTACAACTGGCATAAAAAACAACATCATGGTTAAGGCGTTCCTCTTTGGGAAATTCCTGCCTTTCCATAAAGGGCATGAGGCAATGATACGTTTTGCATTAACACAAGCAGACTTTGTCTCGGTGCTTGTTTGCTCCAGCGATAAGGAAAATATTCCTGCCGAAATAAGAAAAAGCTGGATAGATGCAACTTTTGAAGGAAACGACAATATCGAAGTCCTCACACTGGATTATAAGGAAAGTATGTTCCCCAATACTTCAGCCTCATCTAAAGAGGTATCGGCAATCTGGGCACCGGTATTCAGTAAGTTATTCCTGGATCATTCCCTCCTCATCACCTCCGAACCTTATGGCGATTATGTTGCCGGATTCATGGGCATCAGGCACATCGCTTTCGATATCCCGAAACAGCTGTATCCCGTATCGGCAACGCTTATACGGAACGATGTTTTTGAATGGTGGGATTATCTGCCGGATAGCGTAAAGCCCTATTACAGCGTTAAGGCTGTAATACTCGGCACCGAATCTACCGGGAAGACTACATTGGCCGAAAGGCTGTCGGCGCACTTTAATGCCACGCTTGTAAGCGAGGCCGCTAGGGACATCATTCTCAATTCGAATTCTTTTACAATAGAAGACCTGTATACCACCGCCCGTGAACATGCCCGAAGGATACAGGAAGCCGAAAAAGGCAACAGCCCGCTCATTATTATTGATACCGATGTGCACATTACAAAGTCGTATGCACAATATTCTTTTGGTGAGGAGCTTAAGGTGAGTGATATTATTTATACTGCAAACAAAGCCAGCCTCTACATCTACCTCACCAACGATAGCGGCTATTTCCAGGACGGGACAAGGCTTGATGAAGCGAAGGCCCGACTGCTCGATGTTTCCCACAGGCAGGTTTTAGACGACCATAAAATCCCCTACCAAGAGATAGGCGGAAGTTTTGACGAAAAGTTTGAAAAAGCGGTACTGTTGATTAAAAATTTAATTAAATCCTGAATTTTTAAATAGTTAATGTATTGACTTTTAAAGATTTATTTAGTAAAATAAAAATATTTTAAAAATATATACATTAAATTATTTTTTACGGCATGCTTGTTGCAAACGCATTGGCATTAACAAAATAATTCTCAATCAATTTCAACAATGAAAAAACTTACCATGTTAGCCCTTGCGGCTTCAGCCTTTATGGCTTTCTCGTGCTCAGATGACGACAACAATTCTACAAACAATGTAGCAGTATCCGGAAAATGGATGCTTACCAAGGTAACTGCATCTCACGCCGTTGACGGCAATGGTGATGGTGTAACGTCTACCAATCTTATTACAGAAGGCGGCACGTGCTTTACGAATTCGTATCTGGAGTTCGGCGCCAACAACACCGTTACAAACTTCATTAGTGCTCCTATGTTTGAGGAAAACTGTTTCTCTGCATCTGCAGATGGCTCATATAGTGTAAACGGGAACAGCGTATCGGTTGCCGTTAGCTATGAAGGCGACACCGAAACTACCGTTTACACACAAAGCGGCAACACCCTTACTGCAATGGTGCCTGATTTTTATGAGGTAGAAGTAACTGTAAACGGCCAGACGACCTATGACAGCATTGATGCTACTTTGGTATTTACCAAACAGTAATCATTATCGAATAACATCTAAATGCCCTGCTTATGTGGGGCATTTTTATTGGCATAAGATTTATACAAACATGGACACGGATGACACCGATTGTGTGGATGGCCACTGATTTGCCTTCGATGGTTATCTGTGTACATCAAAAATATCCGTGTCATCAGTGTTCCTCTTGCCAATAAATACTACTTTTGGGCTTGTAAACTACAGGCAATGAAATATTACATTATAGCCGGGGAAGCATCGGGCGACCTGCACGGATCGAACCTGATGAAGGAACTTTTCAAGAAAGACCCGCAGGCCAATATCCGTTTTTGGGGCGGTGACCTCATGCAGGCTGCTGGTGGAACGCTGGTAAAGCACTACCGCGAACTCGCCTTTATGGGTTTTGCCGAAGTAGTACAGAACCTGAAAACGATCCTGAACAACATAAAATTCTGCAAGCAGGACATCCTTGCCTTCCAGCCGGATGTGATTATTTTTATAGACTACCCAGGCTTTAATATGCGCATTGCCGAATGGGCGAAAAAGCTGGGCATCAAAACGCATTACTATATTTCACCGCAGATATGGGCCTGGAAAGAGAGCCGCATCAAGGCCATCAGGCGCGATGTGGATCACATGTATATCATACTGCCTTTCGAAAAAAACTTTTACGAGAACAAGCATAATTTCGCTGTCGAGTTTGTGGGCCACCCGCTTATCGATGCCGTACACAACCGTGAAAAAACCGATGCGGCAACCTTCAAAAAAGAGCACGGACTGGACGAAAGGCCGGTTATTGCGCTGCTGCCCGGAAGCAGGAAGCAGGAAATTGCCAAGATGCTTTCTGTGATGCTTTCTGTGACCGATGATTTCCCCGATTACCAGTTTGTGATTGCAGGGGCGCCTTCGCTGGACTATTCATTTTATGAGCAGTTCTTAAACAACAGCAATGTAAAGTTTATTTCGAACAAAACCTATGGCCTTTTGAGCATTGCATACGCGGCTTTGGTGACCTCGGGAACGGCAACTTTAGAGACTGCATTGTTCAAGGTTCCTGAGGTAGTTTGCTATAAAGGCGGATGGATTTCCTACCAAATCGCCAAGCGGATTATCACCCTGAAATACATCTCGCTGGTGAACCTTATCATGGATAAAGAGGTGGTGAAAGAACTTATTCAGGATGACTTTAACAAAAAAAACATAAGAGAAGAACTCCAAAAGTTATTAACACCCGAATATAGACGGAACCTCCTGAAACAGTACGATTTACTGGAAGAAAGGCTGGGCGGAATTGGTGCAAGTGAAAAAACAGCCAGTCTCATAATCAAACATTTAACATAGGTTCTTAAAATTTCTTTAAAATTATTTTGCTATATTTGCTCCAAACCGATGTAGAATTATAAGATTAAAGATTTGAAAAACCTCCGTCCCACAACCCTGATTTTGTTTCTGATAGCGTCATTTACCGCTTCGGCCCAAATAGTAACTTCTAAAAAAGAAGCCCAAAAAAAGGGTATCTATTCTTACACTGAAAAGCAAGCTTCAAAACCGGCACCGTCTATAGACAAGGCTGCCGTTATGAAAGAAATAGCTTCATTAAACGACAGGGATATTCTTGCTTATGAACCTGTTCAGAAAAAAGAAATAGGCAGGGGAGGCCCAAAAAAATCTGAAATTGAACTGCCAAAGAAAAATCCTGCACGTAAAGGAACTGTAATTTTGGACGATACTACAGAGCCGGATTTCGTGCCGGAATCTGCCGAAAGCTACCTTGCGGTGCAGATCGTAAACAATGCCATGGATTTTGAAGGCGTTCGCTACAGGGCAGGCGGAACTACAAAAGAAGGAATGGATTGCTCAGGTATGGTTTATGCCACATTTAAGATATTCGACATCACGTTACCACGCAGTTCAGCCGGTATGGCAGCAGCAGGCAGGGTAGTACAGCTTTCTGAAGTTAAAAGGGGCGACCTGCTTCTTTTCAAAAACAGCCACAACAGGAGAGGCATCAACCACGTAGGTATTGTTGTTGAGATCACAGATGAGGGCGAAATTAAATTCCTCCACTCTTCCACAAGTTCAGGCGTTATGGTATCTTCTATGAACGAGCCTTACAATGCAAGGACATTCGTTCAGGCGAACAGGGTTATCGAAGAGTAAATTTTTTACCACAAGGTTTTTTACCACATAGCCACGAAGTATTTACATAAGGGTCACAAAACTGTATGTGTAATACAGTGTGCACATTATAGGATCAGCCAGTTTTTTTTGTAGTTAGTGAAAATCTTTGAGTGTTCCTTGTGGTAAAAAATCCACATATGCTTTACAAATAAGATTTTTCCGTATGTTTGTTTCAATCCCCGACGTATGAAGGTATTGAGATATCCCGTTATTGCCATCACATTTTTTCTTGCACTGGGCATCCTGGCCGGCTATTACCTTAGCCTATCCCCTTCTTTACTTTACATCATTTCCGGCGGCGCATCGGCATTGGTTTTGGGAACATACCTCATCGCAAAAAAACACCTCATCCAGAAACCTTATTTCGGTAGTGCGGCCTGGCTGTTTGCGTTCATTATCGGAATGCTGGTGCAAACGCTCCACTACCCGCCCAACCAAAAGCTGCATTACACAAACTTTCTGAATGACGATATTCCTGTCCTGAAAACCGTTGTTTCCGAAAGGCTGAAACCAAATGCTTTTTCTGAAAAGTACTATTTTGAGGTATTATCTGCTAACGGAAAAACAGCCACCGGAAAACTATTGGTTACAGTCCCTAAAGACAGCCTGAACAGGTTGCTGCATGCCGGTGATGCTTTTATTATTGCCGATGAACTCCAGCCTATACCGGGCGCGATGAATCCGGGCCAGTTTGATTATGCCGCCTATATGGAAAAGCAGGGTGTTTTCCACCAGGTACGCCTGAAGGATAACTTTATAAAGGCAGGCCATATCAATAGCTTTGATGCTTATGTGGGGAAACTAAGGGAAACACTCATCCATAGCTTTGATATCCATAATTACAGCCCCGAAACGCGCAATGTCATCAACGCATTGCTCATCGGCCAACGGCAGGACATGGACCAGGAAACGTCCGACAATTACACCAATGCTGGCGTACTCCACATACTCGCCATCTCGGGACTGCATTTTTCGATGCTATTCCTTATCCTCACCACCCTCCTCAAACCATTAAACCGCTTTCGGCGAAAAGGCGAGCTGTTGCAGCTCATAGTTATCCTCGCATTGTTATGGGGATTTGCCTTCATCACCGGGTTATCGGCATCCGTAGTGCGCTCGGTAGTGATGTTCAGCTTTATAATGATGGGACAATACTTCAACCGGAACGCCAACATATACAATTCCATCGCCGTATCGATGCTGGTGCTGCTTTTGGCTAAGCCGATGTTCCTGTTCGATGTCGGCTTTCAATTAAGTTACATTGCCGTATTTTCTATCGTTTGGCTACAGCCAATGTATAAGAGAGCGCACGTTTCAAGATATTGGGCAGTTAACTATGCCATAGATACAGTTCTCATATCGCTTGCCGCTCAAATAGGCGTGCTGCCACTCAGCCTGTATTATTTCCATCAGTTCCCGCTGCTGTTCGTTTTGGCAAACCTTGTGGTGATCCCGCTATCGAACGTGGTGTTAGTAACAGGCCTAATTGTCCTGCTTCTGAATTTCATTGCGCCGCCTGTGGCCAATTTTGTCGGGCATGTTTTAGAATGGCTGATTATAGCAATGAACGGCTTCATCGCATGGATCGCCTCATTCGAGAATTTTATTTTAAAGGACATTCCTTTTACACTGCTGCTAAACATATCGCTTTATGCAGTGATCATCCTGATGGTGCTGTGGCTTTATAAAAAGAGTTACACGCGCACAGCTGCTTTATTGTTATCGGTGCTGCTGTTCCAATCCGTTTATACCATAACGGTGTGGAACAGCAAGAACCACGATGAGCTTATTGTATTCCATAACAGGAACAGTACGCTGCTTGCCGTAAAAGAGAATAGCCGTATCACTCTAATGAGCGAAGACAGCCTGGCACTGAAAAACCCTGTCGTAAAATCCTACCGTAAAGGCAGCTTTGCAACAGAAGTTATAGTAAAGCCCTTAGCAGACGTTTTATGGAGGAAGGGCAGCAAGGTTCTGGTGATAGACAGTACGGCAGCCTACAGCCCCGAAATGAAACCGGACGTGTTGTTACTTACACAGTCACCTAAAGTGAACTTCGAAAGGATTCTGGAGCAGCTAAAGCCAAAACAGGTTGTTGCCGACGCAACCAACTATAAAACTTATGTGGCACGGTGGGCGGCAACCTGCCGAAAACAAAAAATCCCTTTCCATGCCACGGCAGAAAAGGGATTTTACGGAATTAAATAATCAACCTATTTTTTTAGCGTTTCCAATAGTTGCTCAGGCTGGTAATAACCTACTATCGGGGCTTTTACTTCGCCTTTCGCATCAAACACGATCATCGAAGGATAAGCGCGCACCTGCAGGAATGTTGCAAACTCATGAACGGCGTTCCTGCCGCTACGGCCCTCAACAAAGCCAGGGTTACTGTATTTTTTACCTTTATACGTAATGTCAGATTTGCCTTCGGCATTGAATTTTACAGCATAATAATTCTCACTGATATATTTTGCTACTGCCGGGTCGTGGAAGGTATTTTTATCAAGCATTTTGCATGGTCCGCACCAGTCGGTATACACATCCATGAAAATTGGCTTCGCTTTTTTCTTCTGGGCGGCAAGCGCCTCATCCATGCTCATCCACTTTATTTCCTGTGCCTGGGCAGCCAAAGTGCCAAGCCCTATAAACAATGCTAAAAGTAATTTTTTCATTTTATAATTCGTTTTTTATGTATTAGACAAAAACAATGCCGAAAAATTATCCCGCGCCTTTCATCTGCTTTTTAAGTATCGGCGATATGAGCAGAAGCACGATACCGGCACCTATAGCTATGTAAGCAATGCTTTGGTATCCATTAGTATATTGCTCCAGCTTATCGAGGTTAGTTGGGTTTTTAATGGATGTATCTACTTTTGCAAGCTTAGATCCTATTAGTCCCGCGCCATATTGGCCATAAGCACTGGCCAGGAACCACGTTCCCATCATTACGCCATGCAGCCTGCCCGGTGTAAGTTTCGTCACCATCGATAATCCTATTGGCGAAAGGCATAATTCACCTATTGTCATTACCAAATAGGCAAAGATAAATGTCCACAGCGGCGTAAGTCCTTTGTCTGTAGCCAGGAATTTGCTGAAGTAGAATATTAAAAAGCTTAACCCAAGGAACAAAAAGCCTAATCCGAATTTTACAACGGTATTCGGCTCCGCTTTCTTTTTACTCAGGGCGATCCACAGCATACCTATAAAAGGCGCAGCAAGGACTACCCACAGCGCATTAACGGAGTTATTCACCTGTGTCATGTTGAGCCCGTGATTGTTCACATTTCCTATTGCAAAGAAATTCAATGACCCTCCACCCTGCTCGAAAAACGACCAGAACAATACCGAGAATAATATCAGTACGATCGCCACAAACATCTTGCTTTTCTCTTCTTTAGCAACATTGATCGTTGTGTAAACCAGGAATCCAAAAATGATCACTGCAATAGAGATCATGAACAAGTCACTGAATTGCACTACATAAGGTAAAATCTCTCCTGCTTTATTCGTTTCCGTCCCAAACAGGAACGTCATGTCAACATCGAATGGAAAATAAACAAGCACGAAGAAGAAAGGAATGAATATTATTGAGAGAATATACACCCACATATTCCTGTTGATACCGAATTTTTTTTCTTTAAGCTTTTCAGGCACCGGCGGAAGCCCTATAGGGCCAAGCGTTTTTTGCGTGTACAAAAACAGCGCCAGTCCGCATAGCATACAAACGCCTGCCATAGCAAAACCGAGAGACCAGCTTATTGATGTACCTACGTATGCAATAGTGAGGCCACTCAAGAGGGCCCCTATATTAATGCCAGAGTAGAATAGCGAAAACCCTGCATCCCTCCTCGGGTCGCCGGGACGGTATAATGCCCCAACCATGGTCGAGATATTAGGCTTGAAGAATCCGTTCCCTACAATGAGTATACTGACCCCGAGATAAAACGGAAACGCTCCCGGCAATGCCATGGTAAAGGTACCGATAGCCATAAGGATACCACCCCAGAACACCGATTTACGGAAACCGAATATCTTATCAGCGAACATGCCGCCCACAAATGCCATCGCATATATGAAAGCCTGTATCAATCCATATTGTTTATTGGATGTACTTTCCGCGTCGTCTTTATACTTTTGCTGGGAAGTCTCAATATAATATTTAGGATGGTCTTTCGTCAGTTCCTCGTGATTCTGCTTCTGGAATTCAATTTTTTTGGCTTCCAGTTCGGCAGGCTCCAGCGGCTTGTAATCGGCCGTAAGGATAAGGTGCGAAATATAAAGCCCCAACAGCGCCCGCATCCCGTAGAACGTAAAGCGCTCCCACATTTCCACAAGGAAAAGATACCAAAGCTGTTTTGGGTATTTGCCTTTGAAATCCTGGATCTTTTCCAGTTCTACCGTATGATTAGATATCTCCATTTAAATGCTAAAATTAATTTACGTTATTCTCTCTCATCACGCCATTAAGCCATTTCAACATCAGGAACAATAAAATTGCGGCGCCAAGTACAAGTCCGAAGTTCAGGTAGAAATAATTTTCTTTATGCTCCATATCTTCCCAAAGGCTCGAAAGCATACCAGCCAGCTTATTACCCACCGAGATTGCCAGGAAGAAACCACCCATCATAAGCGCTGTAATCCTTGGCGGGCTCAGTTTGGACACCAGCGAAAGCCCCATTGGCGAAAGGCAAAGTTCACCCAGCGTGATCACACCGTAAGATGCCATCAGCCACCAGCTGCCGGCTTTCATGGTAAGGTCATTAGTAGCATATACCGCACCAACCATCACCAGTGCCGAAAGCGCCGTGATCAATAGACCTAATGCGATCTTTGTAGGTGTGCTCGGCTCTTTTTTCCTCTTACGAAGGAAACCCCAAACGCCCACCAATATTGGCGTAAGCACAATCACCCACATTGGGTTTATCGATTGGTAGAGTTCAGTAGAATATAATTTAAGGCTGCTTCCTTCTGCCGGGACTTTATCCGTACCCAGGTTGTGGAAGTATTTGCGCGACGACTCATAGCCCGCGATTAGTTTCGATTTTTCTTTTTTAGCCGCTATTTCCTCTTTCGTCACTTCAGGCATTGCTTTTTCCTCTGCCGTAAGCTGCTCCATTTTTGCCTTAAAAGCGGCATCGTCAAGCTGTACGATAGCGTTGTTCTCCACAGTTTGCGCCATGTCCACTTTGTCGGCAACTGTAGCTACCGATGCCGGCATCTCCCTGTCGGTAAAGTCTTCCGCCCATACGGTAAGCGCATCGCCATTTTGGTGGAATATCGCAAAGAACAATATCACGCACGAGAACACCGCAAGCAACGCCGCAATAGCCCTCTTTTCAAGCCCTGACGATTTGAACCAAAGGTAAATGAAGAACAAAATTACCGGCACACATCCAAAAATGAAGGCGTCATTCGTGTCAGATCCAAGGATATTTCCCGGGATAAGGTATCCAAGAATACCGAACACAAACATTGGCAATATAGTAGACCCTAATATCTTACCTGTAGGCATATCACCCGCCTGCAAAGGCTTGATAACATCTACATGCTTAATGTGTTTTGTACCGCTAAGGAATATAACAACGCCTATAAGCATACCCACACCCGCAGCAATAAACGCAAAGTTCCAGCCGAAGTTAAGCCTCATATAAGCCGCCACGAAGTTGCAGATGAAGGCGCCTACGTTGATACCCATATAGAAAATGTTGTAACCCGAATCCTTTTTATGCTTAAGCTCATCTGTGCTGTAAAGATTCCCTACCAGCGTAGAGATGTTCGGTTTGAAGAAGCCGTTACCCAGGATTATAAAGAACAATCCGGCATAAAAGCTTGTATTATCATGAATCGACAACAGGAAGTAACCGGCTGCCATCATCAGGCCACCCATAACGATCGATTTCCTGTAACCGAGTACACGGTCGGCCAGCAAACCTCCGATAAACGGGGTAAGATAAACCAGCCCCAGATAGGTTCCATATATATCTGATTTCTTAACCGCGCTAAAGCCCATTCCGCCATTATTCCATCCGTCCATCATATATAATGCAAAAATGCCAAGCATAAGGTAGTAGCCGAACCTTTCCCACATTTCGGTGCCAAATAAATACCAGAGACCCTTAGGATGGCCTTTTTGTGTAGCTGTCTTATCCATAAAAATTCGTGTTGTTAATTATAGTTTCTCTTTAATAAAGTTAGTCATTTTCGTATAAAGCTGCAGCCTTGTCGCGCCGCCGTAGATACCGTGGTTCTTGTCCGGGTAAATCGCCCAGTCGAATTGCTTGTTGGCCTGCACCAGTGCCTCAACCATCAGCATGGTATTTTGCACATGTACGTTGTCGTCTGCAGAGCCATGGATCAGCAGGTACGAGCCTTTCAGCTTGCTCACGTGGTTTATCGGCGAGTTGTCATCATAGCCCGATGCGTTTTCCTGCGGTGTCTGCATGTAGCGCTCGGTATATACCGAATCGTAAAAACGCCAGTTCGTCACCGGAGCCACAGCAATCGCCATTTTGAATACATCGTTGCCTTTCAGGATGCAGTTTGAAGACATGAAACCTCCGTAGCTCCACCCGAAGATACCAATGCGGGAAGCATCAACATAATTGTATTTGCCTATTACTTTAGCCGCATCGATCTGGTCTTCCACTTCATATTTGCCAAGCTGCTTGTAGGTTACTTTTTTAAATTCCGCGCCTTTATAGCCTGTCCCGCGGCCATCAACACAAGCCACGATGTAGCCCTGTTGTGCAAGCATCATAAACCAGTAATCGTCGGAGACATTCCATTCGTTGTTCACCTGCTGCGAACCCGGGCCGCTGTACTGGTACATGAACACAGGGTATTTTTTATTCGGGTCAAAATCTTTGGGCTTGATCATCCACGCATTCAGCTTATTGCCTTTATCGGTAGTGATCTCCATAAATTCCTTTACCGGCAGGCTATATTTCTCAAGTTTGGTTTTCAGCGCATTATTATTCTTTATCTCTTTTACAAGCTTGCCGTCTTTAGCATTATTAAGCGTATAGGTAGTAGGCTGTGTAGCGCTCGAAAAAGTATTGATGAAGTATTGGAAGTTCGGGCTGAAGGTTGCCGCGTTGGTTCCGGTTTGCGGGGTAAGCCTTGTTTTGTTTTTGCCGTTAAGGCTGATGAGGTATACATCGCGGTTGATGGAACCATTTTCAACCGACTGGTAGAAGATATTGCCGGTCTTCTCATCGAAGCCATAGTAAGCAGTGACTTCCCATGGCCCTTTGGTTATCTGGCTGATCAGCTTGCCGGTTTTGGCGTAGTGATAAATGTGGTTGAAGCCGTCTTTCTCGCTGGTCCAGATAAAGCTGTTGTCTTTCAGGAACGTAAGGTTATCGGTAATATCAATGTAGGCTTTGTCTTTTTCGTTAAGCACCACTTTGGCAGAGCCGGTATTAGCATCTACAAAAATAAGATCGAGGTTGTTCTGGTGGCGGTTGATTACCTGTGCGCTCAGCGTTTGGGCATCAGATGTCCACTTGATGCGCGGAATGTAATAATCCGAATAATTACCAAGTTTGATCTCTTTGGTGGTATTAGCCTTTACATCATATATGTGTAGTGAAACTGTTGAATTTTTTTCGCCCGCCTTAGGATATTTGAAGGTATGGGGCACAGGGTACAGCCCTTCATCATACACTTCCATCGTAAATTCCGGCACAGCGGTCTCATCAAAACGGATGAAAGCAATCTTGTCGCCCGTCGCATTCCAGTCATAAGCCCTTACAAAAGAAAATTCTTCCTCATAAACCCAGTCGGTGATGCCATTGATAACAGCATTCTTTTTGCCGTCGGTAGTTATCTGCTTGCTGACTTTCGAGGCAATATCGTATATATAGAGGTTGTTGCCAAACCCGTAAGCCACCTTAGAATTATCTGCCGAGAACGTAGGTTCCTGCACTTTTTTATCCGACAGCTTCGAAAGCGTTTTGGAGGCGATGTCATAAATATAAAAATCAGCCACAAAGGAATGCCTGAAAATCTGGTCGGAATTGGTGGCGATCAATATCTTTTTCTCATCAGGGCTAAAGGTATAGCTGTCGATGCCTTTTAGTTCCTTATGGTCTTTTGAGTCGATAAGCGTACCGGTTTTGGTTAGCGTTGCAAAATCGTACAGGTCTATCTGTGCATTACCTGTCTTGTAGTTGGCATTGAGCACCGTGTACTGGTTGGTGTTTTTCATCGCCTGGAGGTCGTCCATGGCCTCCGTCCTGAAGGCTCCTGACCATATTTCCTGAAGCGTTATTTTTTGTTGTGCGGTTACCGGTATTGCAGCCAGTAAAAAGAGGATAATTGACGTTTTGATATATTTCATTTTGCAGATGGTAAAAAACCTCCAATTTTAGTAAATTTTTACGAATTATCCATCCTTTTTTTTGCAAAATGCAGAAATGGCGATCTGCGGTATTTATAATTTTGGCAAATGCATTCGCGAAAGCGTATCTTTGCCGGCGATTATTATTTTAAGCAACTGAAAATGAGTAAAGCAATATCGGGGTTCTCCAGGCTTTCGAAGGATGAAAAGATCAGCTGGATAGCCGGCGAATACTTTTCAAATCCAGGAGAGGCTTCCGCGTTACTGAAAAAATACTGGAATGCTGATGCCGCTTTGCAGCAACTGCACGACGAATTTATAGAAAACACCATTACAAACTTCTACCTTCCGCTTGGGGTTGCCCCTAATTTCACTATCAATGGGCGCGACTACATCATCCCAATGGCGACCGAAGAAAGCTCGGTGGTAGCGGCTGCAGCAAAGGCGGCGAAGTTCTGGTCGGCACGCGGCGGATTTAAGGCAACCGTTATCAATACTGAAAAAATAGGCCAGGTTCATTTCATGTTCAATGGAAATACCGAAAAACTACAGGCTTTTTTTGATGTCATAAAGCCGAAGTTTTTTGAAGGCACAGAATCTATTACAGCAAATATGCAGAAACGCGGCGGCGGCATATTGGATATAACTCTTCGCGATAAGACAACCGAACTGCCCGGCTATTACCAACTGCATGCCACCTTTGACACCAAAAACAGCATGGGCGCTAATTTCATCAACTCGTGCCTGGAGCAGTTCTCAAAAACACTAAAGGAAGAGGCTTTGGCATACGCCGAATTTACAGAAGCCGAAAAACAAGTGCAGGTTGTGATGAGTATCCTGTCAAACTACGTGCCTAACTGCACCGTTCGCGCCGAGGTATCGTGCCCCGTAGCCGAACTGAATGATGATAATGGCATCGACCCACAGGAATTCGCAGCAAAGTTCCTTACAGCTGTCCGCATTGCCGAAATAGAGCCTTACCGTGCCGTGACCCACAACAAGGGCATTATGAATGGCATTGACGCAGTAGTGGTAGCTACGGGCAATGACTTTCGTGCTGTTGAGGCGGGGGTTCATGCCTACGCTTCTAAAGACGGGCAGTACCGCAGCCTTTCGCATGCTCAAATAGAAAATGGCATCTTTACCTTCTGGCTCGAGGTGCCGCTGGCATTGGGAACTGTAGGCGGGCTTACGTCGCTTCATCCCTTGGTAAAGCTGTCGCACGAAATGCTGGGCAACCCGAACGCCGGGGAACTCATGCAGATCGTTGCCGTTGCCGGGCTTGCCCAAAACTTTGCCGCACTGCGCTCCCTTACCACCACAGGGATACAACAGGGGCACATGAAAATGCACCTGATGAACATCCTGAACCAATTGCAAGCCACAGAGAATGAAAAACTAAAGGCCGTAAAGCACTTTGAAACCACTGCTGTAAGCCACTCAGCGGTGCATGACTATATCAGCCAATTGCGAAATTTTGACCCAACCAGTATTGAAAAAGACTTTTTACAGTAACGGAAAACTCCTGCTCACCGGAGAATATACCGTGCTCGATGGCGCGGTGGCATTGGCATTGCCTACCTCTTTCGGGCAGTATCTTGATATTGAAGAATTAGCCGATGGTATTATACAATGGAAAAGCCTTGATTCAGATGGCTCTGTTTGGCTTAAAGCCGAAATCCCCCAAGCAGCCATTTTCGAGAACAGGCAGGACGGCACTCCTGAAACCAATACGCTTATCAATATCCTCCATGAAGCCCGCAAAGCCAATCCATCAGTACTGGATGGCAATACAGGCCTAAATATCACAACTCGGCTTACTTTCCCAAGAAACTGGGGCTTGGGGAGCTCTTCAAGCCTTATTAATAACATAGCGCAATGGTTCGGCATTGATGCGTTCCAATTACTCAACAATAGTTTTGGAGGCAGCGGATATGATATTGCCTGCGCCCAAAATATTACCCCCATACTTTACAGCCTTGAAGATGGCAGGCCTGTTGTAAAGCCAATATCTTTCGACCCGGTCTTTGCTAATAATCTTTATTTTGTTTACCTGAACCGCAAGCAAAACAGCCGCCAGGCGATTGCCGCTTACCGCGATAAAAGGGACGAAATCGTACCGGTCATTTCAGAGATCAACAGCCTTACTTATGCAATTGCAGAAGCAAGTAACTTAAGCAAGTTTGCCTCATTGCTTGAAAGGCATGAGGAGATGATGTCGGGCGTTTTGAAAATGCCGACCGTTAAGGAAGCACTATTTCCCGACTTTAATGGCACCGTGAAAAGCCTTGGGGCATGGGGCGGCGATTTTGTACTGGCGGTATCGGATGAAGACCCAACTACCTATTTCAGGACAAAAGGTTTTGGAATTGTCGTACCATACCGGGAAATGATATTACGATCATAATAATTCCGGTACTACTGATTATCCGCATTCCCTGAAATATCCGGCAAAATTCCCGGCAATAGCGAAACCGGATTAAGCGTTCAGGAATAAAAGCGTTTCCTCCATAAATTGCTTCGGGTTTTCAGCATGAAGCCAGTGGCCTGAATTGGCAATATCCTTTATTTCGGCATTTGGGAAATGGGTTTTTATAAGTGTAAAATCCTGATCCCTTATATAAGCCGACTTGTCGCCACGAAGGAAAAGCGCAGGCCCCTCAAAAGTGCTTCCGTCCGGTAACGCCTGGCCGATAGCATCTATCTTTTCATTGAATACCGGAAGGTTGAAACGGAACGCCAATTGTCCCGGCTCTTTCCAGTACAGGTTTTTCATCAGGAACTGGCGCGTGCCGGCATCATCGATATATTGGCTCAAAATTGCCTCTACATCGCTTCGTTCCGGTTTGGCGCTGAAGTCCACTGCATTGAGGCCTGCCAATATATCCTGGTGGTGTGGGCGGTAGTATTTCGGGCCGATATCGGCAATAACGATCCTGTTTACCCTTTCCGGATATTTTACAGCAAAGAACATTGTCACCTTGCCCCCCATCGAATGTCCTATAATGTCCGGTTTGTTTAAATCATGCCCATCGCAGTAGTCTAAAACATCCTGCACCATAGCATCATAGGTAAACTCGTCGGAATGAAAGCTTTTCCCGTGGTTTCGCATATCGAGTGCATGCACCCTGAAGCCGTCGGCAGCATATTGCCCGCTGAGGGTTTTCCAGTTATCGGAGGTTCCTAAGAATCCGTGTATGATGAGCAAAGGCTTCCCTTCGCCTTCTATCCTTGAATGCAGCATGTTATTTCAGTTTTTGCAGGTACATATTGATAACGTTCTCTAATCCTAAATACAGCGACTCCGCGATGAGCGCATGCCCTATTGAAACTTCAAGCAGGCCCGGCACGTTCTCTTTGAAAAACTTTATATTATCAAGGCTAAGGTCGTGTCCGGCATTAACGCCCAACAGTAGATCATTGGCTACCAGAGCAGCCTCGCTGTATGGCTTTATCCCCTGCATGTTGCCAAGCCCGTATTCATGGGCAAACGCTTCGGTGTAGAGTTCAATCCTGTCGGCACCGGTTTCTTTTGCGCCTTCAACCATTTTAACTACCGGGTCTACAAATATCGAGGTACGTATGCCATTGCGCTGAAATTCCGCTATCACTTCCTGCAAAAAACTTTTGTGCTTAATGGTATCCCATCCGGCGTTGGATGTTATAGCATCATCAGCATCGGGTACAAGTGTAACCTGCGTTGGTTTTGTTTCCAGCACCAGGTCTATAAAGCTGCGCGCCGGATTGCCTTCAATATTATATTCGGTATACACCACCGGCACGAGGTCCCTGGCATCCTGGTAACGGATGTGCCTTTCGTCCGGCCTCGGATGTATGGTTACGCCCTGGGCACCGAATTTCTGAACATCGGTGGCTACCTTTAACAGGTCGGGCACATTGCCACCCCTCGAATTACGAAGGGTCGCTATTTTATTTATGTTTACGCTTAATTTTGCCATATCTTTGTTAAGTATGCTTTTTCATACAAAAATACAAAGTTAAAAAGGCAGAGTGTCCTTATTTTTGATTATTTTGCATAATATTTAGCATTAGCCCATGACCGAGATTACCGATTTCCTTGGCAATACCATTAAGCCACTGCGCATTACCGATACCGTTGCCGATGCGCAGGATCTCTTCGCCGAATACCCGTTCTCTTACTTCCCTGTTTTGGAAGAAGGTGTGTATATTGGGTGTGCAGGCGCAGAAGATGTTGAATTAATGGACATTGAAAAAACAATGGCCGACCTGCGTTACAGCTTTGAGCGCTTTTTTGTGCGTGATACCACGATATGGCTCGACGTGCTTGAAGTTTTCGCAAAGAATGAAACCAACCTGCTGCCGGTACTGGATAACGACAACAAGTACCTTGGTTACTATGAAATCACCGACATTATTACCATGTTTCACCAAACCCCTTTCCTAAAGGAAGAAGGTGGCATATTGGTAGTAGAAAAAGGAACGATGGACTATAGCATGAGCGAGGTAGCGCAAATTGTGGAAAGTAACAATGGCAGGCTGTTGGGCTTTTTTATCTCTGATGCCAATAACGAAAAAGTAGAAATTACCCTGAAGATAAGCCTTGGAGGCCTTAGCGAGATCATCCAGACGTTCAGGCGCTATAATTACGATATCATTTCGGAGCACCAGGAAGACGCTTATCTTAACACCCTTAAAGACCGTTCAGACTATCTGGATAAGTACCTGAACATTTAATGCCCTATCATGAAAATAGCAGTTTACGGACAATATTATAAAGACAATACCGAAGAGATCATCGACAAGGTGTTGGCAGTTTTTGATAATTACGATCCGGAGGTTGCCATAGAATCTAATTTCTATAACGTACTGACCGAAAAGAACCTGCTGAACGGCAGGGCCTATCCTGTATTTACCGGCCATGCGGAACTGAACGGCTTCGATATGCTGATATGCATTGGAGGCGATGGTACCATGCTGCGCGCCGCCACGTATGTACGTGATAAAAACATCCCTTTGGTAGGCATCAATGCAGGGCGGCTTGGGTTCCTGGCTACTGTACAGCAGGAAAATATCGAACACCTGCTCCCGCTTATTTTTGAAAACAAATACAAAGTATCCCCACGCACATTGCTTTCGCTTGACTACGACGGTAAGGCCGACAATCCCTCAGACGACCTTGACTTCGCCCTGAATGAGGTAACTGTGAGCCGTAAGGACACTACATCGATGATTACAATAGAAACAAAGCTTAACGGGGAATACCTGAATTCCTATTGGGCAGACGGCCTGATCATCTCTACCCCTACCGGTTCTACAGGATACTCCCTGAGCTGTGGCGGCCCGGTGCTTATGCCCGAATTGAGCGGTTTCGTTATAACGCCGATCGCGCCCCACAACCTCAATGCAAGGCCGTTGGTAATACCGGACGACACCGAAATAGAACTTAAAGTGAGCAGTCGCGAGGAGCAGCACCTGGTCTCTCTGGATTCGCGCATTATCTCTATGAATGTTGAAACCCCGCTCCGGATAAAAAAGACCGGTTTTAAGATTAACCTCGTTGAATTTCCTGAAGAAAAATTCACTGACACCCTCCGGAAAAAATTATTGTGGGGCGAAGACAAGCGAAATTAACCCACAATTTTATCCTGCACGCATACTACACGGGCACTTCTTCCGTTTTCAAGTCTGTGTGTTGCTAATTTAATGCAATTTTAAGCGTGTAAATTATCTAATGTAAGGCTGATTAGAAATCTATATTACTATATTTGCACCCAATTTTCATAGAATGAACAGGACTGTATTTTTTATAATAATAATCTTAATGTCTTTCCGGAGCGAAGCCCAGATCAATGAATTGGGTGTTTTTGCCGGAGGTGCCAATTATATAGGCGATGTAGGACCTACGGATTATATTGCGCCCCAAAATCTCGCACTTGGGATCGTATATAAATGGAACCGCAGCCCAAGGCACTCCTGGAGAGCTTCATTTACCTATGGAAAACTGACCTCGGATGACAAGGATTCTGACGTGAACGGAAGAAAGGAACGCGGCTATACGTTTGAAAATAGCGTAAAAGAATTATCTTTAGGGCTTGAATTTAATTTTTTCGACTTTAACCTGCATGAATCCGGCTTCAAGATGACTCCCTATATCTATGGGGGGCTTAGCTATTTTTGGTATAACGACATCTATATCAATACTGCAAACGGAAAAACGGGAGATGGCGATACCAAGGGAAGCCTTGCTATACCTATGACTGTGGGCGTTAAAGCGAATATAACCGAAACTCTGATATTAGGATTTGAAGTGGGCGCACGATATACTTTTACCGATAACCTGGACGGCAGCAATAACAGCGACCATCAGCAATATCGCTTTGGGAACCTTGAGAGCAATGACTGGTATGTTTTTACCGGCTTCACCTTAACTTATACTTTTGGCGAAAAGCCTTGCTATTGCTCGAATTAACTATGGACATAACTACTACCGTAAATACCGAAAACCTTCCTAAACACCTTGCCATAATTATGGACGGCAATGGACGCTGGGCAAAGAAAAAAGGGATGCTTCGTGTATTTGGCCACGAAAACGGTGCAAAGGCAGTGAGGGAGAGCGTAGAAAGCTGTGCCAGGCTGGGTGTTGAATACCTTACCCTATATGCCTTTTCGACAGAGAACTGGAACAGGCCAAAAGTTGAGGTGGATACGCTTATGAAGCTTTTAATGAGCTCGCTGAAAAAGGAACTGCCAAGCCTCCATAAAAACAATATAAAGCTCAACACCATAGGCAACACAGAATTGTTGCCGGAAAGTGTGCGGAAGCAACTGCTGGATGCTATAGAACAAACGAAGAATAACAGCAGGATGACGCTTACAATCGCCCTTAGTTATGGTTCGAGGGAAGAGATCATTTCGGCAGTTAAAAAAATAAGCGAACAAGTACTAAATAACCAATTAAACATAGCTGATATCAGTGAATCTGTTATTAGCCAACACCTCTACACACACGACCTGCCGGATGTAGACCTTGTAATAAGGACCAGCGGGGAACAGCGCATAAGCAACTTCCTGCTATGGCAGGTGGCGTATGCCGAATTTTATTACACAGAGGTGCTATGGCCTGATTTCAGGGAAAAAGATTTACATGAAGCAATTATCAGTTACCAAAAAAGAGAACGTAGATTTGGAAAAACAAGTGAACAAGTTAAGTAAGGCAAACATGCTCCGAACGGGCATCACATTACTTTTCGGTATTTTATTATTTGCAGGCAATGCAGCTAATGCCCAGGAAAACACCAGCCTGGAATCGGGAAAGGAATATATCCTTGCTGATATTACTGTATCCGGAAAAATAAGCTATAATGAGCAAACTGTTGTAACTTTTACCGGGCTTGAAAAAGGCCAGACAATACACGTTCCCGGCGAGGAAATAAGTGCCGCCATTAAAAAGCTGTGGAGACTGGGGCTTTTTAGCGATGTTAACTTTTACCAGAATAAAGTTGTAGGAGACAGTATCTATCTCGACCTCTACCTGAACGAGCTTCCTAAATTGAGCGATGTTAAGATCAAAGGCGTAAAGAAAGGTAAAATAGAAGGGCTTATTAAAGACACCGACCTTAATAAGGGTAAGATCGTAAATGAGAACCTTATTACAAACACTAAAAATTATCTGGAGAACAAATACAGGAAAGACGGCTATTATAATACCAAAGTCGCCATTAATGTATTACCGGACAGCACCAACACCGTAAAAATGGTGGTTAACATAGACCGTGGCAGCAAAGTAAGGGTAAGCGCCATAAATTTTGAGGGCAATACCAAACTTTCTGACAGCAAGCTGCGTGGCGCTATGAAAAATACAAAACGCAAAAGCCCGCTAAACCCACTGCGTATTTTTAAGCCTTCGAAATTTATCGCTGACAAATACAAAGAAGACCTTGGAAGTATTGTTGATAAATACAAAGAGAAAGGCTATCGCGATGCACGCGTAACCTCGGACACTGTAATATACAACCCAAAAAAGAACACCGTTTCTATTTCAATAAATATTGAAGAGGGGCGCAAGTATTATTTTGGCGAAATTAAATACCTTGGCAACACCGTTTACAATAACAATCAGCTTAACCAGATCCTGGGCATTAAAAAAGGCGAGGTATATAATGGCGTAATGCTTCAAAAAAGAATTGCCGACCCTACCAAACCTGACGGTGACGACCTTACCAACCTGTACCAGAACAACGGTTACCTTTTCTCGAACATCAACGCTGTAGAGGTAAAGACGGCAAATGACACCATTGACTTTGAGATACGTATCGTGGAAGGCCCGATAGCTTATTTCAACAAAGTTAATGTTGTGGGTAATGACAAAACCAATGACAAAGTAATTTATCGCGAGCTTCGCACAAGGCCGGGACAAAAATGGAATAAGGAAGACGTTATCGGTACCATCCGTGAACTTGGTGCACTTGGCTTCTTTGACCCTGAAACTATAAAGCCCGATGTCCAGAACCCAGACCCTGCAACCGGTACGGTAGACATAGAGTGGAACGTTACCGAAAAAGGTTCGAGCCAGATAGAGCTCCAGGGAGGTTATGGCGGCGGCGGATTCATCGGTACGCTGGGACTGTCGTTCAACAACTTCTCTATACAGAATATATTCAAAAAAGATGCCTATAACCCATTGCCTATGGGTGACGGACAAAAATTGTCGCTGAGGGCACAGGGAAGTACGTATTTCCAAACCTACAGCCTCTCGTTTACAGAGCCCTGGTTTGGCGGTAAAAAACCTATACAGCTATTCGGGTCGCTATCGCACAGTAAACAGTTCCTGTACAACTACAGTTCACGTGATGTAGACAGGACTAAGAGTTTTACTATACAATCCATATCGTTGGGTATGTCGAAAAGGCTAAGCCAGCCGGATTATTATATGAGGTTGTCCCACTCACTTACATTTCAGTATTACAGCCTAAGTAATTATAACACAGGATTGTTTACCTTTGGAGATGGAACATCTAAAAACCTTGCCTACACAATAGAGCTAACAAGGGATAACAGGGGACGCAACCCTATTTACCCTAGTTATGGTTCATTATTCAGCGCGAGTTTCAGGACAACGTTCCCATACTCGCTGGTAAATGGTATTGATTACGCAGGTTTGAAGAATGAAGAAGCATATAAGCTCAGAAATGACACAGGAGCACAAATTCCCGGGACTGATGTGGGTGCTAATGAATATTATAAGATTGATCCTGATACCGGTGTTGCTACGAGTGTTGGCTCAAATTATCAGGAAGCCTCTGTGGATCAGTCAAAGTATGACCAAAAAAGGTTTAACTGGCTGGAGTATTGGAAATTTAAATTTAAGGCAGATGCTTATACCAAACTTGCAGGAGCGCCATCGCACGAATTGGTACTGCGTGCTTTAGGTGAGTTCGGGTTTATGGGCGCTTACGATTCTGCAAGGGGTTTGGTGCCATTTGAAAGGTTCTATTTAGGTGGTGATGGTATGGCTAACTATTCACTTGATGGCCGTGAGGTGATCCAGCTGAGGGGATATCCTAACCAGTCGTTATCGCCGGTAAATGCACAGAACCAGCAAATTGGGGCCACGATATATAATAAATTTACACTGGAGCTGCGTTATCCTATTACTTTGAAATCGCAGGCTTCTATATACGCGCTTACCTTCCTTGAAGCCGGTGCATCGTATGCTGACTTTAAAAACTACAACCCATTTGCGCTTAAACGCTCTGCAGGTTTCGGTTTAAGGGTATTCATGCCTGCATTTGGACTACTTGGAATAGATTTCGGCCACGGATTCGATCCACTTCCCGGACAGACGCAAAAGAACGGATGGGAAACGCATTTCATCATTGGCCAGCAGTTTTAAAAAAATTGGCATGATATTTTCTAATACGTAAAAAGGCTATGAAAAAATACTTATTATCACTGGTTACGGTTCTGAGCTGCCTGGTGGCAGCTGCGCAAGGCGCGAAGGGTGTAAAGATCGCCTATATTGACATGAACTACATTCTTGACAAGGCGCCGGATTATGCCGAGGCAAAAAACCAATTGGAGCAGAAAGCCCAAAAGTGGAAACAGGAAATAGATGTAAAAAGAGGTGAAATAAATAAGCTTATCGATGGCCTGAAGTCGGAAAGGGCGCTTTTGACCAAGGAACTTATTGAGGAAAGGGAAGAAGAGATTGCTTATCTTGAAAAAGAGCTGTTGGATTTCCAGGAAAAGAAATTTGGACCTACAGGCGACCTTATCACCCAAAAGTCGGTATTGGTAAAACCGATACAGGACCAGATATTCACTATCGTTCAGGATCTTGCTGAAATACGGAAATATGATTTTGTTTTTGATAAGTCATCCGACCTTACGATGCTTTTTGCAGCCAATAAGCACGATATAAGCGACCTGGTACTAAGAAGGATGGAACGCGCATCAAAACAGGAAACATTGAGCAAAGGCCAGCTGAAAAAGCTTGAAGCACAGGAAAAAGAAGAAGAGCTCCAGTCGAATCCTGACCATATAGAAAGGCAGAAAAAACTTGAGGATAAGAAAGCTGAAAGAGATAAAAAAATAGAAGAGAAAAAAGCAGCCCAGGAAGCTAAAAGGGAAGCTTATGAAGCAAAGCGCGAACAGTTGAAACAGGAAAAAGAAGCCAGGAAAAATGGCACTGCTCCTGCTACAAAACCTGCCAGCAAGAATACAACAGACACCAAGTCTGCAGATGATACACCGGCTACATCAACAAAAGCAAATGAGGGCGATGATGCAATACAGGGTGACAACAAAAGGGAAGTAAAAACAACCGCAAACGAAGCCCCTGAAGAAGGCTCAGCAAAAACCACAGAAAAGCAGAATGCCGCCGCAGCCGCGAGAGCAGAACGTGAGCAAAAAAATGCAGAGAAGAAAAAGGCAATAGAAGAAAGAAAGGCACAAATAAAAGCCGACAGGGAAGCGGCAAGACTGGCAAAGGAAGAAAAAAAGAATACGCCTGCAGAAACCAAGCCGGCAACAACTACCCCGGCAGCCCCGTCTGAAACGAATGACCCTGAATAAACAAGAACATCAAAAACAAAAATTAATTATAAATACCTTAGAGACGATGAAACAAATGAAATCTTTATTAATCGCTGCACTACTTTTAGTTGGAATCAGCCAGACAGTTTCTGCCCAGACAAAAGTAGCACATATCAATGTGAACGAGCTTATGGCGGCTATGCCTGATATGAAAACAGCAAATGCCCAGCTTGAGAAACTTACAAAAACGTATGATACCGATTATAATGCAATGGTTACTGAATTCAGGAATAAAGTAGCGCAGTATGAGAAAGAAGCTGCTACTGTTACTGAGGCTGTAAACGAAACCCGCAGCAAAGAAGTTCAGGATATGCAAAAAAGGATCCAGGAATACCAGCAAAGCGCTTCAAAAGAACTTCAGCAAAAGCAGGAGGACACTTACAAACCGATAATCGAAAAAGCAAAAGCTGCAATCCAGAAAGTTGCTAAAGCGAAAGGCTATCAGTATGTACTTGACTCATCATCAGGAGGCGGCGTTCTTGTATCTGATGGCCCGGATCTTACTGTTGACGTTAAAAAAGAGCTTGGGTTCTAATAACGCCCGACAACCTTATACTATAGAAACGGCTCTCTTTGAGCCGTTTTTTTTATATTTGTAAAATGGACAAAAGCACAAGCCCTATCGGATTATTTGACTCAGGAATTGGCGGAACTTCCATATGGAAAGAGATCCACAGCCTTCTTCCCGGAGAAAATACCATTTACCTTGCCGACAGCAAAAATGCGCCATACGGCCAAAAAACAAAAGAAGAAATCATTGCCCTTAGCTGCAAGAATACGGAATACCTTCTGGAAAAAAACTGCAAACTGATTGTAGTGGCGTGCAATACCGCAACCACAAATGCTATCAAAGAATTAAGGGAGAAATATGATGTACCATTTATAGGCATAGAGCCCGCCATAAAACCAGCAGCCATCCATACCAAAACGAATGCTATAGGTATACTGGCCACCAAAGGCACACTTTCGAGCGAGCTGTTCAATAAAACCATTTCCGGATTTACAGGCATTAATGTCGTGGAGCAGGTAGGCTATAACCTCGTGTCGTTAATTGAGGAAGGCAAGCTGGAATCGGATGCGATAAAAGAGTTGCTTCAAAAGTACCTGGCACCCATGATTGAAGCTAATGTAGATTACCTTGTGCTTGGTTGCAGCCATTACCCCTATCTGGTTCCGCAGATTAAAGAAATACTCCCCCCGCATGTGAAGATCATCGACTCGGGCGAAGCCGTAGCAAAGCAAACCAAAAAAGTACTTGAAGCGGATAGCATGCTCAATGTTTCCGGGCTAAAGACTGAAACCCTGTTCTATACCAATGCCAACCCAGCCGTACTCAAGGAGATACTCGGTAACAAATACACTGTTGAGCAAAAAGACTTTTAGGAATTATTCTTCCTTAAACCAGGAAGAATACATTACATAGTTATTAGAAATACGCCCTATTTCACCGGCAAAATCGGAAGCATCGATATCTTTCACTTTTTTTGCGGGTATACCTGCATATATTGTACCGGATTCTACAACCGTGTTTTGGGTAACAACAGCACCGGCTGCAATTATGGTATTGCTCTCTATAATGCAATTATCCATTACAATAGCCCCCATACCTATCAGCACATTATCTTTTACGATACAGCCGTGCACTATAGCGTTATGCCCTATAGAGACATTGTTGCCAATTTCTGTCGGATGCTTCTGATACGTGCAATGTATAACGGCCCCATCCTGGATATTGACCTTGTTCCCGATCTTAATATGGTTCACGTCGCCTCTTAACACCGCATTAAACCAAACGCTGCATTGTGAGCCTAAAACCACATCCCCCACAATTGTGGCATTCTCTGCAACAAAGCAGTCTTCGGGTATCTGGGGATATTTCCCATTAACTTCTTTTATAACCATAACCGTAAAAAAAATCGTCCCGATAAAAAACTATCGGGACGGAATTAATAATATCTACTTTATAATTAGTTAACTGCAGGACAGTTACAATGATACCTTTCTCTCTTACAGAACAGATTGACACCAAGAGTTATCTGGTGGAACCCACTGTTATCAAACTTCACGTTTCCTGTAAGGTACGAGTATGTATAAGCAAACATAAAGTTTTTATAGTTTATACCAATGATCGGTGTAAAATATTGCAGGTTTTGCTCAGAAGTACCGTTGCCGTCAACATACTGTGCGCCATCAAGGCTCCTCCTGTATGAAAGTCCGCCCCAAAGCCTTCCGAAATCCATTTCCTTATATACTTTAAGGTTAAGGTCAATGGTTTTCTCTTTAGTCTCATCAACTGCCTGGAACATAATTGATGGTTCCCACTGCAGGCTTTCCTGCTGGCCAAATACATAACCAACGCTCAACAAATACTTTTTAAGGTTATCGCTTTCAATATCGGTATAAATATCTCTTTTGCTGGCCAACACGTTTTTAACGGTAAAGTGCGCAAAGAAATCAAGGTAGTTATAGGAAGCACCTATATCAATATTGAAGTATGAATCTTTTTGCTTCATCCCACCGTCAACAATAGGGTCGAACTCAGGATCGAATTCACTTTCGTCAAGACGGCTCTGAATAAGGCCTGCACTCATACCGAATGATAATTGGTTCAAATCATCGTCGCTTCTTGAAAAGCGGATATGGTGAGCATACGTTAATTTTGCACCGGTTTGCGAATGGTATCCGTTCTTGTCGTTAAAGGCAATAATACCAATACCAGACTGTGGGCCTACGCTGCCGTTAAAGCTTATTGTTTGCAATTGCGGCGCGTCGCTTTGCCCAAACCATTGCTGGCGTGCGGTAAGCCTGATCTTGGCACAGTTTGCAGCTCCTGCCATTGAAGGGTGCAGCAGGTACAAGTTGTCTGACAAATAATCGGAATAAACAGCTATACCTTCCTGTGAAAAAGATACCTGCGCTAATAGTAATCCAAAAATTAGATAAATCTTTTTAAAATTCATGTTAACCTTATCGTTTAATTGAGATGACATTTCAAACCGTTTCCGGAACTATCCTGTCAGAAGATGGCTGTAACGTAGCTAAATTGCTGCTACTATACATTTTTCCCTTATTGGCATTTTTCCTTCGCGGTCAAATATATAAATTTTTGTGTTAGGTTGGTAATTTAATCCTAATAATATTGTAAAAATGCTGTCATTGCTGACAGCATCCTTATAACTGTACATTTTGCTTATCGCTTGAGCGCAAAGTGAGCTTTAAATTCCCTCACCTGGCCCTCAATTGTGAACTCTACGGTAAACCAGTAATCTGTTGCCGGTACCTGGTAACCGTTAAAGGTCCCGTCCCATCCTTCGCCTGCAGCGCTTATCTGTTTCATCAACTTCCCAAAGCGGTCAAAGATATAGATCTTAGCATCCCTGTTCTCATCGGTGTTAAGGCCGAAGATATTCCAGGTATCATGATAGCCGTCCCCATTCGGTGTGAAGAAGTTCGGATAATCGATAACGCTCACATCCTTCAGGTCGAGTATCAGCTCAAGGTCGTCACACGGATCTGCTGTTGCTGTATCCCTGACGCGAATGCTGTGCCCTGGATTTTCACCGTCTACAGGATATGCCGATACATTCTCAAATACATTTGAGTTTTGCCACGGCCCATTGTCAAGGCTGTATTGATATTCGCCATATCCCTCAACCAATACTGTTATCACCTGGTTATCCCCAAACGGGTTGCCTGTAACAAAGCCATCGGCATTTATCGGGCTTGCAGGGCCGCTCTTCTCTATAACTACAGGATCTATAGGGTCAGACACACAGCCTGTAGCGCTTGTAGCAACTACCGTGTAGCTGCCCGGCTGCCCTACTATAACTGTCGGCCCGGTCTCATCTGCCATCACTGTACCGTCATGGTACCATACAAAAGTGTGTGTGGCATCAAGGCCAGAACTTATTGTAGCATAGCGCACCGGCTCATTGGTTACAAAATCGATACAAACGGTAGTATGGTCTGTTGTCAGCTCCGGTTCCGGTATGCGTTCCACGAACAGCTCTAAGGTAGTTACCTCGTGGCATCCGCTCACAGTAGATTCATTAGTTACCCTTACCCAAATCATTTGGTAATCCGGCGACCCGACATTCTGATAGGCCGTTGGGTTCGCTATTGCGTTCGTACCTGCTTCAGCATCTTCCGGTGTCGTATAATAGGTTACACTATAATCGGCCGGATCCTGTGTACCAAGAGCATCGGCATCGGCACGGGTAAGGTCGAACGTAAACACGCCATCGTTGGTTCCGTCATAATCACATTCAAAGAACGTCTCTGTTACCGGGTTGGCGGTCGCTGCTTCTTCTACCACTAAGGTAAGTGGCGCCCATGTTTCACACTCGGTATCATTACGGATCACCTGTACAAATATATCTTGTTGGTTAGGTGAGCTTGTATTAGTGTAAACGTAAGGCATTGCTATGTTATTGCCCATGTTGGCCATACTACTAAAGAAGGTAACCGTATAATCATCCGGATTAGCATCTTCTCCAAGTATCTCATCCATATGGGTATTGAAGTCGAAGGTAGCGATACCATCTGTATTCTGCTCGCATATTGCATACGGTGCTATCACACCTGCTACCCCCAGTGCTGGAAGCGGGTTTACGATCAGCTCGAAAGATACTATCCGGTAACATACAGGGTCGGCAGCATTACCAGTGTTGGCCTCTGCCCTCACCCAGATCGTAGCATTGCCGCTGTTATAGGCCGTACTATTGGTTATCTGGTTTGTCCTGTTGTTGGCATCCTCTTCTGTTTCATAGTAGGTTAGTACCATATTGAAGTCATTATTTCTTATGTCGCTTTCGGCATCGGTAAGGTCAAATATCTCTTTCCCGTCAGGCGAACCGTTCACGTCGCACAATACAAGCGGATCCGGATTTATATCCGGTTGTGGCAGCGGCAGCACTTTTATAGTCAGTGTTGTATAGCTTTTACATCCTTCCGGTGTAGTAACCATTACATAAAGTGTCCTCGGGTTGTTTATAGGCATCACATTAGGCTCACTGTTTTGATAAGCCTCCGGATTTTGTATAGGGGCTGCCGATACAACAGTCCTCGGATCCTGTTCAAAATAGGTTACCGTCATACCCTGGCCTATTCCAAATTCGCCCAATATCTCCTCGTCTTTTGTGGTAAGGTCAAAAATCGTTATACCGTCATTTGGCAAGTCTTCATTACATAAAACCAGCATAGTCGGTGTTTCAAGCAGCAACGGCTCATTCAGTTCAAGATCGAAACTTGTGATACTGAAACATTCCGTATCCGGCGTTTCCACCCTCACCCATATCGTCTGGCCATCGGTACCATAATAGTGTGCCGGGTTGGTTATCCTTGGCGCGCCGTTATTAGCGTTAGCCTCGCTTACAAAATAATGTATCGTAAGCGTGTCCGGTGTAGTCTGCATTGCTGCGTGTATAACCGCGTCCTGAACGGTAAGGTCAAAATAGGCTTTGCCATCCTGTCCGTTATTATCCTGGTCATCACACTGCACAAGGTCCTCAAGGTCTTCCGGCGCCTGTGGTGCAGGCTCAACTATCAGGGTTAGTGTGTAAGGTTCCTGCCTTACACATCCTGTCACAATATTCTCTACCCTTACATATACAAACTGCATGTACGGATTTATGTTGTGGTAATTGGCAAGGTCGCCGGTTATCGGGTTGTTGCCGTCTATTGCGTCCTGGTAGGTCGTATGGAATGTTACCACGAGATTCGGGCCGTTGTTCACCATGTCTTCCACAAGGGCTTCGAGGTCGAACTCGCCAATGCCAAGGCCTGTGGTATCGCAAACGGTAAGTTCATCATCCGTTGGCGGTACAAGTACCGGTACAGGCTCTACCCTTACATCGAGCAACACAATCCTGTAGCAGCCGGTTTCTTCCAGTTCAACTCTCACGAAAATCGTCTCAACAGCTGCTGCGTTCGTGTACGATTCCGGGTTAAGTATCTGGCTTGGGCCTGTCCCTGCTACAGCATCATTGTAGTTTTTGAAGAATGTTACATTGATTCCATCCTGGAGCTCTATAATCTCAGGTATTTTTGTAGTAAGGTCAAACACCTCAATCTCATCGCCGGGCGCATTCTCATCACATAAAGTGTATGGAACCGGGTTGTTGGCTATCGGGAGCGGATTCACCACCAGCTCAACATCTACTTCTTTAAAGCAGCCTGTAGCATTATTGGTTACCCTTGCCGTTATCGTATACGTTGTGCTGTTGAAGCTTGCAGGAGTTGAGATCAGGACTGAATCCCTATAGAAAGTTACAGTAAACTGTGCCGGATCCTGCCCGCCAAGTATCGTTTCCTCCAGTGTGGTAAGGTCAAAGATTGCACTGCCATCGGTATCATTTGGACTGTTATCACAAAGCGCATAAGGTTCCGGTTCGGTAACTGCCGGTACCGGGTGCACTATCAGCTGCAGTTCCGCTATGTCAAAACAGGAAGTCTGAGATGATTCTACCCTTATGTAAAGAATTTGTACGCCATTGGTAGTATAGGCTTCTACATTGGTGTAAGCACCCGTGTTTTGTATGGCATTATTCAATGCATCAAAAAACGCATCATCATAAGTCTCAAACGGTATAGCAGTAACTGTGCCTCCCAGCTGCGCCTCGATCAGGTCGATCACCGTGTCAAGGTTAAATACTGTTACATTATCGTTGTTCGGGTCACACTCTTCAAGCGGCGCAAGATTTGGCGCTATAGGTGCCGGAAGCACTTCCAGCTGTACCGTACCTATTACTTTACAGCCTGTTACCACATTCACGATCCTTGCATAGATAGTAGTTGTACCTGAAAGCAATTGGTAAGGAAGGTAATTATCTTCTCCTGCCGCCGCATCATCAAGGCTTGCATAATAGGCTACTGTTACACCCGATGCACCCATTGTTATAAGCTCATCTACTTCTGAAAGGTCGAACAAGCCCTGGTTCGGCTCTTCTTCGCAAGCGTAGCGCGGCTCAAGGTTGGTAGCTACCAGCGGAAGCGGATTCACAACAAGCTCGAACGATGACACGCTGTAGCAGCCAAAGTCGCTTTCTACCCTCACCCACACCTGGGCATTACCGCTCTGGTAATTAGTATCATCAGCAATTGGCTCTATATCGCCTTCGGCATTTGCCTGAGACGTATAGTAGGATACGGTTGCCCCGGGATCGCTGGTAGCTTCGGCATTTTTTGTAGTAAGGTCAAAAAATTCTAAACCATCAGGCGAGTTGTTGTCATCACAAACTACATAATCGCTCACTACAGGCACGGCAGGCCGTGGTTGTATAATAAGCTGTACTTCTTCTACAGCATAGCAGTCGGTGCTGGTGCCTGTTTCTACAGCCCTTATGAAAATGCTTCCCGGAGCGCTGTTATACGTTGCCGGAGTATCAATATCGCCTGTACCGTTTTCGGCATCATCTAATGTAGGGTGATAGGTTATAGTCAGGTTGTTGGCACCGTTCATAACCTCAGTTCCTGCCGGTACGAGGTTGAATACCGCCATGCCATCAAAATCATCATTACAAACTTCGAGAGGAGTGGCCGGAACCAGTATTGGTGCATTATTTATTTTTACAGTAAATGTGTAGGAATCCGAGCATATAACGTCAGTACCTGTCTGGGCGCTGATGGTTATATCCTGTGTAGCAGTTATCGTTGTACCCACCGGGATAACGTTATTAGCTGCATCATGGTACTCGCCTGTTGTAAGGGCCGGAAGCACATAACTGCCACAAACCTCAACATCTTCAGGGGTATCTACCACAGGGGTCTGATTTATAATCAAATCGAAACTGTTCTCGTAAGTACAGGTATACGGATCGGTTCCGTTGCTTTGGTACCTGAATACGGTTTGTGAGGTAGTGATTACCGTACCATCGGCAAGTACATCTCCCTGGCCGCCGGCTTCGGTATAGTAATTACCTTCTTCAAATACAGGCAATACATAGCTGTCACATATCTCTACATCTTCAAGGTCTTCAAAGAAAGGCTGCGGCGTTACTATGAGGTCGAAATGCGTAGTGCCGTAAGCTAATTCATTATCGGTTTGCTGCACCCTTACATATATCGTTTCGGTAGTTCCCGAATACGTTTCAGGATTTGTAATATCATTTTCTCCTAATGTGGCATCAGCCTGATTGTGATGGTAGGTTATCGTATATATTGAAGGGTCATCCAATTGCGCCATCATAAAATCATTCTGGCTTGTCAGGTCGAATATTTCAATATCATCGTATGGCGCGTCTTCACACACGTGCACTGTTACAGGCTGGTTAAGCGGTACATTACAATCTAAAATGTGCAGTTGGAATGTCCTTAGAAACCTGCAATCGTTGTCATACCTTTGGATCTTAGCGAATATCACTTCACCCTCAGTACCTTCATAATTAGCAGGAAATATTATACCGGGATCGTCATTTTCAATTTCTTCCAAGCTATGGTAATAATAAACCTCATAGAATATCGGATCACTAAAACCTGACAACATAACATCGGTATTATCTTCAAGGTTAAAAGTAGCAGTGCCATCCCCATCGCCACATACACTAAGGTCATTAGGATCATTCGCATCATCCGAAGCATAAAACTCTATCAGGATATCTTCCCTAATGTTACAGTCCGGCGATGCAGGAGTACTGGCAAGGAGTGTGTACAGACCGGCCTCTGTAACCGTTAAAGTAGATGTAGTTACAGGATTCCCGCCATTATCTAAAATAAGCACGCCATCCTTTTCCCATGTAAAACTGTACGGCACGCTGCCTGTAACCACGGGGGTCAGTACAAAATCTTCACCGTCACAAAGCGCAGTGTTTGTCGCAATAGTAAGGTCTTCCGGAAGTGTCGGTTGGCCTATATCAAAACTACCGGCAGCAAGGAATACGGCAGAGTCCCAGGCGTTGTCGTTCCTGTCGCCAATTACAAGCTTTATATGATAGGTAGTACCCGGTGTTACAGTAGATGACGCTGTCATGAGCACGGTGCGTCCGTCAAAATTTATAGGTGCGTTTACAGCAGCAGGCGCAGTAGCTGTTTCGCCATAAAACGCCCCAAAATAGGTTGGGTTTACAGAGCCACATGAAGTATTATACATTGACTGCCTGATAGTTGTAACTGCAATAGGTGTAGTTGTTGAAGGCACCAGTGCAAGGTTTGTGGTAACATTGGTGCTTGTATTTGTCAAAAAGAAAGCAAAGGCATCGGAATAACTACATTGAAAATCGCCATATTCCTCAGAAGCAAAAACAAAGTCGAAACTCATGGTTGTTGACAGCGGCACGAAATCGAACTCAATTTTCGAAACGTCATTATAGCTGGTAATGCCTGGGTCAAAACCAAGCCCCTGTATATAACTGAGAAGCTGGGCATCGCCGCCCCAGTTACCTGTGCTAAGCGGTGCATTTGTATTTGGCCCACCTGCCTGCATGCAATTTCCAGCCTGCAGGATGATACCGCTCTTTACAGGAAACGTAGAGTTATTCCTTTCAAAATAACCAATTCCCGCATTGTTAGGACCTGTACTCGATGTAATATTTGAAATTTCAACACATTGTATATCTATAAGTACATCCCTCACAAGTTCTTCAACCGAATATTGGTCCTGGCTCACTGTTACAAATTTACCGCGTGGCGTATCACTGTCGTTACAGCCAAAACACCCTGGCACAGGGTCCGGCGTGTCTGATGTTACTACTACTGTATTCGATAATAAGTAAGTAGATACATCATAATTGACTGGTATCGTAATCGTAACGGTATAGGTTACACTTTCCCCGGCTGGCAATACATTTATGTAATTCTCCATTGCACCCTGGCCACCGGCATTATTACCTGCCCAGGACATTACGGCAATATTTACCGGTTTAGCATCGGTTACATGCACATTGTAGGCATCGCTCGGCCCGGGATTGGAAACGGTTATGGTATAGGTTACCTTTTCACCTAACAGATATTTATCCTGACCGTCTGTTTTAAGCGTTACCAGGTTGGCCTTTGGCGCAGGCGTTGCCGTAACCGTACAGGCTGTACAGCCGGGAACAGGGTCCGGTGTTGGGCTGGTTACACTCACTGTGTTTACGATATTGGTTGTGGTGCTGAAATTGCTCGGCACCGGTACGGTAAAATTATAGGTTACCGTTTGGTTTACGCCAAGCAGCGCTATAACATCAGTAAGGTTTCCTGTACCGCTGGTGCCATTGCTTCCTGTCCATGATGCATTTGCTGCTGTAAGGCCTGCAGGCACCATATCCTGCACGGATACATTCAGCGCCGGCGATGGGCCGTTGTTATGAACTGTTATAGTATATATCGCATTGGTACCGGCAGTATACGTCGTGCCGCCTGCCAGTGTTTTTGTGGTTACAATGTCTGCTGAGGCTGCTTCAAGGTCGGTATCAATACACGCGGTGCAGTCAGGAGTTGGATCCGGGGTGTCTGATGTTACTGCTGTTTCACTAACGAGATCGCCCGAATAATCGGCAGGTATCGTAATTGTTATGGTATAGGTTACTGTTTCACCGGAAGCCAGTGCTGCAACAGTATCATCAAGCGCTGCATCGATACCTGCCGATCCGTTGGTGCCTGTCCATGAAAAAGCGGTAATACCAGCAGGAATAGCGTTAGACACATGAACGTTGGCCGCCGGTGCAGGGCCGTTATTGGTTACCGTCACGGTATAGGTCGCTGTACCGCCTGCAAGGTAGTAGTCCTGGTTGTTAGTATTGGTTACTGTAATATCGGCATATTCGGCAATATCGGTATCCGAACACTGGGTGCAGTGTACCGTAGCAGGCACAGTGCCCACATTGATACTTACTCCTGCGGTTATAGGATCGATATAAGCATCCGGCCATGGGCCTGCTGTAATAGTATAGGTTATGCTTTCGCCTTCGGCCAAAAGCGGTATTGTCTCAATAGGAAGCTGGCCTGTACCTGTTTCCGATCCCGAGCCGCCTTCTGTAGAGGTCCAACTGATCGCAGCACCGGTAGAAGCTGCGTCAAAACCAAACTCCACTTCGATGTCTTCAGCATCACCGGGGCCGTCATTCGTAACTACCAAAGTATATACTAGTGAGTTGCCCGGGACCGGCGTATAAAACTCCTGCCCGTCGGTAAGGTCTGCAATAACATTTGGCCCGTCAGGCGCAGTATCGGTATCAATACAGGCTGTACAGGCAAAATCAGCATCAGATGGGCTGCTCACTACTGCTTCGCTGATGACAGAAGGATCTGTATAATCTGCAGGGACAAGCAGGGTAATGGTATAAGTAACCGTTTCGCCCATAGCAAGGGTGGCGATGGTATCCTGCAAATTTTCATCAGTACCCGACGAGCCATTGCTGCCGGTCCATGAGAATTGTGTTATGCCTGCAGGGATAGCATTGGCTACGTTAACATTGTATGCTGCATAGGGGCCGGTGTTACTCACCGTAAGGGTATAAACAGATTCGTGGCCCGGAAGGTAGTTAACCTGGTTGTTGGTATTCTGCACCACAAGGTTGGCCGAATTTGGCGCATCTGTGTCTGTACATTGCGTGCAGCCAGGTGTCGGGTCGGTCACAGAGACGTTAAGGCTTGCCTGCGTGGTTAAATTGCCTGTAAATGTAGCTGGCACCTGCAGGGTCACTGTGTAGGCAACCGTTTCGCCTGCCGGCAGAAGGTTTATCAGGTTGTTCAATGCCGTATTGGTACCCGAAGATCCATTGCTGCCTGTCCAGGAAAACTGGGTTATACCGGCAGGGATCGGCTCTAACACTCTCACAAGGGTAGCATCTTCAGGCCCGTGGTTGGTAACGGTAACGGTATATACCGATGTTGATCCCGGCACATAATTATCCTGGCTGTTGGTATTTATAACCTCAAGGTCGGACCGTGTGGCATAGGTAACCCTTACATCCTGCAGGTCCTGCTCATAATCACTCGGTATCCTTATATTTATAGTATAAGTAACGGTTTGATTTACGGCCAATGTAGGTATCGTGTGGTTCAGGTTCACATTGGTGTGTACCACTGCGGGAGGCCCTTCCAGGCTGGTAGTCCACCAGAATTTCATAATTCCCGGAGGCATAGGGATATCCGGCGGGATGGCCATAAAAACAAGTACGTTAAGGGCAGGCTGTGGGCCGGTATTGGTCACCATAACAGTATAGGTAAGCACATCGCCCTGAACATAAGCATTGGTGGGATTTGTACTGAATACAGATATGTTTGACTGCGCTTTTGCGGTAATCGCCCCTAAAAATAAGAACAAAATTAGTAGTAGTTTTTTCATATAGCAGTTTTTATAATCAGCGTAGTATTAGTGGTATTTAATTATGATAAATAAATATTAATTCTACAAGGAATCAAATATAAATATTCGGTAATACTTTACCCTTAAAATTTAAAATAATCACAAATTACTTTAAATTTATTACAAAAAAAAGCATAGTAACGGGTAAATTTTAGGAATAACATTTTAAGTGGAAATTACCCTACCTGCGTTATCACGTTTTTTTACACTAATTTTGCATAAAATTTTAAATCATGGAAAATATAACTATAAAACCCACTCAAAATCCTGCAATAGTGAAGTTTGAATTCACCGACTTCATTGCCAAAAGCGGGAACTTTGAATATAAGAATATTGACGAAACGGCCAATTCGCCCCTTGCCAAACAGCTGTTCTTCCTTCCGTTCGTAAAAACGGTCTATATATCCGGCAATTTTATCGGAATTGAAAAATATTCCATTGTAGAGTGGGAAGATGTACAGGAGGATGTGGCAGAGCAGATTGCCAACTTTGTAAACGGCGGCGGGCAGATTGTTATCGAAGAAGAGGAAAGCCGCAAGAAACAGCCTTCTACCGTATATGTGGAAGCCACCCCGAATCCGGCGGTGCTGAAATTTGTATCCAACAGGATGCTGACAAAGACTACAGCAGAGTTTAAGAGCATTGACGAAACCGCTGCTTCACCACTGGCCCGTGAGCTTTTTAAATTCCCGTTCGTAAAAGAAGTATTTATTGACGAGAATTATATCTCGATAACCAAATATGCCGTTGCCGAATGGGATGAATTTACCGCAGAGGTGCGCAGTTTTATCCGCACTTTTTTAGAAGATGGCAAAACGGTTATTGACGAATCGCTGATACAGGCTACCCCACAGGCAGAAAAACAGAAGGAAGAATATTTTGATAACCTTGACACTACGTCGCAGCGCATTATCAACATACTTGAAGAATATGTGAAGCCAGCAGTACAAGCCGATGGTGGCAATATCGCCTTCGATTCTTACAATGAAGCCGACAAACGTGTGAAAGTAATATTGCAGGGGGCCTGCAGTGGCTGCCCTTCTTCTACGTTTACACTGAAAAGCGGTATCGAAAACATGCTGAAAGACATGCTCAACGATGAGGATATTAAGGTCGAGGCCATAAACGCATAAATGATTAAAGGATTTTCCTGTCATTCTGATGAAGGAAGAATCTCTAATATAACTTGAGATTCTTCACTACGCAAGCTCCGTTCAGAATGACAGGTTAACGCTCCTTCTTATTTTTATCGATGTCCTTACCTTTCTTTACTTTTTCCTTTTTTACCAGTGTATTCGTCTTTTCGTTGTAAATAGCTTCCTGTATTTTTTTACCGGTTTTGCTGAAAACTTTTATTTGCGGGTCTTCGTGCGTTCCCGTGATAACGATAGGAATCCCTATCAGCCCTGCTGGCGGCAGGCCAAGTCGCATACGCAGGTCCAAAAGGCCGTCGAGACTGGTGGTTCCGGTTATGGTAGGCCTGAATACAGCTACTTTAAAGGTAAAATCATCAATATGGATCAGGTTATTATTTATTGTCGTTTTTACTGTGATGCCTTTCATATCCGGGTTATCCATTTCTTTGGAGCCTGTTTTCGAGCTTATGCCGCCAAACAGCTTTAAACCCACTACTTTTACATCCCGCAAAGAAATCGTCCCACCACCATCGAGAGAAGGCATGATAGGGCTCATGTTCCCGTCAAGGTCGCCTTTTATCTTGTAATCGACCGAGATGATACCTTCTGCTTTTTCTGCAGCGGTAACCAGGTCGTGGAATAACGGTATCTCGTTATATGCCCGCTTTACGCTAAAATCCTTAGCCGTAAAATGAACATCAAAATTGGCCGCCGTCGGGGATTCATTCTTATAGCTGGCATCAATGCCTACCTTGCATCCAATAATATTAAAATTGGTGTTTTCGAGGAAGAGCCTGCCTTTGGATATCCCTACCTTTCCTATAAGATTGTTGAGTACCAATCCTGTATATTCTACCTTATCGGCATTAGCGACAAGCGAAACATTCAGGTTGGTTGGCAGTACTACCACGCCGCTCATTTTCGGGTGGTCTTCTTTTGCGTATTCTACCTCGGCCTTACGGTCTTTGTTCTCGCCTTCCTTAAGCGCCATGAATTCATCCACTTTAATGAATTTCGATTTCAGGTTGAAGTTTCCGCTCAATGTGCCGTGCGATTCGAGGAAATAATTAATGGTGTTGAGCAGGTAGCCGTTTATGGAGAAATCCGACTTGCCATAATTCGCCCTGAATTTATCAAACCACATCTTCTCATTCTGGAAGGTGAAATAACCCTCACTTATAAAAAACGCTTTCGGGAAAAGCTCCGAAGTTGTTTTTATGTTCTTCAGCACAAGGGTTCCTTTATTATTCAGCTTATCATACTGCCCTGTGGTGGCGTAGCTCTGCCTGCCTTTCAATGAAAGATCTGCCTTTGCATAGCCGGTAACATCCAGCCCTTGCTGTTTAAATACCTTATATATTTTCCCAACATTCAATTCGCCTTTTATGCGTGCGTCGTAAAAAAGGTCGGCAAAGTCGGAAACTGTAGCATTTACATAAACGGGGTTGCCCTCAAAAACGAATGATGCCGGGGTGACAGCTACTTTTAAATCTTCAAAGGTGCCATTGCCGTTCTGAATATTCGCCACAAATTTTATATCGGTGATCGGGTTGGGATAATAATCGGTTTTAAGCCAGCCGTTTTGCAGGTTGATACCGCCTTTGGCTTTGGGGAATAGTTTCTTTTCGGCGCTGTATTGCCCGTCGGCTTCAATATCGGCCCTGAGCATGCCTTTCAGGTCCATGTTTTGCAGCCCTATCGCCGCGTCCAGGGTTTTCAGGTCGAGCGTCCCTTTTATATTGGCCTTAACGTCCATTTCAGTAAGACCTTTCGTTTGTAAAAAGGCATGGAAATAATCTTTGTCTCCAACCTTAAAGTCGAGCTTTCGGAGGTTGATATTCAGCTTTTCGACATCGAGTGAAGGCAGCATAGCATTCAGGTCGAGGTTAAAATCGGTAAGCGGTACCGGTGCGCCGTCATATTCTACCGACCCGTCATTGATCTTCAGGTTAAAACCAAGGTCGGGTTGTTGTTTTGTGGCAGCGTTATACCGCCCCTTAAAGGTAAACAGCAGGTCGCTGCGGCCTTGTATGTTGGTTTCATCGAGCCAGGTAAGGTATTGCGGCGGCAGAACCGACAGCAAATCCTTAACAGTTGTATTCTCTGAAGCCGCATCAATGTTGATGTTGTAGCCATCTTTGAGTATCGTAAATATTCCTGTAAATTCTACCGGTAGCTTATTTATTTTGAGCTCGTTCTTTTGCAGGATGAAGGATAGGGAATTAGTATTGATACGGGTAATCAGGTCGGCACGAAGGCTTTTCTTTTCGAGGTAGGGAACACGGTCATAATAAAAGTCAACGGAATCGATACGTGCATCGGTACGGAGGTCGAATACATCCTCGCTAAGGTCGCCTTTGCCTAAATAATTAAATCCATAAGCATCTACCAGTATCTTGGCCGAACGGTCGCTGTATTTGATGTGGCAATTGTCGAGATCTATGCGGTCAAGCCTGATGGCCGTTCCTTCGGACAGGGTATCTTTAGGCTGGTCTTTTTCGGATACGTACACATTGTAATTGGCCTCCCCTTTATCGTTGACTTTTACATTGATAAATGCATCGGAAACATAAAGCTCATCGATCTTCACTTCATTGTCGAAAATCAGCCGCTTCAGGTTGATGCCAAAGGCCACCTGGTCGGCTTTAAGGAGCGTATCATTTTGGTACGGAGCCGAACCTTTCAGGGAAAGATCGTCCAGCGATACGGTGAGCGATGGAAAATGCGTGAAGAAGGAAAGCTTTGATTTGGAGAAGTTCAGTTCACCTGCAAGGCTTTTATTGGCCAGCGCCTTTACCTGCTCCGAAACCATGCCTGGAAACAGCAGCGGTATGAGGAACATCAGCAGCAATACCGAGGCAATGAATATGCCAAGCCACTTCCCTATTTTGAGTGCTATTTTTTTTGCGGATGTTTTCATGGAACCTTATTTTAATCGCGAATAAAATTAGATTTTTACTGTTAATAAGGCTTGCTATTTAACTTGACGTTAGTATAAACGAAGAATGTTCATGGTTTGGAGTTCAGTGTTCCGGGTTTTGCTTCTTCAAGGTTTTAAAAACCTTGTAGGTGTAATTGTTAATAATTTTAGACCTACAAGGTTCTTAAAACATAGGTGTTCGGAAGACAAAAGTTCATTGAAATATTTTCATATATTAGATTTATAAACTTGATTATGCCAAAGAAAATAAGCGTAAGTTCTTTGTTGAAACTAATAGACAAAGATGTTTTA